>CAIXXM010000024.1 GCA_903923395.1 uncultured Acidobacteriia bacterium
TCAAATCCGAACCGTTCTTGGATACACTCTGTCATAGCAAAGGCCGTTCTCCTCTCTGACTCAACTCGTTCTAGACAAACCAGTTATGCCAGATCAGACGGCCTTTTGCCTAATATTGGTGAGAATTCCGGGTTAGAGCCCCTGTGCGCTTTTGTGCAGCTTCCGTGAGAGGTCTCTTGGCATCACGGGGGGTGTCGTTGTAAACTAAAAGTTCGCCCTGACGCAGCGGTCAACGCGCATCGCGGGCTGAATCTTGGGAGATCGTCCAACGGTAGGACTGCAGAATCTGGATCTGCGTATCGGGGTTCGAATCCCTGTCTCCCAGCCAAGATCATGAACGGCGGAACTCACATCGGGTTCCGCCGTTTTGTTTTTCCGGCTACCGCTTCTGTCCGGCCAGCCGCAGCAGATACTGGGCGTAATCGGCTTTCCCCAGAGTCTTCGCCCGCGCTGCCAGTTGTTCTTTGTTGATCAGGCCATTTTCAAATGCGATTTCTTCAATACACCCGATCTTCAAGCCAGTGCGGAGTTCAATCGTTTCAATGAAATTCCCGGCTTGCAGCAGTGACTCATAGGTCCCGGTATCGAGCCATGCAACGCCGCGGCGGAGTTGTGAAACCTGCAAGTCTCCCAGTTCCAGGTAGACGTTGTTGATATCCGTAATTTCGAGTTCCCCGCGCGGGGAAGGCTTGATGGTCTTGGCGATCTCCGTGATCCGGTGATCATAGAAATACAAACCAACCACGGCGTAATTTGATTTCGGGGCGGTGGGCTTTTCTTCAATCGAAAGGACCTTGCCGGTGCTGTCGAACTCCACCACGCCGTAGCGTTCCGGATCACTCACCCAGTAGCCGAAGATGTTCGCGCCGGTTTGGATGGCGGCCGCTTTGCGGAGCATTTCCACCATGCCCTGGCCGTAAAACAGGTTGTCCCCGAGAATGAGGCATGCCGGGCCGCCCGCGATGAATTCCTCGCCGATGATGAAGGCTTGCGCCAGACCATCCGGCGTGGGCTGCACGGCATATTGCAGGTTCATGCCGATGGCGGAGCCGTCGCCCAGGAGCCGTTTGAAGTTGGGCAGGTCAGCCGGTGTGGAGATGATCAGCACGTCCCGTATCCCGGCCAGCATCAGCGTGGAGAGCGGGTAATAGATCATCGGCTTGTCATAGACGGGCAGCATCTGTTTGCTGACCGCCAGTGTCAGCGGGTAGAGTCTGGTGCCGCTGCCTCCCGCAAGGATGATCCCCTTCATTCGGAAGCCGCCCCGCCAGCGCGTCCGGCGTAGTTCTTGCGGTAATAATCCTGATATTCCCCGCTGCGGACGGCGTCCATCCAGGCCTGGTTCGTCTTGTACCAGTCGATGGTGTACTGCAGTCCGGCTTCAAAGTCCATCTGCGGTTCCCAGCCGGTTTCACGCGAAACTTTGTCGCTGGTGATGGCGTAGCGGCGGTCATGACCCGGACGGTCCTTCACCCACTCGATGAGTGATTCGTCCTGCCCGGTGGCTTTGATGATGCGCTTCACCACTTCCAGATTGGGCAGTGCGCAGGAGCCGCCAATGTTGTAGATCTGGCCTTCACGGCCTTTGGCCAAGACGCTTTGGATGGCCCGGCAGTGATCTTCCACATAAAGCCAGTCGCGCACCTGCTGCCCGTCGCCGTAGACAGGGAGGCGGCGTCCGGCAAGGGCGTTGGAAATCATCAGCGGAATGAGCTTCTCAGGGAACTGATAGGGCCCATAGTTGTTGGAGGCTCTGGTGACCACCACGGGCATCTTGTACGTGGTGTAGTACGAGAGCGCCAGGAGATCGCTGCCGGCTTTTGAGGCGGAATAGGGGCTGGCCGTACGGAGGGGATAATCTTCGTCGGCGTCATGCGGCTCATCAATGCTGCCGTAAACTTCATCCGTGGAAACATGCACGAAGCGGGGCACTTTCAACTGGCGTGCGGCTTCCAGCAGTGTGAAGGTGCCGCGCAGGTTAGTCTCGAAGACCGGTGCGGGGGAAAGAATACTGCGGTCCACGTGTGATTCCGCAGCGAAGTGCACAATGGCATCGGGCTGCACTTCTGCGATCAGATTCGCCACGAACTCCGCGTCGCAGATATCGCCGTGGGCAAACCGGTAGAGCGGGGAACTGTCAATGGGCGCGAGGTTGGCGAGATTCCCCGCATAGGTCAGTTTGTCCAGATTTACTACGGACGCCAGTCCGCTGGAGACGGTCATGCGCACGAACGCAGATCCGATGAAGCCGGCACCGCCGGTAACAATCAGTTTCATTTGTGTTGGAGCTCCCAGTCGTATGCAATTTGTTTGTCGTTGTAAGCGACGCGCCCTTCGTCTTTGGGGTTGTAGAAGCAGTTGGTGAGATAGACCAGCATGGCGGGGTCCTGGCCGATGATTTTGTAGCCGTGTCCCACGCCGGGCGGAATAAGAATCTGCCAGGGCCTCAGATTTCCCACATACATCGTATTTTTCTTACCGAAAGTTGGAGAGCCGACACGGAAATCCACCAGTACGACCTGAAACAAGCCTGCCGCCGGTGTCCAGCAATCGGTCTGGAAGAGGTGAAAGTGGAAGGCTTTGATGGTGCCTGGATAACTCAGTGCGGCGGAAACCTGGGTCGTCTCAGGGGGGAAGTGCCCTGCCAGATCTCGCCCAATCCGCTGGATTTCGAGGAAATACCCGCGGTCATCCGGCCACAGGTCAAGCCGCTTGATCTGAATGCCTTCAATGAGTTCCGAAGAGGCGGGGTTCGAAATTACGCTGCCAATTCCAGGAGTGCATTGCGCGGGCAGTGCAAGAACCAAGTCTCCATTTGCTGCAAACGGTTCTGTGTATTCCATGTCGATGTCCAGTCTAACGGAAATTTTTACCATCTGCTCTTTCAAGCTGAGGCCGTACCTACAATAAAGCATGGCAACAAGTGCGGCTCAGACCGGAATGTTGATCCTTCCCGCGGCGGTTGCCGCAGTGTTGGGTTTTCTGGTTTGGTCACGCGTTGCCCGCAGCCGCAGGACGGCAGAGCGGCTCACCGTGGACCTCCGGAATGAGCGCGAGCGCTGGCAGCTTGCCCTGGCCGCCAACAACGATGGACTGTTCGATTGGGATGCCGCCACCGGACAGGTTGTCTACAGTTCGCGCTGGAAAGAGATTCTCGGCTACCGTGCGGAGGAGATACCGGATACCTCGGAAGCCTGGTCTTCGCGTGTGCATCCAGACGACCTGCCCCGCGTGAAGAATGCGCTGGACGATTATCTTGCCCACCGTGCACCCTCCTATGAAGTCGAATACAGGATCCGTCACCGCGACGGCACCTGGCGCTGGGTTATGGCCCGTGCCAAGGCCTGTTGGGATGAGCAGGGCCGCCCCACGCGGCTGGTGGGCTCGCATGCGGATATCTCAGGCGCCAAGGAGTCTGAGGCGCTGCTGCTGGAGCGTGAGCGGGAGTTGCGGGAAGCGCAGCGGCTGGGCCGGCTGGGTTCCTGGCGCTGGCACCAGGATACGGATGAGTTCACCTGCTCCGAAGAGGCCTACAGGATTCTCGGTCTGCCGCCGGGAACGAAGCTCCGCTTCCCCGATTTCGCGGCGCTGGTGCATCCCGATGACCGCGAGACTGTGCGGCGTGTCGCGCGCGAGGCGATGACTTCCGAGCAGCCCTACATGGTGGAGTACCGTTTCCGCCGGCCCGATGGCTCTACAGGTTATGCCGAAGGCAGGGGGCAGATCTGGAAGACTCCAGACGGGAAAGCCGCTGGCTTATTCGGCACGCTGGCGGATACGACGGACCGTGCCGAGGCCGCTGCCAAGCGCCGTGCCGACGAGGCGCGCTACAGGGAACTCGTGGAGCAGGCCAGCGAAATCATCTACGAAACCGACAGCGCCGGCCGCATCCGCTATTACAATCAGGCGGGAAAAAACACCATCCTGCAGGAGGGTGAAGATCCTGTGGGGCGCCCGTACCTCGACTATGTGGCACCCGCGGACAGACACCGCACGGAGCGCTTCTATAAGCTGCAGTTCTCCCGGAAGAATCTGCGCAGTTACTACGAGGTTCGGTCCGTGCGCCGGGATGGAACTGAAATCTGGCTTGGTCAAAATTCCGAGCTTCTGCTGGAAAATGACGAGCCAGCCGGTTTTCGTGTGGTAGCCCGCGACATCACGGAGCGGAAGCTTGCGGAAATCGCGATGCGCGAGAGTGAGGTGCGCTATCGCGAATTGTTCGACAGCAATCCTCTGCCAGCATGGATCGCCGATGGCTCCGGCCGCATTCTGAACGTGAACGACGCTGCCTGCCGACAGTATGGCTACACCAGGGAAGAGTTTCTGCAAGTCAACGCCGAAACTCTCTTTGATACCGGCAAACAGTCCTCGCCGGGGTTGTCGCGTTTGCGGCGCAAAGATGGCACGGTCTTCCTCGGGGAGATGATCAGCAACGTCCTCGAATCCAAGGGCGAGCGGAGCCTGCTGGTGATGACGTTTGATGTCACGGAGCGGGAAGCCACCCATGAGCGCTTCCGCGTGCTCTTTGAACAGTCGGCGGATGCTCATCTGCTCTTTGATTCCACCGGGCTGATGGACTGCAACCAGGCGGCAATCGAAATGCTGCGGGCCAAAGACAAGCAGCAACTGCTGGGTTATCACCCCGCTCATTTTTCTCCGGAACGGCAACCGGATGGTGAGTTGAGCAGTACCAAGGCTCAGCGCATGGACCGCACTGCGAAGGAACGCGGCGCCCACCGTTTTGACTGGACACACCGTCGCCTGGATGGTTCGGATTTCCCGTGCGAAGTTTCCTTGACGCCTGTGTCGCTCGAAGGCCGTGACGCGATGCTGGTGGTCTGGCATGACCTGACGGAGCGCAAGCTCACTGAACAGAGACTGCTGCTGTTGTCCACGGTCGCGCGTGAGTCGCTGAGCAGCATCCTCATCACGGATGCGAAAGAATCGATCCTCTACGTCAACCCTGCGTTCGAAAAGCTCACCGGCTATACACTCGCCGAAGTCAGTGGCAAGAGGCCGGGGTCGTTGCTGCAGGGGCCGGACACCAGCCCTGAAGCGAGGGCACAGCTGCGGCAGGCCATCCAGTCCCGCATTCCCGTCACCGTGGAACTGGTGAATTACTCCAAAGCAGGTGTTGCTTACTGGGTGGAACTCTACATTGCTCCGGTCTTTGATCAAGCCGGCCAGTGCACGCACTTCGTTGCCGTGGAGAATGACATTACCCAGCGGAAAACCGCGGCTTGGGAACTGGAGGAGCGGGCTCGGTTCTCCGCGCTTGGTGCCGATGTGGGGCGTTGCCTGAGTGTCAGCGGTTCGCTCGAAGACGTATTGAGCTCCTGCGCCCTGGCCATGGGGCTGCACCTGGGGCTGACTGGAGTGCGGATCTGGGTGCATGACCCCGCATCCGGCGAACTCCAGATCAAAGCCAGCCTCTGGCACGATGAGAGCGAAGCCGCCGGCCGGGTGGGCTTGGAACAAACGATCTTCGCGTCCGGTGAACCGATCATGGACGGCGGCTATGCCGGTTATCCGCTGATTGTGGAAGGCCAGTTGATTGGCGTGGCGGCGGTGTGGTCGCCGGACCCGTTCGATCAAAACACGCTCGATTGCCTGGCTTCGAATGCCAGCGTCATTGCTCTCGGCGCCCGGCGCTTGCAGTCTGAGCAGGATTTGATTCAGTCGAAAGAAGCGGCTGAAGTTGCGGCCAAGGCCAAGAGCGAGTTTCTCGCCATGATCAGTCATGAGATCCGGACGCCTCTCAACGGGGTGATCGGCATGACGAGCCTGCTGCTCGATACGCCGCTAGACCGCGAGCAGGCGGAATTCGTCCAGACCATACGGATGAGCGGTGATGCGTTGCTCTCCGTGATCAACGACATTCTCGATTTCTCCAAGATTGAAGCGGGCCGCCTCGAACTGGAGCGGATTGACTTTGATCTGCACACCATTGTGGAGGAGACTGTTGAGCTGGTTGCGGAAGCCGCCGCCGCGAAAGGGCTCGAGTTGAATGCACTGCTCGACTTGACCGTGCCCACCGGCATTTGGGGCGATCCCGGACGCGTCCGGCAAGTGCTGCTGAACTATCTGTCGAACGCGGTGAAGTTTACGCCCGCCGGTGAGGTTTCCGTGCACGTGACCCGCGAGGATACCGCTGCCGGGCCCATGCTCCGCTTTACTGTGTCTGATACGGGAATCGGACTCACGGCGGAACAGCAATCCAAGCTTTTCACCGCCTTCACGCAAGCCGACAGTTCCACCACCAGAAAGTTTGGGGGCTCGGGTCTCGGGCTGGCCATCTGCCGCCAGTTGGCAGGCATCATGGGTGGTGACGTTGGCGTGCAAAGCGAACCGGGCCGGGGCAGCCACTTCTGGTTCACGCTGCCGCTGGAGGCAAGCGGTACCCAGCATGGTTCCGCGGCACCTCCATCGCTCGCCGGGCGGCGCGTGCTGGCCGTGGATGACAATCCCACCAACCGCAAGGTGCTGGAATATCAATTGCGGCGCGCGGGCGTTGAGCCAGTGACCGTTCCTGACGGGCCGGAGGCCATCGCTGTCTTGACGGACTCCGTGGATTCTGCGCAGCCCTTTGATTTGGTATTGCTCGACTTCCACATGCCGGGCATGGATGGCATTATGCTCGCGAGGCACATCCGGGAAAGCGGCTTCTTCAACACGCTGCCGATGATCCTGCTGTCTTCATCGAGTGACCGTTCCGTTCGCGAGCAGGGCATGGCGATGAACTTCAGTGCGTTTCTCACCAAGCCGGTCCGCCAGGCGCATTTGGTGGCGGCCATGACGCGCTCTCTGCAGGATTCTCCGGCTGATGATGCGCTGGTCCAGAACCGTTTCCTGAACCCGCAATTGTTCGGTCACATTCTGGTGGCGGAAGATAATCCCACCAACCAGAAGGTCGCCAGATTGATGCTGGAGCGGCTGGGCTGCCGCGTGGATGTCTCATCGAACGGGCTGGAAGCCGTGGAGGCTGCGGTGCGCGTTCCTTACGATGCCATCCTGATGGATTGCCAGATGCCGGAAATGGACGGGTATTCGGCAACGCGGGCGATCCGCCAGCATGAAAAGAACTCCAACCGGCATGTGCCGATTGTGGCTCTCACCGCCAATGCGATGTCCGGGGATGATGTCAGGTGCGCGGAGGCGGGCATGGATGCCTACCTTTCGAAGCCGCTGCAGAGTGCTGCGCTGACGGAAACTCTCGGGAAATGGCTGACCGGCAGGAAGCAGGGTTCGCGACCGCAGCCGCCCTCCGCGTCCAGCGATGCTTCCCGGAATGGCATCGCTGCTGCCCTGGCCGAACTGCGTGCCTGCGGGATGGATGATGGGGATCTCCGGGAACTGATCGATACCTATCTGGATACGACCCCGGAAGTTATCGGAAAGCTGGCCCCGGCGCTGCAGGCTGGCAATGGCACTGCCGCGGCGGAAGCAGCGCACCGCTTGCGGGGCAGTTCCTCCGCCATGGGCATGCGGGATCTGGAGGCTCGGCTGCAGTTGCTGGAGCAACAGGCTATGCGCGGAGAAATTGCGGCAGCCCTGCTCACCCTGGACCTTGTTCTGGAAGCCTATGAACAAGCCTGCGGCTGGTTGCGTTCTGCCGGTACGACGCTCTCCGCTGCGGGCTTGTGAGGGTTGGATTGAACGCGATGGTTCGTGCGCCATTCTGGCGCGCGTTTTCGGGGGTACAGAAGCACGCACGTCAAAATGACGTGCGAACGAGGCCGGTTAACTAAAGCGTCCGCAAAAACCAGCGGGTGGCTTCGAACATGTAGCGGCACCGGACGGGTATTTCGTCCTGTGTTTCAACGGGTTGGTTCGAATGCGAATGAGGCCGGTTAACTAAAGCGTCTGCAGAAACCAGCGGGCGGCTTCGATCAGATAGCCGCACCGGATGGGTATTTCGTCCTGTGTTTCAACGGGTTGGCTCGAATGCGAATGAGGCCGGTTAACTAAAGCGTCCGCAAGAACCAGCGGGTGGCTTCGAAGAGATAGCGGCGGCACCGGATGGGTATTTCGTCCTGTGTTTCAACGGGTTGGTTCGAATGCGAACGAGGCCGGCTAATTACAGCGTCCGCAGAAACCAGCGGGCGGCTTCGAACAGGTAGCCGCACCGGATGGCCTGAAAACCCAGCCTGCCGTAATACTTCTTGCGCAGTTCGGCATCGGCGTTGATGGTGTCCGCCAGACCCTCGCAGACAATCTTGAAGTTGTCGAAATTGCGCTTGTAAAAGACCCTGGTCAATTGGTCCGGGCGGCCGTCCTGCATCCAAACGGCTGCATCCATCGGCAGGTAGGCGGTGGCAAAGTTGATGCAGACACGGTTGAAGAAGAGCGTGTCTTCGTACTTCTTGATCCGCGGCTCAAACTGAATCTTCTCGAACACTCCCCGCCGGAACAGCACGGAGGCCGGATGGATCACGTTATAGGCGAGAAGATTGATTCGCGCGTCATGCACGTGGTTGTCAGCAAGATAATGCCGCCGGTTGCCCTCCGCATCCTGCACGGCCACCTGCGAGAACACCAGATCGATACCGGGGTTGGCCTCCAGATAGGCGACTTGTTTCTCCAGCTTGTCAGGGAAGTAAAAATCGTCATCATCCAGCATGCAGAAGTATTCCCCTCCTGCCTCTGCAAAGCCACGGTTCCTGGCGGCGCTCAGCCCCACTGACTTGTCATTGCGGAGAATCCTGACCCGCGGATCACTCCCGGTCCAAGTCACCGGCCTGTCAGAGCCATCATCCACGACGATCACTTCCAGGTCCGGATAGGTTTGTGAGAGGACACTCTCAATTGCCCTCGGCAGCAGTTGCTGCCGGTTCTTTGTCGTGATCACCACAGAGACCATAGCCGCGTTACTCTCCTTCAGAAATTCTGTGCGCCGCGCTGAACAAAGACACTGCGTAGCGACGCAGCAAACTTAAGTCATAGCCAAAACTGTGCACCGCGCTGTAAAAGGCTTCGGCGGAGTATGTTTCATCCTGTGTCGCGCCGGGACCTGCAGCCAGCAGGCTTTCCGTCACCAAACCGGCCTTCGCTGTCAGGCAGGCGACCTTCCAGTCTTCGGGCAGCGCCTTGAGTGTCTCCTGATCCCGCGGTTCCACGCCGGTCAAGCCGATCTTTCCTGCGATTGCGGCAGGAAGGCCCGGCAGAAAGCGGTGCCAGAAATGCGAGGTAGCGGGCTCATACCTGGCAGCGGAGACTTCCACCCACTCCCGGTTGTCGCGTGCAGCGGGCAGAGCAACGAACTTATAGCGGACCGTCTTCCGGCCCGGCGCGAGCAACTTGGCCAGCGCGCCCGCCAGCCAAAGCGGAGACAGCAGCAGGAAGATCAGCAACGCCAGCAGCCGTTCCGCCGCACCCGGACCGCGCGGCTTGCCGCCGCCATCCAGACTTCCCGCGAGAAATGCCTCCGAAATCAGATAGCTTGTCTCCAGCCTGGCGTTGACCAGCAGATTGCGGTCGACGATCACCTGTTGGAGTTCCAGACCTGAGCCGATATAAGTGCCTGGGGTGACCATCGAGTTCTCCATGGTGGATTCGTCGTCGATCACGCAGTTCTCGGCAACCACTGCGTAGGGTCCAATGCGCGTACCTGCACCGATGCGGCAGTTCGGACCGATCCAAAATGGAGGTGTTAGCGTGGCCGTTGGATGGATGCGCACGTTTCTGCCGATCCAGGCTCCCTCCTGAGCTTTGTTGCCGCTGAGTTCCAGCGTTGCCGCCTTGCCGTCCAGCAGTTGGCGCTGCCCCGCAAGAATATTCGCGGCCGTCTCGGCGGATAGCCAGGGCAAAGCCAGGGTGTTTGGACAGGTGGCGAAGTCTTCTATTGCCGATGCGGGAAAAAGCCCCCAGTCTGTCCGCTGGATTTCTCCCGCTTCCTGCCGAACCATGGCTACAGGAGCACCCGCGCCGGGCCAGGGAACCGCTGGCAGACACTCGCCCGCCGCAAGAAGTACATTCCCGTCCCGCCCCGCGCAAATCATTTTGAGGAGCCTCGGCAACTTGTCCTGTCCAGACAAGAGGTGGTACGCGAACTTCCGGCCCCACCGTGTTCCATCTCCGAAATAGGCTTCGATTTGTTCCGGCAGGTGATCAATGACGAAATGGATCTCTGTTGCCCCGCAGCCGATGAGATACTCGAGCGCATGCTGGGAGACGGGTCTGTCTCCAATACGGATCAGCGCCGCGGGCTGGTGTTCGTCCAGGCCGTGAAGCGCGGGTTTCGATGTTCCACATACGATGATTGCGAGCACGGCTAGGCGCCTCCAATATTT
Organism: uncultured Acidobacteriia bacterium; assembly: GCA_903923395.1. Classification (GTDB taxonomy): domain Bacteria; phylum Acidobacteriota; class Terriglobia; order Bryobacterales; family Bryobacteraceae; genus BOG-234. The sequence continues at coordinate 10,290 of CAIXXM010000024.1, forward strand.
TGCGATTCCTGCCGCCGGAGTGCCGCCCGGAACTGGAATACGCGGTAGAGAAAGATGACATTGCCGACAAAGTACCGACGCCACATGCGCCGCGGTTCCTGGATGAAGCGGTAGAGCCACTCCCCGCCCATTTCCCGCAGCCATGCTGGCGCGCGCGGGATGCGGCCGGAGTAGAAATCAAAGAGTCCACCCACGCCAATGGCTACTTTTACGCCGGTTTCCCGCAGATGGTCGCGGATGAAGAGTTCCTGCTTTGGGGCACCGAAGGCGATGAGCAGTACATGCGCACCGGAGTCGTGAATGGCTTGGAGCACGCCCGCTGTTTCCTCCTTGGCGAAGTAGCCGTGTTGCGTGCCGCTGATCTTCACTCCCGGGTGATTCCGTCCGATCCATGCTGCCACATCCTCCGGCACACCGGGCTTTCCGCCCAGCAGATAGATTCCCTCCGCCGTGCCGTCCAGCCGGGCGCAGAGCCGGGGGAACAGATCCGTGCCGTTGACGTTTTGCCGCAAATGGGTATTCAGGATCTTGCCAGCCAGCTTGATGCCGATGCCGTCTCCCAGCACCAGATCCGATTGCTGCAGCAGTTGTTTATAGGCGGCGTTGCGTGCCGCGATATTGACGCAGTCCGCATTGACGAAGCAGATCTGCACGGGATCTTGCCGCGCGGGGTCGGCAATGTATTCCACGGCCTCATCCATGCTGAGGTTGTGGATCGGGATGCCGGCCAGATGAATGATGTCGGGTGCTTCAGAAACACCCTCGCCATAGAAGGCCGCGGGAATGGCACGCAGCGCAATCCCCAAATCCCCGCGGAGACTCTGTGTGTCGATATATTCGGCGTCGACCTGCGCCTCTGTCGCATAAGCGATGTTGGCGCGGCGCCTGATCCACCAAAGACAGATCAAACCGGGGCGAACCTGATAGCGTTTCCAGGCCAGACGCTCGACGGGATTCGTTTCCGGTGTGGCGGCCCGCGGGCCGATCAGCGCAAGATCCCCGCGCAGCAGGTTCCACAGCACCGGCAGCTTGGCCAGCGCTGTATCGTCGAGCCCGGAGCGACAAGAGAAATGGTAGAGGTCAAAGGGCGCAGCCCAGCGTCCCAGGCGCACGGACTTCGAGATCCCGCCGCCGCGCGACTTCGCGTAGAGCCAAAGTGCTGCCGCGGGCAGAGCCGCCAAGGTGAGCAGCACCAGAGCAATCACTACGTCCAGCACGCGCTTCAGACCACTGAGCAGAGTGATCCAGACCAGCCACCCTGTGCCGTTCACCAGGCGGCGCTGACTTCTCCGCCGGACTTCCCCCGGCGAATACCGGTGCTCCAGTGACTTGATCAGGTCACCGCGTGTTCCGGGGTTTTGAGGATCCGTTGTCAATGGCGCGCCTTCGTCATCTCAATACGCACCGCGGCCGATCAAAACGGCGGGTACGGTTTTCGCAAGGAGGATCAAATCGACCCAGAAGCTCTGACTTTCGATGTACTGTACATCGAGAAGAACCTGGCGGTCAAAGGGGATATCGCCTCGCCCGCTGACCTGCCAGATACAGGTGAGGCCGGGCTTTACATCCAAGCGCCTGCGGTCACTCAGGCTGTACTTCGCCACTTCTTTCGGCAGCGCCGGGCGCGGTCCCACCAGAGACATCTCGCCCTTCAGCACACACCACAGCTGTGGCAGTTCATCAATGCTGAGCTTGCGGATGATACGGCCAATCCAGGTAATCCGGGGGTCCTTCTTCATCTTGAAGGTCACCCCATTGGAGTGATCGTTGTAGGCCGCCAGCTTTTCCTTCAGCGCTTCGGCATTCGTCACCATGGACCGGAACTTGGGAAATGGAAATTCCGTGCCCCATTGGCCCACCCGCGTCTGCCAGAAAAATACGGGTCCGCGGTCTGTGAGATAGATGGCCAGAGCAACCAGTGCGAATAAAGGGCTGCCGGCTAACAGAGCTATTAGCGACACAATGATATCCAGCAGGCGCTTCAGGAATCGGGAGGTCTCAATGGTGGCCCTCCACAGCCAGCGCTTGCGGAACAAGCGGATGCGCAGGTAAAGTGATTTGCTGCTGTCCGCCGAATAGCGGCGGTCGAGCTCCCGAATCAGATCAATCCGCTCCATGCTCACTCTTCCACCTTAGGCAGTCCACTTGCGGGCGGCAAGCGAATGATTTAGATACTTTCGCTGCCTGCCAATGACTGCTAGGATTTTACCAGTAGAGGGATATCTTCCGAAGAGAATTACGGATGACCAGGTCGGATTTTTCCTGACGAAAGGCTTTATGACGCTGAATACCGAACAAATTGGAGATGTGGTGGTTGTGCTGATGCCGGAGGGTGCGCTCGACGCGGGTGTGGCCCCTGAGTTCAAGGCTGCGGCCGCTGCCCTGGTGGCCCCCGGTGCCAAGGTTGTCTTCGATCTGAGCACCACCCGTTTCGTGGACAGTTCGGGGCTCGGTGCGATCGTTTCCACCCTGCGGAAGCTCCACGAAGTAAAGGGCGATGTCCGCCTTTGCTGTCTGAATAAGCCGGTTCGCGCACTTTTCGAACTGGTCAGAATGCATAAGGTTTTCGAAATCTTCAACACACGTGAAGATGCGGTCAACTCTTACGGAGCCTGACCAGAGGCACCGCGCCGGTCATGGGATTCATCGTCATCATTCCGGGAGTGTTTGCGTTCTTCTATTCGCAGACCCGCGGCGTCGCGGCTGCTTTCCTGGATTTCTATCTCCCTGTCCTGCTGATGCTGCCGGATTATTACCGCTGGGTTCTTCCCGCGCTGCCTGATCCAACATTTGGCGAAGCGATTATCTTCCCTCTGACAATCGTGTTTCTTCTGCGCAACAAATGGCGCTTTTCTTTTGGTGATCTGCTCTTTGCCGGTTATGTTGCCGCCAATGGTTATTCCGAATTCATCAACGCCGGGTTTGCAGACGCGCAGAACCTTGTTTTCGACCTGCTGTGTACCGTCCTATTTCCCTACATTCTCGCCAAGGGATTGATTGAACCGCTCGATCTGGGTGTGAAATTCGCCCGCCGTTTCGTCATCCTGCTGTTCTGGCTCTCAGTGATCTCGGTCTATGAGTTCCGCTTCGGGATGTCTCCCTTTCCCGCGATACTGGGGCGTTTCTTTCCGGGGCAGGGCGATGGCTGGGTGACTACCTTCCGCTACGGTTTCGCGCGCGTTGCCGGACCTTACGGCCATGCCATTCTCGCCGGGCTGATCCTGATCATTGGCTTCCGTTTGCAGCGCTGGCTGGATTGGACGGGCGCCTGGGAATCCAAAAGCAAGAACTTCCCCTGGCTGCCCATGACGAAGGCCCGTGCGATTACCCTCGGGCTTCTCGGCGGCATCATCATGACGATGGTCAGAGGCCCCTGGCTTGGCGGCTTCATCGGCGCGGCATTCACGTTCATCGGCCGGGCGAAAAACCGCAAGCTCGCCTTGATGGGCTTCTTCGCCGCCATCCTGCTGGTTGGCGTCCCGTTCGCTATTTCCGCATACAAATACGCTTCGGTGGGGCGCTCCAATGCCAAGAGTGATTCGCAGGAGACCGCAGCCTACCGCAAGGAACTTCTCGACAAGTACGTCGACATCGTCAAGGAGCATGCGGTTTGGGGCTGGGGCACCAGCGGCTGGCCGAAAGTCGGCGGGATGCCCTCCATCGACAACTATTACCTGCTGCTCGCGTTGATGCACGGCGTTGTCTGCATGGGGATTCTGCTGTTCAGTCTGCTCTACTATTCCGTCCGACTGGTGGTGCGCGGCATGTCCCGTCCGCCGCCCGCTGTGAGAGGCGGTTCGCTGGCCTTCACACTGGCTGCGATTCATGTCGCGATCCTCATCACCATTGCCACTGTCTTTATGGGCGGGCAGGTTCTCGCGATCTGGGCCATGATGGCGGGTTGGTCGGAAGGCTATCTCAATTCCAAACGCGAGTCCGGGCTGGCGACGGCTGCGGTGCACTCCGGCGTAACCCGGGCAACTCCGTTCGTTTTCGAAAGGGTGGTGGCGTAACATGCTCCGAATTGGCTATCTGGTCAGCCGTTATCCGGCGATCTCCCACACTTTCATCCTCCGCGAAGTGCGCGAATTGCGCCGCCTCGGATTTGAAATTGCGGTTGCCTCCATCAATGATCCTGACCGTCCACCCTCCGGCCTGACCGAAGAGGAACGTGCCGAAGCGGCGGCAACTTACTACATCAAGAGCGCGGGGCTGGGTGCCGCGCTGCCCGCCGCGCTGCAAACGCTGCTCGAACGTCCAGGCGCATTCGCAGCAGCACTCTGGTTCTCGATTCGCCTCGGCGGCATGGACCTGAAGCGAATCCTCTACGGCGTCCTTTACTTCGCCGAAGCGGTTCTTCTGGGCCGTTGGATGAAGTCCAGGAATCTGCACCGGCTGCACGTCCACTTTGCAACGCCCGCGGCCACGGTCGCGATGATCACGGCGAAGCTGTTTCCCATTACCTTCTCAATGACCGTGCATGGCCCGGATGAGTTTTATGACGTGCCCGGCTACTATCTCGAAAAGAAGATCGCGACGGCTTCCCTGGTCTGTGCGATCAGCGACTATGCCCGCAGTCAACTCATCCGTCTGGCACCGGCAGCGGCTTGGGGCAAAGTGGAAATCACGCGTCTCGGTGTGGACCCGGAAGTCTTCGCTGCACGGCCTCCGAAGCCACCGGGTGACGTGTTCGAAGTTCTTTGCGTCGGCCGTCTGGTGAATGCCAAAGGCCAGCAGATTTTGCTCGAAGCCATGGTCCATCTGCGTGCCGCCGGGCGTCCGGTCCATTTGCGCTTTGTGGGAGATGGCCCGGACCGCGCCGCGCTTACCGCCCGTGCGGCGGCGCTAGGCCTCGCCGGGGCCGTGACCTTTGAAGGCGCCGTGAACCAGGATCGAATCCGCGCGTTTTACAACGCCTGCGATATCTTCGCTCTGCCCAGTTTCGCGGAAGGGATTCCCGTGGTGCTGATGGAAGCCATGGCCATGGAGATCCCCTGCGTCACCACCTGGATCACTGGCATCCCCGAGTTGATCCGCAATGGAGAAGACGGGCTTTTGGTGCCGCCGGGAAATGAACGGGCGCTTGCTGATGCCATCGCGCGCTTGATGGATGACCCCGCGCTTCGCTCACGTCTCGGCCCTGCAGGACGCGCCCGTGTGCTGGCGGCTTACAATCTGAAACCGAGTGTGGAGCGGCTCGCCGAAGTCTTCCGCGCCCATTTTGGTGGAGGGAAATAGAGTGCAACTGGTGGTCCGATCCGCCGTTGTTTCCCTGCTGCTTGGCGCGGCCTGGTTTGCCTTTTGGCACGCGGGTCCCCCAGTCGTGCAGGCCTCCACGGCGGTGGTGGTGAAGGATGTCCGCCGCATGGGTGTGAACCTTGGGTCGTGGACTTCCTGGGGGGCGGAACAACTCGCCTCCAACGTGATCAAGAATCCGGGGTTTGAGGGCAATGTAGACCGGAGCATCGTTGTGGTCCACAGGGCGGAGGGTAATTCCTTCACCGAAGCTCCGGGGGTTACCGGCAGACCGGATGGCTTTTGGAAAGGCGCGGCCTTCCAAGTGCGCAGTGGCCGCAACGCTGGTCTTTCCGGCACGCTGGAATCTTCGCGGGCCAAGGGGCCTGCCGGATTACCCGAATACACTGCTGCTTCGGATATGCGGGGCATCGAAAGCGGGAGTATCATCTCCCTCACACGTACCGATGATGCCAGCCTTCCCGCAGACTGGTGGTTTGATCAGAAACCCGGCGCGGCGTTCGAAATGGAAAACCGCGACCGCCGGCCAGAGAGCCCAGGCGCCAGTTCCCTGCGCATTCATTCCTCGCGTGGAACGCCTGCGCGCGTCGATTCTTACCTCGATGCCATCGGTAGCCGTGCAGGCAGTATGTTGCCGGTCCACGGTCGCTGGAGTCTCGCCTTCTGGGCCCGCCTGGAACGTGGTTCCGCCGCCTTGCAGGTGTCCTTCGGGCGGCAGAAAATGAAGCCGTTTGTCGATACCCGCGTGCCTCTCGGCAGTGCCTGGCGGCGCTTCGATTATGCCTTTACCGCCAGTGGGGATGCGCCTCCCGAAATGCTGGATCTCCGCTTCGAGGTTGCCGCGCCAGACCAGGGAGATGTCCTGCTCGACGATGTGGAACTACGCAGCAGCGCGGACCCCGGGCCGTTCCGTCACCAGGCGGTGGAGGACTTGCGCTATCTCCACCCCGCGTATCTTCGGGATTGGGAAGGGCAGCTGGGCGATACCTTCGACAACCGCATTGCCGCCCCGCTTGCCCGCCGTACCTCGCGCTACCGCCCTGGTCCGATCAGTGAGGCCGATTTCCATTACGGCTTGCCCGAATTTCTGACGCTCGCCGCGGAGGTAGGTGCCTCACCGTGGGTGGTCATCCCCACCACCTTTTCTGAAGACGAATGTGGCAGGCTGGGTTCATTTCTGGCGGGCGTGCAACAGCAGCATCATTTCCAGGAAATCCTCGTCGAGTTCGGCAACGAGAACTGGAACACTCTGTTCCGTCCAGCAGGTATTCCGGACGCTGCAACGCATGGTCAGGTGGCAGACCGTTGCTTTCGCCAGCTGCGCCGCGCCGCCGGAGAGATACCCTTGTTGACGGTGATCAACGGACAGCATGCCAATCCAACCGCCGCTGCTGCATTTGCGTCCGCCAGCGGGAATGCCGATATCCTCGCGGTCGCCCCGTACTTGCTGCGTGCCCTGGATACCGGAACTTCTTTGGACGCTGCTTTCGGACAACTTTTCGAAGCCGATGGCGGCAGGTTGAAGGGCATTCAGTCCGCAGCGTCTTCCGTTCATAAGGAAACTGCGGTTTACGAGATAAATCTTCACACGGATGGAGGTACCGCGAAGGATAATGAGCGCATGCGGATTACCTCCGGCCAGGCGTCAGGCACTGCCATCGCGGTTCAAATGCTCGACTCCCTCGCAGCGGGTGTCCGGCGGCAGTGTGTCTACACGCTGGCGGGGTTCGATAACAACAGCGCCGCGCCCGGCGGTCATGTCCGTCTTTGGGGTATCGCCCGGGATCTTGCGTCCGGGTTGCGGCTTCGCCCCTCCGGATTGGCCATCCGGTTGGTGAACCAGGCAGTCCATGGAGACTTGATGCGATCCGAATCGACAGATACGGCGATCCGCGCCTACGTCTTCCGCGGTGCCGGCCGCTGGAGTGCCGTGATCGCTTCCACCAGTCCGGAAACAAAGCAGGTCCAGGTGAAGTTCCCCGCGCAAAGTGCCCTTCCGACAACTGCCTACACTTTTTCCGCTGACTCACCGGCCGCGACCAACGAAGATGAGGAGCGGGTCACCATCCAGGCCATGAAAGTTACGTTCACAGGGGACACCACCCAAGTGCAGCTTCCGCCTTACGGTCTGGCAGCCCTGGTGCCGGGGGACTTGCAATGACGCTGGATATGGTTTGGGCAACATTGGGCAGCGCGAGTGCGCTGGTGAGTCTGCCGGGGTCAGTGGAACTCCTGGTGCTGACCGCCGGTGCCGCCTTACCTGTTCGCCGGATGCCCGTCCGGGGTAACTTTTCCACTTACAAACTGGCCGTCGTCATTCCGGCGCATAATGAAGAACTCCAGATCGCATCCACCGTGCAAAGTGTTTTGCACGCAAGGCTGGATGGCATCCAGTTGACCACGGTGGTGATTGCCGATAACTGCACGGACAGTACTGCCGCACGCGCGGAAGCCGCTGGTGCCCGCACTCTGGTTCGTTTCAATGACCAGCAGCGGGGCAAGGGTTATGCTCTGGATTACTCCTTCCAGATCTTGATGCCGGAAGGCTACGATGGCTTCCTGATTGTGGATGCCGACACCGAGGTTGCCAAAGAGGCGATACAGGAAGTTGTTCGTGCGCTGGAGAATGGTGCCGACGCCGTGCAATGCCGCTATCTGGTGCGTAACCCCGGCGCCTCTGCACGAACCCGCCTGATGAGTGTGGCACTTATGGCATTTAACGTGCTGCGACCAAGAGGTAGATACCGCTGGGGCTTATCTGCAGGAATCAACGGCAACGGCTTCGCACTAAGCGCAGCCACTTTGCGCGCGGTGCCTTACGGTGCCGCATCTCTGGTGGAAGACTTGGAATACCATTTGGATCTTGTACGGGCGGGCCGCAGGGTTTGGTTTGCGGATGGGGCTGAAGTGCGCGGCGATATGCCCGCCTCCGGCAAAGGCGTCAGCACGCAGCGCACACGCTGGGAAGGCGGCCGCTTCCGTATGCTTGCGGAACGCGCGCCGTTGCTTGCGGTGGAAGTGCTGCGGGGTCGTTTCCGTCTGCTGGAGCCGCTGGGAGATCTGGTGCTGTTACCGCTCGCGTTCCACTCCACATTGCTGCTTGCTGCCTGTGCCTTTCCGTTCGGGCCTTCCCGTGCTATTGGACTCGCGGGAGTTGCCGTCCTGGTGCTGCATCTGATCGTCGCCGTCTTTGTTGGCCGCGGCGGCTGGGCCGAAGTGGCGGCTCTGGCGACTGCGCCATTCTATGTCGCCTGGAAGTTGATGTTACTCCCGGCGGTACTGGCATCGTCACGGGCCAAGACAGCATGGGTCCGCACGGAACGTTCCGGAGAGAAACAGTCTGACGGGAAAGGGAAGTCCGCGTGAACAATTCATCCGCTCCGGTTGTTTCCATCGTCATCGTTTCGTTCAACACCAGAGATCTGTTGCGCGAGTGCCTGCAAAGTCTCGACAATGAGGCCGGCGGGATCCCGCGCGAAGTCTTTGTGGTGGATAACATCTCGCGCGATGGCTCGGCTGACATGGTGGAACAGGAATTCCCGGATGTGAAGCTCATCCGCAGCACGGTGAATCTTGGGTTCGCGGCGGCCAACAATAAGGCGTTTCCATTTTGCACTGGCAAGTATGTGGTGCTTTTGAATTCAGATGCTTTCCTGAAACCGCAGGCCCTGCAGCGCGCCATCGCCTACATGGATGCTGACCCGCGCATCGGACTGGGCGGCGCGCGGCTTGTCGGCAGAGATGATTCCTGGCAACCCTCAGCCCGTATGTTCCCTTCCGTGCTGAATGACTTTCTGATGTTATCCGGACTCTCCGGGAAGTATCCTCGTTCCCGCTTCTTCGGACGCTATGACCGGACCTGGGCTGACCAGAATGCACCCGCCGACGTGGACTGGGTTCCCGGTGCTTTTTCGGTCATCCGCCGGGATGTTCTGGAATCCGTGGGTTACTTCGATGAAAACTTCTTTCTCTATTACGAGGAAGTTGATCTTTGTTTGCGCATCCGCCAAGCTGGCTACATCGTCCGCTATTGGCCGGATGTGGTGGTGATTCATCTGGGGGGCGAATCTTCGAAAACAGTCTCGAACGTGGCATTCTCAAAATCCGGTTCGCAACTGGCTCTCTGGCGCATGCGTGCGGGCTTTCTCTATCACCGCAAACACCACGGGTCCTCCGGGGCTTGGCGGATTTACCAGTTGGAATTACAGTGGCACAAACTGCGTTGGATGAAGAACGCCAAGTCCTCTGACCCGGCGGCAAAGGCTAAAGCAGAGGAATCCGCGCGGCTCATGGAACTGCTTGCCCGTGCGTGGCAGGAAACCAAGGGCGGACTGGTGTCGCCCCCGAGGCCCTGGTGACCTATGTTTGAGAATCTCAGGGAAGATTGGCGGACTTATGAAGGCGACATCACCAGACAGGGACTCTGGGTCATGGTGGTGTATCGCTTTGGGCGCTGGCGGTACACCGTAAAACCCGCCCTGTTCCGCGTGCCGCTGTCCTTTCTCTATAAGGTATTCAAGCTGCTAAGCCAGATTCTTACCGGGATTGATTTGCCCTGCGAGGTCGGACTGGGCCACCGTTTCCGCATTGAACACTTCGGGGGAATTATCATCAGCGGGGATGCTGTTTTTGGTGACGATGTGATTATCCGGAACAATGTGACCGTGGGACTTCGCCGCACCGGCGTACGGGGCGCGCCACGCTTCGGAAACCGTGTGGATATCGGCGCCGGCGCGGTTATCCTCGGTGATATAACGATTGGCGACGATGTAAGTATTGGCGCAAATGCTGTTGTCCTCAAGGATGTACCCCCCAACTCCATCGCGATCGGCGTGCCTGCCACGGTGCGTCCGAAGAAGGGAGCGCAAGCATGAGGCGGATCTATCTGCTCAGCCTCATTCCGTGGCTTCTGTTCCAGCCCGAACTGGTGGCACAGAAGCCCGATAAGAAGGCACCGCCGCCGCCGGAATTTCACATCCGTCAGAAGCAACGCGAGATCTCGCCGGAAGATATTGTCAAAGAGTTCTCCGCGCCGCCCATCGAATCCTATACGCTCTTTCCCGGCGATGAAATCAACATCGAAGTCTGGGGCCACGCCGAACTTTCCGGCAAACACATTCTGGGGCCGGATGGCAAGATTACTCTTCCGGTTGCCGGTCCGATCAAGATCTCTGAACTTACGAGAGAACAAACGCAGGATATTGTTACGTCGACGCTGGGGCGTTACTATGCGGATATCTCCGTAACTGTCCGCGTGGATAAGTACAGCTCCTGGCATATCTATATCCTTGGCCGTGTTGGTTCACCGGGGGCTCTCCAGTTTGATGTCCAGCCGAATCTGCTCCAGGTTCTGACCCGTGCCGCAAGTCTGCCGATCGGCGGTATTGGCGCTGATAAAGCAGGGCTTGTCCGCTGTGCGATCTTCCGCGGGAATGACAAGATCGTTTGGGTGGATCTGAAGCAGTTACTGGCCCGTGGCAACCTTGCGCTGAACATCAACCTCGCCCGCAATGACTTGATCTATCTTCCTGATGCCGATGACCAGCTGATCTATGTTCTTGGGGAAGTGAAGACACCGGGTGCACTCCGTCTCACTCCGGATATGTCTCTGCTGGATGCTTTCGCCCTCGCAGGAGGGGCGACTGAGGATTCGAAGAAGCACGTTACTCTCATCCGTCCCAGTATTGGCAAACAGATTGATTTCACACTGGGGGAGATCCTTTCTCCCAAGAAGAACACAAATTACTCTCTCGAAGAGGGCGACATCATCTATGTCCCCAAGAGCGGCATCGCTACTTTCGGCTACATCATGCAAAAGGCTAATCCGCTTTCCAGCTTTGCCATTATCGCGAACACCCTCAAATAACAATGCAGGCGACCGGACCATCCACGAACGAAGCAACTCCCGCGCCACCCGCGGGGGCAGGTCTCCAATTGGATCCCCTGGGCAGTCTGCGCAAGCACCCAGTACTTGCTCTTGTTGTCGCCACGCTGATTGGTGCTCTCGGTCTGCCTCTCGCTTATATAAAGGGTGCTCCGCTCTATTCCTCCACCGCTACTATTTACGTGTCGCCGCGGTTTCTGGCCAATCTGCAGGATGACAACAAAGAGACCGAACTCCAGTCGAATTCCCAATACCGGGAGTATGTGCAGCAGCAGGTCAGAACCGTCAACCGCTTTGACATCGTGGAGCGCGCGCTGAAATCTCTTGGCTCCAAATCCGCCTTGTTTGTCACGAAAGGGGAAACCTGGCGTCATGCCGTGGAACGTCTGCAGGTCGGCCTGGAAATTACTCCCGTGCCGGATACTTATCAGGTCACGGTCACGCTTCAGGGCAAAGAAAAGGAGGGCCTTGCGGATATCGTCAACGCCGTCGTCCGGTCTTATCTGGAAAGCGCCAAAACGGAAGAGTTCTTCGCCAGTGACAAGCGCATTGATACCCTCAAGGCCGACAAGGAAAAAGTCGAGCAGGAAGTTGCCGACAAGCAGGAAAAGCGCACGGAGATCGCACAGGAACTAGGCGTGACTATGTTCTCTGAGAGCTTCCTGAATCCTTATGACAAGTTGCTGGTGGACGCTAAGAGCTCTGTCGCGGAAGCCCGGCGGAACCGGATTCAGGCGGAAGCTTCCCTCGCTTCCGTCGACCAGGCCACACGCCCTGGCGCGGCGCTGGCTCTCAGTGCCCTGGCCCAGGAAATCGCCAGTAAAGATACGGCACTGACCAGCATCCAAGCCAATCTGAATCAGCGGCGCGCCGCGTTGATGAGTACCACCAGCGGTATGCAGCCGGAACATCCGGGCCGCAAAGCGGCCGAGCGCGAGTTGGCTGACTTACAGAATGAATCCGAGAAGATCCACTCCCGCCTCTTGAAGGAATATTCTTCCATGCTTCTGGAGGAGCGGAAGGCGGATGCCTATAAGTCTGCCGAGATTGAGAAGAAACTTACCGCGCTTGTCCATGAACAGGAATCGCAGGCAGCGTGGTTCACCACCCGCTATCAGGAAGGCCTGGCGCTCGGCCTCGATATTGATCGCGCCCGCAAGCGCTTGAATACTATTGATGACCGCATTGAATTCCTCTCCATGGAAGTGAAAGCTCCCGGGTTCAGCCGCCTGTTTTCTGCTGCGCGTGTGCCGGAGAATCCAGTCAAGGGTGGGAGAAAGGTGCTGTATCTCGGCGCTCTTTTTGCGAGCCTGCTGCTTGGCCTCATCGCGCCCATTGCGGTGGATTTCCTTGACCCGCGCCTGCGTCTGCCTGCCGAAGTGGAAAAACTTCTCGGCTTTGCTCTCATGGGCTGGCTTCTTCGCAAGAAAGAAGCCGGGCCGGACTTCGCGCGGGAACAGATCTTCCGTCTCGCCAGCAGGATCATTCAGGATCATCAAACACACGGGAGTCGTATCTTTGCATTTACCTCCGTGAAAGCACAGGGCGGCACCACCACCGTTGTTACGGAGACGGCGCTTGCACTTACCCGGCTGGGTGCACCTGCTCTCGCTGTGGAGGCCAATGCTTACCGGGCTGATGCCAGATACCGCCGCGCCGGAGCAAGAGGTCTGAGCGTCATTCTCAGAGGTTCCAGTTCCCCGTCGCAGCCTCTTAGTGATGCGATTGTCCCTGGCGGCGATGACTTTCCGGATTGCATTCCCGTCGGCGATGTCGAAAACGAACAGAATCTTCCCGATGTGCTCGGCCTGATCCAGTTACTGCGGGATACCGAAGGAATCTATCAGATCGTATTACTGGATCTGCCTCCGCTGCTGGTCTCTGTCGATGCGGAAATCCTCGCGCGTAACTCCGATGTGACTGTTCTGGTCGTCGAGGCGGAAGCGGTAACCAAGCCCGAGTTGCTGAAAGCGGCCCGCGCTCTGGAACGTCTGCGTCCGAAGGCTGCAGCGGCCATCCTGAACAAAGTCCACATTGATGCAGGCGGCGGCATGGGCAGGGCCGCGCTGCTCGAATTTGAGACGGGCATGCCGCCCGCTCCTTCGAAATGGAGTACACCATGGCTTTGGAAATAGACCGCCCCCTGCTCATTTACGCACTGCACAGCGGCAATATGTATGGGACCGAGCGCATGGCTATCGCCACGGCCAAGGGTCTTGCATCAAGTTATGAATGCGTAATTATGGCGCCGGAAGGCCCGGCTTTGGAAGAAAGCCGACGCCTGGGATTCCGCGCCGTGCCATTCCAGGGTGCGCGTCAGTTTGCAGTGAGCCTCTGGAAGCTGCTCCTATCCAGCTCCCGAATCGTCTTCTTCGCCACGGGAGTAATGCACTCCCTGGTTTGTCTCTCACTGAATACGGTCTTGCGTCGTAAGATCGCGCATCTCCACATGGTGCACGGCGGCGCCGAAGAACGTTTGAGTTATGGGCGAAAGAAACGGCTGAACGGCAAGCCTGTCGTATTGGTTGCTGTCTCCAGTTATGTGCGTGACCGGTTGATTGCCAATGGCGCAGCGCCAAATCAAATCAAAGTGATTGATAACTTCCTCACCGCGGAACGGGTCAGTGAAGCAGCGGTGCGGCCTCCGTTCGACGGCACAGGGATTTCCAGCATCATTGTAATTTCCCGGCTGGATCCCGAAAAGCGTGTCGACCTTCTGTTGGAGTCGCTGGAACAGAATCCTGCTCTCAGTAAGTTTTCTATACGGGTCTTTGGCACAGGCTGGCACCAGGAGCAATTACAGGCACGTGCACTCCGCTCCGGTCTTCCTGTCGAATTTAAGGGCTTTCACAGTAATGTTGCCGGGGAACTCGCCAAGGCAGATCTGCTGGTACATCTCTGTCCGGTGGAGCCCTTCGGTTTGGCCATTCTGGAAGCCGTGGCCGCTCATGTTCCGGTTCTGGTTCCAAATGCGGGCGGTGCCGGTTCTCTGGTGGAGGATAACGTGTCCGGCTTTCATTTTGAGGCCAACAGCAGCGCATCCCTGGCGGCCAAGATTCTTGCTGTTTCCCAGTTACCCGCGGACGTACTGAATACGATTACCGCCAATGCCATGCACGCGCTGGATACCTCATATTCGGAACGTGCCAGACTTTCCGACTATCGCCGTCTTATCGAGGAGAACCTGTCATGAACCCCGCGGTTTCTGTCGTTGTAATCGGCCGGAATGAAGGGCTCCGCTTGAAGCGCTGTCTCGAATCGGTCCGTGCTATGCAAGATCCCGGCGGGCCGGTCGAACTCATCTATGTCGACTCCGCCTCCACTGATAACAGTATCGAAATCGCCCGGAGCTTCGATGCAAGAATCGTTGAGGTCAAACCTGTCCGGCCGACAGCCGCGCTGGGCCGCAATGCAGGCTGGGAGATCGCCACTGCTCCGCTCGTCTTATTCCTTGATGGGGATACTATCCTCGACCCCGGCTTTGTTGTAAGTTGTTTGCCTGACTTCGCTGATCCTGCGGTTGTCGCGGTTTGTGGCAACCGCCGTGAAATCAATACGGGCGCTTCCTGGTATAACCGGATTCTTGACCTCGACTGGATCTATCCCGCTGGCTTCACTGACTATTGCGGTGGCGACGTCCTCTTCCGGCGGTCCGCCCTGCGCGATGTGAATGGCTACGATGAAAATCTCATTGCCGGCGAAGAACCGGAGATGTGCCGCCGGTTACGTGGCAAAGGTTGCAAGATCCTGCATGTGGACCGTCCCATGACCGGCCATGACCTCGCCATGACCCGTTTCGCACAATATTGGAAGCGCGCCACCCGCACTGGTTACGCCTATGCGGAAGTTTCCGCCCGCTTCCGTGGTTCCGGGCTGCCCTTTTGGGAGGATGAAGTAACACGGAACAAGAGCCGCGCCCGGCAGTTACTCTCCATGGTGGCCTTTGGTGTCATTGGCTCAGCGCTCTTGCGGAACCTGTATCCGGCTGCGTTCGTGGTGGCTCTTCTGACTCTGCTGTCGCTGCGTTCCGCGTGGAAAGCAAGCTGGAAGACCAAAGATATCCCTACTCTGCTGGTCTACGGTTTTCATTCCCACTTTCAGCAGATACCCATCTATCTGGGGCAATTGCAGTATCTGGAAGATAAGAAAGAAGGGCGCGTTCGCGGTCTGATTGAGTATAAGAAGGCGGACGAATGAGGGGGGTTCTCTTATCTGCCTACCAGTGCGGTCCCGGCATGGGCTCCGTCTCGCAAATCGGCTGGGAATGGTATTCCCGGCTGAGCCGCGAAGTGCCGGTGACCCTCATGACTCACATCCGGAACCGTGCGGCACTTACTGCCGCGGGTGCTCCATTGCCCGGCAGTTTCGTGCATTACATTGACACGGAATGGTTTGCCGGCCCGCTTTATCGGACGGCTTCCGCTATCTTCCCTAGAAGCCAGCACGCTACATTCCTGCTTGCCTCGCTCGATTATTTCCCCTATGACAGCGGGGTGCTTAAGCTCGCGCGTCAACTCATGAAGACAGAAGCCTGGGATCTGGTACACGTGCCCACGCCGGTCTCTCCTTCGGGTGCGACGCGCATTCACAAGCTTGGATTGCCCGTTGTCCTCGGGCCCTGGAACGGCGGCCTGAATTCCCCTGCCGGTTTCCCGGATATCATGCGCGATGATGCCGGCTGGACTTATAAGCTCCGCGAGGTAGGCCGCAGCCTAGACCGCTGGTTCGGCACCACCGCCAGTGCTTCGCTCATCCTCTCCGCCACTACTGCCACGGATGCGAGCATCCGTCCGGAGAACCGCTCCCGCGCTGTCCGGATGATTGAGAACGGTGTCAATACCACGCTGTTCCATCCTTTGCCGGACAAACCCCGTTCGGAAACCCTGCGGCTCGTCTTCACTGGGCGTTTGGTTCCGTTCAAAGGGGTGGGGATGTTACTGGGAGCTATCACGCAAATCCGCAACGAATTTCCTGTTGAACTGGAGATCATCGGGGAAGGTCCGCTGCGTGCTGATCTGGAGGCCCAAAGCCAATCCCTCGGATTGTCCTCTATCGTTCGTTTCACGGGCAATCTTCCGCTCCCGGAAGTTGCAGCCAGAATGCGCGCCGCGGATGTCTTTTGTCTTCCCTCTGTCCGGGAGTCGGGCGGTGCCGTCGTACTGGAAGCAATGGCCAGCGGCATTCCGGTACTCGCGGTGAACTATGGCGGCCCTGCCGAGATAGTAAGAGAAGACTTCGGACGTCTCTTGCGCGCAGATGACAAAACTGCTTTGGTGGAAGACCTTCTTACCGCCCTTCGAGAGGTCCACTCCAACCCGGAGTTATGGCACGCGAAGGGTCTGGCCGGCAGGGCCGCCGCGGAGCAGTTGTATACATGGGACGCGAAGATCGCCACTGCCTTGCAACTCTATCGAAGCGTGATCAATAAGGAGCCGCTCCATGCCTGATACCCGCCAGATTCGATACCTGCTCGTAACTCATATCCCGTTCGCGCGAAACGCCGATGGCGGCATCGTTCTCGACAGCTTGTGGGCCCGCGATCTCGAAGGCCTTTGCGGCGGACCCTGGAAACTTCGTGTTTGTGGTCCGGAACTCAAAACTGCGGAAGGCATGAAGACCTGGGGTCCCAGTGCTTGCACCCTGCCTGCGGACGGTCCCATTACTTTCACTGGCTTCCCCCCTGTGGCGCGCCGCGTCGATGCCTGGAAGTGGCCCGCCATCCGCTCCGTTCTCAGGCGTGAGGTTGCACAGGCTGACCTGGTGCATACGTCTAACTTCTTCCAGCCCTATGTCGGACTATCTTATGCACACGACCTCGCCGTCAAGCTGGGTAAGAAGACGCTGTTTGTCATCGCGGAAGATTTCGATGACATGCTGGGCTGGGAGTTCGTCCGTACCGGCGGCACACAGCGTGAAATTCAACGCCGTACCAAACAACTGGAGTTACTCCATGACCGCGTTGCCCGTACGGCATCGAACGCCAGTCTGACATTTCTGCACACCCCCGCAGCAGTACTTCGCTACCGCCTCCACACCCGGAACTCCATCGCCATCCGTCAGCCCGGCCATGAAACCAAGGATGTCATCAGTGCCAGCGCTTTTGAAAGTAAGTGCGCCTATCTGCGCGCGGGGAAGCCTTTGGTTATCATTGCTGCCTGCCGTCATAAGTGGCTGAAGGGTTTGGACTTTCTCATCCGTGCCATAGGAATCTTAAGGACAAGGGGCATTGCCGTGGAAGCCCGCCTCTATGGTTCGGGCGAACAAGGTCCGGAACTGAAATCGCTCACCGCAAGGCTCGGTCTCAATGCTGCCATTTCTTTTCCTGGCTCTCTGCCTCCCGGCGAAGCTGTCTATCAGGCGATTGGCGATGGTCACATCTTCGCCATGCCACACCGCACCACGGATTTCGGCCGCGCCTTCTTTGACGCCATGGCTGGCGCTTCTCCTGTGATTGCCTTTCGCACTCCCGCCAGCCTGGAAACAGTACGCGATGGCGTCGATGGGCTGCTTGCCTCACTCGATGATGTGGAGAGCCTCGCTTCAGCAATTGGCCGCTTGCATCAGGACCGCGAACTGCTAATCCGTCTTTCCGAAGCCGCCCGCGAGCGCGCGCTCAACAACACCCGTTCTGAATGGTACAGGCTCCGCGCAAGCTGGGCAGCCGACCTTTTCGCAGGAGACCCCAATGTCTGATAACCAGCAGGAAAACCACGCAAAAACCGTACGTGACGCCATTTCCCATAACTTGCTGGTCGATATGGCCGCGCGCATTGGCTATCTGGGCTCCCGCTTCTTTGTCCCGCCCTTTATTCTTGCTCACGTTGGCATGGAAGCTTATGGACTCTGGGCCGCGGCATTTATCCTGGTTTCCTATGTCGGTGTTTCCACCATGGGGATTTCCGGTGTTTATATCAAGTTCGCCGCTGAATACTCTGCCAGACGGGAATATCAGAAAGTCAACGAACTTCTTTCGACGGGCCTGGGTCTTACTGTTCCCCTTTGTACTGTGATCTTCGGACTGCTCTGGCTCTTCTGGCCGCATGTTGTGGACTATTTACACGTAGCGCCTAACTTACAGGAAGATGCCCGCGTTGTAGTTCTCTCGGTCGTAGCGATCTTTCTTGCCTCCATTAGTCTTTCGGCTTTCCGGGACGTGTTGAACGGCCTCCAAAAGTCAGCCCTGATGCAGATCATCTGGGTCATCGGCTACCTTACGGAAACAGCCTTGATCTTCTGGCTGGTTGGGACCGGACACGGCGTGCGCGGTCTTGCGAATGCCTTCCTGATCCGTACCGCCATTGAGATCGGACTCTCTATTATCCTGGCGTTCCGGCTCCTGCCATGGCTGCGTGTTTCGCCCCGGCTGATGACCAGAGAAGCCATGAAGACCCTCGCTTCATTCGGAGGTATTGTTCAGATCCAGAGCCTGCTCGCCATTGGTCTGAATTCCGTGGAACGCGCCATGGCAGCACCTCTTATCGGTCTCGCCGCGACCGGACTTCTCGATATCGGCAATAAGCTCCCTTCCATGGCTGCCTCTCTGCCCAGCGCCTTCGCGGGCTCCTTCGTTCCCGCGGCATCTTATCTGCAAGGCGGCTTGGAAGGTTCGCAGGAACAGCGCGAAGCAATCCGCAAGCTCTATCTCAAAGGCGCACGTTACATGAACCTGACCTGCGCCTATATCTGTGGTTTCATCGCGGCGCTACCCCTGCCTCTGCTCGATGTGTGGATGGGTAAACGTTACCCCGGCGCGGCATTCCTCATGGTTGTCTTTACCATCCAAACCCAGGTTCACCTGATGACCGGCCCTGGCACCTCCATCCTGAAGGGCGTAGGGCGTCCGAAGGAAGAGTTCCACTATGCCATCCCCAATGTGATCGCTCTGCTCCTTGCCGTACCTGCGATCCGTCTGATCATGGGCGAATGGACCGCTATCGGCATCGGAATCGCTGTCACAGTCGCCACTGTTGCTGCCGCGGTGTGGTTCCTGCGCCACGCGAATAAGATCCTCGGCGTGACGGTCTGGCAGTACTTCAAAACCGTTGCCTGGCCGGGCATCGTTCCCTATCTTGTGGGCCTGCTCTTCACTTACCCGGTCGTCTTACTCTCGGAAACACTGGGCCGCTGGCAAATGGCCGGAGTCGTCATCGTTGCCGGTATCATTTACTCCGCCCTGCTGGCCTGGGTAACTCTCCAATTTGTCTTTGAAACCGGCGAGCGGCAGTGGTTCAAGGCTGTGATCGCCTCAAAGCTGGGCCGCAAATGAATTATTCGCCTATCGCACAGAAGATCCTGCGGATCATTACGCGTTCCCGGAAGGACCTCCGCGACCTGAGTTCCAGACAGTGGACCCTCAGCCCGGCGCAGGAACTTACCGCACCGCCAGCCATCTGGCTGCCGGACGATCTGGACCGCGTTACAGCCGTTATGGAAGATACCAACATGGCCCAGGAAATGGCGCGCATCCATGGCGGACCAACCCGGCACGCGGCCACCACAGCCTATGAAATCAAGAAGTGCAGCATTCTCGATGGCAGTATCTTCAAAGGTCCCTGCCGGCTTCCTCTAACAAAGCAGAAGCCCCGCCTGATTATGGAGGATGCCACGGAAACCATCCCTGCTGCCAGCCTCGCCTCCACTTACTACGGCAGCTTCTACTTCGGCCACTGGATGACTGATGATCTAACTCTGCAGCTTGCGGCTGAGTCCAACGGCAATGCGGTTTCCATCACCCGGAAACAGTATGGTCATGAACCCGGCTACTGTGAACTGCTGGGCTTTGAGCGGCGCTTTGTCACCAACGTTCGGTTTGACAGCCTGACCGTGTTTGAAGACATTGGCCAAAACGCCAGCAAGCGGGACCGCTATCTGGAACTCCGCGGCCGCTTGGAGCGCGCCGTGAAGCCTGCCGGTAACGCCCGGGTTTATATACGGCGCGGAACCCAGGGTGCCGCCCGCAATCTCAGGAACGCGGAAGAAATCGAGAACTGGCTTGCGGCCCAGGGCTTTGTATTTGTAGAACCGGAGAACGCCACGCCTGCTCAAATCGTCCAGGCTTTATCCGGCGCGCAGTTGGTGCTCGGCCTCGAAGGCAGCCACATGGTCCACTGTCTCTTCACCATGGCGACAGCGGGCACTCTCTGCCTTCTGCAGCCACCTTATCGCTTCAATAACGTGTTAAAGAACTACACGGACTGCCTCGGCATGCGCTATTCCTTTGTGACTGGAACCGAGGCGGAAGGCGGCTTCATCGTCAGCCTCGATCATCTGCAGCGGCTTCTTGACCTGCTCAACGTTTGAATAGTTCCAGCGCTGAGTTCAACAGATCTTCAAGGTTGCCGAACATCGAGTCATAGTCCGCGAAACTCAGCGAGATGACTTCCAGCGCTTCTTCCCGGCCATAAGTGGAGTGGATCTCACAGCTGTTCCCCGAAGCGCCGGGGTGCAGCTTGTAAGTCAGGAAGTAATGCCGCAGGCGGTCCAGCACCACGCTTGGAACTTGCGAGATATCTTCGCAGTGGCCGTAAGTCGCATCACCCTTCAGCACTGCGATAATCTTGTCATCCGCTTCTCCGCCATCCAGCATGCGGAACCCGCCGATCGGAACGCACTCCACAATGATGTTGCCATGCGTAATGGGCCGGTCTGTCAGGACGCACACATCCAGCGGATCGCGGTCCCCTTCCACATGCTTCCCCGCCTTGGCGGAAGAATAGGCGGCAACCTTCTCCCCGCAATAACTCTGCGGCAGAAAGCCATAGAGTGCCGGACAGATATTCGAATACTTCTGCGGCCGGTCCACTTTGAGATAGCCGCTCAACTTGTCGATTTCGTACTTCACCGTATCCGCCGGCACCACTTCGATGAAGCAGTTCACCCGCCCCGGTGCATGGTCACCGGGAAAGATACCATGCCACGGATGCGGTTTGCAGAGCACCTGCAAGAGATTCCAGAGCGGTTGTTTGGGCGGCTTCATGTGCGGGCAGTTTCCTCTTCTTCACGGGCCGTTGTCATCATGTGGATACGGTTGATCCCGTTATTGCTGGTGTAATTTACATTGTCCATGCTGCGGTGAATAATTTCGAGTCCCAGACCGCCCTCCGGCAGCGCTTCGATATCCGTCTCATCGAAATCCAGAACATTCGAGCCATGCCGCAATACCTCAGCCTGCTGCGGCGGCATGGGCTTGCCCGAATCGATGACTTCCAGTTCGACGCGGCCCTCGTGAATCTCCATCGTGAAAGTAACTGCCTGATCCGGCGCATGGTCATAAGCATGCCGCACCGCATTGGACGCCGCTTCCACCACCGCGGTCTGTATCCGGAACCTCATCTCCTCCGGCAGGCCAAACGCCTCACACGCAGAATGCACAGTCATCCCGAGTTGCGACACCGCATTCAACTTACTCTCGATGTCAATCTTGAGGCGCGTCATTGCTCCCTGCCTCCTGTTTGCCAGTCAACCCCTCCAGTGCGGCAACAGCATCGTCAGCGTTTTCGAAAATCCGGAAGACCCGGTCCATCCGGGTAAGTTTGAATAATGACCGGACGGGTCCCTGCAGCGAGCAGACGGCGATCTCGCCTTCTGTACTGACCAGCTTCAAAGAACTGATCAGCGCGCCCAAGCCGCTCGAATCCACGAATTGAACAGCAGTGAAATCCAGAACCTGTAACTTATGGCCCGCCGCGAAACAGGCTGCCAGACGTGACTTCAGATCCGCGGCATCCTCCACGGTGAGCCGGTTCGTCCGCAGCAGCAGCACGGCAACTCCGCCCCGGTGTTCCTTATGCAACAACATGGTTTGCATCCTTCCCGCTCTGCGCAGTGAACTCTATCGCGACCACCGAAATATCATCCCGGAACTCCAGCCCCTCTTTCCAACTGTCCAATGCCGTCGCGATACTCTGCAGTGTTGCTTCCAGCGCTTCCCCGGCGCGCGGCGTGACCGTCTCCAGAAAGCGCTCCGAACCAAACGCCACACCCTCCCGGTTGATACATTCCGTCACCCCGTCTGAGTAAAGGATCAATCGGTCGCCGGGACGAAACGGCGTCTCCACACAATCAAACTCAATCTCCGGCAGCATGCCCACCGGCATTCCCGTACCCCCGAAATAAGCCGGAGTGCCGTTCGCCGGAATCAGTACCGGACTCGGATGTCCCGCCTGCGCGAACGTCAACACCTGCCGTCGTGTATCCAGCGTGCCGTAGATCATCGTGAAATAGCGGTCATCATTGCCCTGGAAGCGACGGTTGACCTCATGAATCACATCAGAGGGATACACCGGTTCGAACTGGCCAGTAACCGCATTGAACTTCTTGAGCGGCGACCCGTGGGTGGAATCCGGCGTCAGCACCATGCTCAGCGTCACGGAAAGCATTGCCGCCGGCACACCGTGCCCAGAAACATCCAGCGAGTAGAACCCCAGGATGCCCGGTGCCAACTCAAAGAAATTCAGGCTATCCCCTGCCACATAGCGGCTGGGCTTGAAATACCAGCGAAACTCCACGCCGCCCGTATTCAGCACCGGCGCGGGCAGCATGTTTCTCTGCACCCATGACGCTGCTTTCAAATCTTCTTCAATCAAGGCGTATGCTTCGCTCAACTGGCGGTTGGCATTCGTCACCATTGTGTAGGCGCGTTCCAGATACTCGTTCGTCTCCGCCAGTTCTCTGTTCCGCTGCGCCAAACCGCTTTCCAACTGCAGGATTCGTTCTCCCGCGCGGATAGCCACCCGCAGTTCTTCGCGGCTCACCGGCTTCACCACAAAATCATCGGCACCGGCATCCATGCCTTCGATGAGGTCAGCCTTCTTTCCCTTGGCTGTGCAGAGGATCACATAGACATAGTGATCAAAGGCCGCCGCGCGTATCCTGCGGCACAGGTCCAGCCCGCTCAGCCCTGGCATCAGCCAGTCACTGACCACCAGACTGATTTCACCCTGTTGAATCCAGGTCCACGCTTCTTCCGCATCCCCTGAGGCCAGCACCTCATGCCCGGAATCCCGCAACAGCATCGTGTATAGCTTTCGTGCCCAGGGGTCGTCGTCGACGAGTAGTATCTTCATGCGGCTGCCTTCCGAGTCTACTATTTTCCAGTGCCCGTCTGAATGCTTTGGCCAAAGCATTCCACGGATTCCCGCCGGGGCGATAAGATTGAAAATCACACCATGAAGCGAGAGGTGGCCGCTGCCATGAAACGATTCCTGCTCTTCCTTATCCCCGCTGCTGTCGTGTTCGCCCAGCCGCCCGTACCTGTGCGGACCTTCCTCAACGCGAACTGCACCGGCTGCCACAACCCGAAGCTCAAGCAGGGCGGCCTCGACCTCACCACTCTCAGGTTCGACACCGCCAACCCCGATAATTTCGCCACCTGGGTCAAAGTACATGACCGCGTTCGTGACGGCGAGATGCCTCCCGTGAAAACGCCCTCGCTGACCAAGCCCGTTCGCGATTCCTTCCTCACCGCGCTCTCCACCCCGCTCATCGCAGCCGATAAGGCCCGGTACGCCGCCCAGGGCCGCGCCACCTGGCGTCGCCTCAACCGCTACGAATACGAGAACACCCTGCGTGACCTCCTCGGCGCACCCTGGCTCCAGATCAAGGAAATGCTGCCTGAAGATGGCGAAGCTTTCCGCTTCAACAAGGTGGGTGACGCCCTCGATGTTTCCCACGTACAGATGAACCAGTACCTCGCCGCCACGGACTACGCCTTGCGCGAAGCACTGCCCAAGACGCTGCAGAAGCCCGCCGCCGTAACCAAACGCTATTACGTCCGTGACCAGGGCTCCTTCAATAACAAGATCCAGTTCCCGGGCGGCAATGAGCGCAACGCGTTTCCCGTTGTTGGCGATGTTGCCGATATCCCCGCCCTCAAGAAGACCGGACCCATCACCGTTGGTCCCGCGAAGCCGGAGATCCGCGAGCAGGAAGGCATCGGTCTCGTCTGCTCCGCCTATGAGCCCGTGGAGCCCCGCTTCAATCAGTTCACAGCACCAGTCGCCGGACGCTATAAGATCCGCATGAAAGCCCACACCATGTGGATGGGGGCCATGAAAGGGCCGCGCTGGTGGAAGCCCGACGCCGAAAACATCTCCAAGGGCCGCACCGACGAGCCCATCACGCTGTACTCCGAAATTCCCCCGCGGCAAATGCGCCGTCTCGGCAGTTTCGACGTCCACCCCGAACCCTCCGTCACCGAATTCGACGTCCAACTGCTCAAAGGCGAATCCATCCGGCCCGATGCCACCCGCTTCTTCCGCTCCCGTCCGCCCGGGGACTGGCGCAACCCCCTCGCCACCCCTGAAGGTCAGCCCGGCGTCGTCTACCAGTGGCTTGAAGTGGAAGGCCCCATCGTTGACCAGTGGCCCTCCCAGGGCACCCAGCTTCTGTTCGCGGACCTCCCTTACAAAGTGAACGCCGCCGGTGTCGCCGATTTCCAGCCCAAGGACGTCAATGCCGATACACGCCGCCTCCTGAGCGCCTTCCTCACCCGCGCCTACCGTCATCCCGTGCCCGCTGATGACGTGGAACGCTTCGCCAAACTCGCGCAAAAAGCCATGGCCGCAGGTTTCTCATTTACTGATGCCATGCTCTCCACTTACTCCGCTATCCTGTGTTCCCCCGGCTTCGTCACCCTCGAACAGAAACCCGGGAAGCTCGATAGTTGGGCGCTCGCCTCGCGCCTGTCGTACTTCCTCACCAACACTGAGCCCGATTCGCAGCTCCGCCAGTTGGCCGCTTCCAATCAACTGCGCAACCCTGAAGTCCTGCGGGCACAGACCAAGCGCCTCATCGCGGATGCCAAAGCGCAAAACTTCGTCACCGCGTTCCTCGATTACTGGCTCGATCTCCGCAAGATCAACATCAGCTCCCCGGATGCCTCACTCTACGGCGATTACTATCTCGATGACTTCCTCGTCGAATCCGCCGGTGATGAATCCCGCGCCTTCTTCTCGGAACTCCTGCAGAAGAATCTGCCCGCCCGCAACGTGGCCGCTTCAGACTTCGTGATGATCAACGAACGCCTTGCGCAGCAATACGGCATTTCCGGAGTGACCGGCACGGCCATCCGCCGCGTTCCTCTCCCGGCAGATTCTCCGCGAGGCGGGTTCCTCACGCAGGCCAGCGTTCTCAAAGTCACCGCCAACGGCACCACTACGTCGCCGGTACTGCGCGGGGTCTGGATCAACGAACGGATTCTCGGCCGCCCCGTGCCGCCGCCCCCGCCCAACGTCCCGGCCGTGGAACCCGACACGCGCGGTGCCACCACCATCCGGGAGCAACTCGCGAAACACCGCAGCCAGACGACGTGCAGTTCCTGCCATGCGAAAATCGATCCGCCCGGCTTCGCTCTCGAAAGCTTCGATGTCGCTGGCGGCTACCGCGAAAAGTACCGCGCCCTTGGTGACGGTCCCAAAGCCCCCGGCATCGGCAAAGGCGGCCACTTCTTCGATTTCCACTACGGCCCTGCGGTCGATGCCTCCGGTACCCTGCCGGATGGCCGCAAGTTCAACGATGTCCGTGATCTGAAGAACCTGCTGCTGGCCGATGAGCGCCAACTCGCCCGTAACCTCGCCACCCATCTGATCACCTATTCAACAGGTGCTCCCGTCCGCTTCGGTGACCGTCCCCAACTGGAGGCCATCCTCGACCGGGCAAAGGAAAGTCAGTATGGCGTCGCCTCTCTGATCCAGGCCATCGTCCAAAGTGATCTGTTCCTCTCGAAGTAAGCGTTTGAAAATGAGATAATCGTCCGATCCAAGGAGTTTCCGCACATGGCAAACATCAACAGCAAGCTCGCCCTCAACCGCCGCCATTTCTTGCGTGGAGCAGGCGTTGCCCTCGCGCTGCCGTTGCTGGACGCCATGCTGCCCGCTCTGGCCCGGGCGGATTCCAAACCCGTGCCGCGCCGCTTCTTCGGTATCTGTAACAACCTCGGCCTGCTGCCCGAAAAGTTCTTCCCCAGCCGCGAATCCACCGGCAAAGACTACCAGCTTTCCCCCTACCTGCAGCACCTCGCGGAACACCGCGATGACTTCACCGTGATGAACGGTGTCTGGCATCCCGACGTGGACGGCGGGCACCCCGCGGACAACTGCTTCCTCACCGCCGCGCCACATCCCAGCAGCGGCGGCTTCCGCAACACCATCTCCCTCGACCAGTTCGCCGCCGAACGCCTCGGCAACCAGACCCGCTTCCCCTCACTCACCCTCGGCGTGAACACCGGCGGCGGGCGTAGTCTTTCCTGGACCCGTGGCGGCGTCCTCATCCCCGGCGAACAGAAGGCCTCCGCCATCTACGCCCGCATGTTCATCACGGGCACCAAAGAACAGCGCGAAGCCCAGCTCAAGCGACTGGAACTCGGCCAGAGCATCATGGATACCGTTGCTGACCAGACCAAGAGCCTCGAACGCAACATTGGCCCCCGTGACCGCGCCCGTCTGGATCAGTACCTCACCGGTGTCCGCGATTTGGAAAACCGCCTGGCCGGTGCCTCGGAATGGGAAATGAAGCCCAAGCCCGTGGTCAAGGAAGCCCAACCGCTGGACCCCGCTGATCCGAAGGCCTACATGGAGAAGGTACGGCTCATGTACGATATGGCCCGCCTCGCCTTCGAAACAGATTCCACCCGGTTCGTTGCTCTGATTCTGGATAGCGTGAACTCCCCCGCTATCACCGTGGATGGGGAAGGCACCGCGGATGGCTATCACAACTTGTCCCACCACGGGAAGAACCCCGCCAAGCTGCGCGACCTGGAACGCATCGACCGCGCACACATGAAGCAACTCGCCCAGCTCTTTACGGATCTCAAATCACGGCAGGAAGGCGGCGAGACCCTGCTCGACCGCACTATGGTCCTCTATGGCAGCAACATGGGCAATGCCAACACTCACGTGACCACGAACCTGCCGGTGATCTTCGCGGGCGGCGGCTTCAAACATGCCGGCCACATGGTCTTCGATCAGGAACGCAACTACCCCCTGCCCAACCTGTTTGTCTCGATACTCCACCGCCTCGGCATCGAAGAGGATAAGTTCGCCACCTCCACAGGCACCATGCGTGGACTGGAACTGCGGGCCTAAACTTCTTCGAACAGGTGCCCCATGCGTTCGCGCTTGGTCTTTAGGTAAGCGGCACGGGTTGCGGCGGGTTCGGCAATGCACGGCACCCGCTCCGCCACTTGGATCCCCGCATCCTCCAGTGCCTGCACTTTTTCCGGATTGTTCGAAAGCAGCCGCACGGAATCCACGCCAAGGTACCGCAGGATCGCCGCCGGGAGCGCATAATCCCGCAGATCCGATTCAAAGCCCAACTGCTCGTTCGCCTCGATCGTATCCGCTCCGGCGTCTTGCAATTCATAGGCCCGGAGCTTGTTCATCAACCCAATCCCGCGGCCTTCCTTCTGCTCATAGATGATCAAACCGCGCCCCGCCAAGCCAATCTCGCGGAAGGCGATCTCCAATTGCGCACGGCAATCGCAGCGCAGGCTGTGAAACACATCGCCCGTCAAACACTGTGAATGAATCCGAAGCAACGGCGCGGGACCCTCATCGGGATTTCCCATCCGGAGCACGACGGCTTCTTCAATCCGGCTGGGGTCGCTGCGGTCAAAGCCGCGGCCTTCGAATCCTAAGATCCGGTACTCGCCAAATTCCGTCGGAAAAGACGCTTCGGCGACTTGTGTGACCTGGGCTGTTTGCATTGAGATGGGGGTGACCTGAGTTAACTCCATTATAATCAGTGGCTAGTGGAAGAACACCTCATCACGCTGTTGATCAAGGTCGGCGTGGCCGCCTCGATTGCAAGTTTCGGCGTGCGATCCACCACTGTTAAGAAGATGCTGCTGCGTGAGGAGCGGACTCTTGCACAACGAGTCAGTCTCGCACTTTGGTTCGCTGGCGTCTTCTCACCGGGCGTTGCCATTCGCGTCCTTACCGGCGGAAACTATCCAGCCCTCGATCTCGGTCTCGAAGGCGCCCTGCTCGCCGGCATCGTCGGCGGCTACATGTGCGGCTGGTTCACTGGCATGATGGTTTCCATTCCCGCCGTGCTCCATCCCGGCTACGGAGAATTCCTCGCCCTGCCCTTTTACGCAGCCGTCGGAATCGGCGGTGGACTCCTCCGCGATTCCGCTCTCGACAAAGAAGACATCTGGCGCTTCTCTCCGTTTCCCGACGTCAACCTCTACCGCATCTTCCAGCACGGCCGCGAACTCCGCAGCGCCCTCTTTCATCTCTACTTCTCGCTAGGCGTCGTCGGCACGGAGTTCGTCCGCCAGATCCTCGCTTCCGCCTTCCCGCGGCGCCTGTTTTCCATCGCCACCTGGGATGACTCCTGGATGCTGCGTTGCGCCCTCTACGCCACCACTTACTTCTGCATCACCCTGCCGCTCAAGGTCTGGAACAGCACCCGCAATGAAGCTTTGCTGGAAGACAAGGAACGCCTGCTCATGCAAGCCCGCCTCGAAAGCCTGGCCAGCCAAATCAACCCGCACTTCCTGTTCAATACCCTGAATTCCGTCTCCTCCCTTATCCGCATGAACCCGGAACAGGCGCGGACCATGATCCTCCGCCTCTCCCGCATCATGCGCCAGCGATTGCGCAGTCAAGACCACTTTGCGGCACTGCGCGAAGAGCTCGATTTCATTGAAGACTACCTCCAGATCGAACTCGTCCGCTTCGGCGGCAAATTGCGTGTCGAAAAGGAAATCGGTCCTGGCACCGCCGAAATGTTCATCCCTTCCATGCTGCTCCAGCCCCTCGTCGAGAACTGCATCAAACACGGCATTTCGAGCAAAATTGAAGGCGGCACCATCATCCTCCGCGCCCGCACTTCAAACGGCAGACTCATCATCCGCGTTGAAGACGATGGCGTCGGCATCCCGGAGCCCGAACTTGCCGCCGTGCTCGACAAAGGCATCGGTGTCCGCAACGTCAATGAACGGCTGAAGGTGCTCTATCCCGGCGATTACAAGATGTGGATCGACAGCCAGCCGGGGCGGGGCACCCGGATCGAAATCGATCTGCCTGCGCGACTGTCCGGTTTCGCCGCCGCTGGCTAATACCCACGCTAATTACTGCGTGTATTGCTCCAGCGCCTCCAGAATCTCCTCGCCCAGCGCCTCGGCTTTCTTTTCCCCAATGCCGAAAACATCCAGCAATCCAGCCTCATCTGACGGCCTTTTGTGGCACAGGTCCCGCAGGCTGGCATCGGACAGAATCCGGTAAGCCGGCACGCCCATTTCCTTCGCCAGCAACCGCCGCCACTCTTTCAAATGCGCGAAAAGTCCCGGCTCCACTGTGGCTGAGGCCGTCGCCCGCACGCGGCGCTCCGGCTCACGCATCCACTCCGGCTCCGCAACGCAAACATCGCACGCACCGCACGCCGCCCACTTCGGCGTCTCGCCAAAATGCAGGCAGATCTGGCGGTGACGGCAGACTGCATTCTCCGCAAAATTCCGGATCGTGTGATACGACGCCCAAGCCCGCTCCTTCTCCACCGCTCCCGCAATTTGATTGTTGAAGTAAGCGATCAGCCCGGCATCTTTCTTCTGCCAGAGCAAGATACAGTCTGCCGGTTCCCCATCCCGCCCCGCGCGCCCCGCTTCCTGGTAATACTGCTCCACGGACTTTGGCAGCGAAAGGTGAATCACCGCCCGCACCGAAGGCTTGTTGATGCCCAGCCCAAACGCAATCGTCCCCACCAGCACCCGGACCTCATCATTCATCCATCGTTCCTGGTTTTCTGACCGCCCGGCGTTCTCCATCTTCCCGTGGTAAGGCAGCGCCGCGATGCCCGCCTGCCGCAGAAACTCCACCGTCTCCCCCACGCGCGCCACCGTCGGCGAATACACAATCACCGTGGAACCCTCATACGCTTCCATCGCCCGCAACAGCAGTTGCGGTTGTGTCTTGGAATCACAGGCCTTCACGTAGTAATTCAGGTTGGGCCGGTGGAAGCTCGCAATGTACCGGTGCGGCTCGTGCAGCTTCAACGCGCGCAACATGTCATGCCGCACCTGCTGGGTCGCGCTGGCCGTGAACGCAGCCACCGGCAAATCCGGAAACAGATCCCGCAGCCGGCTCAGTTGCCTGTATTCCGGACGGAACTCATGGCCCCACTCCGAAATACAATGGGCCTCATCAATTGCGAAAAACGCCAGCGGCACATGCTGCAGAAAGTCGATGAAGTCATCCCGCAGCAGCCTCTCCGGTGACGTGTAAAGCAGCCGGTATTCCCCCTTCACCGCCCGCCGCAGGATCTCCTGCTGCTCCGGCCACGGCTGCGAACTGTTCAGCGCCGCCGCCGGAATCCCCATCTGTTCCAGTTGCGCCGCCTGATCCTGCATCAGCGCAATCAACGGACTCACCACCAGCGCCGTGCGCCCCAGCACAACCGCCGGCAGTTGGTAGCACAGACTCTTGCCTCCGCCAGTCGGCATCACGACCGCTACATCATGACCGTTCAATAGACTTTGCACCACCCTGCCTTGCAGCGGGCGGAAGGCTTCATAACCCCAATATTTTTTCAGGACGGAATGAAGCTCGGAGGTAGTTGCTGGCACGGACACCGGGGATAGAATGGGGGCTTCAGTTTCATTGTAGGTTGCAGCGGAGGTTTTTCTCATGCAAGTTCGCGGAAGTCAGGAAGTCCACGACGTAGTCATCGTCGGCAGCGGTGCCGCCGGCGGCATGGCAGCCCACATTCTCACCGGCAAAGGCATCAACGTGCTCATGCTCGATGCCGGCGAAAAGTTCAACCGCGCCAAATACTGGACCCACGTCAAGCCCTGGGAAGCCCGCGCCCGCAACGCCCGCGGCGAATACGCCCCGCGCTTTGAACTTGACCCCGCTGAGCAGCCCTACGCAACCCTCCCGGGCCAACCCTTTGACCTCGTCCGCGTCTGGGGCCGCGGCGGCAAGACCAATATCTGGGGCCGTGTCTCGCTCCGCTACTCCGATCTCGACTTCGCTTCCGCCGAACGCGACGGCTGGGAGATCCCCTGGCCCATTCGCTACAAGGACATTGCGCCTTACTATGACCGCGTCGAGCAATTGATCGGCGTCAATGGTGGCGATGATGACCAGGATTCACTGCCCGGCAGCAAATTCCATCTGCCTCCGCCTCCCCTGCGCTGTGGCGAGATCGTGCTCCAGCGTGCCGCCAAATCTCTCGGCATCAGCATTGTCCACGGCCGCCGCGCCGTTCTCACCAAGCCCCACAACGGCCACAACCCCTGCCATTACTGCGGAGCCTGCGGCCGCGGTTGCGACGTCTCCGCTTTCTTCAATTCCTCTGACTACCTCATCGAACCTGCCTTCAAGAGCGGTAAGCTCCGCGTGATCGACAACGCCGTCGTCGCCCGCGTCCTCACCGGGCCGAACGGTCTCGCCAGCGGCGTGCAGTACTTTAACCGCAATACAAAGGAGGAGCACACCATCAAGGCCCGCGTCGTCATCATGGCCGCATCTTGTGTGGATTCCACCCGTATCCTGCTGAATTCCAAATCCTCCCGCCACCCCAACGGCATCGGCAACTCCTCAGACGTCATCGGCCGCTATCTCTGCGAACAAATCCGCTTCCATCTGCTTGGTTTCGCACCTGAACTCAAAGGCACCCGCGCCCGCAACGATGACGGCATTGGCGGCGAGCACATCTACATGCCCCGCTTCAATCACCGCACCGGCAAGAAGGATTATCTGCGCGGCTATGGCAGCCAGTTCTGGAATACAGGCGCGCAAGCCAACGCCAGTTACTCGCGCGATCTTCCCGGCTTCGGCGTTTCGTTCAAGAAGGCGGTCAAGGACAGGTACCCCGCGCTGGTGGCCATGCATCCTTATGGCGAAGTGCTCCCTTACCGCGACAACCGTGTCGTGGTGGATGACAAGAACCTCGATAAGTACGGCGTGCCCATCTCCCGGATCGAATATAGGATCGGGGAAAATGAGCGCCGCATGGCCAAAGAAATGTACACGACCGCGGAAGAGATCATGCACGCGGCAAAGGTCGAAATGCTGCCCTACCAGCGCGGCAGCATCGACAAGGCCGGCAGCGCCATCCACGAACACGGCACCTGTCGCATGGGCGCCGATCCGAAGAAGTCCGCCCTGAACGCCTTCAACCAGATGCATGAAGTCAAAAATGTGTGGGTGATGGATGGCTCCGCTTTCACGACGGCCTCCGAAAAGAATCCGACCTTGACGATTCTAGCCCTCGCCATGCGGGCTTCCGAACACCTTGCGGAGGAAATGAGGGCAGGGCGCGTGTGACGGTGTAAGTGCGGGGGGATTGCCCAAATCCTCCCGCCCATGCGGCTCCGCCTCAACTTAGTCGTGCCGTTTGAGAGCGCTTTTCGGCACGGCAAGTGGCACCAGGGCACTCCCGAGAAAGGGAAGAAGATTAAAGTGCAGGTCCGCCCATCCGGCTGCTATCAGTAGAAGCAAGAAGGTACATCCCGCCGTACAACTGATCCAAAGGATTCTGGTGCCATGGAAATGCTCGCCATGACGCAAACGTCCGCTCAGGAAACCAATGACGAAGCCCATCAGGAAGCTGATGACCAAGAACGTCAGGGACATGCTGTAACTCGTGAACATGATCTATCTCTCCGGTCTCACGAAACTAAGCCGGCTCACGACCTGCCTGCGGGCCTTGGAGGCGTCCGCCTGAAACGCCGCGGCCGACACAGTCAGTGTTACGCCCCGCTCAGGGTAAAAATACCTCACATCCGGAACTTTCCTGCCCCAACGGCCATCCAGATACTCCTTGCGTTTCTCCTGCCCCAGCAATCCCAGCCGCGTCGCTTCCGAATATCCAGACCCAAAGAACGCGCGGAGACGTCCCGAAAATAGCCCATAGACAGGCGCGGGTAAGTCAGGGTCCACCTCGATCACAATCTCAGAAACCAGATCCGCCGCATCGAAATGGAATTCCAAGCCGGTGAAACGTGCTGGTTTTCCCGTGATCGCAACGCAGACAGGCTCCTTCTTGCATGCCGCCCAATCGTCACCTTCAGCCAGCGAGAAATGCCATCTCCGCACAGCCTCCACAACGGCGCGCCTCGATTGCCCCAAACTGCCTCCGGCGACCTGTACGTCGGCTGCACTCCATCCCGGACGCGCAAAAAGATCCGTGTCCAGCAACTCCACAGAACCCCGCCCATTTTGCCAGGCCAAAAGGAGTCCGCACACCGCTGCCAGACATGCCGGAAACCCGTGCGCTACCATACCTTGATACTACTTCCCGGAACAGGAGGATGTCATGAACGACATCACACGCAAACTCATCATTTCCTGCATGACGGTCGCGCTCACCGTCGGCTCCAGCCCCGCGCAATCGCCCGATGCCGCTTTGATCGCCAAGGCCAAAGCCATCCACAGCCGCGTGTTGAAACTCGACACCCACAATGACATCGAAGTCTCCAACTTCACGCCGGAATGTAACTACAAAATGCGCCTCACCACCCAGGTCAACCTGCCCAAAATGGTGGAAGGAGGCATGGACGTTTCGTTCATGATTGCTTACGTCGGCCAGGGTCCACTGACGCCCGAAGGCTATGACGCCGCGTACAAGGAAGCCGTCGCCAAGTTCGACGCCGTACACCGCTTCACTGAAAAGATCGCCGCGGACAACATGGGCCTTGCGCTCTCTCCCGCCGATGTCATCAAACTCCACAAACAGGGCAAACGCATCGCCGTCATCGGCGTCGAAAACGGCTACCCCATCGGCACCGATATCAAGCGCGTCGAAGAGTTCTACAACCGCGGCGGACGGTATATGTCACTCGCCCATAATGGCAACAGCCAGTTAGCCGATTCCAACACCGGCGAAACCCAGGGCTATCTGTATAACAACGGACTCTCGCCCCTCGGCCGCCAGGTCATCGCCGAAATGAACCGTCTCGGCATGATGGTCGACTTATCCCACCCCTCCAAAGGCGCGAACCTGGAAGCCATCAAACTCTCCAAAGCCCCGGTCATCGCCTCGCACTCCGGCGTCCGCGCCGTTGCAGACGTCAGCCGCAATATGGATGACGAACAACTTCTTGCCCTCAAGAAAAATGGCGGTGTGATCCAGGTCGTCGGCTTCGCGTCTTACGTCAAGACAGATTCGAAGGAGCGCACCGCGGCACTCGCCAAACTCCGTGAAGATATGGGCCTGGTTCCCGGCGGCGCTGGTGCAGGCCGTGGTGCCCGCGGCGCAGGTGGCGCAGGTGGCGGACGTCCCCCGGTCGGAGAACGCGGCTGTTCCGTCGAAGACCCCAACGCTCCCGTAACGGCAGGCCGCGGCGGCCGCGGCGGCAACATGCTCAACTTCATCGCCCCTGAAAAGCGCGAAGAATACCAGAAGAAAATGGCTGAAATCGATGCCAAATATCCGCCTGCTGCCCGCGCCAACGTCCAGGACTTCGTCAATCACATCGACTACGCCGTGAAGCTCATCGGCATCGACCACGTCGGCATCTCCTCCGACTTTGACGGCGGTGGCGGCATCGACGGCTGGAACAGCGCTGCCGAAGCCTTCAACGTCACACTGGAACTGGTCAAGCGCGGTTACACCGAAGAGCAGATCGGCAAGATGTGGAGCGGCAATCTTCTCCGCGTCTGGGGCGAAGTGGAAAAGGTCGCAGCCAAACTGAAGAAGTAAGTCCTGTTGAAACAACTCGCGCACAACGGACTCGCCGTCCGCGTTGAAGCTGGCGACTGCCTTGTCCAGTTTGGTGCCGCGACCTGCGGCCTGTGCGCTCTCTAAACCGTGAGACCGGTAAGGAAATTCAACTTACCGGTCGAATCCCCGAGTTTATCGGTCGGAACACCCACAAGGTCGAGCAACGCCAGGTGTAAGTTCGTCATCGGCGTGTTATCCGGGACCCTCAGATGCCGTCCGGTTTCGATGCGGCCATTCGCACTGCCCGCTATCATCGTGGGCAGGTGAATGTGGTCATGCACATTGGGGTCGCCAAGCGCTGCACCATAGGTAACCACCGAGTGATCTAACAGCGTGCCGCTGCCTTCCCTGGATGACTTCAATTTCTCCAGAAAGCCCGCGAACTGCAGCGCATGGTGGTCACTCACCTTCGCGACCTTTTCTATCAGCACCGGATCCCCACGGTGATGTGAGCAGGAGTGATGCGCTTCCGGAACACCAATCTCCGGATAAGTCCGGACACCGCCCTCACGCGCCATCATGAAGGTGGCCACACGTGTCAGATCCGCCTGGAAAGCCAGTGTTACCAGAGAAAAGAGTAACTGGGCATGCTCGGCATAAGTGGTCGGAATGCCCGCCGGTTTGCCCATTCCCGCGGGCAAGGGAGTATCTTTCCCTGCCTGGTCAATCCGGACTTCCACTTCGCGCAAAGCGGTCAGATACTCGTCCAGTTTGCGCTTGTCGGTTGGCCCCAGGTTCAGTTCCAGCCGCTTCGTATCTTGCAACGTTAAGTCGAGAATACTCTTCCGGTAAGCCTGCTGGCGGGCACGTGCAGCGGGGTCGGCGCTCAGATCCAGGTCGCCGAAGAGCCGCTCAAACACCTGCCGCGGATTTATCTCCGGCGGCAGCGGCTGGCTCTCAGAACGCCACGCGATGTTCTGGTAGGCGCAGCTGTAACTGTCACACGCTCCGGCCTGACGACTGTCTTCGCACGTAAGTTCCAGTGACGCGAACCTCGTCTTGCCTTCGAACTTCCGCGCCGCAATCTGATCCACGGAAATACCGGCGCGAAGGTCCGCGCCCTCTGTCTTCTTGATATGCACCCCGGTCAGATAAGTTGACGCCGCCCGGGCATGGTCGCCGCCGCCATCTCCCAGCGCCAGCGCGTTGTGGTGTGCCAGGTTGCTCACCAGCGTAATGTCTTTGCGGAACTTCTCAAACGGTGCCAGCGTGCGCGGCAGTGTGAAGTCCTTCCCTGTCTTTTCGGGATACCAGTATTGCGGAATCACTCCCGTCGGCGCATAAACAAACATCAGGCGCATCGGCGGTTCCGCCGCGGAAGACGCGCCGAAAGCCGGCACCATCGCATCCAGAAACGGCAGCGCGATCGCCGCACCCATGCCACGCAGAAAGGTTCGTCTATGCAGTTGCTTCATTTCACCGCCACCGGTTGCGCCGCATGCCGCATTTGGAACGGCGCACTTTCCACAATAGCCCGAATCAGAGCCGAATACCTGTACCCGCCGCGCTCCACCTGCGCCACAATGTTGTTCACCGCCGCGCGGTCATAATTTTCCAGCCCGCGGCCCAGCGCATAAGTCAGCATCTTCTCCGTAAAGGCCTGCGTGAAGGCATGAGGATCGCTACGCAGAATTGTCTTCAACTCCTGCGCCCCGTGAAACGACTTCCCGTTGGGCAAAGTGCCGGAGGAATCCACCGGAAATTTGCCATCCAGTTTGCGCCAGCGGCCAATCGCGTCATAGTTCTCCAAACCAAAACCGATGGGGTCCATGCGCGAATGACAACCCGCGCACGCCGGGTTCGCCCTGTGCTGCTCCATTTGTTCCCGCAGAGAAGCCGAAGTGCCCACCTTGGCCTCGTTCAACGGAGGTACATCCGGCGGGGGCGGGGGCGGAGGCGTCCCCAGCAGATTCTCAAGCACCCACTTGCCCCGGATCACAGGCGAAGTCCGGGTTGGGTAAGACGATACCGTCAGTACGCTGGCCTGCGTCAGGATGCCGCTGCGCTCCGTGCCATCCAATTCCACACGCCGGAACCCGCTGCCGGTAACGTTCGGAATGCCGTAATGTTTGGCCAGCCGCTCATTCAGAAAAGTGAAGCGGCCATCCAGAAAATCGAGAATGCTCCGGTCTTCGGCTATCACCTCATTGAGGAAGAGTTCGGTCTCGGTGCGCATCGCTTCCCGCAACTCAGCCGTGTATTCCGGAAACTTCTTCGGGTCCGGCTGCAACACATCCAGATTGCGGAACTGCAGCCACTGGCCGCCGAAGTTTTCCACCAGCGAACGAGCCCGCTGGTCCCGCAACATCCTCGGCAACTGCTTGTCGAGGTTCGCCCGCAATTGACCGGCTTCCGCCAACCGCAACAATTCGTCATCAGGAATGCTGCTCCACAGGAAAAAGGAGAGCCTGCTGGCCAGTTCCAGTTCGCTGACCGGATGCACCGGCTTCCCCGCCACCGGGTCGCGCTCAATTCTGAACAGAAAGTTGGGATTGATGAGAACCGCTTCAACCGCCAGCCGGATTCCCGCTGCAAAGGAATCACCCTTCTGCTGCGCCAGGGCAGTCAGGCGGAGCAGCGACGCCATTTCCCCGGGCGTCGGCGGGCGCCTGTAAGCACGGTGGACCAGCGGGGTCAGGATCTGCTTGGCGCACGCCACTGTATGCTGCTGGCATACAAACAGCCTCTTGTATGCCGCTGATTCCGCCGCCGCTCGCACCTTGTCCGGCCCGTACACCTGAATGTATTCGAGGTATGGCAGTTCTCCCTTGATCGTGTCGAGCGCGGTGATCTCAGCTTCCACCTTGTGCACGCCCGCCGTGGCAAAGACGCCTGGCTTTTCAAAGCCCCGGTCCATTTCTGTGTAAACCGTCAGCGGGATCTTCGCGACTTCTTTTCCGTCAAAGAATAATCGCCCTTCCAAGCGCACGCCCACGCGCAGACCCTGGAACCATGCCGAGCGCAGCGTGTACTCGCCATCCACCGGGAACTCGTGCAGTGTTTGAATGTGCAGTTGCCGCGCCTGTCCCATCCGTTCGGCCACGTAGCGGGACATCAGCGGCTTCACCGGACCCGCCGCAGGAACGGCGATGTTGGCAATGTGCTCTGCGGCCTTCAAGTACTTCTCGGTCAGCACGGGAGAGAGCGTCAGGGCGTCGCCAATATTGTCGAAGCCGTAGCCGTAGGGGTCGACTGGAAAGTCGTCTGCCACGTTCAGAGTGAGTCCAAGCAGATCACGGACCGCATTCCTGTACTCGTAACGGTTGAGGTGGTGTGCGGTGACTCGGCCGGGGTCGGGGGGCGTTTCACGGTCCAGCTTGGCGTAGGACGTTTCAATCCATCGGACAAAGGCTTCGGCCTGCGCTGCTGCCGGGCGGGGCAGGCCTTTCGGCGGCATCTCCCCGGCGCGGACTTTCTGCGCCACTTGCTCCCAGCGCGACCGGTCCGCGAGCGCCGTTGCCGCATCCGCCTTGAGCCAGTTGGAAAACGAGACGCCGCCCGAGGCTGTTTTGTCGTTGTGGCAGGCGGTGCAGTTCTTGAGAAGGAACGGCTGTACTGTTCCGGTGTACAGTTCATCCGCCGCCTGAAGGCGGGAAGTGATCAGCGCCGCGCAAAGCAGAATTCGTCGAACGGGCACCATGGGATCTTCAGGTTATCGCATGAGCACTCTGCGCCGAAACATAAACAGAGCGGCGATCCCGCTGCCAAACGAAACGAAACTCGCCGGTTCCGGCCCGGTCACGGCATCCAGGCGGACGTTGTCATAATTCACCTGCCCTGAGACGCCGCTGTCACCCAGTGTGATCTTGAGCGCCTGGCCGAGATCCGCATTGCCTGGGGCGGCGTAATAACTGAGTGTCGTGGTCAGGAACGTTCCGGCCGCCGGACTGAGCGAGGAATCACTCACCAGCACAGCAGAGCCCGCACTGAGACTGACCGTATAGCAGTGGAAGAAGCCGGGCCGGTTCCCAACGTCGACCAGCAGCGTGTAGGTTGTGTCTGCCGTTAAGGTGGCGCTCAACGTTTGATACGTGAGGTCACCGTTCGTCACGGCGGCGACATTGAGTCCCTCGGGGATGCCGCCCGGGTAGTCACTGGTCTGCGGACGGAACGTTGACGAATTGATGTTCGTGACCCAGCCGGGAATGTTGGTGCTGCTGTAATCGCCAGGGTTGGCGAGGGTGACCGATTCAAAGCCCGGATTCAGAACGCTGATGGCGGTTGCGCTGGCAACCCCGGTGGAAGAAAGGAGGAGAAGGGGGACGAATAGGCGTTGCACGGAAATTCCTTCGGGACAAGATGGCCGCCAGGAACCGGCATATAGAAGCGAACGGGGCCGCCTGCCAAACCGCTCATTGATGCTCACTTTTGCATGTGGAGGGGGAAATCAGTTAAATTGGTAGAGACCGGTGAGGTGGCAGAGTGGTCGAATGCGGCGGTCTCGAAAACCGTTGAACCTTTACGGGTTCCGTGAGTTCGAATCTCACCCTCACCGCCACTTCTCAAAGCCGTTCCCCCGGACTACGATTCGATCAGAGAGTCAGGGGCTATCAGGCGGTTCGCTACATCCGGGCCAAATTGGGCAAAGTGACGCGAGTTCCACGTATAGATTTGCCCGGCACCAGCTTTCCGTGCACAGGCAGCGATCAGCGCGTCGTAAATTGTGCCACCCGAGACCTTGCTCGAAGCGGCATTCTGGATCACAGAAAGATACTCCTCACCGTCAAGGCTAATCAGCCGGCATTGGCTCACGATATTGTGAAGGCACCTTACTGCTTGATCTGGTGTAGCCCGGTGAGGTGCTGGAAGCCTCGTTAGTGTGGAGTAGACCTCGGCAAGACTGTGTGACGCGCAACTCGCCCATTGAGGCTTGCATCGGACAAAGATCTTCATACTCGCAGCGTGATGAGGCTGATCAGAAAGGAAAACTGGCACCAACGCCGACGTGTCGAGGAACGCGCTCATCTAAAAAGGTCCGAGAGCCGCGAACTCGCGCTCACGCCGAATCGACTCCAGAACATCGTTGACAGTCGAGGCTGACAGAGGCTGTCCGGTATGCAGAACGGTCACCCCATGCTCTTCAATGAGTTGCGGACCAGAAGGGAGATCGCGCTGTTGTGTTTCGGTGACCGGTACATGCGAGAGAAGAACATCGCTTACCAGCATGTCAAGGGACATCCCTTTCGCTTGAGCTGCAATAAGATAAGCGTCCTCAACGTTTTGCGGAAGATGGATTGTCACAGCCATGGCTAATTCCCTGATTACACCCTAACATTACCGCGGACCCGTGCGCGCGACTCCAGGCAGGAGGCGCTCCCCGAATAGTAGAATCTCTAACTTGGAGATTCCATCCAGTACGGGCGACTTCGAATCTCACCCTCACCCCCGCGCCTCGGTCCTTATGCCGTTGTTGAGGCAGGTCGATGCCTGGCTCGAACAGGCGGTGCTCTCCGCTGTCACGCAAACCGTGCCGGTGGAGGTG
Organism: uncultured Acidobacteriia bacterium; assembly: GCA_903923395.1. GTDB lineage: Bacteria > Acidobacteriota > Terriglobia > Bryobacterales > Bryobacteraceae > BOG-234. The sequence continues at coordinate 50,579 of CAIXXM010000024.1, forward strand.
ATCGTGATCACTTCTCCCCTGACGCCGGAATCCAACCTCCGCGTCCTGGCCGGATTGGCGCAGCGCTTTCAGAACCTGCGCATTGCGCAACGGCCCGACGGCAAGCGTTTTGCCGGAGCCCTGAATCATGGCATTGCCCTGGCATCCGCCGATCGCATTGGCTTTCTGTTGACCGATGACTGGTTGGCACCGGATTGCGTTGAGAAGTGTCTCGCAGCAGATGCGGACATCGTCAGTACAGCGATGGATTTCTATGCGTCGGACGGCGTCACCGAACTCACGCGACTTCGCCGCTCCGGCCTCACCGAACGCTATCTAGCCTGCGCGAACGATTTTGAACGAGCCAGCTTTCTCGAACACTTTTTCCTGCTCCGCCGCGAAGCGGTCCTGCTTGCGGGGGGCGTCGACGAGACGCTGGGGGACAGTCCCGGCGTGGATGATCTCGACCTGATCTGGACCCTGCTCGAGCGTGGTGCTACCGTCCACCTGCTCGATGAGCCGCTCTATCACTACCGCGATCACGCCGGCGAGAGGCTGACGACACGCAAAGGGGAAGAGATGCGCGAAACCTACACGCGCATTCTCCGCAAACACGGGTTGGCCGGCACGGAACTCGAAGAATGCGTGGAAAATGCGGCGCGCTGGTTCGGCCAGCCGGTCTCGGTCGTGTTCGAAGCCCTGCATCCGCCTGTACCCGAAGCCAAGAAGGCACCCGCCCGGCCGGACCTCTTGTACCCGCTGCGATGGATTTATCGCCGTATTCTGCCTCTCGAAAGCCGCCATTCGATCCACAATTTCGTGATGAAGCAACGCGGGTACCGCCAGTGATGCGCCGCTTGAAAGAAACCCTGCCAGGCGTTGGTCATGTGGGGTTGGCCAAGTGGCTTTTCCGCTGTCTCTGGAACCCGTCTTGGCCTCTGCCACGTGGCCGGTCCCGGGTCTGGGTGGCAATAGGGGACCACTTTGAACCACTCTGGCGGCATGTGCCGATGAGCGCAGCCGTGGCGCGCAGCATGCTCTGGCGGCGCGAATGGGAGAGGATCGCCGAGGCCTGTCCTGACTCGACGGGAAGACCGGCGCGGTACACCTTCTTCTATCCCGTTGAAAAATATCACTTTGAACTGGTGGAGCCACTCGCGGAACTCTGCCGCATGGGCCTTGCCGATCTCGAAGTCCACATCCATCACCAATACCTGACCCGCGAAGGTTTCATCGCAGCAATCCAAAACTACCTGACTGCGCTGGTGCGGGACCATGGCCTGCAGCGCCCTGGCGGCGGCCCCCGGCAATTCGGCTTCATCCACGGCGATTGGTCGCTCGACAATTCCCGCGGTGGGGAGTTTTGCGGCATCAACGAGGAACTCCGGCTGCTTGCGGAACTGGGCTGCTATGCGGATTTCACCATGCCCTCGGGCGAACCGGACTCCCAAACATCGTTTGTGAACCGGATCTACCGCGCCACGGATACGCCGCTGCCCAAATCCTACGAGACGGGCCGCGCGTTACGGCCGGGAAGCAAGGTGCCGGGCGATCTGCTGCTCATCCCTGGCCCATTCGGTCCGCGCGCGACTGACGCATGGTTGCAAAGAAGGAATCAACTGGGTTTACTGCGCGCACTGACCTTCCTGCATACGGAATTGCGGCTGGACACAGGAGATCTTGCCAGTTACGATCTGCTTTCCCGGCACAGGGTCCGGCGCTGGTTTGCGGTTGCGCCACGGCTGGGGAACAACCTATTCCTGAAACTGTTCACACACGGCGCGCAAGAGAGACATTCTGATGTGCTGTTGACGGGCGGCCTCGAAAAGCTTTACTCCCTGGTGGCTGCCGAATGCGCCGAGCGCGGCTGGGATTTCCATTTCGTCTCCACCTGGGAAATGTACCGGGCTGTTTGCGCCATCGAAGCCGGCGTTGACCCGGTGGCGTCAATCCAGGGGGAAGAAAGTCATTAACCGTTCCAGGACTTCGTTTTCCTTGCGGAAATCGAGTTCCCGGTCCGGCGGCAATTCGCCCGTGATTCCGGCAATGGCACCGAGCGCGGCGTAGAGATGCAGGGTGGACCCGGTGCGGGCATACCGCTCCAGGAGGGACTTGGCATAGGGCCGCACCCAGTGGTTCTTGTGCAGCGCACGGTTCTTTTGAAATAGACGCTGCCAGCGCTTGAAGATCGTCGCCGGCGTGTAGTGTTTGCCATGTTCGCCCAGGCAGCCCGCGGGATCTTCCAGCGTGTGGACTTCCACTTTAAAGCCCTGCGCGGTGAGGCGCGTCACCTGGTCTGTCTCGCAACTCATGGTGTTCGCGTAAGGGAACCGGCGCACCACAGCAGTCCGGTAGATCTTCACACCGTAGAGATGCATCTCTGCATCGCAGTCCCAGAGCGGTGCGCAATAGATGACAACTTCCGGTGCTGCCGCGGTGATTTTCCGGCGCAACTCCGCGATGGCGTGGGGATACAGGATCATGTCTTCATCGACCTGCACGTACCATTTGGTCTGGCATTGATCCAGCATTTGTTGGAATGCAGCCGCCATGGGGGCTACGCGGTCGATGATGACGAGCGGAAACCGCACGGTTTGAGCCCGCAGTTTTTCCAGGCAATCCTGAAAGTTGGTTTCATCCCCGATCGTGGTCACGAAGACCGTGGTGTCGGAGAGGTATTCGCGGCTATCGGCATTGCCGGGGCTCAAGCCTGATCCTCTTTCAACGGCAGATTGTGGCGGGCTTTCTGGAACGCACTCTCGTAGCCCGCGATCATGCGGGGGACCGTGAAGTGTTCCTCAATTCTGGCGCGTGCCTGCTTCCCGAGCAGCGCGCGGCGTTCCGGGGCGCGCACCAAGGCCAGAATCGACTGGGCCATGGCGTTTTCGTCGGAATGAGGGATAAGGCTGCCGCATTCGGGGGCCGCGATGGCTTCCGCGGTGCCACCCACCGCTGTTGCCACCACGGGGATTCCCCAGGACATCGCTTCGAGCAGTGAGTTCGAGAGACCTTCGGTGACGGACGACTGGATGAACAGGTCCAAGTCGCCGTAAATGGGATCGAGATTCGTCTGTTCCGGCAGAAAACTTACCTTATCACTCAGGCCCAGCGCAGCCGCGAGGCCGCGAAGTTCTTCGAGGTGACCTGCCTCGACTTCCGTGCCGCAAGCCACCAGATGGACGCCGGGATGGGTTTGCGTGACGAGGCGCAAGGCCTGCAGCAGAGTCGTGTAACCCTTGAGGGTTCTGTAGTTTGCGGTATTGCCAAGCAGCAGGACATCGGGCGGCAGGCCCAGTTGACGCCGAATCCCGCTCTCCGGCCGCCGCGAGGTCAGACCGGGAAGTTCCACGCCGTTGTGGATCACCATGATTTTGCTCCACCCGAGTTGTTCCACGCGGTGGCAGACCCGCGCTGCCGCCTCGCTGCAGGCGATCACGAGCCGGGTGACGGAGTTTCTGATTTGATCGGCTTCTGTCTGCTGCTGTGCGTTGTCCCAGTGGCGCATATCGGCACGCCGGGTGATGATGGTCCGTATGCCAGCCTTGCGGGCAGCGAGCAGATCCTTATAAACCAAGCGATACCCGAAGGAAAGATAAACATCCGGCCGCAAGGCGCGATAAAGCTGGATGACATCTTCAGGATTGTCCGTTTTGAAGTTGAAGAAATGCAGCGGAATGCCGAGCCCGCGGATGACATCGCCCGCCATGCCCCAGAGGCCGGACCACGCGACCTGGACATCAAAACGCGTCCGGTCGAGGTGCTGTGCGAGACGGACAACGGTGCGTTCTGCGCCGCCCATCTGAAGGTCCGGAATGAACAGCAGCACCCGCATGCGGCGGATGAGTGGAGATGGTCCACCGCCTGGACCGGGCGCTTCTTCCGTCGGCGCGGCGGGTAAAGCTGGGCTGAGGCGTGGAAACATGTTGGCCGCGGGTGAATTTTTATCCTATCCTGATGCTGCCCGGGCCAGCCGCCATCGTGGGTAAGCCGTATGGTTTGGTACCTTGAGCAAGGACCTGGCCAAGCTTGTCGCAACAGATCTCCCCCAGCCAAGAACTCACGGTTGTGATCCCGGCGTATAACGCGGCGGGGCACCTTGCGTTTTCGCTGCCTGCACTTCTCTCGGGAAGTGTGCTTCCGGTGGCGATTATCGTGGTGGATGACGGCTCTTCCGACAACACCCTTGAGACGGCGCGCCGGTTCGGGTGCAGGGTTTTGCAAACCGGTGGCCGGCGGGGACCTGCGTTTGCCCGGAACCTCGGTGCCAGGGCAGCGGAGACGGAATTGATTCTGTTTCTAGATGCAGATGTCTGCGTGCAGAACACTACCGTGCAGCGGATTGTGTTCTCGTTTGCAAGCGACTCTGGACTGGACGCGCTGATCGGCTCTTACGATACGGAACCGCAGGCACCGGATTTTCTATCGCAGTACCGCAATCTGATGCATGCCTTTGTGCATCAATCGGGGGCTCGGATAGCCTCCACCTTCTGGAGCGGCTGCGGCGCGATCCGGCGTGCGGTGTTTCTCCGCCACTCTGGCTTCGATGAATCGTTCCGGCGGCCGGCAATCGAAGACATCGAACTGGGCTACCGGATGGTGAACGCCGGCAACCGGATCCATCTCGACCACAGTATTCAGGTGCGGCATCTCAAACGCTGGACCTTCTGGAACCTCGTGAAGACGGATGTTCTGGACCGTGGCATCCCCTGGACAGAACTGATCCTGCGCAGCGGTGTGATGCCGAATGACCTGAATCTGGAACTGAGCCAAAGGGTCAGCGTGGCATTGGTGTTTCTGCTGATCGGGCTTGCGATGGTGATGACGCTGACGGCAGGCCATTATTTCCTGCTGCCGCTGTTCGTGATTGTTTTTACCCTGCTGGCTCGCTGGTGGAGTGAGTTCGGTTCCGGTGGACGGCCTGGTTTGGTGACTGTGATTCTGTTCGCGGCGATTGCGGTGATCGGTGTGATGGCGTGGCGGGAGAAAATGCCGGGGTTGCTGCCGCCGTTGTTGTTTAGCCCTGCGCTATTGCTGGTGCAGCACCGGTATAATCAGCGCGGGTCCAAGCCGGTCTGGCTGCGCTGGATGGGGCTGGCCTGCGCCGCGGGCAGTATTCTGCTGGCGTTGCGTTACCTGCCGTCGCATGGCTTGCTGATTCCGGTGTTCCTTGTGCTGGTGCTGCTGGGCCTGCTGAACAGTCAGTTCTACATTTTCCTGGCGGCGAAACGCGGCATTCCGTTCATGCTGGCTGCGATACCGTTTCACCTGCTGTTTCACTTCTATAACGGCGTATCGTTTGGGGTCGGTGTGGTGCTCCATTTGTGGACCCGGCAGCCATCCGCTGCGTCTGGAACGGAGCGCGACGGTTGAGCGGCGGGGTCCCCTTATTTTCCGTGATCATTCCGACCTTCCAACGGCCGGAGAGATTGCTCCGCTGTGTGCGGGCGCTGTTGGCGCAGAGTTTCGCTGAGCCATTCGAAATCATTGTGGTCAATGATGGGGGGCCGGAACTGCCGGAGTTACCCACTCCGGGTCGTAACGGGATTACGCTCCAGTTATTGCGGCAGCAGAACAGCGGTCCGGCGACGGCGAGAAATTTGGGGGCCAGTGTGGCACGCGGCCATTTGCTGGCGTTCACAGATGATGATTGCGAACCCGAGCCGGGATGGCTGACGGCTTTGCATGCGACTTTGGCGGCGGATCCGGAGACGATGGCGGGCGGGCACACCGTGAATGCCTTGACGGCCAACCTCTGGTCTGAGGCCAGCCAGCTTCTGGTCGATTTCCTGTATGAGTTTTATGTGGAAGACGGTGTCCCGCACTTCTTCACTTCGAACAATTTCGCCCTGGAGCGGGATGCCTTTCTGCAAGCCGGTGGCTTCTCCGCCCGCTTTCCGCTGGCTGCGGCGGAAGACCGGGAATTCTGTACGCGTTGGCGTACAGGCGGAGGGCGGATGACGCTTGCGCCGGGAGCCGTGATCCGGCACTATCACCACTTGACGCCTCTGGCATTTCTGCACCAGCATTTCCGTTACGGACGCGGGGCGTGGCAGTTCCGGAAGAATCTGCCAGCAGCGGAAGTAAGCGGGACGCGGATCGAGCCGCTCCGCTTCTATCTCGATTTGATTGGTTATCCGCTGCGGAAAGTTGCGCTGCCGCTGCCGGCGCGTGTGGCCTGCCTGGGGATGCTTCTCGCGGCACAGGGGGTGAACGCGGCCGGATTTTTTTACGAGGCACTGTTCGCGCCCAGCCGCGTTAGTGTGAAGTGATTCCAGCGGCGGCTTGCACAGCCTGAAACATTTCCCACGCGGTACAGAAATGGTATTCCCAGCCGAGCCTGCTGCATTCTGCCGCGAGTAGTGAGTAAGTGGCTTCCAGTCCGCCTTCCAGAAGATATGCGGAGTGGCGTTCCTGCGCGCCATGGGCGAACAATTTCAGAAAGATGTTGTTATTGATTCGCGGTGCGAGATCCAGCCAGCGCTGGATGCGTTCCGGCAGCACGCGGTCATAGCTTGCCAGTTCGCCGGTTTCGAGCGCGAGCATATACAAATGCCGCAGTTGGCGCAGACCGGGCGGTCCTCCGGCTGAAGCCATCCACTCTTTGCTGCTTCGCACACCAAAGGGTCCGGGGATCATGAGGAGATCTCCCGCGCCGGGCTGACCAGCACGGAGCGGCGTGCCGCGGTCATAAGATTTGGGTTGCAGCGGATCGTCGGTCGCCCAGTAGATTTGGTTTACGGTGCGCGCCTGCGTGGGAGATTCGCCGGAAGGCATGGTGAAATCCGCATAGCAGCCGAGTTCGCGGAGTAATATCAGTTCGTCATTCAGTCCGCAGTGCTCGCCGGAAGGCAGGGAGTTATCGAGCGCCCAGTTGCCGTGAATAAAGCCAAACGCATTCCGGCCACGGTGTTTTCTGCCAACGCCGTGCCTTTGCTGCAAGACTTCCACGAAGCCCCCAATCAAGTCTGCGATCTGCTGGCGGGTCTCGCCTCCGTGGTGTAAGTGGACTTCCACGTCGGCAAGGCCGCCACGGCTCATTTCGCAGAGCGGTTCGAGTAAGTCAGGGGTGTAAGCTTCGGCGGGAGAAAAGAAAGTATAACGGGCTGGGCGGCCCGTGGAATCCCGGCAGCTTTCTGCGATGACGGGCCATTTCTTCCGCCAAAGATCCACACGGCTGCGTGCTGCGGCATGAGTGGGGTGCTGCCAGACGGGCTCAAAATGATCTGCAACAGTAACCCAGACGCGGGCACGTTCCGGACGGCTGTTCCCGCGGTGCGGCCAAAGGCAGTGCTGTAACCACCCGCGCCACCCGACCCGGCTGAGACCGGGCAGATAGGGGAACGGACTAAGGTTCTTGACCACTTAAATGCTCAAACCACCCTTGTAGACACCCGTTTGCGAAACTAGTTCCTGCATGTCGGGAACTGTCACGGGAAGTCTGGATGCATCAGTCATAGTTCCCATTTATAACGCGGAGCAGTTTCTGGATTCCTGTCTTGCCTCTCTGCAGCAGTTGGACGGTGACGGCCTGACTTACGAGGTTATCTGCGTGGATAATGGCTCGACAGATGGAACGGCGGCCATCCTGCGCAGATTCGGGCAGTTTCGGGTGTTGCAGGAAGCGAAAAGGGGTGCGGGTGCGGCCAGGAATGCCGGCGTGCGCGCCGCGGCGGGCAAGTTCCTCGCATTTACCGATGCCGATTGCATTGTGAGCAAGGGCTGGCTCAAGAGCTTGCTGCGGCCACTACTGCACGGGGGGGCCTGCGCCGTCGGGGGACGGATACTCGCGCGCCCGGGGGCCGGTGCGGTGGAGCGGTTTGGCGAGATTGTGCATGACCATGAGCGCGCCGTGGCCAACCTGCCGCCCTACTTGATCGGGATGAACTTCGCGCTGTCGAAAGAGTTATTCGAGGCGGCCGGTGGTTTCGATGAACGTTGGCTGCGGTCACAGGATTCCGAGTTTTCTTTCCGCCTCTTCGAGCGTGGCTGTCAGTTTCTTTATGCCGGCGATGCCGTGGTTTGGCACCATAACCGGTCGACCCTCAAGCAGTTATTCCGCGAAGGATTTCTGCATGGTTACTATGGCGCGGAGTTATTCCGCATCTACTCAGCACTGCGGGAGCGCTGCGACGTGCTGGCGGCAGAAAGACCTGAGTTTCGGCCGAAGGATATTCCTCCGGCACTTGCCTCCATACCGGCATGGCAGTTGAACAAGATCCGGGCCGTCTTCAAGCTGGCGAAGCGCGTGGGCTGGAGTGTGGGAACATGGCGCGCCCCGGCTTCCTTGCGGCCGGCGGGGAGTGACCGGTGAGGGTCTTGTTTTCCTGCGGTGATTTTTTTCCCAACCTTGGCGGGGTGACTTCGCTGGTGGATGATCTTACGCGGATGCTGCGTCGTTCCGGGCATGAAGTTAGCGTCCTGACCAGGCGTTGGCCCGGCATGGTGGCAAAAGAAGTCCACAACGGCTATGAGATTCTCCGTCTGGATTACCCCGTCCTGTTTGAAGACGTGGAATGGAACTTAGGGCTGCTGACCCGTTCGCCTGGTATATTGCGAAGCCTGTACCGGTTGCTGCGGGAGCGCCGGATCGAAGTGGTTTGCATCGGCCTGCTGGATACGAGTGCGTTCTATCTGCTGCTGCTGAAGCTGATCCTGCGGTTCAAGGTTGTCCTCTATCTGCACGGCAGTGACACGCGGGTCTTGCCGCGAACTTTCCCCAACTACCGGCGCGTCTTGCAGTGGGCACTGACGTCGGCGGAAGTGATCTTGCCTGTTTCCGAAGAACTGGGCCGGGAGGCAGCAGTATTTGCGCCATCTGCCGCGCCGAAAATGCAGGTAACGCCGAACGGGATTGACGTGCAGGCCCTGCTGGCCACGCTGGCTTTCGAATGGCCGCGTCCATATGTGGCTTTTGTGGGCAGGCTGGTCCGTGAGAAGGACGTGGACACTCTGATCGAGGCCTTTGATGCTGCCGCACCGGCGCTGGGGGACGTGGATTTATTGATCGCAGGCAAAGGTCGCGAAGGGGACCGGCTGGCTGCGAAAGCGCGGGGGCTGGCATCGGCCAACCGCATCCATTTTCTGGGTCTGCTGCCGAGAGAACAATGCTGGTCTGTGATCCGCGGCTCGCAGTTGGTGGCGCTGCCTTCGCGGACCGAAGGGCATCCCATCGTCGCGCTGGAGGCAAGGGTGGCGGGAAAGCCTCTTTTGGGTTCTGACATTCCGGGTATCGCCAGAGTGATCGAGCATGGCAGGACGGGGATGTTGTTCCCGCAGGGAGATGTTGCGGCGCTGGCGGATCTCTTCCGCACGTACCTTACGGATGCCAGGGCGCTGGCGGAGTTGACTGCCGGTGCGGATGCGGCGGACAAGTCGGCTTGGGGCCTGGGCACGGAACTGGAAGACGTGCTCTTGTCACTGCGATGAAGACGAAATCGGCGCTGGTGATCCCGCTCTTGCGGCAGGTGGATGATTGGCTGCGGCAATGCCTTGCTTCGGCGGTGGCGCAGACGGTGCCGTGTGAAGTGATTGTGGTGACGTCGCCGCGCACTCCGGAATCCAACCGCGAAGTGCTGCGTGAATTCCAGGCGCGCCATGCGCAACTCAAGGTGATCGAACGGGAGCCCCAGATGCGGTTTGCGGCTGCGCTGAATTTAGGAATCCGTGCGGCACGGGCGGAACGCGTTGGCTTTCTGCTGTCCGATGACTGGCTGGGCGCGTCCGCGGTGGAGAAGTCTGAAGCACTGGAGGCGGATATCGTGAGCAGCCAGTCCAGAATGCTGGCGGCGGACGGAGTTACGGTGCTGCCGCATCTGGAGCGGCTCCGGACGGAGGCGGAGTATCAAAGGCTGGCCGACGACAGCGAGCGGGCGAACTATCTGGGGCACTTTCTGCTCTTCCGCAGGGAAGCGCTGCTGGCCATCGGCGGTGTCGATGAAACCATCGGCGACTCGCCGGGCGTGGATGATTTTGACATGCTCTGGTGCCTGCTGGAGCGGGGTGCGTCTGTCGCGATCCTCGAAGAACAGCTCTATCATTACCGCGACCACCCTGGCGAGCGGCTCACCACGCGGCGCAAAGAGGATATGGTGGCGACATTCCACCGCATCCTGGACAAACACGGTGTTGCCGGAAGCCGGAGGGATGAGATGTACCGGGAACATGCCGAGTGGTTCGGGAAATCGATGACGGAGATCTATGAGCGCCGTCAGTTCAGCCATCTGCCCTGGTTGCTGCGGGTGTTGCAAAGGCCGTATCGCGCGATGGTGCCGTTATCATTCCGGCACTGGTTCCACGACGCTATTCTTCGCCGTCTGCTGTGAAGCCGCGGCTGAAGAGCCGTTGGAACAGAGAAGTGCCGCGCCGGGGCTGGATCAATGGCTTGTAGACGGCGGCGCGCTGATCCCAGGTGTGATTGGTGAGGATATAGTCGATGGCGCCTTCGCGGTTCCAAGGCGTGTTCGCTGCCCGGACGGCGGCTTCGGCGAGAGCTTCCATGTTTTCGCTGCGGACGACGAAGCCGAGGCCGGATTCGCCGACGACATGATCATTCGGGAAGCCGGACTCGCTGACCACAGGAAGTCCGGCACGCAGGTAATGATAAATCTTGGAGCTTTCGTTGTTCTGCATGAAGGGTCCTGCGGAGACGACGATCCCAACGGTAGCGAAATGCAGGTAATTCCAGGAATCCTCATACGGGCAACTGCCGAGGTTGGTGACCCACTCCGGGTTCAGGGCCGCGGTTTCGCCAACGCCGAGAAAGCAGAGGCGCAGACCGGCGCGGCTGAGGTGTCGGCCGAGTTCGTTCAGTTTGGCGGTCAGGACACGGTTCGCTTCCGGCTGGGATTCGGAGGAGTATATATTGCCGGAGAAGATACAAACCGGCTGGCCGATATTCGGGTAGGGATTGACGCCGGGCGGAGGGATTTCCCGGTCAACACCACCCGGCACCAGCAGGAGACCTTTTCTGTTGCCGTGGATGTTCTTCCAGAGATCGATGCCCGCTTGGCTGAGCAGCGTCACGTAGCGGGACTTGCGGGCAATATCGACTTGCGTGGCGTAAAGATCTTCCCGCAGCTTGCCGTAGAAGTAGATGCCGGGCATGTCTTGCGGTCCCACAACGGAACCGAGTTTGGAAATGATGAACGGGTGGCCCGCGCCGCCACAGCGCAGCAGGTTTTGGAAGCCTTTGTGGAAGACGGTTTTGACTACGTCATATTGCTTCCAGTCGACTTTCTTGAGGGGAACGCGGCGCAGATTTTGGGCCATTTGCACGGGTTCCGCGCCTTCGCGCCAGCGGGGTTCATTGGTGGCGATATCAACCTGGTGTCCCATGCGCGCCAGGCCTTCGGAGATTTTGAGCCAGCGGATGAAACTCATATCCCGCAGTTCCCAGGGCATGTGGGAATCGGAGTAAACAGTAACAATCCGGGCGGCGTTGGCCAGTGGAAGCGCAGTCGTCATCGGATCTCAATTATCATATGCAGGGGTCTCCCGACTGACCAAATCCAGCTTTCCCATGTGCCATGAACCGATGCCGGAGATGCCGGTGCCAGATGTCAGCATTGTGATCTGCACCTGTGACCGTGCGGTGCAATTGGAACAGCTGCTGCACTCCATTGCCGTGCAGGAAACATTGCTGACGCGCGAGATTCTGGTGGTGGACAATCATCCAGAGGCGAAGGCTCTGGGGGAGTTGCGGGAGCGGTTCGGGGAAGTGCGCTGGCTGGAAGAACCGAGGCGGGGGCTTTCCTACGCCCGGAATGCCGGGATTCGTGCCGCCCGCGGGCAGGCTGTCGTATTTGTGGATGACGATATGACCGTGCCGCCGCTTTGGCTCGAGAACCTCGCTGGAGGTGTGGTGGGCGGCGATTTTGGCATGATGATGGGGCCTGTGCTGCCGGAAAAGCTGGATACGCGTGCGGAGCAGATCTTTGAAGCTTACGGCGGGCATGGGCACTCCATGGAGCCGGGAGAATACGATCTGCACTGGCTGCGGCAGCAGCGCTTTGTGTTGCCGTTGTGGAGCGTGGGCGGGGTAGGGAACAGCGCTGTGTCGCGGCGGTTGTTTGAGGATTCCCGGATTGGCTTGTTTGAGGAAGCGCTCGGGGTGGGTACGCGCGCAGGCAGTTGGGAGGATCTGTATTTTCTCTATCTGCTGCTGCGGGGCCGGGAGACGGTGCGGCGGGAGCCACGCGCCGCGGTTTCGCACGCGCACCGCGAAACCATGACGGGCTTGCGCGAGCAACTCTGTGGCTACCGGCGGGGCGAAGTGTGTTTTTGTTTGCTGGTGCTCTTCCGGCATGGGGACTTGCGCGGGCTATCGCATCTGTTTTTCTGGATTCCGTGGTGGCGGTTCCGGCTGCTGGCAGGTGAGATCAACCGCCGCTTGCAGGGGGACCGGCTGTTGTCCTTTTCCCTGATGGCACGGGAAACGCTGGCTTACTTGGGCGGGCCATGGGCGCTGGTCGCGTCGCTGCGGCGGGCGGCGGCGTTGCGCGTGCCTGACGGGCGGGGCAAATAATGCTGTTCAACTCCTTCGAGTATTTGGTGTTCCTGCCTCTGGCGGTGGCTGGATATTTCCTCTTGCCCGCGCGATTGAGGAACCTCTGGCTGCTATTGGCCAGTTGCGTCTTCTATATGGTCTACCGGCCGGGTTACATCCTGGTGCTGGCGGGCCTGATTGGGATTGATTATTCGGCCGGGATTCTGATCGAGGGTGCGTCGCGGCAGAGAGCGCGGCAGTATCTGCTGGCCAGTATCTTTGCGACTTGCGCGGTGCTGGTGGCGTTCAAGTACTTTGACTTCTTCGCGGAGAGCTTATGGCTGGCGTTGCGGCTTCACCGGAAGCCTCCTGTGACAGGGTGGCCGCTGCCAATTGGACTCTCCTTTCATACCTTCCAGAGTCTGGCGTATGTGATTGAGGTTTACCGTGGCCGCCAGAGCGCGGAGCGAAACCCGGTCACTTATGCCACTTATGTGCTGTTCTTTCCCCAACTGGTGGCGGGTCCGATTGAGAGACCGGGACATATGCTGCACCAGTTTGTGGCGTTCCACCGCTTTGACCCCGTTCGGGTCTCGCACGGGCTTCGAAGGATTGCCTGGGGGTTGTTCAAAAAGTCCGTGATTGCGGACCGTCTTGCGTTGTTCGTCAATGATGTTTATGCCAAGCCGCAGGATTTCGGCGGGTTCTATCTCACGGCGGCGGCAGTGGCCTTCACTTATCAGATTTACTGCGATTTTTCAGGCTATACGGATATTGCACTGGGTTCCGCGCAGGTGCTTGGCTTCCGGCTCTGCGAAAATTTTGATTCGCCGTTCCGGGCTGCTTCGCTGGCAGACTTCTGGCGGCGGTGGCATATCTCGCTTTCGAGCTGGTTTCGGGACTATGTTTATATTCCGCTCGGGGGCAACCGGGGGACGAAATTCCTGACGGCGCGGAATATAATCATCACCTTCGCGCTCAGCGGGCTGTGGCACGGAGCGAGTTGGACTTATGTGGTTTGGGGTCTGGCGCACGGGGTGTATCTCTTGCTGGAGCGGGGCAGCGAACCCATTCGGCGGCGCGTGTTTGCGGCTCTATCCATGGCGAAGGGCGATCCATTCCGCGAGAGTGCCGGCATGTTGCTGACCTTTGCGTTTGTCTGTGCTTCGTTTGTGCTTTTCCGTGCGCAAAGCCTGTCCCAGGCAAAATACTTTTTCACGCATTTCTACTTGCAGTGGGGCTCCATTAGCGGGTTCGAGACGGCGCGGCTGAATCATGAACAGTGCAAGATCGCGGTGTCTGCTGTTCTGTTCCTGGAAGCGGTGCAATGGGTCTTGCGGCATCCCGGATTGCTGTCACGCTTCGAGATGATTCCCGCCGCGGTCCGGCGGTTGGGTTATCTGGGTTTTGCTGTTTCCATCCCGCTGTTGGGTGTCTATTTCGAGAAGGGATCGTTCCTGTACTTTCAATTCTGACTTATGCGCCCTGGGCCCACAAAAACACTGGTGTTCTGTCTACTCGCGGCGCTGGGTGGCATCTATGCGCTGGATTGGGCGCTCGCAGCTGGGGTGCACCATTTGCGCACGGGGAAATTCGGTGCGTTCAACAGGGTGAATGAAGGCTTGGCGAATGCCGATATCGTGGTGGCGGGTTCCTCGCGCGCGGTATTTCATTACGATCCGGCAGCGTTCTCCGCCGCAACGGGCTGGAGTACTTATAACATTGGCAGAATCGGGGCGGGAACGGATATCACGCAAGGCATTTTGCTGTGGTACCTGAACCATAACCGCAAGCCGCGGCTGGTGATTGTGAATGCAGACCCCGGAAGTCTGAATGCTTCCGATGACTATTACGATCCGGTGCAGTACACACCCTATCTGCGTGACGACGGATTATACGGGGCGCTGCGGACACGGCATCCCTGGATCTGGCGTTCGCGTTACCTGCCGCTCTATGGCTATGTTGTCAATGACGTGGAGTGGGAGCATTACAAACTGCTCAAGTCCCTGTGGCGCAGGCCACCTCCTGAAGCCTATAACAACGGGTATGTCTTCGATCACGACATGGCATGGAAAACACCGCTCGATGCGATGTACAAGAAAGCCAGGCGGCTGGATTACAGCCCGGATCCCGGAGGAGTAAGTGATTTCAACGCTCTGCTGCAGGTTTGCCAGGACCGCAGCATTCCTGTCATTGTGGTCTTCTCGCCCGTTTTCCAGCCGTATTGGGATCTGCTGAAGGGTCGCCAGAAGGTGATCAGCGAACTCGCGGCGGCATCGGAACGGCACGGTGCGGTTTTCCTCGATTTCAGCGTGTTTGAGCCCGTTGCGCCGGATACCTATTACTTTGCTGATCCAACGCATATGAATACGAATGGCGCTACGGTTTTCTCAACCGCCGTTGCTGCGCGCGTGAAAGAACTGTTACAGTCCGGACGGCTGGGAACTGTTCCAGATGGCAAATGAAGGTTCGACTGCGGGCTCGATGGCGAACCGCGTAAACTGTGATCTGCGCCATATCCCATGATCAAGAAAATCCTTTTCAGAATCGCCGTGGGGCTGTCCGTGCCCGTTGTGCTGGTGGCAGCGTTCTCGCAACTGCCCGTGGACCGGCACCGCGGCAGAATCGAATCGAAGCTGAGCCTGGTTTTGGGGCGGCGGGTCAGAATTCAGAAAGTCGAGTTGAAGCTCTGGCCGCCTTCGTTCATCTTCCGGAAAGTCGCGGTGGGGGAGTCGCCGCTGTTCCCGAAGTCAGGGCCATTCATTCTTGCGGATGAAGTTTCTCTTCCAGTGGATATTTCCACTGTGTTTACCGGCAAGGTGCAACTGAAGACCATCACGCTGGTGCACCCGCGCATCTCCGTGGTCCGGAATAAAGAGGGCAGGTGGAACTTCACCGTATTTGACCCTGAGCCGGCTGGCCAGACAAAGGATCAGAACTATGCCGGGTTTACGGGGATCAATTTCGATAACGCCGTGGTCATCTTGCAGGAAGAGGGCAACAAGGAGCCGAAGTTCCGGTATGACCGTTTGGATGTGAAGGTGGACGGGTTTGCTCCAGGCAAGCCGTTCCAGGTTACTGCTTCCTTGCATCTTCCCGGCAAACGCGCGGAATCCGTGATGCTTTCGGCGCAGGTTGGCCCTCTGCAAATGGAGCACCTGGCGCTGACACCGGTGGATGCGCATCTGGATATGCAACATGTCTGGGCGGGGAACCTGGCGAGGTTCCTCGTGGACCCGGAAGCGGCGTCCGTCTATGGCGGCAGCATATTTGGAACGGTGGAATTGAAGATCAAAAAAGGGGAGTTGGCGACCTCTGGCACGGTCACCGTGCATGGCTTTGAGATGGGCGGGGATCACCTGTTGTTTCCCGCGACGGCCATCTTCCGCGTGGGTGGGAATGTGGACACCGGGCTGTACCGGTTGGATTCCCTTGACTTGGCGCTGGAGAGGCAGCATTGCGAAATCACAGGGACGCTGCATACGGGAAAGGTTCCGGCGGAAGTCGATCTTTCGGTGCAACTTCCCTCCGGTTCCGTTGCGCCGGTGGCGAGCCTGCTGGACGTGTTGGGGGATTCGATGGGGATCGAATCCTCCGGGGCACTCAGCGGTGCGCTCAAGGTGACGGGTACTTTGGAAAAGCCGAGGTTTTCCGGCACGGTCACGATGTTGGGGGCGGCATTCAAGCCAAGGACCATGACGAGTCCGATACAGGTGGAGAATGCCAAGATCCTGTTTGACGGGGACCAGATTTCAGCGCCCGGGATTGTGTTCAAGGTGGGGTCGGCAAAGATCCGGGGTGATGTTTCGATCAAGCAACTGGAGAAGCCTGAACTGAATTTCAAGCTGCTGGGAGACATCGTCAGCCTGGGTGAGTGGGGTGCCATGCGGAACGCGGCGGTTCAGCCGAAGAAGAACAACAATGGCTGGTTCTCACGGATGACCGGGGGCGGAACGCTGTCGCTCGGGACGCTGATGGTGGGCGGGGTGAATGTGTCCGCAGTGGAGTCGAAGATTTCGATTGGGAAAGATCCGGTGATCGTGACGGAGTTCCGCGGGTCGCTTTACGGGGGCGATGTTAGTGGCACGTTGAAGGCTGATCTTCGTAATCCCAAGCCACAGTACGAGGCTGCTTTGGTGTTGCAGCGGCTGGATTGCAATAACTTTCTTACTTCCTTCACGGCTGTGCAGGATATGTTGGTGGGCACGCTGGGCGGGAAGGCTGCGGTGCGGTTTGAAGTTCCGGCCGATGGCAGTTTGATCCGCACATTGAATGGCACGGCTTCGTTTGTGGTCCAGGACGGCGGGTTCCGCCGCTATGATTTCCCCGGAGCGCTGCAACAGCTTGCGAAAGCGCCCGCCGGGAATGGCTCCGCGAAGGAAACACTCTTCAAGTCTCTGTCCGGGAATTTGAATGTGGAAAAGGGTGAGGCGGCAATCAGCGGACTGCGGGGAGAGATGCCAGCTGGTGTGATCGAAGGGGGCGGCTCAGTCAACCTGGAGAAGCAGATGTTGAATCTACAGGTCACCGGGGAACTGAAGGCGGCCAACCGCGGGGCTGCGGGCGCGGGAGATCCCTTTGTGCTTAAGCAGGGCAAGGTGCTCGTGCCGGTCAAACTCACGGGCACGGTGGCTGAGCCGGTAATGAGCAGTGATGCCGCCACGCTGGGCAAGCTCCGCCAATAGCCCTTTTCAATCCACCAGTTCGTAGAGTTGGGCTTTGCGTTCACTCCGCAGCAGATGGAAACCGGGATGGTCCTGCAGCAGGGAACTGAGCTTGCGGTCGTCTCCACTCTTGAGATTCAAAAGCAGGTAGCGGGTATGGGCTACTTGCATTGCCAGCCGGACTTTCTCAGGGGGCTGGCTGAGCGGATAGTGGACTCCCTCGCGGCCGGTGAGCAGTCTGACGATGCCCGGGTGCTGGCAGGCATAGCTTTCGGTCTGTGGTGTATTGGACTGCCACCAGAGGGCGATCCGCTGGAAGTCCTCATTGCCGGAAAAGCGGATCGATTGTCCGGGGAACGGGTTCTTGCGGTCGAAGGCGGCCAGGTCGAGGTCCTGTTGGAAGCCTGCCACCAGATAGAGGGTCACCAGCAGCGCCGCGGGCGCGAAAAGCCATCGGGCACCCGTGGCTGCCACGACTTGCTGGAAGCCGCTGGTCAGGAAGGCGAAGAAGAGGGGCAGCAGGGGCAGCAGATAGCGGACTTCGGGCGGCGGTGCTGCTCCGATGGCGATGGCGTAGAAAGCCAGGTAGAGGCAGGTGACGGGGAGTGTCGGCCAGGGGGTCGGTCCGCGGGAGAGGCGAACGATGCCTGCAATCAGCAATGCGATGAGGATCAGGCCGGGGAGAATGGCCCAGGTGAGTTCGGCGGTCCAGCCGTTGGTGAGCAAGTCTTCGAGGACGCGCCCGTAACCCAGACTCTCCTGGAATCTTGCCCAGAGGGCGGCGGGGCCTGCGTGGCCGGAGGCGGGCACCCAGGGCTCGGCCTGCAGATATCCGGCGGAGTATGACATGCCGAGATGCCGATTCCGCCATTCCCAGAGGAGAGCCAGGCCGATGGGGAGACTGTGGGCGAGTACGGCAGTCCAGCGGAAGGGCCGCCGTCGCAAGGCGTCAAGAAACAGGGCGGCGGCCAGGCAGAGTCCCGCGGAGCGGACCATGAGCGCTGCCGCAGTGCAAAGGATGGTGGCCGGGGAATGGCCCCGCTGGTAACACCAGAAGACGCCGAGCGAAAGCAGCAGATAGAAGATATCGGAAAGCAGATAGGTGCTGGCCGAAAAGATTGCGGTTGAGCCGAGACAAAGCAGTGCCACCGTGGCGCTGCCTGTATTTCCGAGGGTCTTGCGGAAGAGAAAAAAGCAGAGTGCGGCTGCGGCCAGGGCGGCCAGCATGACTTCCGCATTCATGAGGCGGTAGCCGGGGTGTCCAAACAGCCAGCCAGCGGCGAGCAGCGCGGAGGTTCCCGGCGGAAAGAGTGGTGCCGGGTTCCCGAACTCACGGTAACCTTGCCCTGCCGCGAGAGATTTGGCCCCTTCCACATAGGTCATGCTGTCTGGAGTAATTTTCCAGTTGGGGCGGATGGCGTTGAGGTAGAGTGCTGCAAAGACAAGGAATGCGGCGGCCAGGGCCACATACAGGCCGCGGCGTGCCATGGTTCGTGTCCCTGGCTGGAGCATCATGCGACAGAGGAGCGGCTGGCGAGCGGGTCGCTCAGGGTTCCGGTGCGGTAGAGTTCGAGGACGTCTTCGACGGCACCGTCCATGATGAGTTGTCCATGGTCGATGTACAGAGCGCGGGTGCAGAAATCAGAGACTACGCCCTTTTCATGGCTGACCATCAAGATGGTGCAGCCGTTGCGGGACACTTCGCGGACCTTTTCGAGGCACCTGTCCCGGAAGCCGGCATCGCCTACGGCGAGCACTTCATCGAGGATCAAGATCTCCATATCAAGATGAATGGCGACGGAGAAGGCGAGGCGCATGAACATGCCGCTCGAATAGCGTTTCACGGCGGTATCGAGGAAGGAACCCACGCCGGAGAAGTCGACAATTTCGGGCAGGCGGCGGTTCATTTCCGCGCGTCCGTAACCGCGTATGGCACCGCTGAAGAAGATGTTCTCGCGGCCGGTCATATCAGGATGAAAGCCGCTGCCGAGTTCGAGGAGTGCGGTGACGCGTCCCCGGAGCAGGGCTTCTCCGGCGGTGGGCTTGATGACGCGGGCCAGCATCTTCAACAAGACGGATTTGCCCGCGCCGTTGCGGCCCATAATGCCAACGGTTTCCCCGCGGTTGACCTGAAAGGAGCAGTCTTTGACGGCCCAGAATTCATCGGGAGGTGCGGGTTTGCTCCAGCCCGAGGCGCGCCGGATGGCCCCTTCGATCGTTTCATGGGCGCTTGGCAGTTTGACGTGATCCCGGTGGTAGCGCTTTCCCAGGCCGCGAACATCGATCACCGGGTCTGCTTTCGGCAGAATGATGTTGGATTGCGGCTGCATCAGATCAGGTCCGTGAGGATATCTTCGGTCTGGAGAAACCGGTACGTGCCGGTGACCAGCAGGAAGGCGGTAATGGCGAGAGAAGTTAAAGCCCAGACTGGCATGAACGGATTCGCGGCACCTGTAATCGCGTAGCGGAACCCCTCAATGATACCGAGCATTGGATTGAGGCCGGCCAGAGGACGCCACTTATCGGCAATCACGTTCGAGGTGTAGGCGATGGGCGTGAGAAAGAACCAAAGCTGGGTGAGGAAGGGCAGGGCGTTGGCAAGATCGCGGTATTTGGTGTTCAGGTAGGCCATCCAGATTCCCAACCCGGCAGCGAAGAGCACAACCTGCAGGGCGAAGAGCGGCAGCAGCAGGATGGTCCAGTGCGGCAGAAACCTGAAATAGATCATCAGGATGGGCAGCAGGGCAAGGCCGATGACCAGATCCGCGGCGGCTCCGGCCACGGAGGAAAGCGGCAGCACAATGCGCGGAAAATGCACCTTGAAAAGTACGGAAGTATGTTTGAGGACGCTGTGCGCGGAGAGCGTTAGGGCGTGCACGAAAAATGTCCATGGCACGAGCGAGGTGCCAACATACAGGCCATAGGGGACGTTATCCGTGGTGCGGTAACCCATCATCAGGCGGAAGGCACTGAGAACAATCACCGTCAAAAGGGGTTGAAGCAGCGCCCAGCCCAGACCGGCGACGGTGTATTGATAGCGGAGATGGACGTTCCTGCGGGCCAGCAGCAGAGTGAGTTCCCGGGACTCCCAGATCACCCTCCACGGTTGCTCCGGAACCTTCTGTTCCGCAGTGATATGGATGGTTCGGATTCCGCGCGCTGGATTGGACAGAGCTGACAACCCTCATAGTACACTGAGGTGCCCGTATTCATGCCGAAGGTATCCGTGATCATTCCCGTACGAGATGCGGAAGCGACGATTGCGCGCTGTGTCCGGTCCGTTCTCGGCTCCAATTATCCGGCTGGCGAGATGGAAGTGATCTGTGTGGACAATGGCTCTTCGGATGGCACGCTCGGGATTCTTTGCCAGTTTGAGCCGGCGATCCGGGTGATCCGCGAGAGCAAACGCGGTGCCGCAGCGGCGCGCAATGCGGGAATCCGGGCGGCACTCCATCCCATTCTGGTCTTTACAGATGCGGACTGTTTTGTCGACCCAGACTGGGTCCGGCATATGGCGAATGCCGTGGAAAGCGGGGCCGTGGCTGTGGGCGGACGCATATTGGCCAGGCCGGAAGCTGGGTCTGTTGAGCGCTTTGGCGAAATCATTCATGATCACTCAGCTGCGATTGAGTTATATGTTCCGCCGTATCTCATCGGAATGAATATGGCGATGCGGGCGGATTACATCAAGTCGCTGGGCATGTTTGATGAGCGCTGGCTGCGGATGCAGGACTGTGATCTTTCCATGCGTGTTCTGCGGAACGGGAATGAGTTGACTTACTGTGACAGTGCCGTTGTGCATCATCACAACCGCGACACGCTGCGGACATTGATGCGCGAAGGGTACATCCATGGGTTGTACGCCCCTGCTTTTTACCGGCAGCACGGAGCCTTCGTGCGTGCGTATTGTCTGGCCAGCGGCGGCGGGGAGCGGCGCGCTTCCAGGGTGCCGGCGCCACAGTTGCCAGAGTGGCAGAAGTCTCTCTATCACTGGCTTTTCCGTGTTTCGAAGAATTGGGGGAAGGTGATGGGAAAGTATTTTCCTCCGGTGCAATGAAGCTCCCCAAATGGTTCTCACGGGAACCTGAGATCCTGACGATTCTGCTGCCATGCAAGAACCAGAAGCGCGAGTTTTTCCTGGATTGCGTGGGGTCCGTGGTGCGCCAGAGTTCTCCGCGCTGGAAGTTATTGATTCTGGCGGATGTCGGGAGTCCGCCGGAACTCAGGGAATGGGCTGCTTCGTTTCATGACGCCCGAATCGAGTTTGTGGTTTGTCCCGGGGCCGGGTTCGCGGCGGCTTTGAATCATGGCCTCCGGATTGCGGAAACCCCGTTTGTGAGCCTGCTGCTGAGTGATGACCGTTATTCGCGCGTCGCGGTTGAGACGCTGTTGCAATGCCGCAAGAACAGCCCCCGCGTAGATTTTTTCTATTCCTCCCGGATGCATATTGATCCAGAGGGGAATCAATGGGGTCCTTCGATGCGCGTGCGCCCCATGCGTCTCGCGGATTTTGAAACGGCAGGGTCGCCGGTGAAGCATTTGCTCTGCTGGCGGCGCGACCTGGCACTCAAGATTGGCGGCATGGATGAAGAACTCTCCCGCCATGGTTGCGATGACTATGACTTCCCGTGGCGGATGGCCAAGGCCGGTGCACGGTTCGAGGCCATCGTGGAGGTGCTCTATGAGTACCGTCTGCATGAAGAGCATGATCGGCTGACGACAAGCACCGGACTTGTGGTTCAGCTGGAAACACTCCGCAAGATGTTCGAAAAACACGGTGTTTCGGCATGGAAGACGGACCGGTATCTCCAGAACGCGCTGGAGTATTTGATTCCAGAGCAAACCAATCAGGTCTTTGAGCCGCACGGAAGGATTACCCGCGTGCGTCTGTTTCGCGAGGCGGATTCGAGTACGATGCCAGCGTTCCGTGATGCTGGAATCCGGCAGCGCGCCTGGTTTCCGCACCGTGTGTATCTGCTGCCCAAGTGCGGTCCGGATGGCGCAAAGCTGGCGGGCAGGATCGCCGGTTGCCGGGATACATCGAAGCTGGGGGAGTTCCTGGTCTATGCTTTGCCGCCGGTGATTGATGAGTTCCCCGCTGCACTGTTCAGTGACGATGACATCCAGTGGCATCAGCAGCAATTCGGAATCAACGGCCAGATTGCCTGCGCGAGTGTCGCCTTTGAGCAGGGCGCGATGCGGGTCTATACCCTGGTCTCTGACCTGGTGCAGCGCGCGGCACGTGCGCCAAAGTTCCGGACGCGGATCGACAAGCTGTTCGACGGGTGGGCGAAGATCCTCATGAACGCCATTCTCGTGCATGCGGAAGAGAACGGGATTCCGTTTGTGTTCGTGGCTGGTTCGGAAATCGTGCTGCGGAATACGGACAAGCGCCGGAACCCGAAAGCGGCGCTCTATCAGCGGATCTATGATGAGGTTCCCAAGCGGCTGGGTGCGGTCCGCGAAGGCGAGTGGTGGCGCATTGATGTAACCGCGGCTCTGCCTTTCCGCGCGCCGCTGGAGCGGAAGTTTGAAGTGGATAACTGGCCCCGGACGATCTGCATCATGCACGATACCGAAGCGGGTCTAGGGCACAGGGAAAGTCACCCCGGGCTCGCGGCGGAGGCCGATGCGAACGCCGGGGCCTGGCTGCGGGAGATTCTCGACAGGGAAGCCGTCGCGGGGGTGAAAGTGCAGTACAACGTGGTGGCCACGCTGTTTGACGATTACCAGGAGGCGATTCGGGCCGGTGGTCACGCCATGGCTTTCCATTCGTATGATCACCGCATGACAGAGACTCCAGATGATCTGTTGGAAATGCTCTGGAAGTGCCGCGCGAAGGATTACCGGCTGAAGGGGTATCGTCCGCCGCAATCGAAGCAAATCGAGGGGAGCGAAGCCGCTTTGCTGGACGCGAACTTCGAGTGGCTTGCCAGCTCTGCCCGCTCATTGGGTCACCGGTGGCCGGTGATGTCGAATGGGCTGGTCCGCATCCCCGTTCATCTGGACGATTATGCGCTGTTCACGGGCCAGATGACCTATGGCGATTGGCGGGATGAACTTCTCAAACTGGCGCGTGAGCAGGATTTTCTCGTCATTGGTTTGCACGATTGTTATGCGCCGCACTGGTTGCCCTGGTATGGCGAACTGTTGCGCGAATTGCAGGGCATGGCGGCGTTGATGACGCTGGACGAAGTTGCCGCGCGGTTCTCGCTGGGCGCGGCACGCTGGTTCGAAGCATCGGTCGGGAGTCAGGGGCAATCCGGAAAATGACGCCGCAGAGCGACCGTGACTACTGGATAGAAACCCTGACGCGAATTGCGGACCCCGTGGTGAATGCTCTGCGGCAGGGGCGGTTGCGGGCTTTGATGCCGGTGGAAGGCATCGCGGAACGCGGACAGTTTACCCATTTGGAGGCTATGGGACGGCTCCTTTCCGGCATGGCACCCTGGGTGGAATCCGGCGGTGGCGCGGTGATTTACGGGGAGAAATTGCGCGGGGCTATTGCGATGGCGGTCGATCCGCAATCGCCGGATTACATGAACTTCCAGCATGGTCTACAGCCTGTGGTGGACGCGGCGTACTTTGCGCATGCGTTGCTGCGGGCACCGGAGACTCTGTGGGAGAATCTGCCCGCGGCGGTGAAGCGGCAGGTGCTGGACGCACTCCGGTGCACCAGGCAAATGAAGCCGTGGCGCAATAACTGGTTGCTGTTCAGCGCGATCATTGAGGCATTTTTTGCACGGATCGGCGAAGAATGGGACCCCATGCGTATCGATTACGCGCTGTGCCAGCACGATGAAGAGTATGCGGGAGATGGCGTCTACAACGATGGGGACGGTTTCCGCTTGGATTACTACAACAGCTTCGTGATTCATCCGATGATGCTGGCCGTGCTGGAAGCCGTTTCCGTGCGTACGAAGGATTGGGAACCGCTGCGGGAGAGGGTGCTGGAACGGGCGCAAAGATATGCCGCGATTCAGGAGCGGCTGATCTCGCCGGAGGGCACTTTCCCGCCCATGGGGCGGTCACTGACCTACAGGATGGGGGCCTTCCACCATCTGGGGGATATGGCGTTGCAGCATCAGTTGCCGGAGGATTTGAATCCAGCACAGGTGCGGTGCGCCATGACGGCGGTGATCCGCCGGTTGATGAGTGCACCGGGAACGTTTGACGGCGATGGCTGGCTGACGATCGGGTTCGCCGGGCACCAGCCGGCGCTTGGCGACAGCTACGTTTCCACGGGAAGCACCTACCTTTGTTCACTGGCGTTCCTGCCACTGGGGTTGCCGCCGGAAGATCCGTTTTGGGCGCTTCCGCCAGCCGCCTGGACGCAAAAGAGAATCTGGCAGGGGGAAGACGCCGGTTTGGACCGGCCTCTCCGCGGATAAACACCCGGACCGGCTGCGGCGTTCCTGCTAAAATTCATGCTTCGATGAAGCACGTCCGATTACTGCAATTTGTTGCGCTGGCATTGCTCCTGGTCTCCTGCCAGGGGCGGAACGCTGTTCCCCCCGGAGCGGCCTTGAAGTCGTCTAAAGTTGCGCTGGGCGCCAGGGTTTATTTCGACGTGAAGGGCGTAAAGCCCAACTGGTCCGGATGGGCCCGCGTGAACAATACCCGTTCGGTTCCGCTCGATGCGCAACACCCCTACATTGACGCGACCGAAGAGAACGCCTTCGCGGTGCAGCCGAAGAATGAGCTGACGCTGACACTGGTGAATGCCAAGGGCTTGGCGATTGCTCTGCAGAACAAGGCCCCGATGTCAGTAGAGGTTTTCCGTCCGCAGGTTGTGCTTCATCCCGAAACAGATTCGGTTGGCCCGGTGGGTGGGTCCGGCAATCTGGAAATTACCGCCGCGAAGGACTATAAGTGGAAGCTGGGCAGCGTGCCGGATTGGATTCAGTTTCCCGCTGGTACCGACGGGCAGGGGCCGGACAAGGTGGAGTATGTGGCGTCCCCGAACAGCACGAACAAGAGCAGGGTCGCCAGGATCACCATCGGGGATGCGGTCTTCGAAGTAACGCAGCCGGCTGCTGCCGCCGCGAATACGCAGAAGAAAACGGACGGCCCTGTTGCGCAGGCTTCGGGCAAAGGAATGGCAAGAATTACGCTCGATTCCGACCGGGTCTCCAACGGCGGAGAGTTCCACCTGGTGATCGATCAGGTGCAGAACGACTGGCGGGGAGAAGTTACTGTGAATTCCCTGCGCCATTTCCCGCTGGATAAGAAAGACTTCCGCTTGAAGGCCGCGGAGTCGAATGGCTTCAAGGTTGGCGAAGCCTCAGAAATCTATATTCTGCTGACTGATTCGCGCGGGCGGCAGATCCCGGCGACGAATGGCGGCCGGTTCCGTGTGATGGTGACGCAGGTCGCGGTCACGCTGGAGGCGGAGTCACGGAACATCGGGCCGGACGGCGGAGCAGGCAGTATTCATGTTACGGCTCCACCAAAATACAAGTGGTTGGTCAAGGATGTACCGCAGTGGGTAAGTATTGACGCTGCGAAGACCGGTCCGGACAAGGGAATGTTGTCCTATGTGGTATCGCCGAATGTAAGTAATGAAGGGCGCTCGGCGACGCTTACGGTGGGTGATGCTGTGTTTCAGTTGACGCAGGCCAGGTCCAGAATCACGCAGATTCCATTCCGGGATTCCTTTCAATTTATGGCTCCTCCTCCCGCTCTTTGGGACTTGATGCCCAAGGGTGGAACGGTGGCTGCGGATTCTCCTGTCCGTTGGACTTGGGACCAACAGGCAGGCCACGATACAAAGCTTGGCTTGACCCGTGAATCGCCGGCCAAGGGCAGCAGTTTGCTGATCAGCAGACTAACCCCGGACTCCCGCGACTGGGCCATGCAACTGTATCTGCCACACATCAATTTCAGCCCCGGTGTTCAGTACAAGATTTCGCTCATGATGAAGGCGGAGAATCCGGGACCTGTTGCCGTGCTGGTGGGGCAATCGACCAAACCCTTCAAGGGCTGTGGTCTCTACAGCTTTTTCAATGTGACCAGGGAATGGAAGAAGTTTGAGACTAACTTCCAGATCAATGGCCAGCATTGTGAGGCGATGAATAACCGGCTGGATATACAGGCTGGCAAGCTCCGCGGCAAGCTTTGGATCACTGAACTCTCGTTAGACAACGTGAAATGAGTCAGTCATAGAGGCGCCAGGGGTGTTGTGGATGAGGGTCCGCTGATTTGCCTTGGCTTTGTTGCTGCTCGCTGCATTGGGGGCCATTAGATTGCTGGTGATGCGCCATGCGGAAACCATTGGCGCGCGCGGGCTGGTTGGCTTGAACATCAACCTGAATGAGCAGTCACTGGTTGACTTGATGCCGCATTGCCAGCTTGCGGAGGTCCAGCGCGCGGATTCCCTTGGCTGGCCGGCAAGTGATTTCAGTCTGATTCTGGATAACCGTCATACATTCGCGTGGGAAGAGCGGAATCCCAATCAGGACCCGCTCCGGTTCACTCCTGATCTCTCGGGAAGTTACACTCTATCCTTTACCGGCCAGGCGCTGACTTACACTTATCGGAATAACATCCGGGTGGAAAAGAGGCCTTTATATAATCCGGTGACAAACCGGAGTGAGGTTCACTATGACTTCACGGGGCCATTTATACAAGTCTGGTTTCAGGGCACAAAGCGGGAGGCAGGCGGCGCGCCCGGCAGTGGCGTGACTGCGATTCATCTCATCCGTGACAGCGAGGTCCGGACGAAGCGCGGTATCTTCACCAAGGTGTGGTTTGACTCCATCCGGCAGTTACCGTGGGCCGTACTGCGGTGTCTGGATGTTACCGGGGTGAATAAATACGGCAAGCCGGGGACAGCGGAGGCCTATCCTTACCAGCTGAATTGGGAGAAAGACAGGCTGCTGCCCGGCACTGGTCCTCTGTATCGAAAGCAACATGTCGGAGTGCAGGGCATTGTGCCCTGGGAAGATATTCTTGCCGTTGCGCAGGTAACCCGCAGGGACCTGTGGATCAACATTCCAGTGAATGCCTCCCCGGACTATGTGGAGCAATTGGCGCGGTTGTTCCGCTACGGCAGTCCACTGACGGGCAACAAAGGGTTGCCCCCGGATGTGAAGCTTTATATGGAATACAGCAATGAGTTGTGGCACGAAGAGTTTCCGCAGAGTGAGTGGAATGCAAGGGCGGCTGCTGCGGAAGTCGGGATGGGAAATTCCAATCTCTACTACGATGGGAGCGCTGACCCGGAAGTGTGGCGTTTCCGGAGGATCGCGAAACGGACGGTGGAGATCGGGAGGCAGTTCCGAAGTGTCTTTGGTGACCGTGCGGCGTTGATCCGGCCCGTAGTCAATAACAACCTTGTGGAGAAGGATTTCGATATTCTCCAATATGTGACGGCAAACTATGGCCGGCCGGATAGCGTTCTCTATGCACTGGCGCAGCAGGGTTACTATGCCGCCACCGATGCGTCCTCCACGGTCCGGGTTCTGGAAACGGAGCGTCAAGTGGCTGCCGGGCGGCAATCGAGTTACAGATTGAGCCGCATGCTCGCGACTTACTTTGGGCTGCATCCCTTTATTTACGAAGGCGGACCCGAAGAGAAGAGTGGTTCGACTCCCTCGGTTGCAGATCGATTCCTGGCGAATAAACTCGCGGCGGCACGACATCCTGCGATGGGGAAGCTCCTGTTCGATGATGTACTGCACCACTGGTACGCCAGCGGAGGCGAACTCTATCTTCCTTTCTCACAGGTGGGGCGTTACAGCTATTGGGGCTCGTTCGGTTTGACGGAAGATCTGACCAACCTGCATACGCCGAAGTGGCTGGCTTTTCAAGCGCTGATAGGCGAGCCTTTGCCCGCGCTAAACTGGGGCGTCCTGTTACCCCGGTTGGCGGGTACCGTGTTGAAATTGCCGCTCTTGAACGGGCCGGGGAAGTTTCTGCCCGCAGCGAAGCCTGGTGGTGCCGTGATGTACTTTTTACGCGTCCCGGTGGGTGCAAGGTACCGCTTCGTGCTCCGGGAAGCGCCGGGTCACTTCGGGGCAGGTATCCGTTTGCTGCTGAATAACACAGAGCGGGGTATATTTACTGGCGCACCCGGTGAGGCCGTTGTATTGGAACTCGGGCGCGGCACTTATTCCGTTGCTCTTTTGGCGGGCCAAGGATTTACTGAAGCGGGTGCCGTGGAGATACAACTGCTGTAAGCAAATAGCACTTAGCGTATAGGCGCGATATCTTCCTCTAACCGGTAACCTCCAGCGTCTAGAATGAGTGGCCGCCGCGGAAAGTGGGGCGGCTTCACCCGGCAATAGACAAGTTGGCGTCCGGGGGGCTGGCAAAGTTGCCATGAGGCGTCATGCTCCATGGCCGATTCGAGAATTGCGTGATGCGGCCACTTGCGGTTGCCCGGTGTATCCACAATGACCAGATCAATCGCGAGTTCATCCAGCCGCCGCAGGACGTCACCAGGCAAGGGCGTCAGCAGCCGGTAACTCTCTCCATTCCAGCCTGAGTTGGCGAGAACCTTGGAGGCTCTGGCAATGAAGCTTGCCGGATAGCGTTCGCGAAGGGCCACCTCCGTAATCCAGCCGCCTTCGCCCTGGGTGCCGGAACTGATCAGCATCCGGGCAGGCAGTTTGACCCGCTGTGCCAGGTCGTTGTAGCCGCCGGGACTCTGCCGGTACCACATCCACGGGAAGAGGACGAGTGCCGGCAGCAGCAAGAGGATGCCAGTGCGCGGGAACCTCTGCAGCGTGCAACTGCACAGCACGAAAATCGACGGCAAAATCATCACCCAGTGCCGTGGTTCATTGATGGAGCGGACCACAAAAGACACAGCGACCGCGGAGCCCACCATGCACGCGGCAGTCAGTGCCACGGGTTCCCTGGAAATGCCGGGCAGGGCCAAAAGCAGGAAGCCGGCGCCGGTCAACGCAACCAGCGTTTCGATGGACCAGGGCATGTAGAACGTGATGCCGCCCCAGTAGCGGATGTTGATGGTTGAGACAAACCAGCCGAGGCAGATGGCCAGGGTCACTATGGTACCGGCGAAGATCCGCGGGGAGATCCGCAGTGGAATGCGATTTCTGCTGAGCAACCAGAGCAGCAGGGGCACGGGTGCCA
The DNA here is from genome assembly GCA_903923395.1 of uncultured Acidobacteriia bacterium. GTDB lineage: Bacteria > Acidobacteriota > Terriglobia > Bryobacterales > Bryobacteraceae > BOG-234. The sequence continues at coordinate 79,805 of CAIXXM010000024.1, forward strand.
GATAGATAGCTGTTCCCTTGACCAGCGCGGCTGCCAGGAAAGACACCAGCAGCAGGATGGCAGCCGTCCGGTCTCTGCCCTGCTGGAGCCGCAGCAGGCTGCCCGTAAAAACCGCGGCACACAGCAAAGAAGCCAACTCGCTCATGGTTTGTTCGAGGGCGCGCTGGAAGACTGGAGTTGCAGTGATGAGGAGCAGGATGCCCCACAGGGTCCGGGTGGGCAGGTGTCCGCGCAGGGAGCGGAAGAGAACGGTCAGCGCGAACAGTCCCAGCAGCCACTGGAGCCACATAGCGCTCATTCTTGACGAGCCGAAGACAAAGGACCACGCGGCTTCGGCAAGGTGATACCCCGGGGGCCAGTGACCCATGCCGATTTTCGGGTAATGAAGATAATATTGACCGGCCCAGGCGATGGGCGGAGCCGGTGGCCAGTGGTGCAGGTATTCCCAGACCATTCGTCCGGTCAGGAACTGCGCGGCTTCGTCGGTGTAGCCGTCAAATTCGGCGGTCCAGGCTCCTCCGGCCCATTGGAGCGCGCACAGGAGCAGGCCGAAGACCACAATTACGGGAAAAAGCGGGTGCCGTAGAGCGAAAGACAAGCGTTGAACTGCCGTGCCGGGGTCGCGCCACCGTGGGTTGTCAGCTGAGGGGTCGCGCGGCAAGTCATTCAGTATACTCATCAATACACGGCATGGCCAGGGTCGCTCTCGTTTCCCATGATGTTCAGGCAGTTCAAGGCCGTGCGGGCGGGGTCGGTGCGTTTGTCACACACTGGGCCAGGCTGCTGAAGGCGCACGGGGAAGACGTCACCATCATCTTCGTCCACCAGGACTTGCAGTCACCGGCGATTGATGCCCGCTGGGCGGCCAATTACCAGGCCTGGGGCATTGGATTTGTTGACCTGCACAGTGATCAACAGACGCCGGAACGCTGGCCGGAAGCGTGGGCCGTGCGCCTGTCTGAAAAGCTGCATCCACTGCTGGCAGATTATGACATCGTCTATTTCCAGGACTGGGCGAATTCCGCTTTCCACACGGTGCGGGCGAAGCGGTTTTCCGCGGAACGGCAGCCGGTTTGCGTGACCGTCTTGCACGGACCTTCCACGTGGGTCAGGCGCGGCAACCGCAGTTATCCCAAGCTTCCCGACGACTTGCATCTGGAATACGTGGAGCGCTACGCGGCGGAACACAGTGATTATGTGCTGGCTCCCAGCCGCTACCTGCTGGACTGGCTGCAAGCGGAGGACTGGCGGTTCCGCAATCCCCCAGCCGTGTTGCGTTTGCCCTTCTTGCCGGATGCAACTCCCGGTGGGACGGGCCTGGTATCCGCGCCCCGAACGAAAGTGATCTTCTTCGGCCGTTTGGAAACCAGAAAGGGCTTCCGGTTGTTCGCGGGCGGAATTCTGTCGATGCTGGCGTCGCACCCGGAGATATCCGTCACGCTCGAAGAAATCGTTCTGCTGGGACATGAGGATGAAGCCGGTTCTGTAGTGTCACTCTCCCGCCAGTTGCAGCGGACGGGGTTGACTGTGACGCATCTGGGCCATTTCGACAGCCGTCAGGCAGGGGGATATTTGGCGGAGAACGCTGCGCACTCGGTGGTGGTGATTGCCAGTGCGTTTGAAAACTTTCCGTATGCGGTCATCGAAGCCAGTCTGATTCCGGGGATCGAATTGATTTGTTCGAGAGGCGGCGGCATTCCTGAAGTTTTGGGAGATCCCAATGATTCGCGGCTGTTTGAACCATATCCCCAAGCGTTGGCGCAACGTTTGTATCAGGCATTGACGCAGCCGCAGACGGAAGCCAAGCCCTATGAGTTTGCGTCTGCGAATCAGGCCTGGCTGGACTTTCACTCAAGCGTGACCCTGCCACAAGCCCGCCCGCAAGCGCCCGCGGAATTGCCGTCTGTCTGTGTCTGTATTCCCTTCTTCAACAAGGCCCGCTATTTCGAACAGACGCTGGACGCTCTGGCAATCCAGACTTGCCGGGATTTCACGGTTGTGGTGATGGATGACGGTTCCACGGATTCCGCCGCGCTCGATGTGTTTCAGCGGATGAAGGCGAAGTACGGTCCCCGCGGCTGGCAGTTCCTGCAGCAGGAGAATGCGTTTGTGGATGCGGCACGCAACGCCGCCGCGGCGCAGGGCAACAGCACCTATCTGCTCTTTCTGGATGCCGATGACTTGCTGCCCCCGCATGCGCTGGAGAGGATGCTCCAGGCCGCTGTGCTCTCCGGCGTGGATTGTCTGGTCTCCGGCAGCCTGCTCTTTTCCGGTGATGAGCCTCCTTTCCCAACCGTTGCCCATTACATGCCACTCGGAATGAATCTGGTGGCTGGTTTGATTGAACCCGTGATCTTCGGCGGCCCGATGATTCTGGTGCGGAGAAGCGCCTTCGAGGCCATTGGCGGTTACCGGGCTGTCCGAGGGGCGGCGCATGAAGATTGGGAACTGCAGGCCCGCCTGGTGATGGCCGGTTTCGACAGCGATGTTCTGCCGGAATACCTGCATCATTACCGCCAGTTGCCCGATGGTTTGGCGAAGACCAGTGACGGATTCCTTGCCAAGCGGAGGATCATCGATTGTTACGAGGAGCAGTTCTCCAGAATCGGCATGCATGGCATGGGCGGACTGGTCTACGCTTTGTACCGCCGCTGCCAGGAACTGGAGGGCGCGGTGCGTGAGGATGTTCCGCTGGAGTTGAGAATGCGTCTGCATGAACGCCTGACAAAGATGCTGGGCAAGTCACAGTAAATGTCCGCCGTCAGCATTATCATTCCGGTCTACAACGCGCTGGCGTTCGCGCGCCGCTGCCTGCACAGTGTCTACAGTGCCGCAACCCGCACCGGGTTTGAGGTCATTGTGGTGAATAACGGTTCCGCGCCGGAGGTGGAAGCATGGCTTGCTTCAGAACAACTGCACCGGCCGCGGCTCACCGTGTTGCATTTCGAGCAGCCACTGGGCTTCGCGCGCGCGGTAAATGCGGGGGCTGCCGCGGCGGAGGGCGACTTTCTTGTGGTCCTCAACAGTGATGCGGAAGTGACGGATTACTGGCTCGAAGGGCTGCTGGACGCGATGGCATCCAACGCGCGCATTGGCATTGCGAGTCCGGTGACCAACCACTCCGGCCCCGGGCCGCAATTGGTGGACTCTCCTCCGTCCGAAGGAGATCCACTGCCGCTGATCGAAGAGCCGCGGCGCTTGTTTTTCTTCTGCGTGATGATCCGCCGCACTCTGTGGGATTCGTCGCACGGCCTTGATGAAGATTACAAGGTCGGCACCTACGAGGATGATGACTTTTGTTTGCGGACAAGGGCTGCAGGTTGGTCCATGGTGGTGGTGCCGCATGTCTTCGTCGCCAACGGGAAGAGCAGAACGTTTGAAGAGAACCGCATTGACCGGGACGAATGGATGTTCCGGAATGAGACGTTGTTTCTGGAGAAGGCCAGCCGGGTTTCCACGGCTTTTGAAGAACTCGCGCACAACGGACTCGCCGTCCGCATTGAAGGCAGTGGGTTCCTTGACTCAGTTCGTGACGCGAACGGCGGCCTGTGCGCTTCTCCAACGGAGAGGACTGGCGCAAAGCCAATTCCTTCCACAACGGTTCTGGTGGCCGTGCCCAAGGGGGCTGGCGGGAAGCTCGCCGCATCTTGGAACAGCCTGTTGCATCAAACTGTGACCGGGTTCGACGTGGTGATAGTCTCTTGCGAGGGCGATGTGCTGCCCGCGTTGCCAGGCGGGATTCCGGTGCGGCACCTCACGGTTCAGGAGGATGGCCCGCAGGGATTGGCGCAGCATTGGAATACAGCGCTTGCCGCATCCAATGCGGACTTCACGGCCTATCTGCCCGCGGGCGATGTCTACTTTCCTTTTCACTTGGAGGTGCTGCACGCGGCACTTGCGGCCAAGCAGGTGGATGCCGTGGCCAGTTCCTGGAGCGTCGCGGTCTCTGGGGAGATGGCTGTCAAGCGTGCCTCCGTGGCAGCCCGGCCCGAACGACACCAGGCGGGGGCTTGGGTGCCATTGGTTTGCTGGCTGCACGCCCGTTCCTGTGTGCCGGCGCGGGGCTTTCTTCGGGAGTTTGGTGACTTTCTCGAATGGGAGTTCACGTTGCGGCTGCGGGCAGCGGTGAAGACTGGCTTTGAGTCCGCTGTGACCTGTGAACACCAAGTGTGGCCTGCGCGCGCCAATGCGGCTGACGCGGCTTCGGTCATGCAGGCACATCCCGCCCCGGAAGAATGGGCAGCGGACGCGCGGCGCGGGTTTCTGTCCGCTTTGCAGAGCGGATGCTGGGAAGACGCACTCATCCTGCGGCCACGCGACCGGGAGCAGAGAGAACGCCGTGTGCGCCGCCTGATGAATCGCCATGCCGTCACGCAGGGGCCGGAACAGGCGTTGCTGGCAGCCATCGGGAGACTGGAGTCTGGACTGGCCGCCGGGCACCTTTCCGATGGTACGGATTTCATTTTCCTGAACATTCTCCGCTGGACGGATCTCACGCAGCGCCCGCATCACTTCGCCCGCTTGCTGGGGCAGCGCGGCTTCCGTGTGTTTTGGATCGATGTCCAACTCTCCGCAGCGGCGGATTTCAACGGCACTGTGCCGGTGCAAGAGATCGCGCCCCATGTTTTCGCGGTGCGGCTGCCGGGTTTGGACGCCTGTGTGTATCACCTGCCCTGGACTGCTCCGCTGCTCGATCTGGTCAGCGGGGCGATCGGCCAGGTGAGAACGCGTTACGGTATCCGCCAGGCTGTGCAATTCGTGAACTTCCCCGGCTGGCTGCCGCTGGTGCAGCGTCTGCGGCGGGATTGGGGCTGGCCTGTTGTCTATGACTGCCTGGATGACCAGCATGCTTTTGCGAAGCTCTTTGGCCAGAGCATTGGGCCCGACGAGGCGGATTTAACGCGAATGTGCGAGGTGCTTGTGACTTCCGGGCACTTGCTGTTCGAAACCAGGCAGAAGCAGCGGGCAGATGTTGTGCTGATTCCGAATGCAGCGGAGTTCGATGTTTTTCATGGCGCGTCGCCGCGGGGTCTGCCGCAGGGTTTGACTGGTCCGGTGATCGGCTTTTTCGGGGCGTTCTGCGACTGGCTCGATTTTGACTGGATTGACGAAGCGGCACGGCGGTTTCCGGACTGGGCGTTCGTCTATATTGGCGCGGAGGGCTTCTCTTCCGCAGGTATCCGCGCGCGCTGGCAGCAAGCGACCGCGCATCCGAACGTGCATGTTTATCCGCAGGCCACGCTGGCAGAATTAGCTGGGTTTCTTGCCGGTTTCGATGTCTGCATCATGCCATTTCAGGACTTGCCCATTACCCGCAGTATGCACCCGGTGAAGATCTATGAATATCTCGCGGCGGGGAAAAACATTCTGGCTCCCGCGCTGCCAGAAATCGTACCGTTTGCCGGGCAGAACTTGCTGACCACGTATCGCGGGCGGGAAGAATCTTATCTGCTGCTGGCAACTCTGGCGGCGGAAGCTCCATCTGCGGACGCGGTGCTGCGGCGAACCGCTTTCGCCCGCCAGAACCAGTGGAGGGCGCGCGTGGACCAGTTGCTGGCGCTCTTGCGGATCAGGGGCGTGATCCCCGGGGAAGTTTCCGGCCCAGGATCTGCGGCATAAGCTGCAGCGCCGTGGCATCAGAGGGCTTCTCGACGTCGCCCCCAAAGTGGACCATCGTGAAGCCGCACGGGTTGTTGGCGTAATCATAGCCCGCCATGCCGCCCGGCAGTCCGCAGAAGAAGGGATACCAGTAGGACGCCGCGGGAAGTTCGTGCAGCTTGTCGCCCGCGAACAAGTGAGCATAGAAGCCCTGTTCCCAGGCCCATTTGTTTTCGAGTTTGCCGAGGCCACGCACCATCCGGTCCGCTACTTCTTTGCGGTCTTTCTGCATATTCAGCCAGTAGAGCGCTGTGTTGACCCGGCCTGTGGCGGCCAAGGAAGGATGGTCGAATTCCGAACCCCAAATGGAGCCATAGAGCAGGGAATTGTCCCGCTCTGGAACGAAGACGAAATCGCGTTCGCCCGCCAGCGCCTGCGGTGTCGCAACGGAATCCAGAATGAACAGGTCGTCGTCCATCATGCAGAAGACTGAGGGCTCACAGAGCAGTGAAACGCAGGATTTCATCAGATACCAGTGATCTTTCGCGGTTTCCGTGAGAATGCCCGGCGCGAAACGCGTCACCTGCTCTTCAATGCCGCTGAAGAGTACCGGTGTGGCGAAGGGGAGGAATTTCCCCAGCAGAGTATTCACGAACGGCTTCCACTGATAGCTGCCGTAGATGTAGACATGCTTGGGCGAGTATCCGTTGAGGATCATGCTGTAGATGGAAATCACGGTGCGCATGGGGTTGCGCGCATCCGTGAAGACCTTGAGCGGGGGGCCGTCGGGGTGCAGGAGCCTCTCCAGCACCCTTGGCAGATAGACGTTCGCGAGATCCGTGCCTGCTTTTCCGGTCGGTTCGATGCGGCCACCGAAACGCCAGTCGTCCGGACCATGGGCCACGGCGATTTGCAGGATGTCTCCAGGCGCAACCGCCACAGCAGCGTCCGGCAGAGGCAGCCCGCGATAAAGCTCCTCCGGGCCTCTGCGGATTTCGCAATGGCCCCCTGACGTAAAAGCGAACTGGCCTGCGGTCTGGATGCGCACCTGAAAGATAACGCCGAAGCCGGGCATGGTGCCGAGGTATCTGTCGCCACCCCGGAACAGTTCGCCCCAGTCGAGGGTCCAGTAATCGTGGCCGCCGAACTGACACCAGTCCGGCGCAGGCCGCAGGTGCGTTGGTTGGGCCGCCCAGAGCGGCGTATTGCTGTCGGGTGTCCAAGGAAACGGCCAACTGCAATGGAGAAGGTCGAAGGGGAGATCAGCGGAGTTCAAGTCGCCCATTATGATCCCATAATGGCCCGCGGGGACGGCTCAATTTGCGATTGCTTTGCGTGCCCGTTGGTAGGAGGCCAGAACGCTGTTGAGGCAGGCTTCAACGCTCCAGGGACCGGATTCGAACTGCCTGCGGGCCTCCAGGGCGAGGCGCTGCCGGGTGTCGGGTTCGGCGAGCAACCGGGCAATGGCGGCGGCGAGGGCATCGCTGCGTTCCGGTTCCACCAGCAAGCCGGTTTCGCCATCCACGATCACCTCGGGGATACCGCCCACGGACGTCGCAATGATTGCGAGACCCTGTGCCATGGCTTCCAGCAAGGCGAAGGGCATGGCCTCCGTGCGGGAGGGCAGGAGGAAGATGCTGGCGCGGTTGAGTTCCCGGCTCACCTGTGCCGCGGGTAGAGCGCCGCGGAAGGTCACTTTTCCGTCCAGTCCCAGGGTTGTGGTCAGGGTTCGGAGTTCCGGCAGCATGGGGCCATCACCTGCGATGGTGAGGTGAAAATCAAAATCGTTCTTCAGCGGGGCGAGCGCGTCTAGTAGAACATCGAGGCCCTTTTCGATTCTGGCGCGGGCAATGGTGAGCAGCGGGATTGTGCCGCCCGCTGGTGCGGCGGCAGGGTGGCCGCTGCTTTGGACGATGTGGCGGTGGATTGCTATTGCGCGGCCCGGCAGCCACGGCGTCAGGCTGCGGCGCGACATTTCGGACACGCAGGCGATGTCGCCCGCTCCCGCAAGGCAGGCCGGTGCTTCCGCGCCATCCGGGCCTCCGCATTCGGAGATGGTGCTGTGTTCGGTGTAGACTGCTGCGATCCGTTGTTCCGCGCACCAGGGGATGACCCACTGCCGGAGCCGCCAGCCGTGCACGTGGATCACGTCGGGCCGGTCACGCCGGGAATGCTTGGTCAGTTTCCGCTGGAGGAGTCTGGCGAGCACGCTCGTGCCCATGGCTTTGGCCGAACTGGGCGGCGAACTCCCCGGGACGCGCGGCGGTGCCGCCGGAAAGCGCTTCTGCCACCAGAGAACGAAGCTGCGCATGATGCGCGGGGAATGTAACGGGATACCTGCGGCCTGCAATTCGCGGCGGTACTGATTGCCGGGGCTGACGGGCATCTCGCAGAAGACCGTGACGGCGATTCCGCTGGCGCGCAAGGCCTTCGCCAGTTCCGTGATGTGGCGTTCCATCCCGCCGAAGTCGGCGAAGCCCCAGGTGACGAGGTACACGGTGCGCAGCTTATCGGTGGAAATGGTTTTCTGATCCATCCTGCGTCATCCGGTCCTGTTCGATTTCCAATTGTTGCACCCGCGTTTCCAACTGTATCCCTTACCAGAAATTGACGGATTCCGGGACGCCGCTGCCGGTGCGCGTCTATACTGGCAGAAAAGATTCAGGGCTCATAAAGATGCTTCTTACGGTCGTAGTCCCGGTGCGGAACGACTCCACTTTGCTCCACGCTTGCTTGCGGGGAATCAGGGGGTGCGATGGACCGCGCGCCGAGATTATTGTGGTCGATGATGCGTCCGCTGCGGCTTATGCCACGGAAATTGCGGCGGTCAGCGCGGCTTTCGATTGCCGGCTGGTGGTGCTCGAACGCCATCTGGGTCCCTCCGGTGCCCGCAACCACGGCTTTCGTGCCGCGACCGGTGACATCATCGTCTTCCTGGATTCCGATGTTGTACCGCATGCCGATTGTCTGCGCCGGATACACGATGCCTTTGCCGCGGAGCCGGGACTTGCCGCCATCATGGGTTCGTATGACAGCGAACCGGCCGACCCCGGGCTGGTCAGCCAATACCGCAACCTGTTGCACAGCTACATCCACCATAGTTCGGGCGGCAGAATGGAAACCTTCTGGACTGGCTGTGGCGCGATCCGCCGTGAGGTTTTGGAGAGTGCGGGTGGCTTCAACGAGGTTTATAACCGGCCTTCGATTGAGGATGTGGAATTCGGTGTCCGGCTCGCCGCGGATGGGCAGCGTATTGTTCTGGATCCGTCGATTGAAGTCTGCCACCTGAAGACCTGGACGCTGCGAACCATGGTGGAGACGGACTTCCTCTACCGTGCCTTGCCTTGGACCGTGCTGGCGTGGAGCGGTGCCGGGCTTCCGAAGAATCTGAACTTCACCGTTCCCCGGCGCCTGTCCGTCGCGGCTTCGTTTTGCAGTGCTCTGTTGCTGCCGGCGGCGCTCCTTTATCCCGTGCTGTTCCAGTTTGCAGTGGCTTCGTTCCTGTTGATGGTGCTGCTGAATGTGGATTTCTGGGGTTGGCTGTGTCACCGCAAGGGTATGGCGTTCACCGGTGTGGCTGTGGGGCTGCATTGGGTGCACTGCCTTACGGGCGCGGTGGGCTTTGTGGCCGGGTCCTCCATTGCCTGGAAGACTTTCGCTGTGGCAAAGTTGCGGGGTGCTGAGGTGCGTGACATCACATGACTTCGCCCCAGGTTCGGAAAGTACAAATCGATGCCTCATCGCACTGCCAACTGGCTTGTCCGGTCTGCCCCACTGCGAATGGCCTGACTAAGCCCGTGCTGGGTGCCGGCCACTTGAAGGTGGCTGATTTTGAGCGGTTGCTGGACCGGAACCCTGAGATACAGGAGGTCGAACTCTCCAACTACGGGGAGATGTTCCTCAACCCGCAACTGCCGGAATTGCTGGCCTGCGCTTATGAGCGGAAGGTCGTCGTGAGTGGCAGCAACGGAGTCAATCTGAACTTCGCGACCGAAGCCGCGCTTGAGGCTGTGGTCAAGTACAGGGTTCGGGCGCTGACATGCTCCATTGACGGAGCGACGCAGGCGACCTACGCCCGGTACAGAGTCAACGGCAACCTGGACCGCGTCTTGCGGCATATTGACCGGATTCGCGAATTGCGCCACTTGCACCGTTCCGCCTTTCCGCTGCTGGACTGGCAATTCGTCGTGATGGGCCACAACGAGCAGGAAACCGAAATGGCGAAGGGCCTGGCTCAGTCCAGGGGGATGCAATTCCTGCCCCGGCTTTCCTGGAACGCTGATCATTCGCCCGTCGTCAACACGGAGCTGGTGCGGATAGAGATGGGTTTGCCTGCGGCGTCGCGCGAAGAATTCCGCCAGAGCGAAGGGGTTTCCTATACACGGAGCCTTTGTTATCAGCTATGGCAGGCTCCGGTGGTGAACTGGAACGGAAAAATGCTGGGTTGTTGCGTCAATTACTGGGGCGATTTTGGTGCCAATGTTTTCGAAGAAGGTCTGACTGCCGCCATGCAGCACCCCTTGATGGAGCAGGCCCGCGGGATGCTGCTGGGTGAGACCGCGGCGGTGCCTGGAATTCCCTGCACGACCTGTGACCAGTACCGCGAAATGTCGGCTTCCGGAACGTGGCTGGATCCTGCCGAGATTGCTGCCTCGCAAAGCGGTGATATCCTCACCGGGCTGGTTTTGAAGAATAGTCTGCAGGCGAAGTTCGCCAGAGTGGCCGTGCATGAGGGCGTTGCGGAACAAGCAGTTTTTGGGAGTTTGGGGCGGGTTTTCCGGTTTGGCACGGACACGGCGGTTTACTTCCGGGCCGGCGGGCCCGGGCTGTATACAATTTTTGTGCAGGGGCTTGGTGCGGGCGGTTGGCTGCCGGTGGTCCGCCACCTGGTGGAAGTCCGGGAGCGTCCTGTTTGTCAGGAATTTGAAGTGGATACAAGTGGCTCATCTATCGAAGCCACCCCGGCCGGTACACGGCCCGCGGTTCCGGTCTCCAGCTGGATTCGGTGAGAAGGGACCAACCTTTACAATTATTTTAGGCGCTGGTGAGAATGAATCAATCAACGGAACAAGTCTGTTTTCGGGTGAATACACCTTCGGTAATTTATGAGAAGTTCGATGACGAACTCGTGGCAATTCATTTGGACACGGGGGTTTACCACAGTTTATCGGGGTCGGCGGCGGACGCATTCGAGCTGCTGAGCAGGGAAGCGACCATCACGGAACTGGCTGAGGTGCTGGCAACGCGTTACGCGGCGGGCGTGGAGGCGATCCAGGCTGCGTTGGAACCTTTCTTTCTGCAATTGAAGAAGGAAGATCTGATTTGTCCGGTGGAGGCGCGCACGCCGCGGGGTCCTCTGGAATTGAAGAATACCGGTACCAGTTTAGAATTCACGGCACCAACGCTTGAAGCGTACCGCGATCTGCAGAGCCTGTTTCTGCTGGACCCGGTGCATGAAGTTGGTGAGGCCGGCTGGCCGAACCCTGCCCCCGGAGCCGGCGTGTGAAGCCAATCGTCGAACTCTTTCGTGAGTTTGCCGAACAGGCCCAGGCGGAATACGGGCTGCAGGAGAAGAGATTTTCGATCGGCGGTTGTGATGTGCGGCTGCGTTTCGCAGGGGACCGCTGGAGCACGCTGCTGACGAAAGCGCTGAACCATTTGCTGCACACCGGGACTGTCAAGCCGCAGGGCCGGACCTTCACGGTTTCCATTTTGGATGGCTCCATGACTCCAGCCAATCCGCTGCTGCGGTTCTATCTCAAGCCGCTGACGGATTTCTGGCCGCAATACACCGGACCGAGGGGCGAATTGCTGCATCTGCATGGTGGACCTGTGCAGGCGTTTTACAAGCCCGGGCCGGACCATCTGAGCATTGTGGATGTGGAGTCGGACCTCGGTTTCTTCTGGAAGCGGGATCTGACGCCGCTGCCCTATTACGAAGTTGGTTCTCCGCTCCGCGCGCTGCTGCATGCCTGGCTGCGTCAGCAGGATGTGCAATTTGTTCATGGCGGTGCCGTCGGTACCGCCGCGGGCGGTGTTTTGATGGCTGGCAAGGGCGGATCCGGGAAGTCGACCAGTGCGCTGGCGTGTCTCAATTCCGGGTTGCAGTATGCCAGTGATGACTATTGTCTGGTGGGCCGCGGGGATGACCGGCAGTGGAATCTCTACAGTCTGTACAACACCGCGAAGCTTGTGGGGGACAGCGATCTGGCGAAGTTCACCGGGCTCGCTTCCGAGGTGTGGAACCCCGAGCGCGGACCTGATGACAAGATCACGATCTTTCTGAATGAATCCTTCCAGGAGCGGCTGATTCCGCAGTTTCCCCTGCGCGCCGTGCTGGTGCCGGTGATCCGGGGCGGAGACAAGACGTGGATCGAACCCTGTGGGCGGGGCGAAGCCTTGATGGCCCTCGGCCCCAGCAGCCTGGCCCAATTGCCGGCAAGCGGCCGCAAGGATCTGGATATCGTGGGGCATGTGGTGCGCGAGTTGCCCTGCTTCCGTTTGAATTTGGGTACGGATTTGAGCCAGATCGCACCCGCGATTACCAATCTCTTGGGGCAGATCAACCCATGAGTGTTGAAACTTTGATCAGTGTGATTGCGCCAGCTTTCAATGCAGTGGGGTTCTATGCGCCCTGGCTCCAAAGTATTGCCGCGCAGAACTACGGCAACCTGGAGGTGATTCTGGTGGATGACGGTTCCACGGATGATCTTCCGGCCCGTGCCGCACAGGCACCTGGCTGGGTCCGCTATATCCGGCAGGAGAACCGGGGTCCCGCAGCCGCCCGCAATACGGGGCTCGCCGCAGCCACCGGAGAATTCATCGCATTTCTGGACCTGGATGATCTTTGGACGCCCGGTCACCTGACACGCACGGCGGCCGCACTTACGTCCCACCCGGAGCATGGCATTGCGCAGGGGCTCATCCGCAACTTCTGTTACGAAGGCGGCCTGCCCTTTTACTGCTCGCGTGCCTACCGGTTCATCAATCTCGGCAGCGGACTCTTCCGCCGTTCTGTTTTTGAGGAATGTGGGCTCTTCGCCGAAAACATGCGTTTCGCGGAGGACTTCGATTTCCTCATACGTTGCTGGGAGCAGGGCATCCGGAAGGTGGAACTCGACGCGCTTTCCCTCTGTTATCAAAGACACCCCGGCAATATGACCCATAACAAGACCGTGGTAGAGATGGGTGGCGTCGCAATCTACAAGCGGCATTTGGAACGCGTGCGCGCCGGAAAAGTGAAGCCCGATATGCGGGAGCGTTGGGCGGTCGGTTATCCGGACTATATCGGGCAGAGTGTATTCCCCTTCGATGAAGGCATCCGGGAGCCTGTGGGCGGATGAACGCGGTGCCCCGGATCAGCGTGGTGATTCCTGTGCGTGATGGAGCAGCGTACCTTTCGTCCGCCATCGGAACGGTCGAAAGACAGGGGCGCAAGGATCTGGAGGTTCTCCTGATCGATGACGGTTCCGGGGATGATCTCGCGGTGAAGGTGGCGGCCTGCCCGGGGTATGTCCGCTATATTCGGCAGGAACCTGCAGGCCAGGCCGCGGCGCGCAACAACGGGATCGCGCATGCCGCGGGGGAATACATCGCGTATCTGGATATTGACGACCTTTGGGCGCCGGAACATCTGAACAACCTTTGCGGCGTCCTGGACAACGACTCCGAAGCGGGCATCGCACAGGGCATGATGCGCCAGTTTTGGAAGGATGCGGCCGGCACGGTCTTCGGCACGCCTCTCTACCGGATGCCCTATCTGGGCAGTTGCCTCTTCCGCCGCGAGGTCTTCGCGCGCTGCGGAAACTTCGATGTCACCATGGCTTTTGGGGAAGACTATGATTTTCTGTTCCGCTGCTGGGAGAATGACATTGTGAAGGTGAATGTCCCGCAATTGTCACTGCTTTACCGGAGGCATGAGGGCAATATGACCCGCGGGCATAATGTGGCAGCGCACACCATCGTTGTGAAGCGGCGTCTGGAACGCATACGTGCAGGTCTATGTGATCCCTCCGCCGTGCGCCGGTTCGTCTTTCAGGACTATATCGGCGACTTGGGCAAGGGTGGGGAGTTGTTATTCCAGGAGGCTGCGCCATGCGTCCTGCCGTAAGCGTGATCATCCCGATTTACAACAGCGAAAAGTATCTGCGGGAGGCCATCGACAGTGTGCTGGCGCAGGATTACAGCCCGTTGGAAGTGCTGATTGTGGATGACGGTTCGAGTGATGACGGGCCCCGGATTGCGGCCAGTTACGGTCCTCCAGTGAAGGTTGTTCCGATTGCCCATGCGGGACATCCGGCTGCACGCAATGCCGGTATCGCGGCGTCCACGGGAGAGTATCTCGGCTTTCTTGATGCGGATGATCTTTGGAGTCCGGACAAGCTGGCGCTGCAACTGGCCGCGTTTGCGGCAGACCCCGCACTGGATCTGGTTTTCGGTCACATGCAGAATTTCATCAGTCCTGACCTGAGTGAGGCGGAGCAGGCCAGGCTGAAATGCAATTCTACCGTGCTGCCGGGGCTGCTGCAGGGCTCCATGCTGGCGCGGCGCGCTTCGTTTGACCGGGTGGGTCCTTTCCCGGAAGAGCGGAAGATGGGTGACTTTCTCGATTGGTACGGGCGGGCAACTCTCGCCCATATGAAGACACAAATGCTACCGGAGATCCTGGTGCGGCGCCGTTTGCACCGGGCGAACTTTCAGCGCACACACAAGCACCTGCGCCGGGAAAACCTTGTCGCGGTCAAGTTACTGCTGGACCGCCGCCGCGAGGCAGCCCGCACGGCTCTACAGAAATGAATGACCATGCCCGCGATGCCGATTTGTTAACCGCGGCACTGCTTGCCGAACCTGCGGGTACGGTCGAGTGCTGGCGGCAGTGGCGGGAAGCGGTGGATCCGGATTCGATGTCTGAGGATTGCGTCCGCTTGCTGCCCGTACTCGTGACCGGCCGCACGCATCTGTTGACCGGTGACCCGGGCCGGAACCTGTTCCTGGGCATCTGCAAGCGGGCATGGACGCGAAATCAGCTTCTATTGCGGACCTTCGTGGAACTGTTGACCGCTCTGGAACGTGCGGGGGTGACGGGTGTCGCAGCCGGCGGGCCGGTCGCCTGGGCGTTGTGGTATCAAAACGCGGGTTCGTTTCGTCCCATCCATTACCTGGCAATGATTGTGAGCCGGGCTGCCGCGGTGGCTGCCGCGCAGGTTTTCTATGACTTGGGATGGGTGCCTGCTCCAGGTTCTGCCGTGGCCGGTACGGAATATCTGGACTACGTGCCCGCGGTCTGGCTGCGCGGTCCACAGGGTGAGGGGCTGAAACTGAGCTGGCGCTTGTTTCCGGCACCCCCGGAACTTGCCGGGACTTGGGAGATTCTGCCGCCGATGGAACGGGTCAGCCTGCAGTGTGCCAGTGTCGCGGTACCCCCGCCCGTTGTGATGCTGGCGGGCGCTCTATCCGGTGTGGCCGATGACGGCCAAGTGGATTGGCGCTGTGATGCTCTCTTGATCTTGCGGGCCGGCAATACACCCGATTGGGAACTGGTCCGGAAGTGGCTTCGTTTTGCACCGCGCGCGCATGGCCGTAGCGGGGAGCTTTCCCGTATTAGCGGTATGTCTCTGCCAGCGTTGAAGGCGCACGGGCCGGTGCGTATTGTTTCCCAGTGGGAATTCCTTTGGTCGAATTATTGCGACTGGAGAGCAGTGTCGGGGACGCGTCCGTCACCGGCGGGGTTTATCCGCTTCCTGTCTGAGCGTTGGCAGGTGCCGGTTTGGAAGCTGCCGTTCGCGGGCATGGGATACGCGCTGCGGTATGTGTTGCCAAGGCGCGGGGAGCAGATCACATGATTGCAGTGAAATCCTCCCGTCCGCCGCTGCTTGCGACGCTGGCGGAGTGCGCCAATTACCGGACGCTATTTTTCTTCCTGACCATTCGGGATTTGAAGCTGCGGTTCCGGCAAACCGCGGTCGGGGTGTTGTGGGCTCTGGTGCAACCGCTGATGCCGATGCTGATCTTCGCCGCGGTGTTTGGCAGGGTCTTGCGACCCGCAACGGGGCCTGTGCCGTACATGCTTTTTGTTCTCTCCGGACTCGCGCCGTGGGCCTTCTTTGCCAATGCCGTAGTTATTGCCGCCGGTACCTTTGTGAGTAACTACAACCTGCTCAACAAGGTGTACTTTCCCCGTGCTCTCTTGCCAGCCGCCGCCGTTTCGGCTTGTATCTTCGATTGGCTGATCTCCACGGTGTTCCTGCTGGGCTTGATGCTGGTACAGTCCTTCCGGCCCCATGCGGGGTGGTTTCTGCTGCCAGCCGTCCTGCTGTGGGGAATCGTCCTTGCCATGAGCGTGGGGCTTGGCGCCGCCGCGTTGATTGTGATCTATCGGGATTTAAAGCACCTGTTTCCCTTTCTTGTGCAGCTCTGGATGTATGCCACGCCGGTGATTTACCCTCTGGCGATGCTTCCCTTGCGGCTGCAATGGGCAGCGGGCTTGAACCCCATGGCAGGCGTGGTGGAGAGTTACCGCTGGTGCCTCTTTGGCGGGCTGCTGAACGGCCAACTGGTGACACTTTCGCTGCTTTCCACTGCCGTGATGCTGATCGGGGCTGGAGTGGTGTTTCAGCATCTGGAATCTGATTTGGCGGAGCGCGCGTGAATACGGTCTCTGTACAGGGCTTGACGAAGCGCTTCACTCTGCGGGGACGCAAGCCGGAGTATCGCTCTATCTCCGATTGGTTCAAGCTGGGCAGATCCGCCGGTGCTGCCCAGAGAGTCCGCAGCTTTGCCGCGCTGGAGGACGTCAGTTTCGAAGCGCGGCCCGGAGATGTGATCGGCGTGATCGGCCGGAATGGCGCGGGTAAATCCACACTGCTGAAGATTCTGTCGCGCATTCTCCGGCCCACCGAAGGCAGCTTTGTATTGAACGGCCGGGTGAGCAGCCTGCTGGAGGTGGGGTCCGGGTTTCACGTGGAACTGACGGGCCGCGAAAATATCTACTTGAACGGCGCAATTCTCGGGATGCGGCGGTCGGAAATCCGTTCGAAGTTCGATGAGATTGTAGCGTTCTCCGGTGTAGAGACTTACCTGGATGAGCCGGTCAAACATTATTCGAGCGGTATGTATATGCGGCTGGCGTTCGCGGTTGCGGCCCATATCGAGCCTGAGATTCTGCTGCTGGACGAGGTTCTGGCCGTGGGGGATGCCGAGTTTCAAAAGAAGTGCTTCGGCAAGATTGAGGAGGCTGGCCGGCGCGGACTGACCATCCTGTTCGTATCGCACAGCGTGCAGGCCGTCAACAGACTTTGCAATCGCGCGTTGCTGCTGGAGAAGGGGCGTCTGATCCAGGATGGCCCCGTGAAGGAAGTGACTGCCTCGTATCTGCACAGCGGTTTGGAATCCAGCGGCGAGAGAATTTATCAGGACCTGGAGCATGCGCCGGGCGATGATTGCGTGCGTCTGCGGCGCGTCCGGGTCTGTTCGCGGGCTGGCGTGACGCAAACCGCCGTCGAAATTGGGGAAGAGTTCGGCGTTGAAGTAGAGTTCAGCATCTTCGATGGCAGCGTAGCCCTGTTTCCGCTCATCACTCTGAACAATGAGTGGGGTCCGCTGTTCTCCACCGTGGACGCCGGGACGGAGTTGCACGGGCACCCGAGAACCCCGGGCACGTACCGGTTTACGGTGTGGGTGCCGGCGCACCTGCTTTCCCCCGGGACGCTGACCGTTTCCGTGGCAGTCTATTCGTTCCGGACGTATCGGGAGCATCTGAGCGATCCGGATGCTGTCAGTTTCGTGGCCCTGGAGACGCAGGGCGGTGCACGGGGACACTTCGCGGGTTACATGGCAGGGTCAGTGCGCCCTCTGCTCGACTGGACCGAAGAACGCTGCTGACAACGCTTAGCCAAGAGCTTGGCGGAGAGCTGACGACTCCCTGCTAATCAAAGCGCCGCTTCAGAAACACACCCACATGAGGCAGCAGGCTGGCGAAGCTTGGCAACTGCTGCTCGAACTGCAGGTGCCGCGGAAAGACCACGACTTTACTGAGTAGTCCGCGGTCTTTGTTGGCTCGGTCCACAGCCACGGAGACATCCTCCAGTGTTTCCCACCAACGGCGGGCTCCGGGATTTGCCATTCTCTGGAAATAGCGCTCTTCCCGCGCCTCCCGGCGGATATTCGCCAGGCTCTCGATGACAAATCCGGGAATGTTCACCGCAAAGAAATCATTGAGGAACGTCAGGCATTCGAGGCAGGCCATCGAGACATGCAGTTCCTCAGCTACATGGAGCAAACGCTGCCAGTCGACCGTGGTGGTCCGGAGAATGGTCATGGCATCGGCCACCCAACGGACCGGAGGCATGGGGTTGTAGGGATAGCCGTGCATACAGGTGTGCAGTAACTGGTCGGCCGGGTTCAGCATCCGTGTTGCCGCGCTCTTGATCTGGAGCGGAACGCTGCCTTCCCAGAAGAGCTTGTCGGCCCCCTCGAAAGTAGCTTCGAGCAGCACATGCCAATGCAGATCAACGCCGCCGTGATCCGGATGTGTCAGGTTGATGGCATGGCGGAACCGGTAAAAGTACGGCACCTCATGCGCGGAAGGCGGGATGCAGCCCGGTTGCCAGCCGTCACGGATATACTCCTGCACCTTCTCGCGTATGCGTGTCTCCGGGATCAGGATGTCGAAGTCTGACATGGGCCGGGAGGACATATCACCGTAAGCGGCGACGGCGAGTGCCGCACCCTTCAAGACAAGGGTCGGGATGCCTGCCGCTTCATACTGGAGCAGTTCCTTTTCCAGCCCGCGGAACAGGCGCTGGTTTGCTGCCCAGTAGTGATTGCGCACGCTCCGCAACTCTTTTCGGATGCCGGCAGGCAGGCCATCTTTCAGGTTGCGCTCCACCAGAGGCAACAGACGCCGGGCCGCTTCGTCCAACTCACGGAAACCTTCAGCCTGCAGCGACTGATGGGCCTCAAACCACCGCTCAGCCGACTCCCGCGCGATATTGCCGGTCAAAAGCGCGGCACGCAGCAGGTCCAACTGCGACTCTGTCGCGAATCGATTCACCCTCGCAGGGTAACAAACACCATCCACGGGGAGCGTCAGAACTGCAAGGCCTCCGTCTTCCGGTTATAGATCTCAAGGAAATAGCGCAAAACGTGAGCCAGCGGTGCCGTTGCAGGCTGGTACTGCTTGAAGCCAGCCCAGTGCAGCAGCATGTTGTAGCCTTCGCCGGAGCGAAGCCGGTCCAAGTCCACGTCTTCATTCTGCATGCCCGGTGGCCAGTTGGTGAACGGGGTCCGGGCAAGCGTGATTCGGCCCTGTTGCTTCAAGCGGAGAAGTACGAAATTCAAGAGCCCCTGCTCTCCGCACTTGAAGATCTCCGGCCGCAGCACTCTGGGCGGATCTTCAAAGGCGATGTACTCTTCAAAGTCACCGCGCCGCAGCAGGCCAGTTGTTGCAGTGATCTGCCCAGTGTTGAAGGCGTAGCCGGGGAAAACGAAATCCGGATCGAGTTCGCGCAGTTCTTGCGGATTGTAATAACACTCGCAAATGTGGCTGAGGGTATGGTTTTCGAGGGTGACGACAAAGTCCTGCGGGAAGCGCTCCAGCCTTGCCAGCACGGGCCCCAGAAATACGATGTCGCTATCCAGAATCAGGCATCTCTCCGTGTGTTCCTGGAACAGAGGCTCCAGTTTCGCGGCACCAAAGCCATGACCGCGTCGCGTGGAGGGGAAGATGCGGACATCGAAAGCCTGTTCGAGTGCGCGGGTGTCGTAATCACCATGCAGGCAGTCCTTGATCAAGCTGATGGGGATATCGGGATACCAGTGCCGGATGCTGGCGACGCAACACTTGGTGAATTCAAAGTCGCCGCGCCAGCCTGAGATGTAGATGTGGGTGACGGGTGCGCCGACAGCGCGGGACCCCAACAGCACTGACTTCACCCGATGGAACCAGTTTCCGATCATATTGCCCGTGAATGGCGCGAATTCCAATGGTATCGGATGGGGCTATGCCCGCTGGAACCGCTCCCAGGCGAGCCCAAACCGGGCCAGGTACTTCTTGAGCCGGTCCGCGTCATTTGTGCTGGTCTTTCGGGCCCGTGACTTTTCGAAGAGCAGTCTGCTGGCTTCTGAGAGCGACCGGCTCCGGCGGCAGACTTCAATGACCTTTGTGAGTTGCGCCCGGTCAAAGGGGTCAAGTTCCGCCAGTTGGTCCTGCGGCAGTACGTCTGCCAGGGGATCAACGGCTGTGGGTTCTCCCCACGATGCCAGCAGGCGGTCGATTTCCTCCTGCACCGTTTCCACGCCGATGCGGCCGCCCAGTGACAAGGTCGCCATGCGCGAAACGGCGGCATTGAGATCGCGAAAGTTGCCCTTCCAGGCCGCGGCGGCAGAGACCGCGAAATCGAGGAATTTCTTCCGCGCTTCCTTGCTGAAAGTGATCTGGCGTCCGGTGCGCCGGGCGTATTGATCGAGTTCGAATTGCAGGTTCGGTTCAATGTCTTCCGGCCTGGCGCTGAGCCCGGGCAGGGTGAAGGTCCAGAGATTGATGCGTGCGAGAAGATCTTCGCGGAAGCGCCCCTCGCGGACGGCGGAAAGCAGATCCCGGTTGGTGCCCGCGATCAATTGGAAATCGCTGTGGCTGGCGCGGTCAGAGCCCATTGGCAGGAAGGTTTTGTCTTCCAGTGCGCGCAACAGCATGGCCTGTTCATCCAGGCCGAGTTCGCCGATCTCATCCAGAAACAGCACGCCGTTGTCCGCGGTGCGGAGGAGGCCGGGGCGGTCTTTCAAAGCCCCCGTGAACGCACCCTTGGTGTGGCCGAAGAGGGTGGACATGGCACCATCACCGCGCAGGGTGGCGCAGTTCACGTCCACGAAGTCGCCTTTGACGGCGTGTCGTGCCTTCTTGAGATCGAAGATGCGTTTGGCGAGCCGCGATTTGCCTGCTCCGGTAGGGCCCATCAGCAGCAGTGGATCCCTTGTCGCGATGGCCACCTGTTCAATCCGGTCAATCAGCTTATTGAAGGCCGGGTTGCGGGTCTCAATGCCACCCTTCAGGAAGGATGCTGCCTCCCGTTGTTCCTGCTGGAAGCGGGAGGCGATGCCGTCGTAGCGGGAAAGGTCGAGGTCAATGATGCTGATCTTGCCGGGCGCGCTGCGGTCACGGTCCGGGGAGCATTGCAGCAGCCTGGCGGGAAGCCAGCGGGCTTCCGTCAACAGAAAGAGGCAGATCTGCGCGACGTGCGTGCCGGTGGTGATGTGGACCAGGTAGTCTTCGGCCTCGTCGAACGGGTAGTTTTTCGCGAAGGCGAACAGGGTTTCGTAGACCTGTCCGAAGTCCCAGGGGTCCTGGAATTCTATCTGATGCAGCCGGACTTCGGTCTCCGGGGAAACGGTTTGGATGTCCCTCTGGACCACGGCTGCCAGCGAGGCGCTGCGTCTGTCATGGAGCAGTTCGAAGCGGTGGACGATGAGGTCGGGCTGGCGGCAGACCGAAACGGTGGGGCGCCAACTCTGCCAGCGGTCGGCACTTTTTCCGACGTCGAGGGTGGTGCCGAGCAGACCTAAGACCACGGAGCGCATAGTTTTATCTGATTGTATATGGATTTATCTCAAAATGAGAGATTGGGTTTGGATCTGTGCCGCTAAGTGGATTGTTTTCAACGCGCAATAGTTTGGCATGCTGGCTGCATTATAGATCTGCGAAAGCGACAACGAGCATGGCACTCCAAACACTCTTCGGCAGCCCAACCGATACCGTCAACTATGAGAATGCCCCTGCCTACTCACTGGCACCCAAGCAGGCGCTGGCGCAGTACGCCGCGACGGGCTGTTTCGGACGGACGTTTTATGCCACCGAACAGGAACAACTGGAGCGTGTTCTTCGCCTGTGTGCGGGCTTGAGTCCGGAATATGTGGCGCAGGTCGCGGTTTACAGCCGCACGCAGGCCTATATGAAAGACCTGCCCGCTCTGCTGTGCGCGTGGCTTTCGACCAAGGATGCGCGGCTGCATGAATTCGTCTTCGCCCGCGTGATTGACAACACGAGAATGCTGCGGACCTATGTTCAGATCCTGCGGTCTGGTGTAGTGGGGCGAAAATCTTTAGGGACTGCACCCCGGCGGCTGGTGCGGCAATGGCTGGAAGCCCGTGATCCCGAAGCTCTGTTTGCTTCGCACGCGGGGCAGAAGCCGTCGCTGGCTGATGTGATCAAGATGGTGCATCCGAAACCGGAGAATGCCGTTCGGGAGGCCTTTTATGGATACCTTCTCGGGCGGGAGTTCGACGGCGCGGCTTTGCCGGAACTGGTCAAACAGTTTGAAAGCTTCCGGAGCGGAACGTCGGCTGCTGTGCCGGCGCTGCCATTCACTTTGCTTTCGGCTTTGCCGCTCCGCGCGGAAGACTGGCGGGAGATCGCGCGCCACGCCTCCTGGCAGACGACGCGGATGAACCTCAACACGTTTGCGCGCCACGGAGTTTTCGAAGAAGCGGAGATGGTGGGGTTGATCGCGGCCAGGCTGCGGGATGCCAGCGAAGTCCGGCGCGCGCGGGTGTTTCCGTACCAGTTGCTCGCGGCTTTCCAAAGCAGCGGTGCGACGGTACCGGCGGAGATCCGGGACGCATTGCAGGACGCCATGGAAGTGGCGATTGCGAACGTTCCGGCGGTGCAGGGGAAGGTTGTGGTTTGCCCGGATGTTTCGGGTTCCATGAACTCGCCTGTGACGGGTTTCCGGCCTGGCGCTTCCGCGGTTCGCTGCGTGGATGTGGCTGCTCTGGTTGCCGCGGCGCTGGTGCGCAAGAACCCTTCGGCCATGGTTCTGCCGTTTGAGAACCATGTTGTCCGGGTGGACTTGAATGCCAGCGACAGTGTCATGAGCAACGCCGGCAAACTTGCCGCGATCTGTGGCGGCGGCACCAACTGCAGCGCACCCCTGGCGCTCTTGAATGAACGGCAGGAGAAGGCGGATCTGGTGGTGTTTGTCTCGGATAACCAGTCCTGGTCTGACCCCCGGCAGTTGCCCGGCACCGCTCTGGGGGCTGCATGGGATCGCTTCCGGCAGAGAAATCCGGAGGGTCGGCTGGTATGTCTCGATATCCAGCTGCTCGGGACCACGCAGGTGCGGGAACGCGCCGACATTCTGAACATCGGAGGCTTTTCCGATCAGGTGTTCGAGGTCATAGCGGCTTTCGCGTCCGGGCAACTGGAAGCGGATCACTGGGTGGGGCGGATCGAAGCCATCGCGGCTTGAAAATTTGGCTGCGGCGAATGCGGAAAGAACTACATCACTGGGTTCCCGGTTCAAATCCGGGTCGCAGCGGCAACGCTGCGGTAGCTCAACAGGCAGAGCAGGAGTTTTTTCCATATCTTGTCGCCGCAGCGTCGAAACGGCGGGGCCGAATGCCGGAGGGACTACATGTCAACGTGTCTCTCCACCGTTTGTCGGCCCCGTTGTGGGGAAAGTGAAATCCTGAAAGGAAACGAAAATGTCCGGAACGCACAACTACAACGTATTTGCCCCCGAAAAGGGCGTACCCGTGAAGGCTTGGACGAACGGTGTCCAACTGGAAGACCAGGCGAAGCAGCAACTTCTGAATGCCGCCCAGCTTCCGTTCGTCTTTAAGTGGATTTCCGCGATGCCGGACGTGCATTGGGGTGTCGGGGCAACGGTCGGGTCTGTGATTCCCACCAAGGGCGCGATCATTCCTGCTGCTGTGGGTGTGGATATCGGTTGCGGGATGATGGCCGTGCAAACTGACCTCAACGCCGGCCATTTGCCCGATGACTTGAAGGGCATCCGGACGGCGATTGAGAACGCCGTGCCGCACGGCCGTACCAACAACGGCGGCGCGGGCGACCGGGGTGCCTGGCATGATATTCCGGAGCGGAACCTGGAGGTTTGGGGAACCGAACTGAAAGACAGGTATGACGCGATTCTGCAGAAGCATCCCAAGCTGGGTCGCGGCAACCATGCGAACCACCTGGGGACGCTGGGTACGGGCAACCACTTTATCGAAGTTTGTCTGGATGAGGCGGATCATGTCTGGTTCATGCTCCACAGCGGTTCGCGGGGCGTAGGGAACCGGATGGGAAGTTACTTCATTGAACTGGCGCGGAAGGAGATGCGGAAGTTCTATATCAATCTTCCGGACATCGATCTGGCTTACTTCCCCGAACATACCGATTACTTCGATGACTATGTGGAAGCTGTCGGCTGGGCGCAGGACTATGCCCGCCGGAACCGGGACTTGATGATGGAGCGGCTGGTGAACGCGGTACGTTCTTCCGGACAGGTTCCACCCTTCAGCGCCGAACTGAAAGCGATCAACTGTCACCATAACTACGTGACGAGAGAGAAGCACTTCGGGGAAAGTGTGCTGATTACCCGAAAGGGTGCGGTCCGGGCCCGGGAAGGTGATATGGGGATCATACCGGGCAGCATGGGCGCACGGTCTTATATCGTGCGAGGCAAAGGCAACCCGGAAAGCTTCTGCAGTTGCAGCCACGGTGCGGGGCGGGCAATGTCCCGGACCCAGGCGAAGAAGCGGTTCACCGTGGAGGATCACATCCGGATGACGGAAGGCGTGGAGTGCCGGAAGGACGAGGATGTGATTGATGAAACACCCGCGGCGTATAAGTCGATTGACGCGGTGATGGCGGCCCAGACCGATTTGGTTGAGATCGTCCACACCTTGCGTCAGGTGGTTTGTGTAAAAGGGTAAAGGAGCTGCATCATGATTACGATCAACGGGATACTGGGGGAAGGTGGAGGGCAGATTCTGCGGACATCGCTAAGTCTGTCTCTCTGCACGGGCCAGCCGTTCCGGATCGAGAACATCAAGGCCGGGCGTCAGAAACCCGGCTTGATGCGGCAGCACTTGACGGCGGTTCTGGCAGCGGCGGAAGTCGGCGGTGCCGACGTGGAAGGTGCGGTGCTTGGCTCCCAGGCACTTACCTTCCGGCCGGGAAAAGTGCGCGCCGGGGAATATAAATTCGTCATTGGGACCGCGGGCAGCGGCACGCTGGTATTCCAAACGGTTCTGCCCGCGCTCATGATGGCGGAGGGTGCCAGTCATATTGTGGTGGAGGGCGGCACGCATAATGAAGCCGCGCCTCCGTATGACTTTCTTGTACGCAGCTTTTTGCCGCTGTTGGCTCGCATGGGGCCAAAGGTAGCTGCTGCATTCGAGCGGTACGGTTTTTATCCAGCAGGCGGCGGGCGCTTCGCGGCTTCGATTGCACCGGCACTCCGGTTGATGCAGCTGCATCTGGGGGAGCGCGGGGAAATTACGCACCGCCGCGTCCGGGCTGTGGTGGCTAACTTGCCGTATCACATCGCACAGCGCGAGGTGAAGACAGCAGCGGGCCGTTTGAACTGGGGCGAAGACAGCTTCAAAGCGGAATCGACGCGCGAGTCCAATGGTCCCGGCAATGTGGTGATGGTGGAGGTGGGCAGCGCGGAAGTAACTGAGATCTTTACCGCCTTTGGCAAGATGCAAGTAAGTGCGGAGGCGGTGGCAGATATGGCTGCCAGGGAAGCAAGGGAGTATCTTGCTTCGAAGGCCGTTGCTGCAGAGCATCTTACAGACCAGTTATTGCTGCCGATGGCCTTGGCCGGTGGCGGATCCTTTACCGCGCTGAAGTTGAACCCGCATGCCCGGACAAACATGGAGGTGATCCGCGAATTCCTGCCCGTGGAGTTCACCACGGAGGATCAGGGTGATTACCAGTTGGTGCAGGTCCAGGAGCGGCAGGCGCGCTGATTACGGACTTACTGTGAGCACGAAGTCCCAACTGTGACTCATGTCGGGATTACCTCCAGTTCAATCATCCGCGAGGCATAAGCTGTCAGCAGGATCCGCACTGCTTCCTTCCTCTCCCGTTTCTTGCAGAGCACCTCTACGGGAATGCCCTGCGGTGCGGCGTCGATGAGGGCGTTCATCATCCTGACCGCAAGGGGATGTTCCGTCTTCATCCAGGCGCCCGCCGGACCCATGAATTCATCGCCGCTGCGCTGGGCGGTTGTGGAAACCATCATCCAGGGAACGTGCTTTGCGGCGTTGCTGTGATCCAGTTCTATCTCTTCGTGACAAAGCAGCGTTTGCCGGAAGCGGCGGCCCTTCATGAAGTCCAGATATTGCTCGCGGATAATTATGTCATCGGTAAGATCCCGTAACATCTCCGCAGCATCCGGTTGGAGCACCAGATCCTGCATATCTCCGAAGTCGGCCTCCCCCAGAAACTGCAAGCCCTCCTCCGAGGCATGGTCGATGAACTGGTGAAAATACAGCGGATGATACACCTCGCCTAACTCATCGTGATAGAGCGCAAAGTCCGGACGGTGTAACCACGTGTCGGCCTCTGCCTGCAGCAACGCATGATACTCCGTGGGCCGGGCATGTGCGCCGGGCAGAAAGTCCAGCAAGGCACGGGCCTGTTCCACTCGCTCTTGCGGGTCTTCCACACCGCGCAGATGAAACTGCATCATCTCCCGGAGCATGAGGCGCAGGTGTCCGCCGGGCAGTGCGTTGTAACTTACATAAGCTACACCCTGGGGCGCAAGTAACTTCCGGATCGCAGCCATCAGCCCCGCGCGCACCGGTTCGGGAACCCACGAGTACAAACCGTGCGCCACGATGTAATCGAACGCACCCAGGTTCTCAGGAAGCTGCAGCAAGTCCATCGCCTGCAACTGGACATTGGTGAGACCGAGATCCCGAATCCGTTGATTCCCCCTGGCGACGGTTTCTTCCGCGAGGTCAATGCCCAGGAATTCGCTTTCCGGTGCAGCCTCTGCCATGGCGATAAGGTTTCCGCCGTCTCCCGCGGCGATCTCCAGCACGCGGCATCGTGAGTGTGGTGCCGGCTTCATGCCGAAGAGAGTGGCGATCACAGCCAGTCTGCGCGGATGTGTTTGGGGGAAGACAGCGCCGGAGTAGGGAACAAGGTCGTATGGATTCATCTGGGCTCAATTCGCTGCACCAGCCAGGCACGGACATCCAGCTCTTTGGCGAAGTGCAGTGTTTCCGGCGGGCCCTGCATGGCAATTCCCAGCCAGTCTCCCAGTGTATTCTTGCGGAACTCGGCGGCCGCGGGTTGCAGTGGCCAGGGCGTATGTGCAATCTCTCCCCTATAGATGCGCCCGCGCTTATCCGCGGAGTACAGGCAGTAGCGTTCCGTAAGCCAATGCTCGAGTGTGCCGGGCTTGGCGTGATACACCGGACCGGTAGGCATGTAAGTCGCTTCAAGAATTGCGGGCGGGGCACCGGCATGGGTCCGGATCGACGAATAGCTGTTTCCTTCCAACCGGAATGCCGCATCGAAATACGGCAGGTGGAACAGAGCACGCGCCACACGGACCGCCAGCTTCTGCCCGGCGTCCAGACTGAAGAACCAAACTCCCGGTCTGCCGCCCGTGGTCACGTAAGTGCGCAGGTTCAATTCCGGAAACGCATGCAGTCCCGGGACTTCCGGCACCCCGCGCGGCGTCACGCCTTCCATTCGGAACGGCACCACGCCCACGTAGGCTTTGCCGTCAAAGAGGTCCAACTCCAGACCGGGAGGCAGCAGCGGACGCAGGACTGCAGGGGAAACCGGCCAGTGCGCAAAAAGCAGATCGAGCCAGCGCATGCTCATCGCCCAGGGGCGCTTCATTGCCACAATGCTCTCATAGCCATAGGATGCCGCATGCGTCAGGGTCGTCTCTCGATTTTCGCCGCGGGTGGTCTGGACGGAGTGCAGGGTTCCGCTTGGGGTGCGCTGCCGCTGCCCTCCAATTTCACGAACTCGCGGTCGAATTCAGCTTCCAGAATCAGTTCCGCAGCGGCCGAGCCCAGATGGCCGAAGCCCGTGGTTAGCCAATCTCCACCCGGGCGGCAAATTGCTTTCAGCCCGGTGCGAAGCCGCAGTTCACCGGAGTAAGTCACCTGCAAGCCTGGGGATTGGCTGTCGCGCCCGAGGTCCGGGTGCCTGATGGGCTCGGCTTTCGTGCGTCTGCCTGTCAAGGGCCAGGTCGAGTCACTGGTATAGTCCGCTGAACCCAGGTGGAGCAGTACCGGCCAACGGTAGCCGTCCGTGACGAACTCCCCGCGGCAGGTGCCATAAAGCCACGAACCCTCATGCCCCGCCGACTGATAGCCACGTACTGCGATCCGCTTTCCCTGCCACGCGGTCAGGTTCTGAAATAAGTCGCAGATCGGGATGACGGGCAATTGGTCCGGGTCAGGCAGCTCTTGAATGGAAATCGCATCCACCCGTGACACTTGCAGTGCGGCGGGGAATTCCGTATCGCGGGAGAGTTCTAAGCGGCCTTGCAAACTGGCGGACGCCGAAAACCAGCGGCCTTCTTTGCGGAGCTTGCTGACTTTCGCCCGGGCTTCATTCCATTGCTGTAAATCGCCGGGGGGAAGCTGGAGTTCGATTGCAATCGGGCGCTCCGAATGCTCCTCGACCAGCCGGAAGTCACAATACTTTGACCCAAGTACTGTTACATCTGCGGACAGGATCAATTCATCCTGCACGGTGACCGGCTTGCCGTCGAAGGTCCTGGCGTTCTTCAGCAGCGAGCATACTGTCTCCTCCGCCGCCGCTGCCGTTGCTGCCAGAAACCACAACGCGAAGAGTCTTGCCAACATACCTGAGATCGTAACCCGGATCAGTCTGCTTCCCAGACATAAGCATGGAAATCATGGCTCCGCCGGAACCCGCACGATTCATAGAGCAGGAGCGCCGCGGTATTTGACACGGTGACGGTGAGACTGATCTTCTTGCTGCCGTACGCCACCAGCACGTTGATGGATTGCTGGAGCAGTTCCAGTCCAAGACCGCTTCGCTGGGCGGACGGGATGATACAGAGCTGGGAGATATGGCCGGTGCCTTCGGAAACAAAGCTCGCCATCACCAGACCCACCGCCGCGCCGGAGGAGCGGTCCACCGCCAGGAAAGATGCGGGTGCGAAGAAAGCTCCACAGCCGGGATACTCCAGCAGGTTCTGTATAAACTTCCGGGAGCCCGCCAAGGTCCGGTACTGATCATTGATCTGCGCATCGACGTGACCCTGATAGGCCATGGACATCACGCTGGCTGCGGCATCCAGGTGGTAGGGGGACCAGTGATCCATGCGGACATTGAGCCGCGAAAGGGGCGGGAAGGCCGGAACGGGGTCAGCCAGGAACATCAGCGTGCGTTCGTAGAGGCGGAGAAAGCGTTCCCGCTGAATCGCCCGTGCGGATGCCGTCTCCACCGTCATCAACTGGCTTTCGATGCGGCGCACCGAGGGCGCGCGCAGAATGTCGTCGAGCATGGCATGGAATAGCCGCAATTCATTGTCTGCGCCGCGCCAGGGCGGACGGACGTAGAGATTTCCAATGACTGCCTTCCCGTCATCGACCACGGAATAGCCATAACCGGCAACTTCGCCGCGGTCCAGCAGGGCTGCGCCATCGAGCGCCCGCATCCGCGTGTACTTGCGGACGAGGTCGGCGGTCTGACTAAAGTCCCAGTCCATGGTGGCAAGCCACTCGGCGCACTCCTCCAGAAGTACCGGGGAGATTTTCTGCTCTGTGATTTCGTGGAGGTCGGTGAGTTCGGGCCCCATCCGTTAGAACACTTGGAGACCTTCAGTTGGGATCGGGGCCGCCACCAGTTCGGTGGTGAATCCGTTCATCGCAAAGATCTGGCGGACCAGATCGCAGACCTCTTCGTGTTTCCGCTCATAGAGCACGAGCACGGAAGGGCCGGCGCCGGAGAGAACGCAGCCGAGCAAGCCGGGGGCACGCAGGCGGAGAATCTCCGCGAGACCAGGCACCAGCTTGGACCGGTAGGGCTGGTGGATGCGGTCTTCGAGCGCCAGGGGAAATGCGCTCAGATCGCCGGTGGCAAGCCCCGCCACCAAAAGACTGACCCGTTGCAGGTTGTGGATCACGTCGGCGCGGGTGTAGGTATCCGGCAGCACGGCGCGCGATTCCTTGGTGGGCAGGTTGTAATTCGGGACCACGACGGCGGCCCGCAGTTTTTCCGGCACCGGAAGTTTGATGGAGCGGGTCATGCCGCCGCTATCCACGGCGCTGGCGACGATCGAGCCGAAAATGCAAGCCGAAACGTTATCCGGATGGCCCTCAATACGAACGGCTTCATCCAGAATCCGACCGGACTTCCAGGAGAGTTGCAGTAACTGATTCGCGATCGCGACGCCCGCGACAATAGCCGCGGCGCTGGAACCCAGTCCCTTGCCGAGCGGAATGTCGTTTTGGATTTCCAGGGCGAAGGGCGGCAGGTCCCGGTTGCAGCGTGCCGCAACAGCCTGCGCAGTAGTGAGGATCAGGTTGGATTCGTTGGCGGGAATGAATTGCGCATCACGTCCGGACACCGTTACTGTGAGCTTCTGTGCGGGGGAAATCCTGCAAGTCAGGTAGACGGAGAGTGCGACGCCGAGGCTGTCGAAGCCAGGGCCGAGATTAGCGCTGGAGCCGGGAACTTTTACCGTGGTCGGAAGTGTCAATCTGCCATTATGATAGCTGCTTGCCCCGCATTCAATCGGCTGGGCGGTTATTCTGAGGCTGTCGCGAAAATAATGCAGGAAAAACGATACCTTTGCTCCGACTTGATGCAAATTCGCGGCACCGGCGGCTGGTCGGGCTGGGCGAATTTGGAAGAGATCTGGACGACGGGTGCTGTTCTGGACTCAGAAATTGCTATTCCAGTGGGAGAAAAACTGCTGCTCAGGAAGGGAAAGAGCAAGTTGTGGGCAGAGGTGCTGGTTTCTGAACGGCAGGAATTCGGGTTCCGGACGGAGCTGAAGTTTATCTTTGACTACGTGTGGTCGAAGGAGAAGTTTGAGCCGGATCACTTGTTGGATCCGGCTTCGGTGGGAAGTTAGCTAGCCGGCAAAGGCCGGGGCGGCCTCATGACATACAAGCATTCGCCGCCGCCCCGAGGTCCGTTTTGCCGGCGAATACTTAGGAGATGTTCGTGCGCCATTCTGGCGCGCGTGCCCAGGCAAAGACAACTTCCCGCAACAGGCGGTGTATTCATCCACTTCCGTGGCCGGCCAACATCACGACTGATTGTGACTGATTATTCCAGACATTGGAATAATCACCATTCTTGTGTGAAGCACTCCGCTAGCGGATGTCGAGGATGTCTTTTTCTTTGACTTTGACGGCTGCATCGAGTTTCGCAATGTAGCTGTCGGTCATCTTTTGCATTTCGTCCAGTGCGCGGCGCTCTTCGTCTTCTGAGACCTTTTTGTCCTTGACCAGCTTCTTGAAGTGGTCATTGGCATCGCGGCGGACGTTTCGGATGGCAACACGGTGATCTTCGGCAACACCGCTCAGCTTCTTGACAAGTTCCTTGCGGCGCTCTTCATTGAGCGGGGGGATGGGGATGCGGATGACGCGGCCGTCGTTCGCGGGGTTGACGCCCAGTTCCGCGGCGCGGATGGCCTTTTCAATCGCGGCGATTTGGGTGACATCCCAAGGCTGCACGGTGATCTGGCCGGGTTCCGGCACGCCGAGGTTGGCGAGCTGGTTCACGGGGGTCGGGGTGCCGTAGTAGTCGACACGGACATTGTCGAGCAGGTTGATGTTGGCACGTCCGGTCCGGATGGTGGACATGTTGTGCTGCAGGTCGCTCAAGGCCTTTTCCATGCGGGTCTTGGCATTCGCCTCGACGTCTTTCACCGTGGCAAAGGGGCTGTTCGATGTTGCGGGAGCAGGATCGTTTTTCATGATTCAGTCTGTGATTCAGCAAATAATGGTGCCGACTGCTTCGCCGGTCGCCATTCGCATTATATTGCCGGGCGTGTTGAGATTGAAAACCTGAATGGGAAGCTTGTTGTCGCGGCACATGGCAATCGAGGTTGCATCCATGACGGCGAGCTGTTTGGTCAGGACCTCAGTGTATTCCACGGTCTTGAACATGACAGCGTCCGTGTGCTTCATCGGGTCTTTGTCGTAGACGCCATCCACCTTGGTGGCTTTGGCAATGACCTGGGCTTTGATTTCCAAAGCGCGCAGGGTTGCGGCAGTATCGGTGGAGAAGTAGGGGTTGGAGGTGCCCGCGGCAAAGATGACGATGCGGCCTTTTTCAAGATGCCGGATGGCGCGGCGGCGGATGTAAGGCTCCGCGACCTGATGCATCTGGATGGCGGACATGACACGCGTGTGCTGGCCCATCTGCTCCAGAGCATCCTGGAACGCGAGCGAGTTGATCACCGTGGCAAGCATGCCCATGTGATCCCCCGTGACGCGGTCCATCTTCTTTGCGGCGAGAGCAATACCCCGGAAGATATTGCCCCCGCCAATCACGACTCCGACCTGGATGCCGGCCTGTGCGACGGCGGCCACTTCGGCTGCAAGACTCTTCACCTTGTCGGCGTCCAGCCCAAAAGACTGGGGCCCCGCGAGTGCTTCACCGCTCAGCTTCAGTAAGATCCGTTCGTATTTGGCCATTCGATTCCTGATCGGTTGGAATTAAGTTGCTATTCAGCAGCGGGCGTTTCAGCCGGGGCAGAGCCGCCGACCTTAAAGCGGACAAAACGCGACACTGAGATATTTTCACCAAGCTTGGCGATCTTGTTCTTCACCAGTTGTTCGATGGTGACGGTGTTGTCCTTCACGAAGGGCTGCTCATAGAGGCAGACTTCTTCGTAGAACTTGGCCATGCGGCCTTCGGTGATCTTTTCGATCATCTTTTCCGGCTTGCCTTCGTTGAGTGCGCGGCCCTTTTGGATGTCGCGTTCCTTCTCAATGGCTTCCGGGGTCACGTCTTCGCGCTTGACGAACTGCGGATCCGCGGCAGCAATGTGCATTGCCAGATCACGAACCAGTTCCTGGAAGTCGTCGGTGCGGGCCACGAAGTCGGATTCACAATTCACTTCCACGAGCACGCCGAGCTGGGCGCCGGGGTGAATATACGTCCCGATGGTGCCCTGCTGGGTGGTGCGGGAGGACTTCTTGTCGGCAGCTGCCTGGCCGCGCTTGCGAAGAACAACCACAGCCGCTTCAATATCGCCGTTTGCTTCGGTGAGTGCCTTTTTGCACTCCATCATGCCGGCGCCGGTGCGCTCACGGAGCTCTTTAACCAACTGTGCAGTAATTTCCGCCATAACTTTAATTTCTTTCGAATCCCTTCTACTCACGCGCACAACAGACTCGCCAGCCGCGATCCATAAACCACCGCTGCCTTCCAAGCCATCGCGACGCGGACGGCGGCTTGTGCGCTTCTTTACACACACACGGGCGGCTTTCGCCGCCCGCATCATTCTTTAACCGTCGTAACCCGCTTGAAACCGAAACTACAGGGAGCTGACTTCTGCTCCAGCTTCAGGTTCCGCAGCAACCTCAGAAGCCGGTCCCTTGCGTGACGAGGTCTGGGTGTCGTCGAGCATCAGGCTTTCCTGCATGATCTGCTCGGCGTACTTGGGGTCCACATATTGAGAATACTCGGTGAGGTCTTCCACCGGGGTTTCATCACCGGTGACGAGCTTCTCTGCCGAGGTGAAGTCCTGCTCGGTGGCGAGTGCACGGCCTTCAATCACGGCATCCGCGATCTTGCTGGTGAACAGGCGGATGGCGCGCAGAGCGTCATCGTTGCCGGGGATGACCCAGTCCACAACGTCGGGGTCGCAATTCGTGTCCACAATGGCGACGACGGGGATACCCAAGCGGCGGGCTTCCTTCACTGCGATCGCTTCCTTGTTGGAGTCGATGATGAAGATCACATCCGGCAGGCCGGGCATGTCCTTGATACCGGCCAAGTTGGAATCGAGCTGCTTGCGCTCGCGTTCCATGCGGACGATTTCCTTCTTGGGACGGCCGCCCCAGTTGCCTTCAGCGTTCATCTGTTCGAGTTCTTTGAGACGCTTGATGGACTTCTGGACCGTGGTCATGTTGGTGAGAAGACCACCCAGCCAGCGCTGGTTAATGTAGAACATCTGGCAGCGGTTGGCTTCTTCAGCAACGGCTTCCTGCGCCTGGCGCTTGGTGCCGACGAACAAAACGTTCTTGCCCTGCGCCGACATTTCCACTACATACCGCGCGGCATCCTTGAAGAGCTTCAGCGTCTTCTGGAGGTCGATGATGTAGATACCGTTACGTTCGCCAAAGATGTATTCCTTCATCTTTGGATTCCAGCGCTTGGTCTGGTGCCCGAAGTGAACGCCAGCTTCGAGCAATTCTTTCATTGATATTGCAGGCAAACTATCTCCTTAAATCACTAACCGGAAGAACAGGCGCGTGCGGCCCAAAGCGAGATTTGCACGCTGCTCCACCGGGATTACAACCAAGAAACAACGTATAGAGAACCATACGCCGAACATAGAACCGGGGCGCGAAGTGATTCGCGCCCCGCCCACCCAGCCGCAGGACCCCTGAATTGGACTGCGGCGAACTTGTATTTCCAGACTCCCGTGGTTTAGCGCTTGGAGAACTGGAACCGCTTGCGAGCGCCCTTTTGACCGTACTTCTTGCGCTCGTGCTGCCGGGGATCGCGGCGGAGGTAACCGGCCTTCTTCAAGGCGGGCCGCAATTCGGCGTTGAACTCAACCAGAGCACGGGCAATACCCATGCGGATGGCACCGGCCTGACCGGAAACGCCACCACCGTTGGCCAGAATCAGAACATCAAAACGGTCCAGCATCTGGACTTCGTTCAACGGCTGACGGACCGGCACGCGGGTCTGTTCGGTGGGGAAATAGCTTTCAAGCTCACGGCCGTTGATGGTGATTTTGCCCGAGCCGGGACGAAGGAACACACGGGCTACGCTGCGCTTGCGGCGGCCGGTTCCGAGATACTGTTCGATTTTGCGGATTGCCAACGGAATAACCTCTTTTTGCGAAAACTATTTGGTCTCTTCGACGACCTTGCGGTCGACCACGAGTTCCACCGGCTTCTGTGCCTGGTGGGGGTGCTTGTCACCCGCATAAACATTGAGCTTGCGGTACATCTGCTTGCCAAGCTTGGTCTTGGGGAGCATGCCGGAGATGGCTTCTTCAATCATCCTCGCGGGACGAGAAGCGCGGACGGCTTTGGCTCCGGTCTCCACCAGACCACCGGGATAGCCGGTGAAGTGGCGATAAACCTTCTGCTCGTCCTTGCGGCCAGTCAGCTTCACCTTCGCCGCGTTGATCACGATCACGTGGTCACCGGTGTCGATGAAAGGGGTGTAGGTGGCCTTGTGCTTGCCCATCAACAACCGGGCCGCGTGGCTTGCGAGCTTGCCAAGCACCACATCATTGGCATCGATCACGTGCCACTGTCTATCGATTCCCTGTTTTGTTGGGAAAACCGTACTCATGAACCTGACTCCATTTTTCTTCGCAGACGCCGAACTCCCGACAGTCCGCAGGCACGCACCAATTGCGCGACCAAATTTAAACACTCAACTAATTAGGCTATCGAACGCAGGAGAGTATTGTCAAACTCTTGACACAATTCGAGACATACACATTTTGCAGCCCGCTTGCTAGTACAGTGGATGTACCGGAGCGAACGTGAAGAAAATGCGCCTGTTAACCCTGCTTCCCGTACCTTTGGCTGTTTGGAGCCTTGCCTGTCCGGCAATTACCGCTCAAGTCCAATTGCTCGGAACTCGAGGAGGCATCCTGCGGCCTTCCGGTGACGCGACGCTTACCAACATTGTACTCGCTTCCGGGGTCTCACCGGAAGGAAATCGTCATTTTTCGAAAGATGTTTTCCTGATCCAGCCTGCGACGGGTTCGGTGAAACAGTTAACCGGCTTCGCGGACACCATCGATACCCCGGGCGCAACCTCCGTCGCGATTGCGCCGGAGGGCACTTCGGCAGCGTACCTGGCGCTCTACAACAAGGGCGGACAGCAAGCTGAGGAAGTGCACGTGCTTGACCTGCCGGGTGGCAATGACCGGTTGATTGCCACGAACACTGAACCCTGCATCCAGCCTTCCTGTGCGAATTGTGTCCTGCCCTGCCTGCATGACCTCCACTATTCCGCCGATGGGAAGCAGATCCTCTGGGCTTCTTCGCACGGCAACCCTTTTTTTGTGGCCAAGGTGAACGGTTCCGGTGTCCTGCGGCTGAGTGTGCCCGATGGCATCCTGGCGAATTCCGCGAATGTGGTCACGGCGGACGGGCGCCTGGTCTTCCTGCGGTACACAAACGGTCAGGCGGGCCCATGGGCTGCTGCGCTCGACGGTTCTTCCCTGACGCCGCTTGGCTACGGGCCGGTGAACAGTGATTTCGTGGTGAGCAGTGATGCCAGCACGTTTGCCTGGCAACAGCAGGATGCCATCGCGGTGGTGAGGAACAACCAGTTGAGTACGGTGGTATCAAGCGGACCGTTTTCCAGCCTGGCCCTGTCGGCGTCGGGGAATAAGCTCTCGTTTCTCGCAGGGGGGCAGATCTGGGCTCCGGCGCGGATTACCGCCTACCAGTTCTCTGAAGTTCGGGACGTCGCTTGGAATGCCGCCGGCACGAAACTGCTCTTCAGCACCGCGGAGACGGGCAATGCACAGACCGCTGCCGTTTGGATCGCCAATGCCGACGGCAGCAATCTGCAAGCGGTTTACGCCCCGGGGTCGATTAACCCAAACGGTGTGATCGGCATCAATTCCCAGGGACTTCCCCTGGCGCTCTCGCCCGGTTCCTATTTCACGATTTACGGGCAGAACCTCCATCCGAAGGATGAACTGCTCACAAGCAGTGTTCCTGTGACGGTGAGCGGACCCGGAGGGGTCTATCCCGTGCAGGCCTTGACGCCCTGGCAGATCAATACTTTTCTCCCCATGAGCGTGCCGCCCGTCCCCGTTACGCTGACTGTCAATCTGGAGAGCGGCAGGCAATTGACCTACACGGCAAATGTTGCCGCGACGGCGCCGGCAATTGTCACTTATCCCGATGCCACCGGCAAACAGCAGGCGGCCGCATTCCATCTCTCCACGCTGCTGCCTTGCGATGCGCAACACCCGGCCCGCGCCGGGGAAACGGTGGAAACGTACGGCTTTGGGCTTGGAGCGACTGATATTCCGCAGATCACAGGCGTCCCGGCGCCGTTCCAGCCGCTGGTCAAAACGCTGATCGCGCCTGCCGTGCTGGTGGGAACCCAGAAGGCGCAAATTCT
The DNA here is from genome assembly GCA_903923395.1 of uncultured Acidobacteriia bacterium. Lineage (GTDB taxonomy): Bacteria > Acidobacteriota > Terriglobia > Bryobacterales > Bryobacteraceae > BOG-234. Next base: position 116,487 of record CAIXXM010000024.1, read on the forward strand.
GTTCAGCGGACTGGTGCCGGGGTTGATCGGGGTCTACCAGATCAACATCATCACGCCGGCCGTGTCCCAGGGTGATTATCAGATCCAGTGGACAACCGGAGATGTGACGCCGGTTTCGTCAGGGAACTTTTCGGTACGTTAGCCCGCGCCCGGTTCGGCGGGAATGCGAAACTGAAAGGGTCATGAGCAACCAACAGAGGCGTCCCGTGCGCGTGCGCCGCATTGATGAAGTCAGTTCGGTCCACGAGATTTTTGAGCACTGCCTGCCTGCCTTTGGCGGTGCGTATCTGCGCCGTGTGTACAGCATTCTGGATATGGCGATCGGCAAGGGCTGCCCGATTACCCTGGCAATCTCCGGGCCGGTGACGGTTTCCGGACAGCACCAGGCGTGGCTGATTCCTCTGCTTGAGACCGGCTGGGTGGCTTACGTCAGCACCACGGATGCGGTTTGTTATCACGATGGTCACCGCAGTTTGAATGCCCATCTGCTGGACCCCATCTATGAAGTGCCTATCTTCGGTGACGATGCGGCGCTGCGGGATGAGAACGTCATCCGCGTCACGGATATGGCGTTCGATGAAGAAGTCCTGCTCGATCAGGATAAGTTCCTGGCGGCGATGTTTACGCGGCCGGAGTTCCAGCGGAAGATGACCGGCACGGAGTTGCGGAACCGGCTCGGACGGTATTACGGTGCGCAGGAACAGGCAAACGGTGTGCAGCCCGGGTTGCTTTCCACCTGCCAGCGGCTGGGTATTCCGGTGTTTGTCGGTGCTCCGGCGGATGGCAGCGTGTTTCTGAATTCCATGAAGTTATGGGCGATGAAGCAGGCGGGTTTGATCCCGGAATATGCGTTTGACATCGACTTGCATGCCGAGGTCTTTGAAGCCTGCGCCTATCATCACTGGGGCTTGTTTGAGAGCGAAGCCAAGGCAATTGCGACATTGATTCTGGGCGGTGGCGTGCCGAAGAACTATAACTTGCAACCGGAGCCGGCGTTGGGTCAGGTGCTGGGTTTGCCGAATGTGCGGGGTTATGAGTTCGATGTGCAGATTACTACTGCTCCTGTGACCGACGGCTCGCTGTCTTCCTGTCCGCCCGCAGAAGCCGTAACCTGGGGCAAGGTGGATAAGGATACTTACATGCAGTCGACGGAGAGCATGAGCGGGGATTATTCCACCGTGATGCCGTTTATCGTGAAGGCATTGATGGAAAAGCATGGCCGGCGCGAACCTTCGCGCTTGTATGAGAAGCGCGAAGAGTTGGTGGCAAAGTTGACCGATGCAGTGCGGGCGAACGGGGATTGGTTGATGGAGAGCTTGCGGTATCCGCTGGCGGGGTAAGACCTGCGAGGCTAAAACTCTACCAAGTCGATATCCGTCTGTTGGCGGTGATTGGTTGCCCGGTCGCCTTCGCCCTGCGTGCTTCTGGTCCGAAGCGACGTTCCAGCACCATCCCGGCTTCTACGACGGAGTATCCGGACACGTTCTGGCCCGGCCCTGAGAATAACGACCAAGGCAGAGATGTCGGTCGGGCAGCACAACGGTCGGAAATCTCCATGAGCCGATCAAGATCGGGCCCGGCGCCCCGCTTACGCGCGAGTCGTTCCCGCAGCGAATGGCGCAGGGTGTCGGTCAACGACTCACCAGTCAGATCCGCCAACTCTCTGGCAAGTTGATACACTTCCAGATCTTTGATGTAAAGTCACGACAACCTTCCAACCTGGCTCGCAATAGTCCCGGATTGTTTACTCCCGCACTAACAGAATTTCGGCGGGATCAAGCATTAGTTCAAGAAATACGTGCGGTACAACGTATCCCGCTGCTTCGGTACAAACCCTGCATCGCGGATCAATCGCCGCAGTTCCTCTTCCGTCGCCTGGTGATGCGTTCCCGCGGCGGACACCACGTTCTCTTCGATCATGATGCTGCCAACGTCATTACCGCCGAAGCGCAGCCCTAACTGGCAGGTCTTCAGGCCCGGTGTTACCCAGGAACTCTGTATGTTCAGGATGTTATCGAGATAGATCCGGGAAATGGCCAGGGTTTTGAGATACTCCACCGCAGTCGCTTCCTCTTTGACGAAGCGGCCCAGTGACGTATATTCGCGCTGGAAACTCCACGGGATGAAGGCGGTAAACCCGCCGGTATCCTCTTGAATCTGGCGCACGATATCAAAGTGGTTCATGCGCTGCTCAATGGTTTCGCCGCAGCCGAACATCATCGTTGCCGTGGTCCGCATGCCGAGAGCGTGCGCGGTGCGGTGCACATCAATCCATTCCTGCGAACTGCACTTCAGGCGGCTGATCCGGTGACGAACGCCATCATCGAGAATCTCCGCGCCACCGCCCGGGATGGAGTCCAAACCGGCGTCCCGCAGGCGGGCGATGGTGTCGTACAGAGAAAGGCCGCTGACTTCGGCGATGTTGGTGATCTCCGGCGCGGAAAAGCAGTGGCACCAAATGTCGAACTTGTCTTTGATCGCACGCAGCAGATCTTCGTACCACTCGATCTTGAGATCGGGGTGCAGACCGCCCTGGAAGAGAATGCCCGTGCCGCCGAGACCCACCGTCTCCTGAATCTTGTCGAAGATCACTTCGCGGGGCAGGACGTAGCCCTCCTGGTGACCCATGGGCCGGTAGAAGGCGCAGAAACTGCAGTACTCCGTGCAGAAGTTGGTGTAGTTGATGTTGCGGTCAATAATGTAACTGACCACACCTTCCGGATGCAACTTGCGGCGGACCGCATCCGCCTCCATGCCGATGCCGATGAGGTCATCCGAGGCAAACAGGTCAATCGCTTCCGCACGGGAAATCATAGGTCTTGCTCCAAGTTATACGATGTCCGCCGCATGCGGACGGACGCTAAGATACTGCTTCCACCAGCTCTTTGAGCTTTTGCCCGCAGATACGGCTGGCTTCAAACTTGTTGCCGCCGGGTCCGGGCCAGTGGGTTTCGATGTGGATGTACCCTTTGTAACCATCCGCTGCCAGCGCGGCCATCTGTCCCTTCCAGTCCACTGCACATTCGCCCAGGGGTCCCCAGAGTGCCTTGTGGCCATCGAGGTGGCAATCCTTCGCGTGCACGTGGCCGATGCGCTTCGGATCGAGCATCTGGTAGCCATTGGGATATGGCGTTTCTCCTGCCACATAAGCATTGGCAGGGTCCCAGACGACCTGCAGATTCGGATGATCAATCGCGGCAATCACCCGCGCTGTTTCCGCCGCGGTGCCGATGTTGCAGGCATGTTCGTTTTCGATGCCGATGATCAGGCCTTCGGCGGCCGCTTTATCGGCAAGGTCCTGGAGCGCGTCCACAATGCGTTCGAAGATGGCATCGGGGTCGACCACGCGCCAGTATGAGAAGACGCGGATGATCTTGGCTCCGGTGCGCTTGGCGATATGGAAGGCCTTGGCCGTCAGCCGGGGCTGGTCTTCGAAAGTGTGCTTGGAATTGAAGATGTCCTGTTGGAAGCGGGAGTCCAGTTCCGGGGCATCGGGCAGCGTGCACTTGAGCAGCGGTGTCGCGATGGAGATGATCTTCAGTCCGTTGGCTTCACAGAGTTCGATGGCTGCGGTGAGCTCATCTTCGGTGAGGTCCATGATGTTCTTCCCGCCTACGACGCGGAGTTCCGCTCCGGTCATGCCGAGCTCCTTCATCGCAGGCGCGGCGATGGCAAGGTCGGGCGAGAATTCGTCAGTGATGGCGCCAATCGGGAAACGTAGCATTTACAACAGAAATGTTAGCAGAAAGGCAGTTGGACTCTTGAGAAAACCGCCGCACAACGGCTGCCCCTGTCCCTCGTGTGTCCCTCTCGACTGTGCGGCTGACGAAATCCGTTACGATGTGAGCATGGCGTTCACGATCGAAGAAGCGTTTCTCCCGGCGACTCTGACTTCGCCGCGGATGACGGATGAGCAGTTTTCCGCGTTTTGTGCCGAGCACCCGGATCTGTTTTTTGAGACGACAGCCGACGGGGAGATCATCGTCATGCCACCCAATTTTTCTTTGACCAGTATTCGCAACCGGGAAATCACCAGTCAACTGGACCGCTGGGCTGCGGTGGATGGCCGCGGTTTTGTCGGTGAGTCCTCTGGTGGGTATCTACTGCCAAACGGTGCCCGCCGGTCCCCTGACGCCTGCTGGATCGCCAAGGAAGCGATCCGCCAACTCCCTGCCGAAAGCCTGGAAAGTTACTGGCACCTCTGCCCGGCTTTCGTGATCGAACTCCGTTCGAGCTCTGACCGTCTGCCCGTTTTGCGCGCGAAGATGCGGGAATACCTCGAAAACGGCGCAGAACTCGGATGGCTGATTGATCCTGAAACGCGCACGGTCGAAATCTACCGGCAAGGGAAAGAGCCTGAGTTACAGGCGGGCATCTTCTCCGTTGCCGGCGAAGGGCCTGTGGAAGGCTTCGTGCTGGAGTTGAAGACGGTGTGGGACCCGTTCTCGCGGTAACAGCTTAGCCAAGTAAACCGAGAAACTCGTCGAGTCCGATGCCGGACTGGTTCAGGATGCTTTTCAACTTTCCGGGCGCGATCGCGCGATGAGCAGGTACCGTAACGCGCAAACGGCTCGTTCTGATATGCGAACCTGTCTGGCGGGTCATGACAAACCCCGTTCGCTCCAGTGCCCGAACAACATCGGACCCGAAACGTCGCGGGGTAGTTTCATGCGGCGGCTAAGATAGGGTCATCTGCGAAGTGCAACTGGATTTGCCGCGGCAACTCGTCAACGTCGAAGTGAGCAGCCACAGCACCACGGATGTTCGCCTCCAACTCACTTAGGCTCTCGCCCTGCGTTGTAATCCCCCCAGGCCCTGCGGTTCGTCCCAGGATGCGATGAGGAGCCCGCTTTCCGGGCAGGTTTCCACGCGGATAGTAATCTTTTCCACGGTCTGATTCTATCCCAGTCTGGCGCGGCTACCCCTTCATCCTCTCCAACTTCCGTTACAGCGTCTTCCGCTCGATATCTCAGTCGCGCTGTAGAGCGGATCGCCGCAAGGGCTTGCGCAAAGCCTGAATCACAAGCCCAGTACCGGAGATTCCCGTCAACCACCAAGTACCCGGCTCGGGCGTCGCCGAGGTTGCCGCGCCGGTTGCATAGTCGGTGCCTGAGGCTGCGGAAATGGTGGCTCCCAATATCGGATTGCCATCGCTATCCAACACGCTGGTCCCCCGCAGGCGGACTGTAGAGCTCATCGAACCCGAATAGCTGTAGTTCGGCTGGAACGCCGGGTCGTTGTCATAAAAATTGAACGCATTGTAGAGAGCGAAATTCAGTTCCAGTTCGGTATCGAAATCGAAAGGAACATCGAGCTGCATGGTGCTTTTGCCCTCTTGCAGCCTTTGTCCGGCGCCCTGAATCGCCATCACGTTGTAGATTACGCCGGGAAGGGAACTGCCGCCATTGTCCTGGGTACTTTCGGTGTCGTAGAAAAAGCGCAATAGCCCTGACCCGGACCCGCCTGTCACGGTCAGATAGTCCAACGCGTCTGAGAAGGCCCCTGCCGCAAAGGGGAGGATATTGGCACCCGGGAGTAAGTATGAGTTTGGCTCGTAGGATGCCACCGTCAACGATGATGAGCCGGAGAACAGAACGTAAGCCGCAGAGGTCGCCGTCGCCAGACCATCAAAGGCACCGTGGGCTGTGAATGTCTGGCCTCCATTCGCCTGCGCTGTCCCGCTGGGATTGCTTTGGGAAGTTTGCGCGCAGGGGAGCGAATTCAGTTCGGGCGATTCGGAACAGAACTGGGTCAAAGCAAGCAAGGAAGCCGTACATGCCTCGGCCGCCCGGCCAGTCACAAGCAACATTAAGAAAGGAAAAAGAAGCCGCATACCCCTGATTCTGGGCTCCATCAGCCACTGGGGAGTGTGAAATCTGATGAAATCCAGTGATTTTCAGGGTCGGATCCGGTACAACTCCCAGTTTCCCGTGCGGTTCGATGCAATGACGATCGCTTTGCCGTCCGGCGACCAGGCGGGGTCAGCATTTTGGGTCAACGCATTCGACACCCTTCGGATATCCCGCTTTTCAGAACCCATCACGAAAATCTGCCAGCCATGCCCCTCGTTCCCGGAAAAGGCAATGGATTTTCCATCGGGTGACGACGCGGGCATGGAACCCACTCCCAACTCTTCCTCGCCAGAGCCGTCGGGCCGAATCCGGTAAAGACGGTACTCCCCGCTGCGGTCATTGTCGAAGACGATCCAGCCATCCACAGACCACGCCGCACAAATCCCGAGACCCTTCGCCTGGGTCAGTGGTCGCTCTCCTGTTCCGTCCGCATTGATGATATGGAGAGCTACTTTGCTGTTCTCCCAACGGGAGAACACCAGTTGCCTTCCTTCGGGGGACCACGCTGGCAGACTGTCTATCCCGCCACCCGAACTCACCTGACGCGCATGGCCGCCATCCGCATCCATCAGGTGGATCTTGTTGTGACCGGACCGATTGCTCGTAAACGCGATACGGTTCCCATCCGGGGACCAGGCAGGTTCGACATCTTCGGCACTGCTTCGGCTGATATCGGTCCAGGCACCGCCCTTTACATCTATCCGGAAAATGTTCGTGGCGCCATCGCGATTGCTCGCGAAAGCAATCCATTTCCCATCGGGGGACCAGGTCGGGTGTGCCTCACGGCTGCGGCTTTGCGTAAGTTGGTCTGTTTGCACAGGAGGCAATGCCGAGACAAAGACCTCAGAAGTGCCGCTGAAACGGCGCTGGAAGACGATATGCAAACCGTCTGCGCTCCATTCGGGTTCTCCTTCGTCCTGCTGGCTTCCCGTGAGACGCAATACATCGGTGCCGTCGTATGCCATGACATAGACGTGTTCCTTCCCATCGCGTTTGCTGACGAAGGCAATCCGCGTGCCGTCCTTCGACCAGACCGGGACGCGGTTGTCCGCGTCCCGCACCTGCGGCAACAGCCTTGGCCCGGTGCCATCCCGCTTCATCAACGCAAGTTGCAAATGGCCATTGATGAGGCGGGTATGCAATATTTCTGATCCGTCTGGAGACCAGCTTGGATCCAGACAGTCCACGTCTGGATGTGAGATTCGCTGTTCATTGCTCCCATCCAGGGAAATTGTGAAGATCGACGCGTGTGGCGCACCGCGCCGCGCTTGAAAAGCAAGACTCCGCCCGTCTGGCGACCAGGAAGCACGGGAACTGGGTTCCACTGTCAGGCGGCGCTGGCCGCTGCCGTCCGGGTTCATGATGTAGATCGCTGTCTTGCCACCGGATCTCTTGCTTTGGAAAGCGATCCACTTTCCGTCGGGAGACCATTCCGGGGTGTCATCCTGCAGACCGGACGTGAGTTGGCTCAAGTCCCGGCCATCTGGCCGCATTTTCCAAATGGCACCACGGCCGCCTCGATTACTGACGAAGAGGAGCCATTGGCCGTCCGGCGAGAGGCTGGGCTGCTCGTTTTCGCCGGTGAAGTGAGTCAACTGAAGCTCACCCACAAGTGGCAGTACGGGCCGCTCGAGAGATCGGTATCGCCAAATCCCAGCGCTGAGGGTCAAAGTTGTGAGAGCCACCACAGCCCACCTCCACCAATGACTCCGGCGGGGCTCGATCAGCTCCGGGATATCTTCCTGCGGAAGTTCTACGGGCGCAACGAAGGAGTACCCGCGCCCTTGGATGGTGGCGATGTAACGTTGTTCCCCGGAAGAGTCTTCGAGTCGCCTGCGCAAAGTGGAAATGCACTGGCTTAAGGTGTTGCTCTCCACCGTGACACCACCCCAAACCTCAGCCAGCAGTTGCTCCTTGCTGACGACCTGGCCCCGGTGCCGGAGGAGAAAGACGAGTGCATCGAAGGCCTTGGCATTCATGGCAAGACGTTCGGAACCCCGGAACACGGTCCGGGCAGTGGCATTCACCAGGAAGGGTCCGAAAGAAAACCTATTCTCGGGGGAAGTCATGGTGCCTACCCCTTCATCCTCTCCAGCTTCCGGTACAGCGTTTTCCGCTCAATCCCCAGCACCTGTGCTGCGCGGCTCTTGTTCCCGCCGGTCGCGGCGAGTACCCGCCGGATCTGCTCCATCTCTGTCTCTGCCAGCGTCTCACCGCCTGAATCCTTGGCTTCAGCCGATTCAATCGCGTCGTGCACGGCCTCCGCATCAATGCGCCCATTCGGAACCAGAATCACCATGCGCTCCATCAAATGCTGCAACTGCCGCACGTTGCCGGGCCACATGAATTCCTTCAGTGCCTTCATGCCGGATTCCGTTACCTTCGCATCCAGGTTGTAACGTCCGTTGTACTTATTCAGGAAGAACTGCACCAGCAGAGGGATATCAATCCGGCGCTCGCGCAACGGCGGCAACTCCAGACGCACCACGTTGAGGCGGAACCAGAGATCCTCACGGAACTTGCCCTCCTCCACCATCTTCTGCAAATTGCGGTTGGTGGCGGCGACCACGCGGACATCCACCTTCTTCTCCCGCGGTGAACCCACCGGCCGGATCTCGCGCTGCTGCAGGAAACGCAGGAGTTTCACCTGGAACCCAAGATCAATTTCTCCGATTTCGTCCAGAAATACCGTACCCTTGTTCGCCGCTTCAAACACACCAATCCGGTCACGGTCTGCTCCCGTAAACGCACCTCGCATGGCACCGAACAGTTCGCTTTCGAGCAGCGCGGCGGGAATCGAAGAACAATCCACCGGCACAAACGGGTAACTGGAGCGCTGGCTGAACTGGTGCACCATGCGGGCCACCATCTCTTTACCGGTGCCGGTCTCGCCTTCAATCAAGACAGAAGCATCGGTAGGCGCCACGCGCGAGAGCGTCTTGTAGATCTCCACCATTTTGGGAGAACTGCCGATGAGTTCGGACTCCGGCAGATCTTCCACTTCGGTATCTTCGTCGTCCTCATGACTGGTATCGAGCGCACGCCGCACTGCGCTCAGCAGGGTATCGAGTTCAAAGGGTTTGGCCAGGTAATCAAACGCACCATTCTTCGTGGCGGCCATCACCGTTTCCATGGTGCCGCGCGCGGACATCAAAATGACCGGCGTTTCCACCTGGTGCGACTTCGCAGCCATCAGCACGTCAATGCCTGTGCGGTCATCAATGTAAATGTCGCTGATTACCAGCGGATATTTCGTCTTGTGCAGGCGTTCCAATGCGTCGCGGGTATTCGACACCGCGTCGACTTCGAATCCTTCGAGCTCCAGGAACGAGACAACCGTCGTCCGTACGCTCGGGTCATCCTCTACCAGCAAAATCTGATCAGTCATAATGCACGCTTCAACTCTAGAGTAAACTCTGAACCACGGCCCGGTTCTGACTCCACATGAATGCTGCCCCCATGCTGGGTAACAATCTGTTCCACGATCGACAGCCCGATTCCAGTTCCCAATTCACCCGTCTCCTCCGCCTTCTTCGTCCGGTAGAACTTTTCAAAGATACGGCTCACTTCTTTCTTTGTCATGCCGATGCCCTGGTCGCGCACGGATAACTGCAGCCGGTCACGGTCCTGCCGGCAACTTACAGTAACTTCAGTTTCGCGGGGGGAATACTTCACCGCATTGGTTAATAAGTTATAGATGGCGTATTCCATCAGTTCCACATCCCCCAGCAGGTCCACCTGTGGAATCTCTTCCTGCATGATACGGATCTGCTTCCGCTCAGCCACGGGTGTCGCTCTCTGCACGCAGCGTTCCACAACGCCGGGCAGGCTGAAGCGCTCCCGTTTCATCTCCATTTGGCCCGCGGAAAGGCGCTCCACGCTGAGGAAGGTCTCAATCATCTTGGCCAGTCTTTTGGATTCCGAGTTGATGAGTTCCGCCATCTGTTTCCGCTTGGCCTCCGGCATGGTGGCGTAGCGGCTGATCAATTCGCTCGAGCCCTGTATGGCCGTCAGCGGTGTGCGCATTTCATGGGTCACGAACTGCATGGCGCGCTGGTAGCGGCTGCGTTCCTGCTCTGTATTCTGCAAGCGCCGGCGGTCAATGATATGCCGCCAAGCGGCTGCGGAAACTGCCGCTAACACCGCCGTCAAAGTGCCCGGCAGATACTCCCAGACGATGGAGTAGTGGAACGCAATCGCGGGAATGGCCTGCGAGGCCAGCACGGACAGAAGCGCCATGGCATTGGCGGGCCAGATTGCAGTCCAGGCATAGGGCAGCCCTGCCATCGCGGCTAATAACAGGCATGTCACCAGCACCGCGGTCAGCGGCACATCCGTCAGAAAACTGCCCCGCGACAACGTCTCATAGGCGTTGGCATGGATCTCAATTCCGGGCAGGGATTCACCATTCGAATAAGGCGTCATCCAGCGGTCGCGGACGGCAGTTTGGGCCGTAACACCGGCGAACACCACTTTCCCCGCGAACCGGGATGCCAGCGCGGGGTTATGCTTCAGTTCCGCCACTGAAATCTGTGGCATGGTCATCGATTGCGGGATGTACCGGATCCGCACAGTGCGCCAGCTTTCGGCCCCGCAGCCGGAAGCTTCAAAACAATCGCGTATCCCGGCCGGCACGGTAAAGTTTCCCACCCGCAGATCACTTTCTGATTCCTCGATCTCCCCGCCATGCACCACATGGAAAGCCTCAAACGCCAGTGCCCAGTGCCGCACCTTTCCCGCCGCCTTCATCAGTGGCAAGGCGCGGCTCACCGAGTCATACTTATCCAGATCAGCGTGCACATGTCCCACTTGGACGGCGTATTTCCGGAAGCGCTGGATGGGTTCTTCCCAGCCTGAGCGGTCTGGCAGCAGATCGGCGGGCAGGATGAGATTCGGCGTCTTGGAAAACGCTGTCTCCAGCCGGGCATCTGACCTTTCTTCGCCCTCATCGGCCAGTATCAAGTCGATTGCCACGGCTTTGGGATGCGCGCCAGCGATGTATTCCAAACCGTCGGCCAGTGCGACACGCATCCCGCGTAAGCCGCCATATTCCGTCAGGGTCTTTTCGTCCAGGGCCAGAACGATGGCGTCCGGTGTCCAGGGCTTCGGCTGGTCCAGGCGGAAGAGAAAATCGTACGCGTACCCGTTGATCTGACGGCCGAAGGCAGTGAAGCCAAGGAACAGACCCAGCCCGGCCGAAGCAGAGAGCAGGATACCCAGTGCGATCCGTGACTTAGTTGCGGTGAGCCAGCGCACGCTCGATCTCACTGGGATCGCGGGGAAGAGCGCCGCTCATGTTCTTATAACCATCTTTCGTCACCAGAATCGTATCTTCGATCCGCACGCCGAGGCTCTCTTCCGGAATATAAATCCCCGGCTCAATCGTGATCACCATGTTCTCTTTCAGGACCAGTTGCGGATCGGTGGGATCATGCACATCCAGCCCGACAGGGTGCCCCAGTCCGTGGATAAAGTATTTGTCGAGCGGTTCCCCATGCAGATCCTTGCCGTGGGACTTGATGTAATCCCGCGCAATCTGGGTCAGCTTCGACATCGCCACCCCCGGTTTGACAGCGTCCATGGCGGCCTGCTGGGCACCCAGAACAATCTCATAGATTTCGCGCTGTCTTGGCGTGAACTTACCGTTGACCGGCAGGGTGCGGGTAATGTCGCTGGCGTAGTTATCGCACTCGGCTGCCACGTCCATCACGGTAACTTCACCGGAATCCATGCGGCGCGAGTTCTTCGAGTAATGCAGTACAGTGGAATTCAACCCGGAGCCGACAATCGGCGAATAAGCACTGCGCTGGCAGCCGGCTTTCATGTATTCGCCCACCATGGCCGCAGCGATTTCATACTCATACTTGCCGCCGGAGATCATCTTCCACGCGGCGAGGTGGCCTTTGACGGAAGCATCGGTTGTCCGCTGGATCATTGAAATTTCTTCGGTCGACTTCACCTGCCGCAACTGACCAATGGTCCGGCGCAGATCCGCAATGTCGCGCATGGGGGAAAGCTTTGCCAGCATTTCCGCGCCCGGGGTCTTCGCCAGCGTGTAGAAGTTCGGGTAGACATCCATCAGCGACCGCACGGTGGATTCGAACTTCGAAACCGGCAGCACCATCTGAAATCCGGTCTTCTCTTGCACGTCGGGATCGAGCGGCCCGAGCTTGCGCCCGGTCCATCGCTCCTGGCGCAGATCACGGTCTGGCAGGAAGAGGATTTCGCGGGGCTGGCGGCTCTCTTCATTGAACTTGGGGGAGTCTTTCTCCGGCACGGGCGTGAGCAGAACAATCGCTCCGGGCTCGTCCCAGCCGGTCAGGTAGAGGAAGTTCGGTTCCTGGAAGAAGGCGTAATGCAGTTCCTCCGGGGCTTCCTTTTCGCCGAAAAGAATGGCGATGCCGCCGGGGATCCGCCCCCGCAGTTTTTCCCGCCGCTGGGCAAAATCCGGGGAGACAGCCGCCGTTAGCTGTAACGTTAATGCAAGAAAAAGAAGAATGCGCCGCACTGGCCCAGTATAGGCCTTTTCCCGCCAACCCAGCGACCTCCAGAAACCATAAAGAATCGGTACCTGGCACCATTTCTTTGTGGTTGCTTTATGTGGGGCCTTCGCGCCACTCCCGCAGTTGGGGTGATTTCGCCCAGTAGAGCGCCACAATCCCGATGCTTGCCAGTCCTCCGCCCACCACACTTGCCACCGGGCCGAACCAGCCAGCCGTCCAGCCGGACTCCACCGCTCCCAGTTGGTTCGAGCAGTTGATGAAGATCCCGTTCACCGCCATCACGCGGCCTTTGATGGAATCCGGCGTCCTGGTCTGAATCAACGATTGCCGCAGTACCACGCTGACGTTATCGAAGACGCCAGTCAGCACCAAAGCGAGAAACGAAAGCGCCAGCGATCGCGAGAGTCCGAAGACTATGGTCGCGAGGCCGAAGCCCGCCACGCAGAGCAGCAGCACCTTGCCTGCCGCCGCGATTTTTTTGGAATTCGCAAGCACGAACGCCATCCCCACCGCGCCAATTGAAGGTGCCGCCCGCAGCCAGCCCAGGCCTGTTGGTCCCGCGTGAAGGATATCCACCGCGTAAACCGGCAACAAAGCCGTTGCACCGCCGAAGAGCACCGCAAACATGTCGAGCGAAGATGCCGCGAGAATCAGTTTGTTGTTCCAGAGAAAGCGCAGTCCTTCGGTGATCGGGACATCCGGAGCTTTCTCAACGGCTTCCGGCTTGCGGACAGGCAACATCGCGAAGCAGACCAGTGTCGCCGCGGCAAATCCACCCAGTGTCAGGTAAACAGGAACACTGCCCGTCACGGCAATCATCACGCCGGCCAGTGCCGGTCCGCTCACACTGGCGATTTCCTGCGCACTGCTGTTCCAGGCCACAGCCTTCCCCAGCGCTTCCCGCGGAACCACCCAGGGCAGCATCGCCATGCGGGCCGGGCTCTGGAATGCGCGTGCGGCGGCACTGAGGAAGAGGCAAGTGTAGATGATCCAGACCTTGCGGTCCGCAAACGCGAGGATCACGAGCGAAAGCAGCAGCAAACCCTGTGTGATCACCAGGATGAGGCGGCGGTCGTAGCGGTCTGCCATCTGCCCGGCGAACAATGCAAAGAGCAGAAATGGTGCCACCTGGACGAAGCCCACATTGCCGAGCACCACCGCCGATTTCGTGGCGAGATAGAGATCCCATCCCACGGCCACGCTGAGCATCTGTAAACCAAGCACGGAAAGGAAATTTCCTGCCAGCAACAACCGGTAATCCCGGGACCGAAACGGCAGGTAGGCGTCCATTTACTTTCAGTATCCCGTGTGCAAGGTAAAATTCCTGAGGAGACATTCCCCGATGAAAATGACGAAACTGACCGCTGCCGCTTTGCTCACCGCAACCGCAGCTGTTTCCCTGATGTTGGCCGGCACCGGCAACCGCGCCGTGACGAACAACCCCAAGAGCCCCACGGCCGAAACCACCACCATGATCGCCGGCAAGGCCGTAACGATTGAATACAACGCTCCCTCCGCCCGCGGACGCGAAGTGGAAGGCGGTCTGATTCCCTTTGGCGGCTGGTGGCGCTTCGGTGCGGACACCGCGACGACCCTCACCACGGAAACCGACCTCATGATTGGTGACCTGCATGTTCCTAAAGGCGTTTACACCCTCTACGTGATTGCGGATGATGCCAAGACTTGGAAGCTCGCCGTCAACAAGCAGACCAAGCAGTGGGGTACGGTTTACAAGCCGGAAATGGACCTCGGTCGCACTGCGATCAAGCTGGCGAAGGCGGATGGCATGGTGGAAACGCTGAAGATCACGCTGAAGCCCGCGGCTCTGGAATTCACCTGGGGCAAGACGCTGGCCACGGTGCCTTTGAAGGCGATGTAAGAGATTCTAGAAGCTTACAGGCCGGTTGGCGAGTCCGTTGTGCGCGAGTTCTAACAAAAAGCAAGGGCCGGGGTCCGGCCCTTGCAAGCACTCTTAGTCATGCGACTTCTGCTGTTCGCTCTGATTATCGCCAGCTCTCTCTTCTGTCAGGTTCCTTTTGTGGGCTGCAAGATGGATGGGCAATCGGACCCGTGGGAAGCTCCCAAGGCTCCCCGGAACATGCAGTTGCTTGCGGGGAACCGCACGGACGGTTTGGCGTATTACCAGGCCGCAGTTGGCATTGGAGTCCTCGCACCTTTGGGATGGGGGTGTCACGGCATCTACGGCTCTAGCGGCCACATTCTCTTCGTCGCACCCAAGCCAATGGACAAGTGGCTGGCGGCCTTCCCCCGGGCAAAACCCACAGATCCCATGATCGCGGTCTTGTTCGCGACCAGCGAAACGAGTGGCCGCTTTCAGGTTGCGGAGATCGCCGGAAGGATATTTCGTGGCTATAGAAGATATGTCGAGGGAGTACGCGAAGGCTTCGAGGGTTTTCCTGACTGGTCTGCCGAGGGTCCCTTCCCGGCGGACCACCTGAGCCGGAAGAGCAAAACAGCGGTGGAATACCAGACTCCGGCCAACGCAGAAGGGTTGGGAACATATGTCGGACTGGGGAAGTCGGAGATCCCGATCCGTGGAGCGGCTGTGATCGCCGGGAAAAGACCACACCTCGACCTCTTCCTGCTTGCAGTCAAGCTTCCCGCCAATCTGAAAACGCTCGGGGCGGCGGTAATTCGCCAGTTTGAGAGCGATGCCGCCCGCTGCCCCTGCTATTGACGCGTTGGTACAGGCTGCAACCTGTCATCGCGCAAGTAGATCACTGTCCCCGTTGTCCTGCCTCCTTCCCTATACCCCTCCAGCATCTTCGCCATGTCCGGATATTTTGTAATGGCCAATGCGGGGTTGTAGGGGCCGAGACCATCCAGAACAACATCTGGCCTGGCCCGGATCACCTCCGCCCGGGCCTCCGCTGTTCCCGTCGTCAAGACCATGTGTGCCTGTCCCAAGTGCCGGTCTGCCGGTACGCCGGTAAGTGCCTGGCATTCGATGTACTTTGTGGCGGGCTCCATGCCTGTGTACACGAAGATTTCCGGGCGGTAACCCCAGACATACAACTTCCCCTGGTTACCGGCAAGCAAACGGGACACCGCGCGGCTGTCGCGGTCCATTGCAAGATCCGCCCAGTTGGCTTCTTTCCCCAAGGCCAGCGTCACATATTTCGGACCGAACCGCACCATGGGCACCAGCATGGTGGCAAGTGCGGCCCAGGCGATCCACTTCGGTTTCACAAGAACCAATCCCCGGGCTGCCATCGCCGTCATCAACGGCAACAGGATGAAGTAATACCGCGGGAAGAAGCGCAAACCCAGCACCACGCCAGTGAATGATCCCAGCAGAACCAGGGCCAGCTTCCACTTGGGTTCCTTCCAGAAACAGATTGCCGTGCCGATGACCAGCACCGCATGAAAGCCCATCCAGTTGAGGGTTTTGGAAATGCCGTAGGGCAGCGGTTTTTCCACGAAGGTATCGCCCGCGTAGAGCCCCATCCAGTGCCAGACCTGCTCGATGTACGGCCCCAGCGCTCCAGTGCTTTCGAGCCAGCCCAGAGCGATGAGATTCGGTACCGCGAAACCGGCCAGAACTCGCCCGATCGCAGCTACTCCCGGCCACGCGAAGACCAGCGCCGCACCGAGCACGATGGCCCCCTTGGCATTCAGCAGGAAGGCGACGCCACCTGCCACGCCGCTCCAGAAGGGGCGTCTGCTGACGGCCAGCCAAAATGCCAGCATGTAAGGCACCAGCATCAGTAGATCAGCCGCCAGCGGCATGACCGCGGACGGTGTATCGAAGAGCAGGAAGAACGCCATCAGCGCCGAGGCCCAATGCGCTTCACGCTCCCCCCAAAGCCGCTTGGAGATGGCGAACGCGAGTACGGAGGCCAGCAGTCCGTAAATGGCACCTGCCAGCCGGAGTACCCAGCCGGTTTTTGCGCCCCAGAGCAGGTAGACCAGGGGCACCAGCAGGGGCTTGTCAAACCAGACCTCGCGGTAGAGCGTCAGGCCCCGTTTGACTTGCAGCGCGGCGGCCAGGGGCAAGTCCTCTTCCGCCCATAGAACGCCCGTGTGCGCCAGCTTTGCCGCCAGCAATACCCCGAAGATTGCGAGAAAGTAGATGATCCGCCGCAGAACTCACTAGTATATTGGAAGGACACCGGGCGAAAAAAGAGCGAAGAGATGGACATCACCGAACAGATCGCTCACTTGCGCCGCACCATGGCGGATATTGACCGCAAGTATGCGCCTTTACCGGCGTCTGCAGCGCCTGCGCCAGTGCAGCAGGGTGGTTTTCTCGAAGACCTGATTTCCGGTGAGACCGTGGAGACACCGCACGGCAAACACTTTGAGACAGAGCAGCTGTACCCCATCGGCCGCCGCCATGGGAGTTTTGATATCTCTGACCTCCCCTCGCTCGACCCCGGCTTGCTGGAAGCTCTTTCGAACGGAACGATCCCGCATGCGCCACCTGTCGAATGGGCGTTTCTGGACACAGAAACCACGGGCCTGGCCGGCGGTTCCGGAACGTATGCGTTTCTGATCGGTGTGGGTAGCATTCATCCCGATGGCTTTCGCGTCCGCCAATTCTTTCTGCGGGATTATTCCGATGAGCGCTCCGCTCTGCACTCACTTGCTGAGCATCTGAAGCGCTTCTCCGTGCTGATCACTTACAACGGCAAGAGTTATGACCAGCCTCTGCTCGAAACCCGTTACACGATGTGCCGTGCGCGGCATCCCTTCGGGTCCATGGAGCATTTGGACTTGCTGTATGGTGCCCGCCGGCTCTATAAGCTGCGGCTGGAAAACTGCCGCCTGGTGAATCTGGAGAACGAGATTTTGGCCGTCGAACGCGAAGGCGATATTCCGGGAGAAATGATCCCCTATACGTACTTCGAATATCTCCGGACCCGCCGCGCCCGCAGGCTGGTGCCGATCTTCCACCACAACGTGCTCGATATCGTTTCTCTGGCCTGCATGACGGCGGTGATTCCAGAGGCCTTCCGTGACCCGGCGAATGTCCGCGCGCGCCACGGTACGGATCTGTTGGGCGTTGCGCGTTGGCTGGAAGTCTCCGGGCGTCTCGCTGAAGCGCGGCAACTGCTGGCACGCGCGGTCAAACTTGGACTCCCCGATTCCCGCCTTTTCCGGGCGCTGTTTGAAGCGGCCCAACTTGATAAGAAACTGGACCGTGAAGCGGATGCCATGGCTGTGTTTCTGGAACTGACGGAATCTCCCAATCCGTATGCGGCGAAGGCGCACGAGGAACTGGCGAAGTTCTATGAGCACAAGGACCGCAACTATGAACTGGCGCTGGAACACACCAGGGCGGCGCGGCGGGCGGAGGATTCCATGGCACTCCGCAACCGGCAAGACCGCCTGGAGCGAAAGTGCGCGGTCAGCCGCCAGCCGAGGCTCAAGTTGAAGGCGCGTGCGTGAGCAGGCAGGCTGTAACTGTGAAAATGTGCTGGCGCGCTGCCCAGGTTTATCCGCTCACAGTACGAAATTTCCGGCCGATGCTCCTTGGGGCGGGTTTGTTCGCACGCCATTCTGGCGTGCGTGCTTCTGTACTCGGAAAAACGCGCGCCAGAATGGCGCACGTACTATCGCATTCGAGGTAACCCGTTAAAAAAAAGGACGAAGTCCGCACGGTGGAGAGCGCCGGCTTTCCTATCTTGCCGGCGCGGGTCACCACCATGCGGACCGTTGAAAACTACCGCTGGTTTGCCTTCAGAATCTTCTTCCGCAAACGGATCGAGACCGGCGTCACTTCCACCATTTCATCCTCGCGGATGAACTCGATGGCCTGTTCCAGATTCAGCAGGCGTGGCGGCACCAGGCGGATGCCTTCATCCGAAGTCGAAGCCCGCATATTGGTGAGCTTCTTTTCCTTCACAATGTTCACGTCGAGATCCGCGTTGCGGGCATTCTCGCCCACAATTTGGCCTTCGTAGACTTCCATGCCGGGGCTGACGAAGATTTCGCCGCGTTCCTGCAGGTTGAAGATCGCGTAGCCGGTTGCCTTGCCCGTGCGGTCGGAGACGAGGGAGCCCGTCGGACGCATCGGGATATCCCCCTGCCATTCGATGTAACCGTGGAAAAGAGAATTCAGAATCGCCGTGCCGCGCGTATCGGTGAGGATTTCGCTGCGCAGACCAATCAACCCGCGCGACGGAATCTTGAATTCCAGGCGCACGCGGCCGGAGCCGTGGTTGATCATCTTCTCCATCTTGCCCTTCCGGGTGCCCATCTTTTCGATGACCACGCCGACGAACTGCTCGGGGCAATCGACCACCAGGAGTTCCACCGGTTCCATGTTCTTGCCGTCAATGGTCTTGGTGATGATTTCCGGCTTGCCCACCATCAGCTCATAGCCTTCGCGCCGCATCATTTCGATGAGAATCGCGAGCTGCAATTCGCCGCGGCCCAGCACCTTGAAGGTTTCCGGGCTCGACTGGTGCACTTGAATCGAAACGTTGGTCAGCAGTTCCTTGTCCAGACGCTCCTTGAGATTGCGCGACGTCACCAGCGTGCCTTCCTTGCCCACGAAGGGCGAGGTGTTGACCGTGAATGTCATGCCGATGGTCGGTTCATCAATACGGATGGCAGGCAGAGCTTTCGGGTTCTCAACGCTGGTGATGGTCTCACCGATGGTGATGCCCTCGTTGCCGGCCACCGCGATGATATCGCCCGGCACAGCCACGGTCTCATCCACGCGCTTCAGGCCTTCAAACGAGAAGAGCTTGGTGATGCGGGTCTTCTGGATGGAACCATCCAGTTTCACGATGGAGACTTCATCGCCATGCTTCAGCGTGCCCTGGAAGACGCGGCCGATGGCGAGGCGTCCCAGATATTCGCTGTAATCGAGGTTGGCCACCATGGCCTGCAGCACGGCATCGGGATCACCGGGAGGCGCGGGGATGGCTTCCACGATGGTCTCGAACAAAGGCCGCAAATCTTCAGAAGGATCATCGAGCGACCGCTTGGCAATACCGTTCTTCGCAATCGCAAAGAGGATGGGGAAGTCGAGTTGCTCTTCGCGCGCATCCAGGTCAATAAAGAGGTCATACACCTCATTGATCACTTCCTGCGGGCGGGCGTCCGGGCGGTCAATCTTGTTAATGACGACGACGATCTTCAGGTTCGCTTCGAGCGCCTTCATCAGAACGTAACGGGTCTGGGGCAGGGGACCTTCACTGGCGTCGACCAGCAGCATCACGCCATCCACAATCTTCAGGGCGCGTTCCACCTCGCCGCCAAAGTCGCTGTGGCCCGGGGTGTCGGCGATATTGATTTTCACGGCTCCAAAACGGACGCCGGTGATCTTCGAGAGAATCGTAATGCCGCGCTCGCGTTCCAGGTCATTGGAATCCATCACGCGGTCGGCGACTTCTTCATTGGCGCGGAAGATGCCGCTCTGCTTGAGCATGGCGTCCACCAGCGTGGTCTTGCCGTGATCGACGTGCGCGATGATGGCGATATTTCTTGTACTTTTACTCATTCGTTTCCTTCAGACAGACTAGCGCGAACTTACTCTTCGTGTATCGTTTCCACGGGCTGTAACGCAGCCGCAACACTGGCGGGATAGACACCTGCCAGCACTGTGACAACCCAAACCAGCAGCAGCGCGGCTCCCAGCAGGACACCCGGCGGATGGAACTGTATCGTCCACCCGAAACTCTGCTTGTTAATCACGAAGATGAGGACAAGCGAAAGCGCGGAACCCAGCGCCAGGCCGAGCGCACCGCTCAGCAGACCAATCAAACCAGCCTCGGTGAGAATCATCTTCCGCACCTGTGGCGTGGTTGCGCCGAGATAGCGGATCAGGCCGATTTCCCTGCGGCGGTCCAATACCAATGCTAACAGCGCGTTGGCCGCGCCCAGCATCGCCACCAGAATGGCCACGGCTTCCAGCGCATAAGTTACCGCGAAGGTACGGTCGAAAATAATCACTGCCTGCTCACGTAACATCCTGTTCGCGGCGATGGTCACAGGGTACTTCCGCAGCTCGGTCTCCAGAACCCTTTGCACCTTTTCCTGGTCAAAGCCCGGCTTCAGCCAGACAGCAACATTCGTTACAGGCTGCTCCGGCAGGTACTTCCGCAGAGTGCTCCAATCCGTGATGACGTAGCCGCGGTCGCTCGAATACTCGTAGTAAATCCCCATGACCCGCAGCGGCGCGATCTTCTTGCCCAGAGGGATCTGCAGAACATCGCCCACCTTCACATGGTGTTTGTTCGAGAAAGGTTCACTCACCACGCAGTGGTCTTCCGCCTGCAAGCTGGTAAGGATTTCCTGGCTGTTGCCCTGCAGGAATTGCAAAGCGCCCAAGCCCTTCTGGATGGCGATTTCTCCGGCGCCGAAGGTCGCGCGGGCTCCTTCATAGCGGAATTCAAAACCGCGGAAGGCCTCGGCTTTATCCACTCCCTCCGTGTCGGCGATCAGGCCCTGGATGTCGCTCGAAATCGGCGGATAAACTCCCGCGGAAGGTGGCCCGGCACCTCGCAGATAAAGGTCCGCGCGCAACTGGCTGCTGATCCACATCTGCACGGTTTCGCGGAAGCTTCCCACCATGATGCCGACGGAAACCATCATGGCGATCGCCGTGGCCAGGGCCGTGACGATGATCGAAGTGCGCGCCAATGAAGCCGTGAGACTCCGTCCGGCAAGCAGGCCTTCCGCGCCGCCAACTTTTTTCAAAGGGCCGCGCAGGCTCCGCAACAAGCCCGTGACGAAGACGGGCGAAACCATGGCCGCCGCGGCGATCATCAACAGCGTGGCAAGATACCCTGCAACCGGGCGGCCCGCGATGGGACCCATCTGGCTCAAGAGTGCAGCCGCCACAGCGAGCGTTACCGACCAAACCAGATCCCTCCGCACGTGGAGTTTGGCGGCATGATCCCGCGATGCCCGCCGCATTGCTTCGGCCGGAGCCACCCCCGCTGCTTCGAGTGACGGCAACAGCGCGGAATGGAACGCAACACCCAACCCGCTGGCTACCGCCGTCGCCACCGCTGTGAAGGAGAGCGCGATCTCCCCCGGCGCACTGGTTACGAAAAGCGCGTTGACGGTGACCGCGATCAACTTCAACAATCCGCCCGCCAGGACCCGTCCCAGGGCGACACCCAGCAGCGAACCCACCAGGCCCAGTAACATGGCCTCGCCTAAGAAGATCGCCAGCACAGCACGCGAACTGGTGCCGATGGCCCGCAGGATACCGATCTCCCCCCGCCGCCGGACCACACTCACCGCGATCGAGTTATAGATCAAGAACGCACCCACAATCAGCGAAATGTAACTCAATATGCGCAGATTCCAGCGGAAGGCCCGCAACATCCGGCGGTTCTCCTCGCTTCTTGCGCCGGGAGTTTCCAATTCGTAGGCATCGGGAATCACGGCGCGCACAGTCTTCAGGAAGGCTTGCTCATCCTGCTGCGGTGCCAGAAAGATTTCCATGCGGTCCACGCGGCCCTGCATGCTGAGCAGATCCTGCGCGGCGGCGATGTCCACGGCAACCCACTCGCTCCTCTGGTTCGGCACCACATAGCGCACTTCGAACCGGGCATTCTTCTCCGACCCCTGCAGTTCCAGCGCGGCGCCTTTCTTGAGGTGCAGCCGGTCTGCGAGTTCGGAGGACACGACGACGAACTGCTCAAGGTTTTCCGGATCGAGATCGCCGCTGGCATCTGCTGCATTCGCCGCCGCATCGGGATTGCCAATGATGTCCACGCCATACATCGTGGTGGAGCCGCTGAGCAGTTCCTCAAAGCTGGTGGCAGACGCACCCGGCACACCCGGCACAGCCACTCCCACAGGCTGTTGGATCACGGGCGTAAACCGCGCATTCAGCGGCAATGTGGCCAGTTTTCCGAACAATGTTTCATCCACGCCGCCGTTGTTGGTGATCTCGTAATCCACCTTCCCCAGCAGCGTGGTCATGGACGATTGGAATGAGCCTGTCGCCGCGTCGCCCGCCAAATCGATGGCGATCACCACTGCCACGCCAAGGGCAATGGAGACAAGGGTGAGCAAAGTCCGGGTCAGGTCTCTGCGCAAGGGGCGCAGAATCAGCCTTCGGAAGAGTTGGAGCATGGGTTACTCCACGCTCTCAATGTGACCATCACGCATGCGTACCTTCACATCGGCAATGGCCGCAGCTTCCAGACTGTGCGTTGCCATCACTACGGCGGCACCAAACTCATCCGCCGCGCGGCGAATCAGCTGCAGCACCACATCGCCACTTGCCGTATCGAGATTGCCGGTCGGTTCGTCCGCCACTAAAATGGCGGGATTGTGCGCCATCGCACGGGCTATGGCGACCCGCTGCATCTGGCCGCCGGAAAGCTGAAAGGGCAGGGACTTCGCCTTCTCCGGAATGCCCACCCACGTCAACCTCTCCAGCGCCGTCGCCGCCGCGTTCTTCGCACCTGCCAGCAGCAGGGGCATCTCCACGTTTTCCTGCGCCGTCAAGGCCGGCAGCAACTGGAAGAACTGAAAGATAAAGCCAATGCGATTCCGCCGCAGAGCCGTCAGAGCCGCGTCATCCAGCGTATTGGTGAGTTTTCCTTCGATCTCCACCTCGCCGGACGTCACAAAATCCATTGCCCCACAGAGGTTCAGCATAGTGGTCTTGCCGCAACCCGAACGCCCCAGCAAAGCGGTCACCTGGCCGGGCCGGATCTCCAGAGAGACGCCGCGCAGAGCTTCCACGCCCCCTTCATAGACCTTTCTTGCATTTCGGATGGATATCGCGGAACTTACTTTGGAAGGAAACAATTTACATAGATCCTGTTCGTAGTGTATTCTGAAATCGCTCTGCTATAAATTCCGCGCGAATCAGAGATGATGCTTGCCCCGCTAAGCTCTCTTTCCCGCGAAGAGATGGAACTCAGACGCCTGGACGCCGCTCAGGACTTGCTCAACGGCGTATCTCAGGCTTTCATTGCCCGAAAGTACGGCGTCAGCCGGACCACTGCGTCCCGCTGGCATCGCTCCATCGTGCACACCGGTGTTGCCGGCCTGAAGAAGCGCCGCGCCACCGGCCGCCCCAGCCGCCTCGCCGCCGACCAGGTGGATGCCATTCGTCAGATGTATTTCGAAGGCGCTTCGGCGCATGGATTTTCATCAGACCGCTGGACAACCGCGCGTCTCGCCGAAGCCATTGAACAAAAGATCGGCATCCGTTATGACCAGGATCACGTGGGCCGCCTGATGCACAAGTTCGGACTGCGGGAACGCAAGTTCATCTACATGCCTTCCTCCGTGCAGATGCCTGCTGTGGCCATGCCCGAATACTACGCTGCTGCCGTCTCCTAAGTATTCGCCGGCAAAACGGACCTCGGGGCGGCTTGTTCTTCAAATCGATCTCCGAACAGACCGGCGGCGTTCCAAAATGCCGCCGGAATTACGAAACTCTACGAATCGCCCCCGGGTATTTCGAGATCATCTCGTCAGTGGTGATCAGCACCATGCCCTCTGCCATCGCCTGGGCAACAAGAATCCGGTCAAACGGATCTTTGTGTATCGCCGGGAGATTTTCCAACAACACCGAATGATTACTGGTTACTGGAATTTCCGCATACCCGTTATCAAGCAACCCCCGGCGCAAAACTCTGGTTTCGACATCAAAGCCAGCACGACCCAGCGACCGCTTGATCGCAATTTCCCAGATGCTCGCTGCGCTGAAGTACAGATCGTTCTGCCCGTCTTCCAGCAGCACCCGCCCGGCAAGCGGAATGCGGAGCGGAGCGGCCGAAGCCCAGATCAGGATTTGCGTATCAAGTAGAAGTTTCACAGAGCGCTAATCCAGTCCAAACATCGCCTCAATCTCTTCTTTGCCCATTTCATTGAAATCTTCTGGAATCGAGAATTGGTCCTGCAGGAATCCCAATCGGCGTTTCTTCTCCACCGGAGGATCTATGCGGGTCACTTGGACCATGGGCTTGCCAGCCTTCGCAATGATAAAAGGTTCACCGGCTGCCGCCTGCTCAACAAGACGGGACAGGTGCGTTTTGGCTTCGTGGATATTGACGGTGTACATTGCCTTTAGGTAAACTAAACCCTCTTAGTTTAGTCTACTAGTGGCGTGGATCCAAGGCAACCTTAAGGTTTCCTGAAAAACCTTGCCTTCCGGCTGTAACCAGCACACCCACATCCGCTACCATCTACTAATATGCGTTTTCTTCAGGTCTTGACCCTGCTTGCCCTCTCTTTGTGCGCTTTCGCACAGACCCCGGATACGGCCATCCTCCGCGGACGCGTTGTAGACCAATCGAGCGCCGCGGTCCCCGGTGTCACCGTCACGGTTTCCGGAAAGAAAACGGGGTACAAGAGAAGCGCCACTACATCCCCGGCCGGCGAGTTTTCCTTTGCCGGTCTGCCGGTCACCGAAGCCTACTCATTGCAGGCTGCCAAAGAAGGTTTTGCGAACGGCAGCCTGGGGGAAATCACGGTAGTCGGCGGGCAGACGGCTGACGTCACGCTGAAGATGGCGGTGGCCGGGAACGCTACGCAGGTGACGGTGACCGGCGTGGCGGGCGAAGTCCGGTCAGACTCCCCACAGTTGGGCGATCATCTCGACTCCAAGGCAATTGAAGAAACGCCACTGCTGAACCGCCGAATCACCGGACTGCCGATGCTCAACGCGGCCAACCGTCCGGCCATCAACCAGGGCGACGTCTTCATGAACCAGACTCTGTTCACCAGCAACGGCGCGGGGCGCCGGCAGGCCTGGTTTGAAGTGGACGGCAGCACGGGCAATGACAGCTGGGGACGCCAGACGATTTTCAGTAACATCCCCGTGGACGCCGTGCAGGAAGTGACGATCCTCGAAAACGCCTTCTCCGCGGAGTACGGCGGCAGCACGGGCAGCGCGGTCAATATCGTCACGCGCTCCGGCTCCAACAAATTCCATGGCAGTGTACTGGAAGCGTGGAGGCCGTCGTCAACCGGGGCGGCTCTCTCCGGCTTCACTTCCACTACGGCCACCAGCGGCAACGCGATTTTGAGTGACCAGATGGGCCAAACCGCCGCATCTCTTTCCGGACCCATCGGCGGTGAAAAGACCCACTTCTTTCTCTCCGGGGAAGATACCCGTCAGAACCGCGTCTCCCCCATCATTTCGCCCGTGGCACCTGGCAGCTATACCGGGCATTACCGCGGCTGGCTTGGCTTCCTGCGCCTGGACCGTCAACTGGATGAACGCAACAACCTCTTCTTCCGCAGTGATCTGGATGGTTTTCACGATACGAACCCGAATGGCATTGTGGGTGGAAACTCCCTGCCGACCGTGGCCCGCGTCTTCCGCCGCCGCACTTACTCGGAGGAAATCGGCGAAACGTTTGTCGTGAGTCCGAACGTGGTGAACAACCTGCGTGTCCAGTTCCAACTGGCGGCTCCGATCACCCAATTCGATCCCGTGGTCTACGGCACCCAGTATGTTGTTCCGATTTCCGCGGGCGGCACGTTTACCACAGGCACATCCCAATCCGCCCTGCTTATGAACCGGCAATATCAGATTGCGGACACCCTCTCCACCGTGAAAGGCAAGCACCATTTGCGCGCCGGTGCGGACCTCATTTACTCCCACACAGGAGGCAACAGCAAGGAATTCGGTGGACCCATTTATCTGGGCCAGTTCAGTTACAACACCTGCACGCAGACTCTCGCCTACTGTGAAAGCCAGGCCTATCTGGGAAACATCGCCAACGTGAAGAGTTATACCCAGAGTTACGGGAATGCCAGTTACACGGTGGGCGACGCTCTTTGGGCCGTCTTTGCGCAGGATGATTATCATCTCCGCCCGGATCTCACTCTGAACCTCGGCATCCGCTATGAACAGCAGACCTTTACGGATGCCCGCAAGAACTTCGCCCCCCGCATCGGTTTCGCTTATAACTTCCGCGGGGACGGCAAGACTGTAATCCGCGGCGGCTTCGGGATTTATTACTCGCAGATAGTGGACAACTCCCAGGCAAACTACTCGCTGACCGGAGTTACCGGCGTCTTCAATTACACCGCATCGCCGGGACAGGTCGGCTTCCCCACCACCGTGGCGTCGGCACCACTGCCTGCTTTCCCCGCTGGTGCGATAGCTCCCCTGCGCAGTCTTTATATCCGCCCCGGTGATCCGGCCTTCGCGAACTTCGGACTGGTTGGTTATCCCAGCCAGTTGCTGAATCCTTACTCGGAGCAATGGTCTGTTGGGATGGAGCGCAAGCTTGCACAGGGCTGGGTGTTGAGTGTCGACTATGTGGGTTCACACAGTTTGAAGATCAACCGGCCGCTCGATGTGGATGCGCCCTCTTCGTTCATTCGCACGCAGCCCGGGCAGGTCCGGACGGCACAGGCCGCGAACTGCACGCGTCCGTATTGGGTTCTCTGGTATGCGCAGCACAACCTGACTTGCAACACCGCGACAGCCACCAACCCCCAGCCGGCCTACGCGGTGATCCAGACGGATGTGAACAACGGCTATGCCTACTATGACGCTCTCGATGTCAATCTGAGCCACCGCTTCAGCCGCAATCTCTCCATGCTGTTGAGCTACACATGGTCCCACACGATCGACAACGTGGACCCCGATACCACCAGCCAGAATCCGAATGATCCTTTGCAGACCGGGAAGATTGAGAATGCCAACGCGATCTATGACCAGCGCCACCGCTTCGTGCTCAGTGGCTTCTATACGGCTCCGCTGAAGATCAACGTTGGGGCGATTACCACGCTGGCCACGGGACTGCCGTACAACTTCACTACCGGTGCGAACAACAGCGGTGACGGTGCCACCGCGGACCGTCCGGTGATCAATGGTGTGGTGGTGGGGCGCAATGCCGGGCGGGGTACGCCGATCTACGAATTCGCCCCGTTCCTGGAGCGGACCTTCCCGCACGTAACTTTGCGCGCTGAGGCCTTCAATGTGCTGAACCACGCCAACTTCGTGGGTTTCAGCGGGACATACGGCAATGGCGCGACGGCCGGCGCAGGCTTCGGTTCGCCGCTGGTTGGGATCACGAGCCAACTGCCGGCCAGGAGTTTACAGTTCTCTGCGCGGTTTTTCTTTTGATCAGCCGCGTGCGTTAGCATGAAGAACGGAACCCCGTTCTTGCGGGCCCTTAGCTCAATGGTTAGAGCAGCGGACTCATAATCCGTTGGTTGTAGGTTCAAGTCCTACAGGGCCCACCAATGGAATCAAGGGTTTACGGCTCACTGGACTAAACCGCCCGCGCCGATTGTGGGGACTTTTGTGGGTGGCGCCGAAATGTGTGGCGTTGTATTCATCATGAGCGCATCCACGCCGCCATGCGGATATAGGAGTTCCCCCAACTCCATGTTGATCGGACTCGCCTCGCCTTACGCCAGCCCTGTCCGCATGTAATCCCGGATTACGTTCTCAGTCTGGTCGCGTCGTACGGTATTCCCCAACAGCAACGAGACCTGCGCCAGTCGCTGCTGTCAGCCACGGTGAATGCCCGCTTATCTGCGCGCGCTCAATGACAACTTTTTATCGATCTGTCCGATCTCCAGCAGTCCCTTGGTTACATTCGTTCCGCTGAAGTGTACATCGCAATAGCCCTCTTCGCCCTTCGGCCCCCGCAGCAGCAGCCGGACCGGTTCATGTTCGTACCAGCCGGGAACCACGTCCACTACGGTCACCGGCACCGACCCGCCTACCCAAACTGAGCTGAATTTCCCGCTGGCTTCGTCATAGTTCGAAAGTGTCGGACGGATCGTCCAAAGGGTCTTGCCCTTCAACTCTTTGCGCGCCTGCTCCAACTCATCCACAAAGACCACGCCCTTCAGGCTCCCGTTGTACACAGCGGCCGTGTATTGCTTGCCGCTGTCTTCCATCTCCACGGTAACTTTCGGGTATTGTCCCGGTTGAACAGAGGTGATTTTGCCGACCTTGCCAACAGCCTCTTCGTATGCAGGTTGACCAGATGGCCCGCTGCCTCCGGTGAACAGTTGGTAACCGTACTTTTGCTGTGGCGCAATCCTGGGCAGAAAGAGGATACGCTTACCCTGCCACTCCGTCACCGGGATATATTTGAACTTCGGCCAATTGCTGGCGGTCTCTTGTGCTCACAGGAAAGCAGCGGTCAAAGAAAGAAGAATAGAGATTCGTCGCATCATGATAACCATGACGTCCCGCAGTTTCATCCGTGTAGTTATATTTCTATGTTTCGCAGTAACTTTGGGAGCGCAGTCGCGGCCCGTCGTGGGTGCTATTCGCTGGGATGCGTGGCATGGGAAGCAAGGCAGCCCGGGGCGATCCGTGGAGATTGCTTTAGGTCCGTCAGAGTGGCGCTATCGACTGCCTTTCTTCGCCAAGGTGCTTTCTGCAAGTGAAGTCTCGATAGACGGTACTTCGCAGGAAGTTATGGATCAGGAGATCACTTATGCGTCCAAGGCAGGGTTGGATTACTGGGCCTTTCTTGCCTATGACCAGAAAGATCCCATGAGTATTGCGTTACAAAGATATCTTGCAAGTAAGAAGCGCAGTGATATACAGTTCTGTCTCATCACCGAACTTTCCCGCTGGGGCACCAAGGCTTCCCATCCGGAAATCGCGCGTTATGCGGCCATGGCCAAGGAAAAGGGTTATCTGAAAACACCGGATGGCCGCCCGATCTTCTATTTCGGTTTTCTAAGTGACGCGCAGGTGACCAAGGCCTGGGGTTCCATCGAAGAACTCCGCCACGCGGTGGATGAGTTCCGTTCTCTGGCC
This sequence comes from uncultured Acidobacteriia bacterium, assembly GCA_903923395.1. Classification (GTDB taxonomy): domain Bacteria; phylum Acidobacteriota; class Terriglobia; order Bryobacterales; family Bryobacteraceae; genus BOG-234. Next base: position 145,541 of record CAIXXM010000024.1, read on the forward strand.
GGCAA
>CAIXXM010000025.1 GCA_903923395.1 uncultured Acidobacteriia bacterium
TCAAATCCGAACCGTTCTTGGATACACTCTGTCATAGCAAAGGCCGTTCTCCTCTCTGACTCAACTCGTTCTAGACAAACCAGTTATGCCAGATCAGACGGCCTTTTGCCTAATATTGGTGAGAATTCCGGGTTAGAGCCCAAAGCAAAGGATATTCGGACCCGCGGCAACCGCCACATACTGGCGACCCTGGAGCAGGAAGGTCATCGGTGAGGCCTTCATCCGCACGTTGGTCGGGAACTGCCACAGAGGCTTCCCCGACTTTTCATCCACCGCCGCGAACCCGCCGTTGGGCTGCCCGTAGAAGATCACCCCGCCCGCCGTCGCGAGAACACCGCTCCACGTCTTGGCGCGTGCCGGACCCGGTTGTGGCACTTCCCACACCACATCCCCTGTCTCAATATTCAATGCTCGCAGAAAGCGCTGGCCGCTTTGATCCGGGTAACCACCCGGCTTATCTCCCACGCATTCTTCGAGTGCCAGGAAGTAATACAGCCTGGTCCGGGGCGAGTAAGCAGTGGAGTCCCAGTTCGCGGCGTCACTGGGGCAGCCACGCGGGTCTTTCACCACCGGCTTGCCGGAGGCATCAATGGACGAAGCCCAGTCCACGCGCTTCAGAAATGGCTTGGCCAGTAACACTTTGCCGCTGGTGCGGTCGAGAACATAGAAGAAGCCGTTGCGGTCGGCATGCAGTAATAACTTCGACGGTTTGCCGCGGTAAGTCGTATCGATCAGGACATTGGGTTCGGTGGCATCCCGGTCCTTCAAGTCATGAGGGGTGAACTGATAATGCCACTTCACTTCACCGGTCTTGCCGTTCAGAGCCAGGACGCAATTCGTGTATAGATTGTCGCCAGGGCGGTCCCGGTCATCGCCATCGGGCCAGGGGTTGCCTGTCGCCCAATAAAGCGTGTCCGTCGAGGCATCATATGAACCCGTCAGCCACGTGGACCCGCCGCCCATAAGAGGTTCAGAACCCTGCCAGGTCTCGCTGCCCGGTTCCCCTTTCAACGGCACCGTCCAGCGCCGCCAGACCAGTTCGCCATTTGCGGGCCTGTAAGCCGCAACGAAGCCGCGTATCCCTTCGTCCGCTCCCGCCACGCCGGTCACCACAGTGTCATTCACAATCAGCGGAGCCATCGTGCCGCCATAGTGCTGTCCCTTGCCACTGCCCATCGGCGTCTCCCAAAGCAAACGCCCGGTTGAGCGGTCCAGCGCCAACAGATGGGCATTGTCAGTAACAAAGAAGATCTTGTCTTGCAACAGGGCGACGCCACGGTTGGTGCCTAACTTGGCATCCCCCACCATGCCGGCACTCTGCGGCCGGGAATACTTCCAAAGCGGTGCGCCTGTGGCAGCATCCAGTGCCAATACCTGATTGGGACCCGTAACATACATCGCGCCGTCGGCCACCAGCGGTGTAACTTCCAGAGCGCCATGATCCATGGGAAAGACCCACTTCAACTTGAGCCTGGAAACATTCGCGGCAGTAATTTCCTGCAGCGGACTATATCTATTGCCCGAATTATCACCATTGTAAGTGCGCCAGTCTCCGGGCTGTGCAGGTGGCCAGTTATTCCGGACGTTGTGGGTTTCCGGCACAGGCGTCAGAATCATCTCCACATTCAGCCGCTTCATATACCTGGCGAGTAAGTTCAAGTCATTGACTGGCAAATCCGCAAAGCCCGGCATGCCCGACGCGGCATTTCCCTGCTTGAGAAATTCCACCAGCTGCGATGGTGTTTGCGCGGCAACTCTGGGGTTCATGGCCAGGCCCGGACCCTTGCCGGAACCGCGGGCATCATCCCCATGACAACCGGCGCAATACTTCTGGAAGCTCTGTTCCGCCGTTTGCGCGTTCAGCGCGGCGGCGACTAACATCATGAGGATATATCTCATCGGAATTGCTCCACGGTACGGCCTTTCAAAAATTCTCCAAAACCAAAAGCATGCGGATGATATTCACCCACCAGACTGACATCCATGCCTGGCCGGATACGCTTCTCCAGCCCGAGCGCCCAGTAACAGGCATTCACGAACAGCCGCCGGTTCCCTTCCACCAGCAGATCCTCAGAAGTGCCGAGCGTGCTGGTGAAGACACGGCCGCCGTGATAACTTCTGACCCAGGCTATCGGCATCATCGCATCATTGACGGCACCATTTACAGGGATGTCATCCCGATTCATACCGGAAAGCACCTGCCCGTACACCAATGGCAGACTGTCGCCTGGCAGCGGCAACTTGGTTTCATAGACATCTGTCTTGCTCCAGATATCTCCCGCTTGTATCCCGGCAAGCACAGGGTGGCTTTCTTTCACTGGAATGCCGCGTGTACTTTGCTTCCCGTGTTGCCCGTGGTGTTTGATCCAGGTTTCACCCAGCACCGTGCGCCCGAAGCCCCCGGAGGGATCGTTCCAACTGTATTTCGCATACTTCGTGTGCGTCTTGAAGGCAAACGCATGGGTCGCGGTCCGCAGACCGATCACAGGCTTGCCGGCCTCCACATAATCCACAATATGCTGCATCTGTTCGTCAGGAAGATCCCGGAAGCGTGTCAGAATGATCATCAGATCGGCGTGATCCAAAGCCTCCAGACCGGGAATATTGTCCAAACGGTTCGGGTTCACCGCTCCATCCGGATTCACGGCGAACAAAACCGTGCAGCGGAACCCGTGGCGGGTTGCCAGAATCTTTGCCAGTTGCGGCAGCGATTCCTCCGAACGGTACTCTTCGTCGCCGCTGATCAGAACGATATTCTTCACGCCCACGGACGCCTGCGGTTCAAATACCAGAAACTGCGGACCCGAAACCACCAGCAACATCGCGGCCAGAACTCTTGCAATCATGACTTCGATACCGTATCACGTCCCGCGGCTGTTTCGTGTTAAGCTGCGTGACCAATGAGACATCTGCTTCTGCTGCTGTTCCTCGCTGTACCGGCTACCGGCCAGGAACCTTATGACGTTGTCCTGACCAATGGCAAGATTGTGGACGGCACCGGCAATGCCTGGTACTACGGTGACGTTGGCATCCGCGGGAAAAAGATCGCCCGGATTACCGGTGCCGGCTTACTGGCTAACTCCCCCGCCAAAGAACGGATTGATGCGAAGGGCCTGGTCATTGCACCGGGCTTCATTGATCTGCAGGGCTCTCTCGGCGGCCCGGGCATCAGCAAAATCACGCAGGGGGTCACCACAGAGATCGCGGGCGAGGGTTGGACACAAGCCCCCTCCAATGACCTCACCCGGGCCGGAGTTACAGGCACCGGGCGGCTCACGCCGGAGATGACCTTCGACGGTCCACATGGCTTCGATGAAATGCTGCAGGCAGCGGAGAAGCGGGGCTCCGCACTCAACTTTGGTTCCTACGTCGGGGCCACCACGATCCGCCAATACGTCAAAGGCATGGCCCCTGGCAAGGCGACGCCGGAGGAGATCCGCAAGATGCAGGAACTGGTGGATCTCGCGATGCAGGACGGCGCTTTCGGGATCGCCTCGGCTTTGATCTATCCCCCGGCGACTTATGTCGGGACCGATGAATTAGCGGAAATCACGAAACCTGCGGGGAAGTACCGCGGGCTGTACATCAGCCACATACGGTCAGAGGCAGATCACTTTCTGGAAGCGCTGGATGAAGCCATGGAGATTGGCCGCCGCGCGGGGGCACCCGTGGATATCTATCACCTGAAAGCCGGCGGCAAAAGGAACTGGGAGAAAGAAACCGCGGCCATCCGCAAGATTGAAGAAGCCCGCGCTGCCGGTCAGGACGTAAGTGCCTGCATGTATCCTTACACCGCCGGAGCGACAGGCCTCACCTCCGTGCTGCCTCCCTGGACTGCAGAAAACGGGAAGCTCTTCGAGAATCTCGCCGACCCGGCCATTCGCGAAAGGATCAAGAAGGAAATCGCGCAAGAGAAGACCGACTGGGAAAACATGGGGCAACTCGCCGGACCGGAAGGAATTCTCATCAGCCGTTTGCACCAGCCGGAGAACGCGAAATATGCGGGCAAGCGGCTCAGCGAAATCGCGGCGCTGATGGGCAAAGACTGGCGCGATGCCGCGATGGATCTCATCCTCAGCGAACACCGCCGCGTGGAAGCGACTTACTTCATGATGAGCGAAGATAACGTGCAGTTACAGCTCCGCCAACCCTGGATGGCCTTCGGCATCGATGCGCCCGCGGTGGATCCGGCGGAGATGAAGGGTGCGCTGATTCATCCCCGTGCTTACGGCACTTTTCCGCGGGTTCTGGGTCTTTATGTGAGGGAACAGAAGCTGCTCACACTCGAAGATACAATCCGCAAAATGACCTCCGCCGCAGCGGCAAGGCTCGGACTGCGCGACCGCGGCCTGTTGCAGGAAGGCTTCTACGCTGACCTGGCGGTGTTCCACCCGGATACGGTCATCGACAAGTCGACTTACGATAACCCGAATCAATTGTCCGTGGGGATGGAGTATGTATTCGTGAACGGCATTCCGGTGTTGCAGAACGGAAGGGTGACGGGTGAGAAGCCAGGCAAGGCGTTGCGAGGTCCAGGGTACCGGTTGAAAAATTGAGGAATTCGGGAACTGCGGGGTGAGCCGGTGGGAGTCAAAATTTTGGTGGACCTGAACGGGTTCGAACCGTTGACCTCTTCCATGCCATTTAAGAAATATCAATGACTTACAGAGATCGTCGCTGACAATAAAAGGGTTAGCAGAGGCTTGGACGCCAGGAAGGCGTTTGTCACGGTCTGGTCTCCGTTCGGACTCCAAGTCTCTACATCAGAAAACGGCACTGCGCGTACCTTCGCGCGCGGTTGCCGACCGTTGTGATTGTAGTTTGCAGGAGGAGACAACAATCGGTGTCCTCATAAGGAGCAAGCACTCGGTATGATTACGAGGCTTCGCGGTTGAGACCCAGTTTCACTTTCCCATCGGGAAACACCGCGTACATTTCCAGCCGTCCGCCCATCGCCTCAACGAAGTTCTCAAGTGTGCTGAGATAGACATCCGTGCGTTGCTCCAACTGCGAGACCGCAGCCTGCGTCATGTCGAGAGACTTCGCCAGTTGTTGCTGTGTCAGATGCCGGGCGGCTCGGAGCTCGTGCAGCGGCATTTCTTTGAGATCCTCGTCGGCGAGGCGGCGAGCTTCCGCCCGCGCCTCCGGCGACATCTGCGCTCGAAGTTCACTGAACTTTGTCGTCTTTGGCATTGTTCTCGCCCTCCAATTCGGCAAGATAGTCATCGTAGATCTGATCGGCAAGCGGCACGTTCTTCTCGTACCAGCGGTCATCGCCGGTCTTGTCGCCACCCAACAGCAAAAGCGCCACGCGGCGAGGATCGAAGATGTAAAGCACACGGTAGGGGTGGCCCTGGTGCTGCACGCGGAGTTCACATCGCGGAATGGCGGGAGCCGCTCACCCCGCTGCTGTACGGAAACGGAAGATGGGGCCCGCGCTCTTCCAGGAGCAAAACGGCCCTCTCGACCGAGATGCGCTCGGTCTCGGTGAGCCCGTTCCACCAGGCTTTGAATTCATCAGTGACCTCGACGCCCCACGCCACATCAGCATTATAATGCATAACTAATATAAGTAGTGCGTTATAAATTGACTGCCAACCTGCGACGCGCACAAACAGGCGTGTAGATTAGACGCCAAAGAAACACGCCATGCTTCCGAGCTATTCGTGCTGGCAGCGCGGCAGTTGATCGATAAGCGAAAGACTGAAGTGGACGTCGTGGCATTCCTGAACGCGCAATTAGGCTTCTGGATACCCCGCCTTGGATGTCGCGACGGGCGTCCCTATTGCCGATCGCGAAAATCTGGATCGGACCGGGAACGCATCAACAGGTGTCTAAAGTCAGTATCGGTCTGTTGCTTGACCAAATGGGTTACGCCGGAATCCGAATCGAAACAAGCGCAATTCCCTTGCAACACGGCTGAACACCGAAGCATTTGTCCGAACGTTCAGGTCCGCGGCTGGAGTTCGCGACGTCGAACTCCAAATGGACGCTGCACGACCGCTTCCACGGTACGGAAGCGCGTAGAGCCGAAAGATTGAGGGAGAGGATGGTGGCCAGAGACGGGATCGAACCGCCGACACGCGGATTTTCAGTCCGCTGCTCTACCAGCTGAGCTATCTGGCCACAAGGAAAACTGCAAGGAAGTGGCGAAACTTCATCATAGCAAATTGCTTCGCCACTCCTCACCTCATCATTTTCAAGCGGGCTGTAAAGCCTTCAATTCTTCCGCCGTAGCCTTTTCCACCTCAGCGTGCAAGCTGTTGCCATGCGCATCCATGGTCACGATCGCCGGGAAGTTGTGGACCTTCAGATGCCACATCGCTTCGGGAATGCCGAACTCGATGAGATGCACATCCAGCACCTCCTGCATCGTCCGAGCGTAATACTGCGCGGCACCACCGATGCCGTTCAGATAAACAGCGCCGTGCTCTTTGAGCGCCGCCAGCGTCTTCGGCCCCATGCCGCCTTTGCCGATCACCGCGCGCACACCGTAGTTCTTGATCACATCCGCCTGGTAGGGCTCTTCCCGGATGCTGGTGGTGGGTCCCGCGGCCTTGACCTTCCACTTGCCCTCTTCCTGCAACATGACCGGACCGCAGTGATAGAGCACGGAACCATGCAGATCCACCGGGGGCGGATTCTTCATCAGGTGCGCATGCACCGCGTCGCGCCCGGTGTACATATCGCCGCAGATCAGCACCACATCGCCCACCTTAAGGGAACGCACCTGCTCTTCGGTAATGGGCGCCTGCAGCACCACCTCGCGCCCGGTCAGCGGGAAACCTTCGCCCTGTGTCATCTTCTGCACAGGTTCAGACGGATCGCGGTAAAGCCATTCGGTGATCGCGCCGGTATCCGGGCTGAGCTTCACACCCAGACGGCGGAAGGCCCAGCAATCATACGCCACGGAAACGAAGAAACTCGCCGGCAAACGGTTCGCCGCAGTGACTTTGCAACCGATCAAAGAAACCGCGCCGCCAAAGCCCATCGCGCCGACGCCCAGTTCGTTCGCTTCTTTCATCACGCGGGCTTCCAGTTCCGCCAGCACCGGGTCAGGGTTCGTGTCGTCCAGCGTGCGGAACAACTGCTGCTTGGCGAGATCATAGCCGTGGGAACGGTCACTGCCGATGCAAACGCCAATGGCTCCCGGCGCGCAGCCCTGCCCTTGCGCCTGCCAGACGGCATGCAGCAAACACTTCCGAACGCCTTCGATATTGCGGTCTGCGCGACCCAGATGATCCAGGTTGGCCGGGAGCGAATACTGAATGTTCTTGTTCTCGCAACCGCCGCCCTTCAGGATCAACTTCACTTCAATCTCATCCTCTTCCCACTGCTCGAAGTGGATCACCGGCGTCTCCGCGCCCAGATTGTCGCCGCTGTTTTTGCCGGTGAGGGAATCCACGGAATTGGGGCGCAACTTGCCCAGCTTGGTGGCCTGCGCGACGGCGGCCTTGATGGCCTTCGCAATCACCAGTTGATTCACACCAACGGGCGTATGCACGTAAAACGTCGGCATGCCTGTGTCCTGGCAAATCGGGCCGGCATCTTCCTCTGCCATGTCGATATTCGTGCAGATGATGCTCAAGGCCTGCGAAGCCTGCGTGTTGGGCTTTTCGCCAACACCGGCGGCCTTCATGGCAGCGCGCACGTCCGGCGGCAGGTTGGTGGAGGTCTGCGTGATGAGTTCTACGAGGCTTGCTTGAAGAGAGTCCATGGGAACTCTCTCATTTTAGCGGTACACGGATTCCGCAGGTCATGCCGGGCTTCAGCGCGGGCGCGGCAGAAGTGAACGGCACCACGGCCTCCCCGTTCCGGATCGCCGCTACAGGCGCGCTGATCTCTGGAATACCAAGGTCGGGAAACGTCAGCGTCAAGGGCTGGTTGACCGCCAGCCCGGCCGGGGCAAGGAACGCAGCTTCCAACAAATTCAGGTCCACGGCGATGCGGAACAGGTCTTCCCGTTCGCTGGGCGCGATGGCTTTGCCCGCCTCGCCTCTGCGGATCACCACCAGGCCCGCGACAGGGGCCCGGACTTCGCTCGCAGCCAGTGCCGCATCCGATTGTTCCGCCAGCTTTTCTTTGTCCTCTGCCGCCTTGCGGGCGTTCGCAATGGCACCATTCAATTCCAGGACGCGGCTTTCGGCCTGCTTGGCCAATTCGGCGTACGCGTCATAAGTCTGCTGCTGTGCGTTGAATTCGGATTCTGCTTTCTGGTAAACCGTGCGCGGCGTTGCCCCTTGCGCGTTCAGAGTCTGCTGCCGCCGGTAGACGCGTTCGAGCCGCACCAAATCGAGTTGCGCGCGGTCGGCTTCAGTTCTGGCCCGGGAGGCTTCCAAACGCAGTCCCACCAGCTGGTTCTCCATTTCCGCAACTTTGGCGCGGGCGGCGGCGAGTTCCCGCGCGGCATTCTCCCGTGCCGCTTCCACTTCCGTTGCCCCTACGCGGGCCAGCAACTGTCCTTCGAAAACTTCCTGATTCACGTCGACAAAGAAGGCGTCAATGTTGCCGCCCACCGGTGAGGGCACCGCGACTGTATGCTGCGCGCGGATCTGCGCCGAAATCGCATTCGCGGGTGCGGGGGCCGGGGCAGGCGCGGCCTGTGCTTTCTTCGGCGCAGGCGGCGGTGCCGGCTTCGTGGTGAAATACCAAGCCCCGGTGCCGATCACAAGCACCGCGGCAAGACTCCCGGCTATGACAAGTTTCCGCACAGAATCCGTCTTAGCCCAGCAGCCTCGCCGCAGGCTTGGCGAAATACGTGAGAATGAAATCCGCACCAGCCCGCTTGATGGAGGTCAGGCTCTCCATCATGGCGCGGTCGTAATCAATCCAGCCGCGATCGGCCGCGGCGATGATCATGGCGTATTCCCCTGACACTTGATAGGCCGAGAGCGGCACATCAAACCGAACGCGCGCCTCGCGGATGAGATCCAGATACGCCAGTGCGGGCTTGACCATGATCATGTCCGCGCCTTCCTCCAAATCCAGTTCGATCTCGCGCATCGCTTCCCGCGCATTGGCGGGGTCCATCTGGTAGCTGCGGCGGTCTCCGAACTGCGGTGTGGATTCCGCAGCTTCGCGGAAGGGCCCGTAGAAAACACTGGCGAATTTCGCGGCATAGGAAAGAATCGGCGTATTCGAAAAGCCTTTGGCATCCAGCGCTTGGCGGATCGCGGCAACACGGCCATCCATCATGTCGGAAGGCGCAACGATATCGGCACCGGCCTGCGCGTGCGTCACGGCGGCGGCAGAGAGCCATTCCAGTGTGGAATCGTTATCCACATCGCCATTCACAATCTTGCCGCAGTGGCCGTGGCTGGTGTATTCGCAGTTGCAGACATCGGTGATCACCAGCAACCCGGGCACTTCCCGCTTAATGGCGCGTATGGCCCGCTGCACAATGCCATTTGGATCATATCCGCCGGAGGCTTCTTCGTCCTTGGTTTCCGGCAGTCCGAAAAGAATCACGCCGCCAATGCCAAGCGAATAGACTTCCCGGCATTCTTCGACGGCAACATCCACCGAAATCTGGCAGTGTGGCGGCATGGAACTGATGGGCCTGCGCACTCCTTCGCCGGGACAGACGAACAATGGCAGCACGAAATTGGAAGGCTGCAGACTGGTTTCGCGCACCAGACGGCGCATGGCTTCCGACGAGCGCAGGCGGCGCGGGCGGTGAACAGGAAAGGGCATCTCAACCGGATTGTAAACCCTCATGGAACTCTTTCGGCGCAAATTGGGTTAAACACGCTTGACACAAACCCTTGGAAGTTTAGAATAATGAGTATCGCAAGCGCTTCAATATGCCTTCCGCCTGTGAACACAACAACACCGTAATGATTGCCCGGCGCGATGGCGTCGACTATGTGGAATGTCTCGATTGCCGGGAGATCTTCGAAGCAGAAGATCTGGAACCCGTCGGTGTCGAGGCCGACGACGAGTAGCTGAAGCCAGCGTCTCCCCAACTGCCTGCTCTCCAGTGCATGAACCCCGTTCGTCTGCCTGTTAGCATACGTTTATATGCATGACTTGGGGACGTTTCGCGCCAATTTGGACGCGTACGCCGAACGCCTGGCCCGTCGCGGCACCACACTTCCGCTGGAGCAATTCCGCGATCTGGATGCCCGGCGCCGTGCCGCCATCACGGAGACGGAGAAACTGCGTGCGCAGCAGAATGAACAGTCGCGCGAAGTAGCGAAGCTCCGCAAAGAGGGAGTCGACACCTCCGCACAACAGGCTGCCCTGCGCGCCATGGGAGACCGCATCGGCGAACTGTCGAAGCAGACAGACGCCCTCGACTCCGAATTCCGCGAACTGCTAGCCACCATCCCGAACACGCCACATGAATCCGTGCCGGATGGAAAGTCAGCCGATGACAACGTGGAAGTCCGCGCTTTCGGTGCGCCGCGCCCCATGGATTTCGAGCCGAAATCGCACTGGGATCTGGGTCCGGATCTGGGCATTCTCGATTTCGAACGTGCCGCGAAAGTCACCGGTGCGCGCTTTGCCGTGTACTGGGGTCTCGGCGCGAAACTGGAACGCGCGCTGATCAACTTCATGCTCGACGTGCACACCGCGGAGCATGGCTATACCGAAGTCCTGCCCCCGTTCATGGTGAACTCGGCCAGCCTCTTCGGTACCGGTCAGTTGCCTAAGTTCGCGGAAGATCTCTTCAAACTCGAAAACTCGGACTATTGGCTGATTCCCACCGCCGAAGTTCCCGTGACGAATCTGCACCGCGATGAGACGCTCGATGGCGACGAACTGCCGTATCGCTACGCCGCCTACACACCCTGCTTCCGGAGTGAAGCGGGGTCCCATGGACGCGACGTCCGCGGCATCATCCGCCAGCACCAGTTCCAGAAGGTCGAACTGGTGAAGTTCACACGGCCTGACCAGAGCTTTGCGGAACTCGACGGCCTGACCGCCGACGCCGAAGATATCCTGCGCCGCCTGGGACTGCCGTTCCGCACCATGCTGCTCTGCTCCGGCGATATGGGCTTCGGTTCCGCCAAGACCTATGACATTGAGGTTTGGCTGCCGGGACAGCAGACCTTCAAAGAGATTTCCTCCTGTTCGAACTACGAAGCCTTCCAGGCGCGGCGCGCGAATATCCGCTTCAAGAACGGCAAGAAATCTGAATACGCCCACACCATCAACGGCAGCGGTCTCGCCATCGGACGCACGTGGGTGGCGATTCTCGAAAACTACCAGCAGGCAGACGGTTCCATTCTCGTGCCAGAGGCTTTGCGGCCTTATCTGAACGCGGAAGTCATTACCAAACGCGCTGAGATAAAGTAACGGGGATGATTGCGCCCTTTCTGCTGGCCCTACCGCTTCTTCTGCAAGAGCAGCCGCAAAAGCCGGGACAGAAGCCAGAGCAGAAAAAGGTTGAGGAGTATAAGTTCGAAGCAGGCACGGAAGAGTTCCGGTTTGGGACCACAGTGGTTGCTTCCGACGGCTTCGAGGGCACGGTCTACTTCATTCAGGAAGGCGCCATGGCGCTGCCGAACTTCAAGAAATTGAAGCCGGTCGGCAAAATCTATGCCAACTCTTTGAATGTGCCGCCGCAAGCATTTGATGAGGGCTTTCCCGGCATTACGGACCGCTTTGAATGGTTCGCGATTGACTACACGGCTTTCTTCTACATCTCGAAGCCAGGCCGCTATACCTTCGCGCTGATCTCAGATGATGGCTCGAAGTTATTCATCGATGACAAGATCTGCATCGATAACGACGGCCTCCATGGCCCGCGCGGCATTGCCGGGGACCGTAACCTCAAAGAGGGCCTCCACACCATCCGCGTGCAGTATTATCAAGGGCCGCGGAATACCGTGGCGCTGATGCTGGCCGTCGCGGCCAAGGGTGAGGAGTTACATATCTTCCGCTGCAAAGATTTCCGCCCGCCACCGGGCTGGGTTGCCCCGCCGCCGAAGGGTCAAAAGAAGAAATAGCCTTCCGAGACAAGCACGGCAGGTCCGGTTAGCATCGCGTGCTCATTTTCCAAACGGACGGTCAGGGAACCCGCCGGAGTCATCACCTCCACCGGACTGCTGACCAATCCCCGCACGAGCGCAGCCGTTGCCGCACCAGTGGACCCCGTGCCGGAACTCATCGTCTCGCCCGCGCCACGCTCCCAGAAACGCACGTCGATAGTCTTGCCGTCGATTCGTTTGACGAACGAGACGTTGGTCCGGTTCGGGAAGCGGGGATCAAATTCCGTGGCCTTGCCGACTGCCCGCCAGTCGAACTCAAAATCATCCACGGGGAAGGCACATTGCGGATTGCCTGGATTGATCAGGACGGCATCGCGGCCTTGTACGGTAGCTTGCGCCTCCACCACACGCACAACGCCCATATCCATCTCAAACAGATACTCCAAACCGGCGTGCTGCTTCACTTCGAGAGACTTGATTCCGGCACCTGTGCGTATGCGGATCACTGACAGCGCCGGCCGCTCCCGGGCCACCAACACTGCGGCGCAACGCGTCCCGTTCCCCGATAACTCAGGCTCGCTGCCATCGGAGTTAAAGAGCCGTATCGAAGCGTCATAGCCTTCGCCTGGCGTCATGTCGATCAGCATCCAGCCATCGGCACCCACGCCGGTATAGCGGTCACAGATGGCAACCGCAACCGCGGGCAGGTCAGAAATGCCGGTGGTATCTTCCAGCCTGGTCAGCAGGAAGTCATTTTTCGCGCCGTGGAGTTTCGAGTACGGGAGTTTCATAGCGTTGATAGATTTCGATCACAGGACTGTATTTCACAACAATGCGGTGCGCCAGTTCGTAGCGCGGACCCTTCAAACGGGCCTTGTCGATAATGCCCTGCACATAATCGCCGCCCATAACCACGGCCCAGTTCTGATGCAGGAAAAGGTCCGGGCGGATTTCGGCCAGTGCAAAGTCCGGGTTCATATCACCAGTCAAGGTGTGACGGAGCGGAACACCCAGCGTGCGGTAAATGGCAGTTATATCGTTGAAGCTGGTGAAGTACGTATCCTGCGGCGCGGCATTCGCACGCAGGAAGTTAGTGGCCTGTCGAACCCACTCCAAACGGTACCTGGAGTTCTCGTCAGACTCCTTCCAGGTTAGCGGCGGCTCCGTCGGATGCAACAGAAAGGGACTTATGGAAGCCAGAATCACCAGGGCCGCGAAGATCTTTCCGAAACGTCCAATGCCCGCGCAGCCGAATGCGGCGAGAGGCAACAGAGCCAGCGCATACCGGGTGTTGTAGTAACTGAACGGGGCCAAGGTTGGGATATGGATCGGCGTGCTGGAGGAATGAATACTCCAGACATAGAACACGGGCGGCAGTGCCAGCAGAAACAGCGGCCAGAGTACTTTGCGCGACCACGCAGCGAAGCATCCGGCGAGGCCCAGAACAAAGACCGGCCAGCCGCACAGTAACTGCGCCGCGGTGCCGTAATACTGCAGGGCCATCCGCCAGTCACCGCGCCCCGGATAAGGTGCCTTGCCCTGGATCGAAATCGCGGAATAAGGTCCGCGGTAGAAGTAGAGCGCATCGTTGAAATACCACCAGTTGTGCGCGAACCAAAGAAGGGGACCCGCACCGGCGATACAGCAGAAGACCATCGCTTTCGCCCAGCGCCTGTCACCGCCTTGCAGCAGCACATACAGTGCCACGAAGGGCAACAGGAACCAAGCCTCATACCGCGTCAGTGAGCCAGCCAGCGCCGCGAAAGCAGCGCCGAAAACGCCGCCCCAGCCTGGCAGGAGGGTGAAGTACAGCACGGCAAAAAGCGCTGCGAAGAAGACCGCTTCCGTCATCGGAATCGACCCGAGATACAGCGTATTCGGATTGAGCAGGAACACAGCCGCGGCAGCAGTTCCGGCGGCAGCCCCGAGCACTCTCTGCACGGCAGCAAACAGGAAGGTTGTGGCCGCAGTCATGCACAGGGCGGAAGGTATGGCACCGGCCAAACCAGTCTGCCAGAGCGAATCGATACGCACCAGCGGCAGCATCAGCAGATGCGGCAAGGGGAGCCAGGTGGTGCCTACCTGTGCCCAGCCGGGCGTGCGGGAATCGATGATCCGCCGGGCGATATTGAGGTGGGCTTCCGCGTCGCCAAACCGGAGCGTGTTGCCGGTCTTGAAGACAAACCACAACGCGGCCGTCATGACCAGCGCCGTTGCGAACAGGCAGAACAGGACGGAGAAAGCGTCGCCTCCGTCCCCACTCTGTGCCCGCGGCTTGGCTCGTCGGGCCATTTTAGAAGGACGTGAAAGCGCGGAACTCTTCGAAGCGCTCATCCACTTCCGCACGGGTCAAGGTGCGGAAACGGTCCACGCCGAATTTCTCACAGCAGAAACTGCCCATCACGGAACCGTAAATCACGGCTTTGCGGAGTTCGTTATGGTCGATGTTTCCCGAGCGGGCATCCACGCCCTGGCCGGCAAGATAGCCCATGAAACCGCCCGCGAAGCAATCCCCTGCGCCAGTGGGATCAAACACGCGCTCCAGCAGGTAACCGGGAACCATGAAGTGGCCATCTTTGCGCCACAAAATGGCACCATATTCCCCGCGCTTGATGACCAGCGTGTGCGGGCCCATGGCAAGAATCTTTTCCGCCGCCTTCTTGAGGTTGTTTTCGCCGGAAAGCATGCGCGCTTCACCGTCATTGATCAGCAGGAAGTCCCAGGTGGAGATGGTCTTCAGCAGTTCTTGGCGGAAGTCGGCGATCCAGTAATTCATGGTGTCGCCGCCAACCCACTTCAGCCCCGACATCTGATCTTTCACTGACCGCTGCAGCGCGGGCTGAATGTTGCCGAGCAGCAGGTATGGACAATCTTTGTAGGCAGCGGGAAGCTTCGGATCGAAATCAGCGAAGACGTTCAATTCGGTGGCCAGCGTTTCGCGGTCGTTCATGTCATTGGAGTACACGCCAGCCCAAAAGAAGCTCTTGCCGGGCACGCATTCCAGTCCTGCAAGATCAATGTTCCGGGAAGCCAGGAAGTCATAGTCTTCCTGCGCGAAATCGTCGCCGACGACGGCAACAATCTTCGGCTGCGTGAAATAGCTCGCAGAGAGAGCAATGTAAGTGCACGCGCCGCCGAGAATCCGGTCAACCTTGCCGTGCGGAGTTTCAATACCGTCGTAGGCGACGGAGCCAACCACAACCATGGACATTCTTCGATTGTAGCGGGCAGAGCGTCAGAGGATGGACGTCTCCAGCGTGGCGAGGAACTGAATACCCGGAACAATTCGATTGGCGAGACGTTTGTCGTGCGTCAAGAACAAATCGACACGGGCTTCCGCAGCGCAAGCAAGATGAATCGCTTCAGCCGCAGCTACGTTGTCCCGCCCCCGTATTTCGGCAAATATCTCCGCAGTGGAGATTTTGAAATCGAGCAGACGAAGATCCTCCGAACGGAAAAACTCCCGGATTTTCGAGACTTCATCCCACCGCTTCGTACGCGACGGACCTGCGAGTATCTCGCCCACGGCAAATACGCTCGTGCAGAGCGTGTCTCCCCGCTCCTCCATGCGCCGCGCAATCTGTGCGACACGTGGTGCAAACTCCTGATGCCCTTCCAGCAGATACGCGAAGAGCATGGTGTCCCAATAGATAAGGCTCATCGCGAGTAGCTATCCCGTTCCATCCGGATCGCATTCTCAGCACCACCAAGATCACGATAAACGTCCTTGAGAATCCCCTCTAATTGGGCGATCTTTCGAAACACAGGAATGATGGCGGCTGAAGGATTCAGCCCCTGGCGGGGGGACCGCTCAGCATCCACGAATTCGTACGTGTACACGACCGTGGTGCTTGTTCCAGATGGAGGTCCGCTCACATCCACAAGACGCAGTCCGTTCGGGTCAAGAAACTTCGGTGTACGCAGCGCGGTGCAAACATGAGCGATGCGATTGGACATGCCGAGTTCCTTCTCGACCGTGCCGCAGCGAACCGAGAAGCGCGCCTGCTTCATCTGCCGTGCGGGTTTGGCATAGTTTTCCAGCACGTATTCGCGGATTTTATCTGAGTTGAGCGCCGTCATGACTTTCATTATATATTCATTCTGTCTGTCATGTCTTTTATAAAGGTCATGCCGGCGTGGAGTAGTTGCCGCCTAGCGCCCCAGCGTCTCCAGCAGCAAACGCGCCGTCTCTTCACCGGAGAAGTTCTGCTGCCCGGTAATCAAGTTCCCGTCGCGCACCGCGAACCCGCGCCAGAGACCGGACTGCACGTAATTGGCACCAAGCTTCTTCAACTCATCCTCAATCCGCCATGGCATCACGTGCTTGTCGCGGGAGAGCAGCCCCATCGACCAGACCACATTGTCCGCAAAATCCTCTTCCACATTCGCGAATCCGGTTACCGTCTTCCCCTTGGCCAGATACTCCCCGTTCGAAAGCCTGGCGAAACGCAAGATCGCCGAACCATGACAGAGCGCACAGGCGAACTTGCCGCTTTCATAGAAGGCCACGAATTTTTCCTGCAGCCCCGTGGCATGCTCCATCGTGAACACCGGTGCCTGGCCGCCCGCCACAATGATGGCGTCGAACTTCGCCACGTCGATCATGGACACCGGCGCAGTATCGTTCACCAGTTCGGCCAGCCGGGGCGTGGCATGAAGCCCATGCTGATGAGGTCAGACGAAGAGTAGCCGGAAGGATCGCGCGGGTCAGACATAGCATCCGCTTCGCACTTGCCACCTTCCGGACTGAAGATTTCGACCTCATAACCGGCCTCGGAAAGCACGTAATACGGGTGGGTTAACTCACTCCACCAGAAGCCCACAGGCCAGCCCGTTGTGGTGGAGATGGCAGGGTTGGAAATCACGATGGCAACCCGCTTGGGGTTGGTCTTGCTGGCGGCGTTGGGGTCTTTGAGGCTCATATTCTTCTCCGTGGCCATGCGGTCACAGAGGAACTCTAACAACACCTCTTCCTCCCGCGCTACGCACCTTCCGGTGCGGTACTTACCGTAAAGTAAGTACCATGCCCACAGGAATGAACATCCGGGACAGAGCACTGCAATCGAGAGACGTGATCGAACTGCTCTCGAATAAGTGGCGGATAACCATCATCCACATTCTGCGCGACGGTCCGCTGCGGACAAATGAAATCCAAGCCGCGGTGACGGAGGTTTCGCCCAAGGTCCTGACGCAAACCCTGCGCGGCATGGAGCGGGATGGATTGATTTACCGCGAGATCTACAGCGTGCTGCCGCCGAGAGTGGAGTATGGACTGACTGCGATGGGGCTGAGCCTGATTGAGCCGCTGGGCGAGTTATGCCA
>CAIXXM010000026.1 GCA_903923395.1 uncultured Acidobacteriia bacterium
AGCCTTCCCGAAGAGGGCAATAGCGAGAGCGGTTTTCCCGTCACCATCCGCCATGCCGGCGAACCTGGTGGCGATCTCGCCGAAGAGAACTCCGGAATCCTTAAGGTGCCCCGTCGCATCGACGATTGCAGCGCCCATCGCCAGGCCAGCGGCGGCGATCCTTTCGAGCGAGCGCTTGATGTCGTTCGCCGTCTTCGCGGAAAGCTGGCTCATCTTGTCCATGCTTCCGGAGAAGGACGCAGTATTCGCCTTCAGGTCGATGGTGAGATGGCTGGTCGCGGATTGGCCCTGTTGGATTCTCAGAAACGGAGGGATCTGCCTAAGTCGTGCCACTGCAAATGAGGACGTATAATCTTCGCGTGAACAGCCTTGACCTCAGAGCTTACCTTGAACTCTTTCCCGCGGCACTGGAGGAAAGGTACGAGGATACCTTCTCAACTGGGTTCAAGGCTATCGATCAACGTTATGCAGAAGTAAGAGCTGGCCGACCTCTGACAGTCGATGACGTGATTGCAATCTTTGAACGTTCTCTGCCGTTTGTCCGCGACTGGACTAAGCCTGACCGCGCTGAGCTTGAACGCAAGATGGCTGGCGACACGGCTTCGGATCTCATTAGAAATCTGAACGCTCGATACGATCTCGCGCTAATGAAGAAGATCTTGGACTGTTTCCGGGAACTCAGCCTGACGTCGCTCGTACTACACCACGTTTATCCCCAGAAGTTCAGCATGTGCAGCCACCACATCGCAAGCCTGCTCTACATTACGGGGAGACGCAAGGCCGGCACGGTACCTGAATTTTACCTGGAATACTGTCGGGAACTGGAGAAATGGGGGGCACAGTTCGACATGAGCGTCGTTGAAACCGAGTTCGCACTTTGGACCTGGTATCGCCTTGCTAACTATGGGGACAGCAAGGACGAGCACCGCCGCAGATTTGACCGTGACCCCTGGGTTAAGAAGCGAAGGGCCGCGAGGATTACCGATTCCCTGAAAGTCGTGGACACAATAGACTTCGCGCGGTTTTGCCTTGACACTGATCACACGCTCGCTGCCGTAATGGCGTGGCGGGAGTTTGAGTTGCGCGCACGGGAACTCGTGAATAGCCATGGGCGTATGCAATTGGTGATTGAGCAACTGGAGCGAAGTCAGGGCCAGAACTACAGTGCTCTTTGGGCGAAGCGGAACCCAGTCATGCATGACGACATGCCAATTTCTGAGCAAGAGGCCCGGGACGTCGTACGAGAGGTTGCTGACTTCATCGAACGACATAAGCGCAAGCTGCGACCACGGTGAACTATTCGATCTGATTTATTCTTCTTTCTCTGCTGGTCGCCCTGGCATTTTGATGGCGGCTCCCGACGGAAGCCCGCTGAGAATTCGAAGGAGCTTGTCGCCGTCCATCTCGTCGTCCGGTTCTACGTGTTCCACGTCGCCGGGCAGCTTGTGAATCATAGAGGATTCGGCGCTGAAGGGCGGTTCCGGTTTCATCATGCTGAAGTTCGCCGTCATGGAGGCAATGATTCCCGTCATCAGTTCGGAATGCTGCAACTGCTCGATCTGGCGAAGCCGCAGCGCGTGAAGCTGCCGCGGAGTCATGTCGAGCCATTCGTCATCCGTGAGGCGCAGGTCGTAACGGGCTATCGACCAGGCCTCCAGCCATGTCAGCGGCGGCTTTACGCGGCCGCTGTCGTAGGGCGTTCCGTGTCATCGGGTGCAGGCATCGACGCAGCCCAGGCTGTCAGCAGGCCTTCCTGCACCATTACGATGTTCTCTGGGTTGATCAGGTCCCCTACCTGCTCCAGCGTGTATTTCGCACCCGGGCGCCGCAGCACGACATAGAGCAGCGCCCGGACCAGCTTCGCGGAGGGACGCCGCAGGTTCACGTCCCCGGCGATCAGGTTGAGCCCGGTCAGTTCCTCGCACTCGATCAGCACGTTGTGCGTGACCACGAGAGGCCAGACCTTGCCGTCGAGCTTCAACTCGACTTTTCGGATCAGTTTTTCAGTGATTGGTTTTCTGGACATAGTACGCTCCTCGCGTTTGGTAGAGAATTGGTTGGGGCTCATACCGGACCGGCAACAGCTAAGAAACCGCTCATTAAGACCCATGCATGAAAGTTGATAGTTTGTAATTGAAAAGAGATCATGCGTCGCTTATCATTTTTCTATGGACATGACTTTTGATGCGCACGAGCGCCAAATACTGAAGCAGGCATGGGATATTCTCGCCCCCCGAGTAGAAAGCTGGCTCGGAACTAAGATCGATGATGAAGACGAAAAGGAAGATCAGAAAATCGTTGACGCGATCCCGGCGCACGAACCCAGGTTGTACTGGAAGGACTTCATTGATCCGGTGAAACAAATCCTTGCAGCGGCACCCGGACATCGCTTGACTGTTGACCAGGTACATCGGGCTGTTGAGCAGCAACTGAGCCCAAGGATGACCGCCCGGGACCGCAAAATGCTCTCCAGCGGAATAGTACGATGGAAGACCTTCGTCAATCAAGTTGGCGTCGAACTGCGCAAACAGAGATATCTGGATCCAAATGAGGACCGCGGAGTCTGGCGAGTTTTGTGACTTCTACCGAGTTGATGCAAACGATCAGGCCCAGTCTGGGTGTCGTGCTGTTTGGCGCGGGCAATTCAGCCCGCGCCGCCCCAAGTGGCTGCAGATGGCTACGCCACGCTGTAGGTGATCGCCCCGCTCACGCGAACGCCGACCTTGAAATCGCTCTTCTTGCTGGGCTCGAACGGCCCGGTTTCCTTCTTGACGATGTAGCCGTACCCGGTAATCGTGAGCACAGTCGCGCCGGAGGCTGGCGCGGTGATCTTCCAGGGGAAGACGGTAAGCGCGACGGCCAGAACGTCGATGTTCTGCTGCGACGCATCGCCCGTGTAGTTTCCGGTCAGTTCGATAGTGCCGGGCTTCAATAGACCGGGGATCGATTCTTCGCTGGTGTTGGGACTGAGCAGGTGCGTGACATCGATCTCGACGACGGTGTAGTCGGCGAAGTTGATGGTCGCGATTTCTGAAAGAACGGTGTAGCCTGTCGGGCTCGCGGCGTCACCAATATAGAACTTGGACCCGTAGCCGAGCTTTGCTTTTGATGCAGCCATAGGATGCTCCTTCGGTTGAAATGAAAATGGGGATGCGGGGACTAACTGTCAGACCAGACCTGGTATTCGAGCATTCGCCGGTACGTCCGGCGGGCTTCGTCGAAGAAATCCCGCTTGTCGATGCGGAAGATCCCCTGCACGACGGTGGTCTGGGTTCGGGAATGGCCATTGACGCGCCCGAAAAATATTTCTTCCCCACGAAATCAATCACTTACTGGCACCGGGATCAACCCTCGCGATTTCTCTCGGCTATCTTCAAGCCGAAAGGAACCAACCTCATATGGCCTCACCCGCTCAAGCCCTCGCGAATCACGCCAACGCCCAGCACTCCACCGGACCGCTCACTCCGGCAGGCAAAGCCCGCTCCTCCGAAAACGCCACCAAGCTCGGTCTCTTCTGCCGCCGGGACACCGTTCCCGCCGAATCCCGCCAGGCCTATGCAGACCTGACCGATGACCTGCTCGCCCAACTCAATCCCCAATCCCGAATTGAAGAGGTGTTGGTCCGCGAAATCATTTCCGCGTCCTGGCGCATGGAACGCTGTGCGCAAATCGAAGCCAATTCGAACCTGGAATACCAGCCGCTCGATTCGCAGGAGAACAACGCCATCGAACGAGCCCGAACGTCAGCGTTTCGAATCCTGCAGCGCGCGCTCGCGGAACTGAGCAGGGTGCAGACGAACCGCAACACCCGCGAAATGGTCTTGGATATCCCCAAGGGCGAAGGAAATGTGGGGCTGGAATGCTATGTAAATGCGCTCCAAGGCTTGAAACTGGAGCACCAAATCCAGAAGGATCAGTCCGTTACCGAGCTCAACCACATGCTCACCGCCCCGCTCCCCATCCGCCGCCCAGCGATGGCAGCCACGGCAACACCTGCTCCGGCCGCCCCCGCACTATCGGTTTCTGCAAATCAAACCCAAATCCCCCGCACAGCACCCTGCCCTTGCGGCTCCGGGCAAAAATACAAACGCTGCTGCGGCATCGGAGCACCGCCGGCAATGGGGTATTGAGAGTTCAAAAGGGAGGAGAAAAATTGAGGGGATAAAACGAGAGAAAAATTTGGCTCCGCTAGCGCAACGCGAAAGAAAAAGGCCTTACTTGACAGCCGAGAGACGTGGGCAAACCGTTTGTCTTCAGTTACTTCCAGCAAAACTGCCTTTTCGTGTCGATTTTTCTCTCTCTACCGGTTAGCGGGCTAAGGCTTTTCATGAGGGATAGCGGCTCCTCTATCACGCTTTTCCTGGGACGAAAGGCGACTGCGGCAGGCCGAGGCACGGTTCCGGATCACGACGTCTGAGGTGGAATGTAGAAATCTGGATCGTCCGAGGTAGAGTACAGCCCCTGCGGACCACGTGGTCGGGTGAGTGACCCGCGCGGCATGAAATCAGACCTTCTCCCAGAGCAATTTACGCAGCTTAGCTTTAGAGCATGCCGCCTTATGGCACGCGTTCGCCCGATGGCGGCGCGGGCCAGTTGGATTTGCCGTCGTTCAGTTCGAGCCGAAGGTAGTCCCACACGACTCCCGTTGTGAGGTCTCCGGCGGGAACGGTAAAGGTCATCGAGTTTTCGCCCGCTTTCAACAATGCCGCGTCGAATTTCAGAGCGTATTGATACCAGACCCCGGTGTCGGTGTTATAGCGGAGGGCATTTGTGGCGACGGGGTGGATGGCTCCGACAGTCTGGCCGTTCACGCCAATTTCCAGGCCTCCGTTGCCATCGGCTCCGGCGAGCGCGATGCGCAATACCGCTGTGCCTGTCGAGGGTGTTTTGACATCGAACTTCACCGTCCAAGTGGTAGCACGGCCACGGCCCCACTCCCGCCACATATCCTGCGTGCCTGTTGGGTTATTGACCCAGCCGAAGCGTTGATTGAGGGGGTCTTTGGCGGCAGGATTCTTCCAATTGTCATTGAGTGCGTGCGGGACTTCCTCAAAAAACCAGTCTTTGCGGTAATCGCTCTTGCCGATGGTGTACGTGATGTCATTGGGGAATAGCCCGCCATAGCGCAGGGGCCAACCCCAAAGCCAGTAGTTGTCACCATCACCTTTGAAGAATTTCCCGCCGGTGCGATCCGGATAGCCGATTTCCCAGAGTTGCTTGCCGTAACGGACGGGAGTCCAATCGAGCTTGCCGAGGTTGACGGATTTCCCCGCTTCGACATCGATATCGGCTTTCGCGTACTCGCCGAGAATACCGTCCGCAAAGGCGTGTAGAACGTAGCGGCCGGGGCGGATATTGGGAATCATGAATTTGCCATCTTCGGACCCATCGGACCAGAACTGGTAGTAGTTGCCATCATGCGGCCAAGTAACTGTCTTGCCGTTACCAGCGCGAAGTTGGAAGGGGCTGCCATTGCCGGGATAATCCGGGTGTGTGAGGCCAACGGTGAGGTGCGGAAATTTCTTCGACGCAGCCTGTGGATCTTTCAGGATGAATTGACCGGTGACTGTGCCACGCGCTTCTTTGTGGGGATAATCCACGCCATTGACCCACGCAAATGGCCATTGCGCCTTGATGGATTTCGAGACCGCGACGGCATCTTGCCAGAGCGCCGTGCCATTATCGCGCCAGACAGCGGGGACCGCAGGCATGCCGCTGCCGTAGGTGGCCTTTAGTTTCTCAAGGTCAGCGGGAGTGGGGTCTTTGGGGTCCGCAAGAGTATTGAAGTATACGAAGATGGGACCGACCACGCGCTTCCAGGGTTCGTTCGCTGGAATGTTATTGCCTGCGCCGCCAGCGTAGTGGCCAGAGGTCCAGTAATCGAGAAGAGTGGCTCCCATGTGAGCGACCAGATCGAGCTTGGCGGCGCCTCCGCCGATGTATTCGATCGAAGGATTCATGAAGTAGACGCCGATGTGATCTTTTGTGCTGGACCAGCCCCAGGCGGGCAGTTTATACATGACGCCGTTATAGCTGTACTTGTGCTCGACGGAGTTCTTGAAGATGCCGGTCGTCAGGATCTTCTGTTCCTTGGCATGGATAACGACGCCGTCACGCTCGTCGTCGTTGTTGCACATGAGCATGTTGCGGTCGGCGTCGACGGAGAGCCAGTCGAAGGTGGGATTCATCTGCAGGATGAAGCGATTTTCGCCGAAGCCAAAGGCGGGATAAGTGGCTTCGTGAATGTATTCGGCGTAAGTGTAGAAGCCGCTGAGACCTCGTTCCAGGGTGTAGCGGACTTCGATATCCATGCGGCCGTTAACGCCTTTGACGGCCACTTCGGCGCGGGCTCCGTTGTTTTTTGTTGGGTCGATGGTGACGGTGGGGGTCACTGTGCCGCTGGGAACTGTTTCCCAGAAATTACTGCGGCCAACGATGGCGACGCCATGATAGATAAGTGATGGGATGTTCCCGTTGTTCTTGTTGATGGTGGCTTGGACGAGGCCGTTATCGAGGGTCCAGGTGGTTCCGTTGTCCGTTAGCGTGACCGGCTGCGTGACGTTGGGCTTCAGAACTTTTGGTAAGCCGTCGGCGGCGTGCGCGGACGCGGCGAGGAAGAGAAGCGCTACGGTTTTAAACAAAGAGTCCGTCCAGTTTGCCATTGCTATCGCCGATGCTTTCGGGCCTCACGCCGACGTGGTCCAGCATCGTCATGTAAAGGTTGGTCATGGGCGTGCCTTTCGGAAACGCGATGTGACGACCCGGCCGGATGCTTCCTTTGCCCTTGCCGGCAAGCAGCACGGGTAGGTCTTCGTGCGTGTGCTGATTGCCGTCGCTGATTGCGCTGGCGTACGCAAAGAGAGTGTGGTCGAGGAGTGAGCCATCCCCGTCCGGAGTAGATTTCAACTTGCCAATGTAATTCGCCAGGATCTGCACGTGATAAGTGTTTATCTTGGTCAGTTTCTCAATCGGGTCTTCCATGTTGCGGTGGTGGCTCAGCGGATGGTGCGGGTCTGGCACGCCGATTTCCGGATAGACGCGGCGGCTGCCTTCGCGGCCCAGAACGACGGTGGAAACGCGCGTCAGGTCTGTGCGGAACGCGGCTAACTGGAGGTCGAACATCAGGGTTAGATACTCATCGAAAGTAGCTGGGATGCCTGAGGGCTTTTCGATGCCTGGATTGACTTGGCGGTAGTCCTTCTCAGCGCTTTGAATCCGCTTTTCGATTTCGCGGACAGCGGTAAGGTATTCGTCGATCTTGCGGCGGTCGGCATTTCCAAGTTTGCCTGTAAGTTGAGCAGTATCGTCTCGCACCAGGTCGAGGACGCTTCGGCGGTTGGCTGCCCGAAGGGCGCGGGCTTCGGGTGTGAGGTTGACGTCATCGGAGCCGAAGAGGCGTTCAAAGACGACGCGCGGATTGATTTCTGGCGGCATCGGGGTCGTCGGGGTGCGCCAGGAAATGCTGTTCGTGTAAGCGCAGCTATAGCCCGAGTCGCAGCCGCCGACGACTCGGGAATCGTCGCAGCCAAGTTCGAGGGAGGGAAAGCGGGTTTGGCGGCCAACTTCGAGCGCGGCAATCTGGTCCGCCGAGATACCGGCATGGATGTCGGAGCCCGACGTCTTCTTCGGATGGACGCCGGTGAGGAAGCAAGCCCCGGCGCGAGCATGGTCGCCGCCGCCGTCGCCGAGGGCGTTCGCGTTGCTATGGTCGAGCCCGGAAAGGATCGAGAAAGACTCGCGATGTGCTTCGAGCGGTTTCAGAATACGGGTAAAGGTGTAATCGCGGCCTTCGGAGGCAGGCTTCCAATCTTTCAGGATGACGCCGTTCGGGATGTACGCAAAGGCGATGCGAACGGGCGGAGCAACGGTGGATGCCGCTACGAGCGCAGGGCGCATCGAATCCAAGAAGGGAAGTGCGACAGCGGCTCCGAGGCCTCGTAAAAAGGTTCGTCGTGGCAGGTGCTTCCCGGTGATGATTCTCATAATTTCCCTTGTTCCGCCTGCCGCATTTCAAACGGCATGCTCTTGACGATTTCCAGAACCACGGTGGAGAACTTATAGTTCGTAACAGAGGCCTTCTTTGCGATTTCGCGAACAGTACGACGGTCGTAACGTTCCAGGCCTCTGCCAAGTGCGTACGTCAGCATCTTGTCGACGACACATTCGGCGAATTGATCCTTCTGCATTGTGAGTACGTCTCGGAGGCCATCGGGACCGCTGAACGAGCGACCATCAGGGAGTGTGCCGGACGCGTCGATGGCGACCTGACCGTCTTTGGCTCTCCACGCTCCGATGGCATCGAAGTTTTCGAGCCCTAATCCGAGTGGGTCCATGCGGGAATGGCAGGAAGCGCAGACGGCGTCTTTACGGTGCGCTTCGAGTTGTTGGCGCAGGGAGACGGACTGGCCCACTTTGGAATCGTCCAGGGTCGGCACGTTGGGTGGCGGCGGGGGCGGCGGGGTATTCAGAATGTTATCGAGGATCCACTTCCCGCGCAAGACAGGCGAGGTGCGCGTGGCGTAAGAAGAGACGGTCAAAACGCTGCCCTGCGTCCAGACGCCGCCACGCGGTGTTCCTGTCAGGTCAACTTTGCGGAACTCTTCGCCTTTGACGCCGGGGATGCCATAAAACTGTGCCAGGCGTTGATTCAGAAAGCTGTATTTGCCATTCAGAATATCGATCAAGCTGCGGTCCTCGCTCATCACGCTTTCGAGAAACATCTCTGTTTCCCGGCGCATGAGAAGGCGGAGATGTTCGTCGAACTCGCCGAATTTGCGGGCCTCGGGTTTCACGGATTCGAGCCCACGAGTTTCCAGCCACTGCCCGCCAAAGTTTTCGACGAGCGCGTGCGCCTTCGGGTCTTTCAACATGCGCTTCACCTGCTGGGAAAGTACGGCCGGATCATGCAGTGTCTGCCGCGCCGCGCATCGCATCAACTCGTCATCGGGCGTGCTGGCCCAGAGGAAGTAGGAGAGGCGGGAGGCCAGTTCGTACTGACCGATGCGATAACTGGCAACGGATGCTGTCGCAGGTTGGCGTTCGATTCTGAAGAGGAAGTTTGGGCTGATTAAAATGGCCTGCATGGAAAGCGCCAGGCTGTCTTTGGCTGAATTGCCCCGCGCCTGGGCAGCGTCGGCAAGACGGGTGAGTTTCTCCACCTCTGCCACGGTGGCAGGCCGGCGGTAGGCACGCGTTGCCAGATCTGTAAGTATCTTTCGACGGCAGTCCGGCGTGAGATTTGAAGCCGCACTTCCACAACTGAAGATTTTCTTAACGCTTTCAGGCGACGGACCTTTGGGCTGGTTGAATGGGCCCCACACAAACAGGAAATCAACTCTTCCGGCGGGAGGCTGAATGGCCCCACCGGGCCCACGTTGCGGACCGGCTGCTTGCAGCCGAGCCTGTTGCCGGGCCCGGAACTGCGCGAGTTCTTCGGGAGTCAGGTTGGGAGGTGGCTGTGGCGCAGGCGGGATCGCACCGCCTCGGGCCCCGCGGCCCGGCCCGGTTTCAGGCGCATCCACCGGATTGAGACCGCCGAAACTCTTGGGAAGTCCTTCGAAGACCTTGTAGAAGGTAGCGGAAACCAAATGGGTCCCAGTGGTCACAGGAATGCGAACTTCGCGGGTTTGCCCTTCGAGATCGTTCTCCTCAATATGCTTTACGCCCACCAGCTTGCCATCCAGCCAAAACGCTAGATTGGCTCCGCCCGTGCCGGGGCGCCGACCGTCGCAGGTCGCACGGAAAACGTACTCCCCATCGGCAGGGAAACGATAGTTCACGTGCAGCGCGCTGCCCAGGCTCAGGCCGGTCTCGTCGTAATCGGTGGCGGATTTCGGGGAAACGCCGCGGCGTCCTGGAGGTTGGAAACGTTCACCAGCCGGTTTCACTTCATCCGGGCCATAGAGGGCCGCGCGGCTGATCTTTTCGGCGGCTGAGAGGTATTTCTCCATCAGGACGGGCGATAGGGATAGAACGTCGCCAATGTTATCGAAACCATAGCCGGAATCGTCTTCTGGGAAGTCGTCAGCCGGGCGCAGCGTTACGCCAAGCAGGTCCCGGACGGTGTTGTTGTATTCGGTACGGTTCAGGCGGCGCGCTGTGACCCGACCGGGATTCGGCGGCGCGGCTAGTTCGGCCCGTTCAAAGGTGTTTTCCACCCAAGCCACCGCCGCCTTTACCTCAGCTTCCGGAGGTTTAGGCATTCCCTTCGGCGGCATCTGGTTGGTCTTCAGCACCTCAACCACTTTGTCCCATGTGGCGGCGTCGGCGAGGACGTCGGCGTCTTTTTGGTAGTGCTCCAGGTTGACGTCGGCGGTCTTGAGCTTCTCGGAGTGACAGCCGTAACAATTCTTCGCGAGAAACGGCTTGAGTCTCGTTTCAAAAGACGAAGCGGGAGGAGCGGCGAAACACACGAGCGGGGTAAGAAGTAGTGCTGAAAGTGCGCGCAAACGCATGTTCTCCTGGGACGGGCTCTTCAGATCATACGAAATCAGGACGACGCGGGTCATCTGGAAAGTTACCAAAACGGGCTCGCCTGAAATCCACGTCCCTTACGCGGAGCTACTGATCTACGTTCTTGCGTTCCAGCTTCCAACTTGTATCGGTGCATAGGCCGCAATTGGGTCCGACGAACATTGCACTGGCGCTCTTCTCGCCTTTCAACTGCCACTTCAACCATGAACCGACGGCTTTGGCAAACGCGCCTCCGTTTGGCTCGCGATAAGTTGCCGGATAGTGTCCCACCTCCTGCCAGGCATGCACCGCAGGCACCTGATCGATTGCCGCGAAGTTCTGCGTCGCGCTGCGGTGTCCCGAATCCTTGTCGCCGCCGGTGATGAAAAGGATCGGCGCATGGATTTTCGTCAGAAGTTCGACCGCGGTTCCGCGGCCCGGTCCGCGGCCTGCTGCTCCGGCATCATCGGGAGCGCGAACCAGGACCGGAGCGAACGGGGCATATCGCTGGTCTACGGAGGGTCCGCGTGCGACTGCTGCTCGACCCGGGGTACCCGCGGCCTGCTGTGCCACATTTGGCTGCCCCATGTTCAGCCCTTGGCTCAAGGCCACGGTCGTCGTGACCCGTGGATCACCCGATACCTCAAGTGCCTGCTGGGCACCACACGATTGACCCGAAACCGCTACTTTTGTGACCGCGAGTTTCTGATAGTAAATGCTGCCTTGACGCGAATTTTCCGCGATCGCCCATGTAACGCCATCGAGCAATTGCGACGACGCAGTCATATTGGTACGCTCTTCCGATCCCATCACAACCGCATTCCCCGCTGGTCCGATCGCGACCACCAGGAAACCCTGCGAAGCGATTTCAGACAGCAGATTCCGAAACTCGCCAGACGTATTCCGGCATCCGCCATTTCCAAACGCCACGATTGGAAGAGGATTCTGCGGGCCGAAAGGTCGCAGATCGCGCGGCCTGTAGATAGCGTGCGTCGGCAAGGTTGGCTCGCCCCACAGGATGGCCTTGTAGGGGCCCGTGCCCCCATCCCCTATCGTGATGGCCAACCGTTCCACCCGACCGCTCTTCGAACCGACCTGGAATGAAATGGAGCCGGTTAGTTCAGGAGGTCCCTCCTGCGCCAGAACCGACGCTGGCAGCGCTGTCAGCAGGAAAAAGGAAGCAATAAGGTGAACTCGATTTGGACTCATGTTCTTCTCGTTCTACAGAGCGGGATATTACTTCAACGGCCCGATCCGTTTGCTATCGATGGCAATATCGTCGTAGTAAACATCGAAGGAAGTCGGGACATTGCCCCAAACCCGAACGCCAAAACCGAACTCTGAAAATCCGCTTGGGCCGATCAGCCCCTTATTTATATCGCTCCCTTTCGGCCAATGGAATGTGCCGGTGTCGGTTTTCTGATCGCCTTGCACTACCTGCGAAATTTGCCCGTCCGCCCAGATGGTTAGGGTCGCGGGATTGTCGTTGAACTCCCATTCCAGCAGGAACCATTTCCCCAGAGGCACGGGACCCGCATGTTTCACGTCCTCACCGCGCCCTTGCCCGCGCGCGGACTTATTTTCCTGGTATGAAGGCTGAAACGTGTCGCGCGAAACGCCAATTTCATCAAACTTCGAGAGCGGCCAGCCGGGTTCCCCCGCAAACAGCAAAACGGTGTGGCTGGGGGGAGTGGCTGGATCGACCTTTACGTAAGCCCGGCCAAAAAAATGTGTCTTGAGCGAATCCGGCAACTGCGGAGCAACTAGGAATGCATAGCTGCGCGCCGCCATCTCCGGATAATGGACTTGGAGCGCGTATTTGCCGTGCGCGACTTGATCTTGTTGAATTTTCAGCGTTGCGACGCCGTCAACCCTTTGGTCCCACAACTTTGGATCGATCTGGCCCAACTCGAAATCCTCCGAAAATAATGGCTTCGTCTGGGCATTCAGAATGGCCGCAGCCACTAGGTACCAGGCAAGTAAAATGAACTTCACGGTTCGCTCCTTCGGCGCGAGCAAATTTCTCAAAAGCGCAAAGGGCGCAGGCGTGACCCGTTTTGCGCGAGTTCCTTAGAAGGGAAGACGCGCCCTTTTGCCGCAAGGTAACGGATCATGGTTTCCCAAGCGGTGAAATCGAATGCTCCGCCCAGCATGTTACGCTGCTCGATTGGTGCCGCACTTTGGGCTGAGAATCGCGCGCTGGAATTCGATATGAAACGGACCGAACTTTTCTTCCTCCTTTGTTTAACCGCTTTCGGCGCGGCGGCGCAGACTGTGGCGTACCAGCCGCCTGCGTCTCCGCGTGCCCGCATGAACTTCGATTTGAATTGGAAGTTCCTGCGCGAAGATATTCCCGGCGCCGAGGCCCCCGCTTTCGACGATTCCAAGTGGGCCACTGTCAGCACGCCGCACTCCTTCAACGACATTGATTCCTTCCGTCAGATCATCTCCCACAGCGGCGGCGATCGCGGCACCTACAAAGGTCTGTCCTGGTATCGCAAGCATTTCAAATTACCCGCTCCTCTTGCCGGACGAAGGATCTTCCTCGAGTTCGAAGGTATGCGGCAGGCAGGCGATATCTTTCTGAACGGGAAACCGATTGGGCTGTATGAGAATGGCGTCACCGCGTATGGCCTCGACATTACCGACGCGGTCCGTTTCGGCTCTGATGAGAACCTGCTTGCTGTCAAAGTGGATAACCGTACCAACTACCAGGAGCGTGCCACCCACACCACCTTCCAATGGAACTCCAACGACTTCAACCCTGATCATGGCGGCATCAGCCGTCACGTCTGGCTGCATGTGACGGGGAAGATCTACCAGACGCTTCCGCTTTATTACGGCCTAGAAAGCACAGGGGTCTATGTGCACGCGGCCAACTTCAACATCGCCGGCAAGAGCGCGGAAATCGGCGTTGATGCCGAAGTGAAGAATACGTCGGGCGACCGCGCGACAGTCGAGTTATCGGCCGTCGTGGTGGACCGCGACGGCAGGTTATGCGCCAAACTTTCCGGCAATGCGGTCGACATGGTGGATGGCGAAAAGACGGTGCTCAACGCCAGTGGCGCGTTGAAAGCCGCGCGCTTCTGGAGCCCCGACGATCCGTATCTGTACGACGTCTATTCCGTGTTGAGCGTGGATGGCAAAGTCGTCGACGTCAATAAAGTAGTCACTGGATTTCGAAAAGCGGAATTCAAGGGCGGAGCGGGAACCGGCGGCGTTTATATCAACGACAAGTTCGTCTACCTGAAAGGCTTCGCGCAGCGCAGCTCCAACGAATGGGCGGCAGTCGGAGGGGCGTATCCAGACTGGATGCACGATTACCAGGCTCGGATGATTCGCGACAACCACGCCAACTACATGCGTTGGATGCATGTCGCCCCGCAGCGCGCGGATTCGGACGCGGCCGATCGCTTCGGCATTGTGCAGATGTGCCCGGGCGGCGACAAAGAAAGAGACGTTGTCGGTCGCCAATGGGAGCAGCGACTCGAAGTGATGCGAGACACCATCATCTACTTCCGCAACAGTCCCAGCATTCTGTTTTGGGAGGCTGGCAACACGGTGGTTTCGGCGGAGCATATGGAGCAGATGGTTGCCCTACGCAAGCAGTGGGACCCGGAAGGTGGGCGCGTGATGGGGGCACGGGGCAACGATAATGTGGAGTTGAACACGGCCATCACCCCGATTGCTGAGTTCTTCGGTGTCATGATCGGGCAAGACCCCCGCACCGATCAGATCAACGGTCCCACCGCCATGTTCCGTGGCTATAGCGAGCCGAGGCGCGATAAGGCACCGTTAATCGAAACCGAGGATTTCCGCGATGAGGGCGCGCGCCGGTTCTGGGACGATTTTTCCCCTCCGTATTTCGGCTTCAAGAAAGGCCCGAACGACACCTGGCAATACACGTCGGAGAGCTTCGCCGTGGCTGCCGTGAAACGCTACCAGGCCTATACGGAAAATCGGATCTCGAATGCTGACCCCGCGCATTCGAAGTGGTCTGGTTATGCCTCCATTTATTTCACCGACGAGGACGCCGATGGCCGCCAGGATTCGAGCGAGGTCGCTCGCGTCAGCGGCAAAGTGGATGCGGTTCGACTGCCAAAAGAGGCTTACTATGCGCACCGCGTGATGCAGAACCCGGAGCCCGATGTCCATATCGTCGGGCACTGGAGCTATCCTGCGGAGAAGAAAACCGTAAAGACGATCTACGTCATCGCCAATACGCAGTCAGTGGAGTTAGTCGTGAACGGCAAGTCTGCTGGGATCAATTCGCAGCCGGTGAGCGGCATGCTGTTTGCGTTTCCCGATATCGAATTCGCGCCCGGTAGCCTGAAGGCAATCGGCAAGAACGGTGGCAAGATTGTGGCGCAGCAGGAACTGACCACGGCAGGAGCCCCTGCACAAATCCGACTCACGCCCATCGTGGCGCCGCTCGGTCTGCGGGCCGACGGGGCCGATATTGCAATGTTCGATGTCGAAGTCCTGGACGCCAAAGGTCGGCGCTGCCCCACCGACGATAGTCGTGTGGATTTCGCCCTCGAAGGCCCCGGCGTCTGGCGCGGCGGGTATAACAGCGGCAAGACCGATTCCACAAACAATCTGTACCTGAATACGGAATTGGGGATCAATCGTGTCTTCGTGCGCTCCACCTTATCTGCCGGGACTATCACTTTGACCGCAAGTCGCTCCGGCTTGAAGCCCGCGCAGGTCAAGGTAGTTAGTAACTCGGTGCCATTGAGCGACGGCGTGGCGGATGTTCTCCCGCAACATCTGGCTGGCCCCGCTGATAAATAGGCTTTGGCCGCAGGGTAAATTTGCTGTTATCGGATACGATGGGTGCGTTGCGCTCCGTCGTCTCTCTAGAGGTTCAATGAAATCCATCGTCGCTCTGATCGCTTTCTCGCTGGCTGGCCCGATAGCACTCTTTGGAGCTGTTGCCGATATTTCGACTTTCGGCGCGAAGCCCGATGGCAAGACACAAAATCGCGATGCCATCAATAAAGCGATTGAAACTGTGGCCGCAGCAGGTGGAGGGACTGTTGAAGTCCCGCCGGGGACTTGGGTCACCGGCTCCATCCAGTTACGCAGCAATATCACTCTCCACCTGCAGCCTGGCGCAGTCCTGGAAGCCAGTTCCGACGCTTCAGCCTATGACGCCGCGGAGCCCAACGCATCCGACAAATTCCAAGACTTCGGCCATAGCCACTTCCACAACAGCTTGATCTGGGGCGAGAACCTGGAGAACATCGCGATCACCGGCGGCGGTCGCATCTCTGGCACGGCCCTGGTGCGCGAGCGTGGTGCCGGGGCCGACAAGACCATCGCCCTCAAGCTCTGCCGCAATGTCACTCTTCGCGATTTTTCCATTCTCAAGGGCGGCCACTTCGCCATCCTCGCCACGGGGGTGGATAACCTTACGATTGATCACATCATGATCGATACCAACCGGGACGGTATGGACATCGATTCCTGCCGCAACGTGCGAATCTCCAACTGCAGCATCAATTCGCCCAATGACGATGCCATCACGTTCAAGGGCACTCATGCGCTGGGTGCCGCACGCGTGAGCGAAAACGTTACCATCACCAACTGCCTGGTCAGCGGTTTCGAAATTGGATCACTTCTCGATGCAACCTATAAGCGCACGGTCCAGAGAGCTCCGGACCGCGATGGTCCCACAGGCCGCATCAAGATCGGCACCGAATCGGAGGGCGACTTCCGCAACTTCGTCATCTCGAATGTCGTCTTCGACACCGCCCGCGGTCTTGCGCTTGAAAGCGTTGACGGTTCTCACATCGAAGATATAGCCATTTCCAACATCACTATGCGGCATGTCTCGAACGCGCCTATTTTTATCCGTCTCGGCGCTCGTATGCGCGCCCCGGAAGGCACGCCCATCGGCGCAATCCGGCGCGTCATCATCGACAACGTCACAGCATATGATGCTGACCCGCGCTATGCCTCCATCATCAGTGGCATCCCCAGCCACGATGTGGAAGACGTGAAGCTCAGTCATATTCGTCTTCAATACCGTGGCGGACTCTCGCTTGAGGACACAGCCAAACAACCTGCCGACCTGGTGAACTCCTTCTTTTTCCGTGCCACCGGCGGCGTGCCGCCTCGCCAACCTTATGAGACTCCAGAGCGCGAAAAGGAGTATCCCGAGCCGTCCATGTTCGGCATTCTGCCCGCCTCGGGTTTCTTTATCCGGCACGCCAGCGGCATCGAACTAAACGACGTGGATGTTAGTTTCACGAAAGAAGACAAGCGCCCGGCTTTCGTGCTCGATTCCGTTACCCACATTGGCCTGGAGAACTGCAAAGCGCCGAAAGTAACTGGCATCCCATTGCTCGTCATGATGAATGCGAAAGCGGTGAGCGCCTTCCATTGCGCCGGCCTTGCTAATTTCCAGGGCGACGCCATCGCCCGCAAGGAGATGTAACCCATGCTTCGTAGACTTGTATTGCTGTGCGTACCCCTTCTGGCTGCGGGGGCGGATCAACCCACTCGCTTCCATTTTGATTTCCGCTCTGCGCCCGCAGCCACCGGCGTCTACTCGAAAGAGACGGGCCATGGCTTCGACCTGGGAACCAAGCCCACTCCTACTGATTGGGGCGTTAGTTCGGACAAGCCGTTTTTCTTCTCCGCAGCCGTCCCCGAAGGCAATTACCGTGTTACCGCTCACCTTGGCGATGCCGCGGCCTGCGTCACCACCATCAAAGCCGAGTCCCGACGCCTTATGATCGAACGCGCTGTGACCGGCGCCGGCCAGCGGCTCGATGTCACTTTTGACGTCAACGTCCGCAATTTCAAGATCCCGCCTCCACCGGCCAACGCACCCGGCGGTGATCAGGTTCGCCTGAACGATCGGGAACAAGGGGTTCTCCACTGGGACGACAAGCTCACGCTCGAATTCAGTAACACCCGGCCGTGCCTTACAGCGCTGGACATTGAATCGACACCCTCCATCCCCACTGTGTTTCTGGCTGGCGATTCCACAGTTACCGATCAGCCCCGCGAGCCAACTACCAGTTGGGGGCAGATGTTCACCCGCTTCTTTGGCCCAGGAGTCGCCATTGCCAACCACGCCGAATCCGGCGAGACGCTGAAGTCTTTCGTTACCGGCCTCCGCCTCGACAAGGTGCTGAGTCAGATGAAGAAAGGCGATTACATCTTTATCGAGTTCGGCCACAACGATATGAAACAGAACTGGCCTCAGACTTATGTGGAGCCTTTCTCGACCCATAAAGCCTACTTAGAGGTCTTCATCGCCGAAGCCAAACGTCGCGGCGCCACGCCGATCCTGGTAACGCCCATGCAGCGTCACAACTTCGACGGCTTGAAGGTCCGCAACTCCCTGGGCGACTTCCCTGAGTCCGTCCGCCAGACGGCCCGCGAGCAGAACGTTCCGCTCATCGACCTGGAGAAAATGAGCATCGCGTTTTATGAAGCGCTGGGTCCAGAGAAGTCGTGGGTGGCCTTCTCGGGCGGTAGAGACGCGACCCATCACAGCGCCTATGGAGCCTACGAACTGGCGAAGTGCATCGTTGAGGGCGTGCGCGCCAATCATTTGGATTTCGCCCGCTTTCTGGTGAAAGACTACCCAGGGTTCGACCCCGCCCACCCCGATTCGCCCGACCAATTCGATGTCCCGGCGAGTCCGGGCCGTTCCAACGTTCCACCCCGAGGGAATTAAATGAAACCAGTTCTGATGCTGTCTCTCTTTGTGCTCGCTTTGTCCGCGCTGGCCCAAAACGGCGACCGTTCGCAGAAGCGCTTCGTCATCACAGATTTCGGCGCAGTTGCGGACGGTACCACGGTCAGTACCAAGGCCATCCAGTCCACCATCGAAAAGTGCGCGCAATCGGGTGGCGGCGTGGTCGTGGTCCCGAAGGGAATCTTTCTAAGCGGGGCCATTTTCCTGCGTCAAGGCACCAACCTGCTGGTAGAGAAAGACGGTGTTCTCAAAGGCACAACGAAGATCGATGACTATCCCATGATCGATACCCGCTGGGAGGGCACCGAAGAGAAGTGGACTTCCGCTTTCGTGAATGCCGAAGGCTTGAGCAATCTTGAAATCTCCGGCGAAGGAACGATCGATGGCTCCGGCGACGAATGGCAGAAAAACAGCCCACCGCGCGGCCCGCGGCCACCAGCGACTGTTGGTGCTCTTGCGGTTGTGCCGCCGCCCGGTGGTGCCCGCCGCGGACGCCCGCGCCTGATTGGAATTCAGAACTCGAAAAAAGTCCGCGTCGCTGGACTGAACCTCCGCAACCCCGCCGTCTGGTGCTTCTTCCTGCTCTACAGCGAAGATGTCGTTGCCGAAAACCTCCGCATCACCGCGGAGCACAATATCCCCAGTTCCGACGGCATCGATGTCGATTCGTCGAAGAAGGTGAGGATCAACAACGTTTACATCGACGTGAACGACGATTGCATTTCGATCAAGTCTGGCAAAGACGCCGATGGCCTCCGGGTCAACCGGCCTGCGGAAGATATCCTCATCGAGAATTCCCACTTCGCTTATGGTCACGGCGGAGTCGCGATGGGCAGTGAAACCTCGGGTGGCATCCGGAATGTTGAGGTTCGCAACTGCATTTCCGATTCCGGCAACTGGGCACCAATCCGCTTCAAGACGCAGCCGAGCCGCAGTGGCGTTGTGGAGAACATCACCTATCGGGATATGAAACTCCACGAGACGCGCCAGGCCTTTGAGTTCAATCTGGAGTGGCGCATGGTTCCGCCCATCGCCCCGCCGGCTAAGGTGCTGCCGATTGTCCGGAATGTGAGGATAATCAACGTTACCGGCGATGTCGGTTCTGTGGGAATTATCCATGGCCTCGCCGATAGCCCGATCCGTGATATCAAATTTGAAAATTGCGAAATCACGGCGCAAAAAGGCTTCCGCCTTGAACACGCACGCGGCGTCGATTTGTCCGGCTTGAAGTTAACCGTGAAAGAAGGCGATCCGATCACGAAGACCGACGTAGAGTAGAAACTCAGCAACTGACCGAGACGATCATCCCGGCGGGAAGCTGGATTGCGGGGATGGCTCCCGGCGTCGATAGCAGCCAGGTACCGTTGAGGGGATGGACGAAGCGGCCCAGCAGGACTGGTGCGAGGGTGTAGCGGATTCCCCGTGGGAAGCTACCGAGCGCAGTGTGTTGCATTCCGCTGATTTTCGTCAGGCTGCCGATTGTCGCGGAATATTGTGTCGTGGGCCCGGCTGGTACGACGGGGATCGATGCCGGGCTGTACCGAAGCTCAGCATAAGTCGGCAGGAACGATGCCACCTGAGCGAAGAGGACCAAACGCTGGAATCCGGCGACTGGCACTCCTCCCGCCGCGCCGTTTGCGGTTCTTCCCAGGAATCGGGCGAGGCTGCTGTGTTGTGGACCACTGATCTTCGTCAGTGATCCGATCGTGGCGGAATACTGCACCAGCGATCCGGCGGGAACCGTGATCGCGTTCTGGATGACCACTGCGGACATGGCTTTATGGGGCCACGACGAACAGGGTCGCGCGGTCGGAACTGTCCGTGTCGGTTATTGCGATCCAGTTATGGGAGTCAAAGGTGGTGGTCGTATCGCCGGCGAACGTGTCGTGGATGAGAGCGGCGTCCCAGAGTTGGCCGCGGATTAGTGGCTCACCTCCGGTGCTGGATGTCGGCCAGGCGATCAGCGGTTCCAGTATGAGAGCGGAGCCGTCGTGCCAGTGCATCCCGGTCTGCCCACCTGGAACTCCGCGAGGAAGCTGCGCGGCGGCAATTATGAGTTGTGGCGTGGACTGGG
>CAIXXM010000027.1 GCA_903923395.1 uncultured Acidobacteriia bacterium
GCGTCGCCGTCATTGCAGGTGTTCTGTTCTGGCCATAAAGGTTGGTCGGCTGTGCGGCAATGGCCTGGAATCCATACTGCCTCCGGTAGGCTTGGCACATCAGGATGCCCGCAATTTTGGCGATGGCATAGGCATCATTGGTGGGCTCCAGCAATCCGGTGAGAAGGGCATCTTCAGTGATCGGTTGGGGTGCGAATTTCGGGTAAATGCACGAAGAGCCGAGGAAGAGCAGTTTCTTGACCCCGTGGTTTGCGGCTGCGTCAATCACGTGGGTCTGGATGAGCAGGTTCTCACGGATGAAATCACCGGGGGCACTCTTGTTCGCCATGATGCCGCCCACTTTGGCCGCGGCCAGGAAGACATACTCCGGTTGTTCTGCCGCAAAGAATGACTGAACGGCCTTTCGGTCGGTGAGATCCAACTCCGCTCTGGTGCGCAGGAGCAGGTTGTTGAAACCGGCACCAAGCAGGGCGCGGGTGATGGAAGATCCCGCCAGGCCGCGGTGGCCTGCAACGAAGATTTTTGAGCCGGAGTGCATTCTCAAATTCTAGAGGAAGATACTACGCGACTTCCGCCAGATGCAAGTGCCTCTGGCCAGCGGCGCGCAGAGTCCGCTCATTCCGGGCCAGTTCGAGGTCATGTTCCAGCATCATCCGGACCAGGTCGCGGAAGTTGTGGGTGGGGGTCCAGCCGAGCGTTTGCGTTGCTTTGGAGGCGTTGCCCTGCAGGTGATCGACTTCGGCGGGCCGGAAGTAACGTGGATCGACCTTGACGCAGCGCTGCCAGTCCATATCCAGAATTTCACCTGCAATATCGAGAAAATCCCGGACGGAGTGGGCTTGGCCGGTGGCGATCACGAAATCATCCGGGACATCGTGCTGCAACATCATCCACATGGCCTCAACGTAATCGCCCGCGAAGCCCCAGTCGCGGAGGGCATCGAGGTTGCCGAGGAAGAGGGTTTCCTGGAGTCCGAACTTGATTCTGGTCAAAGCGCGGGTGATCTTGCGTGTGACGAAGGTCTCGCCCCGGCGCGGCGATTCATGATTGAAGAGAATCCCGTTCGAGACGAAGAGGTTGTAGGCTTCGCGGTAGTTCACTCCATACCAGTGCGCGGCTACCTTGCTGACGGCGTATGGACTGCGGGGGTGGAACGGTGTCGCCTCACTTTGGGCGGGCTTCGCGGCACCGAACATCTCCGAACTGCCTGCCTGATAGATGCGGATTTCACGCCCGGTGAGCTGGCAATGGTCGCGCACGGCTTCGAGCAGCCGCAGTGTTCCAACGGCTACGGTGTCCGCAGTGTATTCGGGTTGCGAGAAGCTCACCTTGACGTGGCTCTGGGCACCGAGGTTATAGATCTCATCGGGTTGCGCGGATTCGAGTACGCGGCGAAGCCCGGTGCCGTCGGAGAGATCCCCAAAGTGAAGCCGCAGCCTGGTGTCGGGATCGTCAAGTGGATCGGAGTAGAGGTGTTCAATGCGGCCGGTGGTGAATTGCGACGACCGGCGGATCAGTCCGTGAACGTTGTAGCCTTTGGCGAGCAGCAGTTCCGCGAGGTAGCTGCCGTCCTGTCCTGTGATTCCTGTGATGAGTGCTGATTTCCGGGTCATCTCTGCTTCCTGTTCCACTGAGTGGGAAAAAGCGGAAGATCTTCTCGGAATTTTTACTGTTTGGCTTTGGGGCAGTCCGTGGTGTCGCTGAAATAGCGGTTTGCCAGGGCGAGGGCAGATTTTGAAACCTGCGTTGCCTGGCGCCAGGGTTCGACCGCTTTGCCCTGCGCTTTGCGGGAGCGCTCCAGCCCGCTGTATGCCCAGGTGGTCAGGGAGATGGTCCGGTCCGGTGCCGCGAGAGTTTTGGTGAAGAAGGCTTCCGCATCTTTGACTTTGCCTTCCGCAAAGGCGACGCGTCCCAGTTGGAAGTTTGTCCAAGC
The DNA here is from genome assembly GCA_903923395.1 of uncultured Acidobacteriia bacterium. Taxonomy (GTDB): domain Bacteria; phylum Acidobacteriota; class Terriglobia; order Bryobacterales; family Bryobacteraceae; genus BOG-234. The sequence goes on from CAIXXM010000027.1 coordinate 1,934, forward strand.
CTGTGTGGCGCGGGTTGTTTGGATCACGTTTCTGGCCTGGTTGAATTTGCCTGTGCAGAGGCAACCGCCGATCTCCCAGCCGGCTTGCGATGCCAGTTGCGGATAGGGCCCGGTGACCTTTTGGCGCATCAGGTTGCTGAAGTCGGTGTAGCGGCCTTCAGAGTAGTAAGCACCGGCGAGGACGATGGCGGCTTCCGTACGCGAATGCCAGCCATTATCCATGGTGAATTGGATTTCCTGCAGGCCTCGGTCCCGGTTGCCCAGGCCAACAAACATCCAGGAAAAGACTTTCAACGCAGCGGGCAGATTGGCGCGGAAGTAATCATAAGCTCCCAGCCCGACCCAGATATCGGGGTTCTTGTCGTCCAGTTCTTTCGATTTCGCGATCGCCTGGTGACCCTTGAGGCCATAATTGGCGGCAATCGCCCAGTTCGGACGCACCGAAACCGCGAACTGTGCCTTCTGTCCGTAGGCACTGGCCAGATAGCGCCAGGCTTCGGCGGAGTTTGGTTCGCGCGCAGTCCAGGCTTCGGCGGCGGCGATGGCGTTGGATGAAGCGGTGTCGAATGCGCTGAGCAGCGTGTCGTTGCCAGGGTCATCGGCGGCGCGCCATGAGGCGAGCAGTTCCCGGTACACCAGGGCTGGCGGATACCCCTGCCGCAAACGGTCCATCTCAGCGAGCGAAGAGTTTACCCGGCTGTTATCCACGCCGTAGATACCTTCGAGCACGCCGTTGATCGCCCTCTCGTAAGGGGAGTCCGGAAACGGAACAGTTGTCTGCCCGAAGGCTTGAAACGTAAGGAGAAAGAGAGCAGCCAGCCGGATCACTGCTTAGAAGACGCTGCAGCGGGCAAAACGATTCCGTCTCCGTATTTGGCCAGGCCGGGAATAGAGACGGGAAGTTTGCCGCTGGTGGGGATTTCTCCCCAAAGCGCCTTCACGGCGGAGATTTCACTGGTTGGCACCACGCTGTAGGTCGTCAGGTAGGCGGAAGCTTCCGGGAAGGAACGCCAGAGGTACGGGTTGCCGAGCGACAGCAGTGCAACTGGCTTCTTACCCGCAAGCAGGTTGTTCAGGAATTGCGGAAATCCACCGCCGAGCGACAGGTTGCCGCGATAAGAGGCCACGGAGGCAAAGGCTGCCACCACGGTTTGTTTGGCTGCCAGGGCGCGGGTCAGCGCAAGTTGCAGGTCGGCTTCGCTCGAAGCGCCATCGAGCGCGATGATGTTTGCGCCGGGGAACCGCTTGCGGACCTCTTGCGTGAAGGCCATGCCTTCCACTCCCGCGCGGCCTTCGCCCAGAATCACAAAAGCGGTGTCACGCGGTTGGCGCAAGGGGAAAAAATTGCCTTCGTTCTTAAGCAGCGTTACGGAGTGATCCGCAATCAGCTGCGCCGCGGCGATGGATTCCGGCGCGTTGACCACGGTGTTGACTTCGTCGACATCTACCACCCGCTTCTTGTCGAGTCCGAGATGTGCTTTCGCGAGCAGAATGCGCCGGACGCTGTCATCCACCCGCTTCTGAGTGATCCGCCCGGACTTCACGGCAGCAACCAGCGCGTTGATGGCGGCTTCCGGATCTGGAGGCATGAGGAGAACGTCGGCGCCGGCTTCGAGAGCGCGGATGCAGGCTTCTGAATTCGAGAAGCCCTTCGCGATGCCGCCCATTTCGAGAGCATCTGTGATGATGAGGCCTTTGAAATCGAGTTCTTCACGCAGCAGGCCGGTCAGAATCTTGGGGGATAGCGTGGCCGGAACGTCTGGCGCTTCCAGGCCGGGCACGGAAAGATGCGCGGTCATGATGGAATCCACACCAGCTTTGATGGCGGCGCGGAAGGGCACAAGCTCGACTTGATCCAGGCGGGCGCGGTCGCCGGAGATGGCCGCCATATTGATGTGGCTGTCGGTCGCTGTGTCGCCATGGCCCGGGAAGTGCTTGGCCGTGGTGAGCACGGGCGAACCTTTTACGGAGTGCGCACCTTCGATGAAAGCAGTGGAGAAAGCCGCGACGTCCTGCGGGTTTTCGCCGAAAGAGCGGATGTTGATGACCGGATTATCCGGGTTGTTGTTGACGTCAGCGACGGGGAAGAAGATCCAGTGCATGCCGACGGCGCGGGTTTCCCGTGCGGTGATTTCTCCCTCAATGCGCGCCGCGTTGGGGTCGCGCCCGGCCGTGAAGGCCATGGCATGCGGGAAGAGGGGCGTCGGGTCAAGGCGCATGGCGGCGCCGCGTTCGAAGTCGCCGCCCACCACGAGAGGCACCTTCGCCAGCTTTTGCATGCGGTTGAGGAAGCTGGCAACTTGAAGCGGATCGGCTTTGGCGATCAGACGTCCATTGGTTACGTTGACCAGGATCAGGCCGCCGACGTGTTCCTGGCTGACCAGATGCACGAACTTGCGGTATTCCTTGGTGTTTGTGTTCATGGGATGCCCGTAGAAGGGGATCATGAACAACTGTGCGATGCGTTCGCGCGGGGTCAGTTGTTTCAGCCAGCGGTTGGCTGCGGCAAGTTCACTGGAGGCCGGCTTGGCCACCACCGGTTTCCTGGCCGCGTTCTTGCTGAGTTTTGCGGGGCTGGCGGCAATCAGGCTGGCTGCAAGCAGGGCGAGGGCGAAAGTCCGCTTCACTAGACCGCTCTTGCGGTGGCCGCTGCGGATTTTGCTTTTTGCGAACCGGGTCCGCGGCGAACGGGCTTCGAGGAGAGCCGCTTCACGGCCCGAAGCAGCTGCGGCACTTCCTTGTCGCTCTTGCAGATCACTTCGTCGGCACCCGTGGAATCTTCCGTCATTCCCAGAGGACCCACAAAGCCGGATACCAGGATCGTCCGGGCGGGAGCTTCGGAGGCTCGAATCAGAGCGATCAGATCCAGGCCATCCATGCCGGTCATCTTGTAGTCCGTGATGACGATGTCGAAGTGCTTCTTCTGATAGATTTCCCAAGCTTCCTCACCGCTCAGGGCTGTTTCAACTTCACAGCCCGCTTCTTGCAGGATAACCCTGCGCGCGGTGATGCCGTGGATGTTGTCGTCAGCGAGGAGAACAGAGATGGATTGCAGCGGTGATTTCTTCATGGAATGGGAACCCGGCAAAGTTAACAGAGCCGAAATGTTTCTGTCAAATACTCCGCATCCCGTTGATACACGGGAGGATGCAGTTCTTGACTTTTGAGCGCAAAGGGTGTGGCGCGCACCTTCCCCAAGGCTAGAGACAGTCCGCGCCGCGCTCCGTTTTGCGCGGTGTTTCTGGAGAAGGTGCTCTATTCGACAGCGCGCGGCGCGGTGTAGCCGGCTTTCGCGAGGATCTGATACTTGATCAGCTTGCCCTTCTCATCCTTGATGGGCAGCGGTTCCCCGGTGGCGGGGTTCACCAGTTCGACTTTGAGCTTGCGGAATTTGCCGTCCCGGGCCGTGTTGCTGGGGGAGTAGCCAAGGGTGTACTGGTTGCGCAGGGACTGTTGGATCGACGCAAAGATATTGGGCAATTCCCCTTGAAAGCGGGGGAAGTAGGCCTGTCCGCCGGTCTCTTTGGCGAAGGTCTTCATGGCGTTGTCGGCCTGCAGGAAATCCAGGCGCTGGATGGAGCCCATGCCGCCACGGGCGTCCGCCAGTTCGCGCGCGGTTTGCAGCAGCCCGATGACGTAAACAGGCACCCCGTTTTCCTGCAACTGCTTGCGGGTCTTGTCATAGGTGACCTTGGAGAAGGTATCGATGCCGCTGGTCAGGACGAGCACGGCCTTGCGGCCTTCGATCTTCTGCATGCGGTCCGTGGTGTCAATCAGCGTGTCGTAGAGGTTCGCTTCCGAGAATGCCGGGATGCGCAGACGCTGCATCGCTTCCTGCCATTTCGAGCGGTCATTGGTGAAGTCCGTGAGGATTTCCGGACGCATGTCGTAGGCGATGATGGCGCAGTAATCGTCCTTCTTCAGCGTTTCGAGGAAGCCGTAGGCCGTGGACAGAGTTTGATACCAGCCGGAGCCGTACATGCGCTGAAAGGCGTTCGAGAACTCCACGACCAGCCCGAGCGTCATGGGTGCCTGGCCCATAGAAAACGTGGAAAGGTTCTGCGGGACGTTGTCTTCCAGAATGCGAAAGTTGCCTTTGGGGATATTGGGGATGAAGTTGCCCTTGTTATCGAGCACAGCCACGTCCACCGTAACCAGGCTGGAATCCGTTTTGAAGGTGGCACCGGATTCGGGTTCTAATTCCGCGGTGGCCTTCTTCGAGAGCTTCGAGGGGATAACGGGCTGGGTTTCTTCTTCAGGAGTCGAATCGGCTTTCTTCTTTGGTTTGGCGACCGTGGAACTGCTCTGGCTGCCGGGACCCTGCGCGGTCATCACAACAGCGGCGGCGGTGAAGGTGCCGAGTACGGCGAGGGCGGAGAGTAGCCTGAGTTTCATTTCGATGCGTCCTTACTTTAGATGATAGAGGCTTTTCGAGAACTGGCGCACAACGGACTCGCTGTCCGCGGTGAATATGGCGTGTTCCCTGTCCGGTTTCGCGCCGCGAACGGCGGCCTGTGCGCTTTTGGAGAACAGGAGTAAAATCGAGCGATGCTCCTGCTTCGTTTGTGTCTTCCCGCACTGCTGGCGCTCGGTGTGTGGGCACAGGATACCCGTGTCGTTCTGCTGGGGACGGGCACCCCGAACCCAGATCCGGACCGCATGGGGCCTTCTGTTGCGGTTGCGTCCGGCAAGGGTCTCTACATTGTGGATTGCGGGCCGGGGGTGGTTCACCGCGCAGCCCAGGCGGGTTTCTCCACGGCGCAAATGACGCGGCTTTTTGTCACTCATCTGCATTCTGATCACACTGCGGGCTATCCAGACCTGATTTTGACGCCGCCAAACTTGGACCGGAAACTGCCCTTGGAAGCATGGGGACCCCAGGGACTGCGCACCATGACGGAGCACATCCTTCAAGCGTGGACGGTCGATTTGAAAGTCCGGTTGCATGGAATGCAGCCCGTGACGCCGGAAGGCTTTCAGGTTCACGCGCATGACGTCAAGCCGGGTGAAATTTATAAAGATGAAAACGTGCGTGTGATCGCTTTCCGGGTACCGCACGGCGACTTCCCCGGCGCTTTCGGCTACCGCTTTGAGGCGAAGGACAAAGTCATCGTCATCAGCGGTGATACCACGTACAGTCCCGAACTGATTGCGGCTTCGAAGGGGGCTGACATCCTGGTGCACGAGGTGTATTCCGAGAAGGGCTGGGGGCGGCGCACGCCGGATTGGCAGAAGTACCACGCCGCCTTCCACACTTCCGCGCCGGATGTAGGCAAAGTTGCCGCGGCCGTGCAGCCAAAGAAGCTGGTGCTGTATCACCTGCTGCCGATGGGGGAGACGGAAGCCGAAGTTGTGGGTGAGGTGAAGCGGAATTTTTCCGGGGAAGTGATCTGGGGAAAAGATCTCGACGTCATCCGCTGATTAGTTCACGAACGGCCGGTCATTGCCGCCGTGCTTCTTCAGGTAGACCTGGAACTTCTTCTTGGCGCGTTGCAGTTTGTAATCTTTCCACCAGCGGCTCAGGCTGAAGCGCGGGGAGGCGCTGGAGGGGAATGTACGGCGTCTGGAACTGAACTGCGATTTCATGTAGAGGAAGCCGAAGATCATACCGCCCAGGTGAGCCAGATTGCTAACGGTGCCGCCACCCTGGAACGAACTCAGGAAGGCAATGGCGCCCACGATCATGACCATGTACTTGGCTTTGATCGGGAACAGGAAGCTGAACATCACGGTCTGGTCGGGAAAAAGCATGCCGAAAGCGAGGAGAAGTCCATAAATCGCGCCGGAGGCTCCGATGGTTGTCTGGTAAGGATTTCCGAAAAGGGAGTTGGCGAGTACTACGCAAATTCCGGCTCCAACGCCGCAGATGAAGTAGTACTGCAGGAAGCGCTTTGTACCCCAGGTTTGTTCCACGGGCGTGCCGAACATCCAAAGCGAGAGCATGTTGAACACGATGTGCATCAGGCTCTGCAGGCTGTGCAGGAACAGGTAAGTGACCAGTTCCCAGATCATCCCCCGGTGGAGAACGTCATAGGGAACCAGGCCAAAAGAATGGAGAAAGACATCGCCGCTGAGAAGATACCCGAAAAATGACAGCAAAAAAATGCCAACATTGGCAAAAATCAGCCACTTCACGCCGGGAGGCAGGCCGGAGCCGAACGAGGGATTCAAACTTCCGAATTGAGTGCGGTAACTCATCGCAGTATCACGCGTTGGCGGGGGCTTCGTTTTCCGCGAGCCCGCCGGGAGTTTCCCCGTCCTGCGCTTCGCGGTTGTTCCTATAGTAACGGCTCAGCAGGATTGCGGCATATTGGGTCACCGCCGTGGCAGCCATCCAAATTTGCCAGTGTGAAGCGAGCCCAGAGGTGAATGCGAAGTCTCCCGCGAAGCCGAGATCGCCTCCCAGCCGCCACACGGCAAGCAGGAAGAAGCTGATCGCAAACAGAGTGAGCAGACTCGCCAAAAGCTGCGCAAGGCGGCCATTCTTGCCACGCCTGCGTGTCACAAGTGGACCTTGCCCGAAGCGGATTCGAACTACCATGGAAGTGCCTTAACCCCTATTGATCTGTCGGATGATACCCACCAGCGGGAAGTTTCACCGAACTTCGAACAAAGGTTCGAGCAATTCACGGGCCGTTTTGACGAGGAACTCAGCCTCAGTCAGACCCTCGCCCAGGAGCAGCGAGCCGTCCGCGAGTTTGACATCCAGTGCGCTGGCCGAGTTGTAGCTGCAGGCAGTGCCGTAGTTGAACAGAATGCGGGGATTCTCTGAATTCGTCATCCACAGGTAAATACGCTTCTTGGGGAGACCTAGAAAGGTGCGGGCAAAAGTCTCGGCGTATACGGAAGAGAATTCCAGCTCCGCCAGTGGCGAGGACCAGGATTTCTTACGGTCAGCCGGGGCATTCTCTACTACAACCGGTGCTGGATTTCCGTAGAAAAATACCTTGGAATTTGGAATATCGTAGCGTTCACACTTCAGGTTCCAAACTTTGATATCGGCGTCAAGTTGCAGCTTCAATTTGTGCCAAAGCGGAGTGAGGTGCTTGGATAGAAATGTCTCCGCCGCCGGCTGCGCCGTTTTGCGGGCAAGAATTTCGTCCATGTAGTCATAGGACTGCACCATCATCAAGTCAGTATATATCCGAAGCTGCCCATGGTGCATGTTGCTCGTCGATTTAGGAGACATGGTACTGAAGTTAGCGGCATGCGGGCCTACATTTCTGAATGTCCCGCCCTTGCGCCACCATGTACAATGGTTAAATCCGAGAGAGTGTCCTGGCGTCCAGCCGCAAGCTCCGCGGCATCTGCTTCCTGAATCATGTTCGATAATCTTTCCGACAAACTGCAGCGCGTCTTCAAGAATCTGCGCGGCGAAGGCCGACTCACCGCGGAGAACATGGATGCTGCTCTGCGCGAAGTCCGCGTGGCGCTGCTTGAGGCGGATGTCAACTTCAAAGTCGTCAAGCAGTTGATTGACGGGGTGAAGCAGAAGGCGATGGGGGCAGAGGTTCTGAACTCGCTCACTCCCTCGCAGCAGATCATCGGCTTCATTCACGAAGAGCTGATCAAGGTTCTGGGCAGTCATGAATCGAAGCTGCGTTTTGCGAATGATCCGCCCAGCGTGTTCATGATCGTTGGTCTGCAGGGTTCGGGCAAGACCACGTCCACTGGGAAATTGGCCCGCTGGCTGAGCCGCAATGGGCACCGTCCGCAGGTGGTTTCTGTCGACGTCTACCGTCCGGCCGCCCGCAAACAGCTTTCGATTATTGCGAAGGATCAGCAGATTCCGATCTACGAAGGCACGCCGGAAGAAACGCTGCCCGTTGATCTGGCCCGTTCGGCGCGCCGTGAGACCGTGAATGCCGGCCGCGATGTACTTCTGGTGGATACCGCGGGCCGTCTGCATATCGACGAAGATCTGATGACGGAACTGCAGGCGCTGAAAGACCTGCTGAATCCGGTGGAAATCCTTTTTGTTGCGGATGCGATGACCGGCCAGGATGCCGTGAAGTCCGCCGATGAGTTCCATAAGCGCCTCGGGATCACAGGCGTCATTCTCACGAAGATGGATGGCGATGCCCGCGGTGGTGCCGCGCTTTCGATCCGTCACGTGACCGGCCAGCCGCTGAAGTTTGTCGGCCTGGGGGAAAAGCCGGATGCTCTGGAACCGTTCCATCCTGACCGTGCCGCCCAGCGGATTCTCGGCATGGGCGACATCATCAGCTTTGTTGAGAAGGCGCAGCAGGCGTTTGATCAAAAGGATCAGGAGAAGCTGCAGCAAAAGCTGCTCGATAATGAGTTCTCGCTCGAGGACTTCCGGGATCAGCTGAAGCAGATCCGCAAGCTGGGGCCGCTCGATTCGCTGCTCAAAATGATGCCGAAGGTCGGCATGATGAAGGAGTTGCAGAATACCTCGGTCGACGAGAAAGAACTGACGCGGATTGTGGCGATCATTGATTCGATGACGCCCAAAGAGCGCGAAAATCACATGATCATCAACGGGAACCGCCGCCGCCGGATCGCGAAGGGCAGCGGGACTACCGTGAACGATGTCAACAATTTACTCAAGCAGTACACGCAGATGCGCAAGATGATGAAGAGTTTTTCGAGCGCGTTCGGTGGTATGGGTGGTGGACTTGCGAAGGGCCTGCTCGGCAAGAAGTTGTCGAAGCTGGGTCTGGACAAACCGGGTTCCGGGCTGCCTGGCGGGATGGGGAAACCTCCGGCTGGCTGGCCGTTTTAAGCAGTGCAAGATTTTCGAAGCAGTATAGAGGACAATAGAAAGTAATGCTCATGATCAGACTGGCGCGTTTCGGCGCCAAGAAGAAGCCCTTCTACCGTGTGGTGGTAATTGAAAAGGAACGTGCCCGCGATTCCAAGAACCTGGAGGTGGTCGGTCACTACAATCCGCTCACTGAACCGGCTCAGGTGAAGCTCGACCACGACCGTATCAATCACTGGACGAAGAACGGCGCACAACTCTCCGAGACGGTGGCCCGTCTGGTGAAGAACAACCCCGCGCCTGTTGCCTAGCTCCATTTTGCGGACCGGGTGGAATGCCCGGTCCTCTGTTCTAGAGGTGGGAGCCGATGAAACAGCTCATTGAAGATATCGCCAAGGCCCTGGTCGACGTCCCGGACGAAGTGTCCGTCAAGACCCTGGAAGGCGAACAGACCACGGTGTTGGAACTGAAAGTCGCACCGGGCGATCTTGGCAAGGTGATCGGCAAACAGGGCCGCACCGCCCGGTCGATCCGCACGATTCTTGGTGCAGCCGGCATGAAGTTGAACCGGCGCTTCACCCTCGAAATCCTTGAATAGTCTGCCCCAGTCTCTGATCGCCATCGCCGCCCTTGGCAAGCCGCGCGGCAACAAGGGTGAGCTGACCTCTGTTCTGCTGACCAGCAAGCCCGGGCGCTTTGATGGCTTGCGTGAAGTGTATCTTCTCAAGGCAGGGCAGCCCCGCACGATGTTTCCCGTGGAGCGGATCTGGAACCACGATGGCACGTACATCTTCAAGTTCAGGGGCATTGATTCGATTAATCAGGCTGAGGCCTGGCGCGGCGCGGATGTTTGTGTGCCACGCGAAGAACGTGTGCCCCTGCCTCCCGGCGAATTCTTTCACTCTGATTTGATCGGCTGCGAACTGCGGGATGCGAAGTCGCCCAAGGTCTTTGGCAAGATCACTGATGTGCAGGAGATTGGCCACGGGGGCGCACTGCTTGAAGTGGACCGCGGCAAGCTGCTGGTGCCCTTCGTGCGCGCGATCTGCGTGGAGATCCGTCCGGATTTGGGTTATGTTGCCGCAGATCTCCCGGAAGGCTTGGAGAATCTGGACGCGTGAAGTTCCACCTGGTCACGATCTTCCCCGACTTTTTTGACGGACCGTTCCGTCACGGTGTGGTCGCACGCGCCGCACAGGCCGGGGCTTTGGCGATCCAGACCTATGACCTGCGCACCTGGACGCACGACATTCACAAGACCGTGGATGACCGTCCCTTTGGCGGCGGCGAGGGGATGCTCATGAAGTGCGCGCCAATCTTTGATGCGGTGGAGACCATCTTTCCCGCCAAGACCGCGCAACAAAGGGTGATCCTGACCTCGGCACAGGGCCGTAAATTCACACAGCAGGTGGCGCGGGACCTAACGCAATATGATGAGCTGCTGATCCTCTGCGGACGTTATGAAGGTGTGGATGAACGCGTTGCGGAGCATCTTGCGGATGACGAGCTTTCCATCGGCGATTACGTCTTGAGCGGCGGGGAACTGGCCGCGGCGATCATTGTGGATTCCGTGGCGCGCCTGCTTCCCGGCGTGCTGGGCAACAGTGATTCTGCTCTCAACGAATCCTTCGAAGACGGGTTGCTCGATTGTCCGCAGTGGACAAGACCTGCGGACTTCCGCGGCTGGAAGGTGCCGGAGACTCTGCTGGGCGGCAATCATGCCGAAATCAGGAAGTGGCGCTTGCAGGCGGCGCGTGAAAAGACGGCCCGTCTGCGGCCGGATCTACTGGCGTAGTTTCGCGCGCTGCCACATGGTCGCGGCCCGAACCTGCTGAGCCGGTTGATATCATGCCGCTTAGAAGAAAATCGCCAGAAATTCACTGCCATGAAAATAAGGAAAGCTGTTATTACAGCGGCCGGGCCCGCGCAGCGCTCCATCCCTGTTCAAGTTCTCGTTGACCACGAAGGCGTGCAGCGCTCTGTGCTTGCCATCCTGATCCAGGTTGTTTTGAAGGCCGGGATCGAACAGATCTGCGTGGTTGTTCATCCCGGGGATGAGGAGCGTTTTCGCGAGGCGGCTGCTTCGGAATCCTGCAATCTGCAAATCGTCACACAGCAGGAGCCTGGCGGTTATGCGCATGCCCTGCATTGCGCGCGCGGGTTCAGCGCCGGCGAGCCCATTCTGCATCTGGTGGGTGACCACATGTATGTGGGCCTGGAAACCGGAGGTGCGGCGAAGGAACTGGTGGCGCTCGCGGAGGCGGAACAGTGCACGGTCTCGGCGGTGCAGTCCACCCGGGAAAGCGAGTTGCATGCCTTCGGGGCAGTCGGCGGTCGCAGGCTGGCGAGTCTGCCTGGTGCGTACAAAGTGGAGAATGTCATCGAGAAGCCCACACCCACGGAGGCGGAGCAGCAGTTGCTCACTCCCGGTCTGCGGGCAGGTCATTACCTCTGCTTCTTTGGTATGCACGTGTTGACGCCGCGCGTGATGGAGATTCTGGGGGAACAACTGCAGGCTGCCGCGGATTCGCGCACTGTAACTTTGCCAACGGTACTTGCGGAACTCAGCCGGCATGAACAGTATTTGGCCCTGGAGAACTTCCAGCGCCGTTACGATCTGGGGACGCCCTACGGACTGATGATGGCGCAGATGGCACTGGCACTGCGGAGTCCGCAGCGGGATGAGATCGTCTACCAGATTCTTGATTTGTTCTCCGATAAGGAACTGGGCCGCCGCGGCGGGAACCTGCTATGAAGCCGATACAACCCGGAGAATGCGTCAGGATCATCACATCGGCTGAACCCGCTGTGCGGGACCGGTCTCTCGATGAGGTTTGTGAGGCGGCGTCGCTCGAGGAATTGCTTGCGGAATGTGACGCGCTGGAGAAGTTCCGGCGTTCCAGTTCGAACCTCTATGAGCAGGTGCGTGCGCTCTTCTTCTTGTACGCCATCTACCGTTTTCACCTGCCGGGCCGCTTATCAGCGGGCACAGGCAGCCTGATTTCGTATGCCGGTTACACGAACCTGCTGAACCGCCGCTTCAATGAAGCGATTGAGACCTTTCTCTCGGCGCAGCAAAACGGCAACCCTGATCCCTCTCTGGCCAGTGCCCTGGCCGCTGCCTACAAGGGACTCGGGTTCCAGACCCTTGCGGATCAGGTCCGGCGGAGCGTGCGTTCGGTGCGGGGCAACCAATGGATGTTCCGGGCTGGGCATTCGAGTGACTCCGGGCTCAAGCTGCAACCGGAACTCCTGCGGCAGCAGCCGAACGGACTGTATCCGGTGCTGCAGGAGCAGACCCCCGTGCGCATGGATCTAACGCACTGCGGCTGGAGCGATATCTTCTTCCTCGGCATGGACTTCCCGGAGGGCGCGAAGGTCCTCAACGTGTCCATTGATCTTGCTGTCCGCGAGGCCGGTACAGGCATTCCGGCGCCGCCTGTGGAAGCCTACCTCCGTGTGATTGATGAGCCTGTGTTGCGCCTCACCAGTGTGGATCTCAAGGCCAGTGCGGATGTGACTTCGGTGAGCGAGGTCTTCGATTTTGCGCGCGACTACCTGGGATTGCTGAAGTCCGCGGTGATTGCTTCGGGTTTGGTGCCGCCGGGCATGGAAGGTTCCACGCAGCCTTTGTCCGCGCTGCTGGAGCGGCTGACGGGGAAGACTGGCTGCGGCATTGAGATTGTCAGCAAGGTCAATAACATTCCCAAAGGTTCGCGGCTGGCGGTTTCCACCAATCTGCTCGCCTGCCTGATCTCGGTTTGCATGCGTGCCACCAGGCAGATCCGCACTCTCACCGGTTCCCTGGGGGAGGCAGACCGCCGGATTGTCGCGGCACGGGCGATTCTCGGGGAATGGCTTGGCGGTTCGGGCGGCGGCTGGCAGGATTCCGGCGGTGTTTGGGACGGAATCAAGCTGATCACCGGCATGGCAGCGGGTCCGGACGACCCGGAATATGGCATCAGCCGCGGCCGTCTCTTGCCCTCGCATCACGTGTTGGGGCTTGAGGAAGTCAGCGCGGCCACGCGCCAGAAATTACAGGACAGCCTCATTCTTGTGCACGGCGGCATGGCGCAGGATGTGGGTCCTATTCTCGAAATGGTGACCGAACGCTATCTGCTGCGGTCCCGCGCGGAGTGGGCGGCACGGCAGGAATCGCGCGTCGCATTGGACCGCATTGTGGCCTGTCTCAAGGCAGGCGATGTCCGCGGTGTGGCCGAAGCGACGCAGAAGAACTTCGATGGCACCATCCAGACGATTATTCCCTGGGCGAACAACCTTTACACGCAGACCTTGATTGACCGCATGCGGGAAGCCTTCGGCGAGAAGTTCTGGGGCTTCTGGATGCTGGGCGGCATGGCTGGCGGCGGCATGGGCTTTATTGTCGACCCCGCGGTGAAAGCGGAAGCGCAGGATGTTCTGCAAGGCATCATGAGCGGTGCGAAACGAAGTCTGCAGCGCGCGGTTCCTTTCGCCATGGAGCCGGTGGTTTACAACTTCGCGATCAACGAAAACGGTACGTTTGCCACGCTGCTCTCCGGCGATGCGAGTCTGATGCCGCCCGAGTATTACTCGCTGCAGGTGCCGCCGCTCATCCGTTTGGGCACCGCGCAATTGACGCCCGCGCGCAGAGCGGAACTCGAGGTCTTCAATGAGGCATGCCAAAACATTCCGCAGTTCCGCTCCACCGTTCGTGGGCTGTTCGATTCCATGCTGCCCCGGCGCGCTAAAACGGTTGGTGCTGCCAAATTAGGGCTGCATGAATTGTTGGATCTGCATGGCTTTGACCGCCGGCATCACGAAGATATCCAGGCTGGTTTGCGGAGCGGACGCCTGGGGATGTCCCAGAACAGGCTGCCTTCCAGCACGCTGATTGAAGACGTCACCGCTGCCGATTATCTGGATGCGACCTCGGCTCTGCCTGACCGGCTTCGCGAGCTTGGAGAGCAGGCGATCACGCAGGGGCAAATCGCTGTGGTCAGCCTGGCCGGTGGCGCGGGAAGCCGCTGGACGCGGGGCGCTGGCGTGGTGAAGTCGATCAGTCCGTTCTGCCGCTTTGCAGGGAAATACCGTTCTTTCGTCGAGACCCACCTGGCGAAGAGCCGCAAAGTGAGCCGGCAATTTGGCATGTCAGTGCCGCACGTGATTACCAGCAGTTACCTCACGCATGACGCCATCGAGGGGTATCTGCAGGCCAACGCCAATCATGGGTACGAAGGGCCGCTGTATGTATCGCCGGGTCGGCATATCGGCCTGCGCATGGTTCCCACGGAGCGCGATCTCCGGTTTGCCTGGGAACAGACGACGCACCAGATGCTGGATGAGCAGGCGCAAAAGGTCCGGGAGAGTTTGCACTCTGCCTTGATCAATTGGGCCACCCGCACGGGGGAAGCCGCCGACTATACCGATAACGAGCCCGAGCAGTGCCTGCACCCGGTGGGCCACTGGTTCGAGATCCCGAATCTGTTCCGCAACGGGGTGTTATCCCGCTTGTTCAAGGAACGTCCGCAACTGCGCTATCTGCTGGTGCATAACATCGATACCGTGGGTGCTTCCGTGGACCCCGCGCTTCTGGGTCAGCATATAGAGCGCGGCGCAGCGATGACGTTTGAGGTCATCCGGCGCCAGATTGAAGATACCGGCGGCGGTTTGGCGCGCATTGAAGGGCGCCCGAGAATTATCGAAGGCCTCGCGTTGCCGGCGCAGGAGCTGGAATTCTCGCTTTCGTTCTACAACACCAATACGGTCTGGATTGATTTGGATGCTCTGTTGAAAGTCTTCGGCCTGACGCGTGAATCCCTGGACGACAGCGCGCGTGTGTCAGAGGCAATCCACCGCATGGCACGCCGCATTCCGACTTACATCACTCTCAAAGATGTGAAAAAGCGGTGGGGCAAAGCCCAGGAGGATGTCTTCCCGGTAACGCAATGGGAGAAGCTCTGGGTGGACATGACTGCTCTGCATGAATTGCAGTGTGACTTCGTCGCGGTGCCGCGTGCGAGGGGCCAGCAGCTGAAAGAAGTTTCGCAACTGGACCCCTGGCTGCGGGATGGCTCGGCGAACTATGTCGGGCAGTTGTGTGACTGGGCGGAGTAGGAACCGTGAGCGCTGAGCACCGTTGCGCAATCCCCGGATAAATCATATTTCGGGGATTGCGCAAGTTTCGGCAAGCGACTTTCTATTACGGTTGCGAGGGGCTCAGCAACTTCCCGGGACTTACGTTGAAACCCCAGAAAAGTTGAATTACCTTCGGCCCGCCATTCAATCCTGAGCAGACTTCCAGGCCAATTAGGACTTTGTTGTGGTTCGTACTGCTGACTTCCGGGTACGCGTAGAATCGACCGACAAACCGGTTGCGTGTGTTCGCGGACGGATTACCAGAGATCTGTGCCAATCCGCTGTTGTTCTGATAGCCCGCCTCGATTACGAGGAGGTCAGATGTATTTCCGTAGGCCCCGGTATCTCTATTTGGTCCCTTGTCGTGTCCCAATGAGGAGATCCTGAAGCGTCCCACTCCCTGTTAAATTCCGGCGGCGTTCTTGGAATTCAAAGCGCTGAGTGCCGTGTAGGATACTCCGCCACTCTGAACCGTCTGGTTGCTTTGAATGAGATTTTGGAACGTTCCACGAGCGGCAACTCCCAGGTTCAGAAACGTACCCTGGCCGTCTTGAAGGAAGCTCCAGCCTCCCGTCGCTCCTGCTTCGGCAATGAATGCCTGTTGCGGTGTAGCCGCCGTGCAGGGCTTGGAAGCCGCTGTCGTAGTAGTCGGTGCGGTTCCAGTGCAGGCACCAGAGGATTGCGTTTGGCCCGCGCCAGTTGTCAGGTTTGTTGTTGGGACAAGTGTTGTTGCACTGGAAGTCTGCGTATAGCCCGTTTTGAAGATCAGATGGCTGTCAAATCGGTCGACAAAGCCCTGGGCACCTGGTTGGGTTGACGCGGCTGCGGCTGCTGTCACTTTGTCCAGAGCCTTCTTTTTCGTTAGTTCTGCGGACTGTGCACTCGCGAGTGCAGCATGAGCTTTTGATAAAGCCTCGGTGTTGTTTGGGCTGGTACCGCCAAGCTTTGTTTGCGCCGCAATTGTCATGTTATGGGCCGCTTCATAGGCAAGTGTCGCAGTCGTTATTGCATTTTTTGCGGCCTCGCGCTTGGCACCAAGATGAGACTTCGGATTTGAGGAATCTTTGCTGCGTGAGATCAGCCAATCCAACTTGAAAAGCAGATTGGGCGCAGTGTTCGTATTTGTTTGTGAACTGCCGCTAGTGGCTCCGGAAGCATCCACTTCCCACCGCAACGTACAACCGGTTTTGGCCACAGCCTCCAGGCATGTGTTGTTGATGCCTGTATTCCATAAATAGACGGCGCTCTTGACAGCGTTCGCTGAATTTGTGGGGGTAAGAACAGCAGTAACCTGGATGATTCCTGTGGCGTCCTCCGCAAGCTGAAGATCAACCTTTACGTTGTTCTCGCTCACTGTAAGGTTTCCGGGTTTTACAGTTGCAGGTGTAAAGCTCAATGTTAGATTCGCGCCGTCCTGCTTGAACCCGCTGCCAGAGATGGTCACTGAAACGGTTTGGCCTGCGGATGGGAACCCGTGATCCGGTTGAATATCCGATATAACCGGCTGCGTCAGAGATTGTGCATAACTGATCGATGCGAAACCTGCGATAAGAGATAGAACCACAAGAGGTCCGGCATTGTTGCCGGGGAAAAGTTTCATTATGTTCTCCTTGATTAGGTGGCGGTGCCAACGGAGTCTTCACGCCTTCCCCCACCTGTTTCTAAGAGCGGGAAAATCTTACTGATGAGGACAAGCTTTTCTCCGTAACGAAGAAATCAGGTTTTCGATGTGTCGCATGGCAGGAGGCGGCATGCGATGTGGATTGCTGGACGACCTCTTGCTTTACACTGATGGACAGCCATGTATCGCACGGTTGTCATGCTCGTCGCGTTGCTTGCTCCGCAGAAGCACACCGTGGAGATCCTGTCGTTCACCGCGACACCAACTCACGTGGTGCCCGGCGGCACCGTGACCCTGGAGTGGACCACACGGGGTGTCGAGACCGTTGCTCTTGACTGGATGCCGAAGGGGGAACACTCCCAGCACCGCGCTGGTCTGCCGCCATCTGGAACCCTGGCCGTTCAGCCCAAAGTTACGACCCGCTATGTCCTCAACTGTGAAGCGGATTCCGGCAACTCCTGCGCTTCCCAAAGTGTCACCGTGAGGGTGCCGTGACGCTGACCCGCCGCATGTTCGGCGGCCTGCTGCTTGCCGCACCGTTCGCCAGGACGCAGGACAAGGCCCGTCCGGAAAGCTTCAAGGTCTACACAGACGGTCCGCGTTTGCTTTTGAACCGCAACCGGATCCGTTTGCTGCAACGGGAGCGCGAGCGGCGGTCGCTGCGGTGGGACCAGTTTGAGACCCTTTGGGCCGGGAACGCCGAATTTCCTGAGCCGGGCTTCGCTTGCGCGCTGCACTACCAAATCACGAATCAACCGGCTTCCGCGAAGAAGGCCATTGCCTGGGCTGCCGGTGCCGCTGCGACGGATATCCGGCAAATTGCGCTGGTGGCGGATTGGTGTTCCACCGTTCTCACGGGCGTGGAGCAGGAAAGAATCTTCGCGAAGTTAAAGAAGGCGGCCAGCGGGCAGGTGCCGAAGACCCTCCCGGAAGCGCGCGACAAGGTCTTTGCCGCGGTTGCGCTGACCGATAGCGAGCCGGATCTTACTGCGGCCGTTCTGACCACGGTTTTTGAGAAGTACTGGCTGGCTTCGCTGCTGCCTTCCCTGCGGGAGGCGAAGTTTCATATCTCGAACGATATGGCGAACCCGTTGCTGGAAATCTTTCACGCCTACCGGGATAACTTGAACTTTGATCTGCGCGATAACTATCCCGCTTTCTTCAAGAACTATCCGCTGGTTCATCTCATGTCGCATTACCCGGCACCGTTTCCGGCGAGCCAGAATGAATTCCGGATTCCAGCGGAGCCGAACATCCTGCATAAGGAACCCGATTTTCAGAAGGCTGTGCTTTCGCGGGCCGCCGAATTGGCCATGGTTGCTTTTGACACCAACTCCGCCGAGACGCAGGTGCTGCAGGGCTGGCTCATGAATGACCGGTATCTGATGCGGGGAACCGCCGGCATGCCCTATGAGTTGCTGTGGGCTAATCCGTACCAGCCGGGTTTGAGTTACTATCACATACCACTGGCTCTGCATGACCGGATTGGTGGCCAGTTATTCGTGCGCTCCTCGTGGGAAGATAACGCGGCCTGGGTGGGTTACTTTGAAGGGAACCTGCAGTTATTTCAGGATGGCGGCATCACCATGCTGGACCCGCAGTTATCCAGGGAGCCCTTGGATATCGAGGAAGCTACTGTCTTTTTCGCCAAGGCCGGCCGCAAGTTTCAAGTGCCGAAGAGAGCCGCCGAAGACAAGACGGACGACGTCTTCGTTGTCGGTCTGGAGCCGCGCCAGCACTATCATGTGGAAGCTGACGAACAGGAAATGTTCGAAGAGGAAGCCGACGCCGGGGGGATTCTGTTCTTGCCCAATCTGAGAACGGGAACCGGTGTCCGCCTCAATCCTGTTGCTTTGGACTCAACAGCCTGAGCTGCGGCACGGCCTTGGTTTGTAGTTTCGAAACCTGCATGTCCAAGTCCCGCCGGAGAATCACGAAATCCGTACGCGTGATCTCCGCCTGGGCGAGCAGCGAATGCAGCAGCGCCTTGCCCTCACCTGACATGCGGGAGAAATCCAGCACGATGGCATCAAAACCGGCTCTGGACTCTGCCTCGAAGTCATAAAACATCTCCCCCAGCCGGAAGTTGCCGTATACCAGCCCGGCAACCACGGCCAGGGAAGAGACCAAGACCGAAAAGGAAGATTTCAGAGACAACGTGCAGTACCAACAGTACGATTGTCCTGCCAGTTGCCCCGGGACCGCAAGATTGTCAACGGTTCGAACGCGGCTTATAACTAATGGAGACTATCTGCCAGTCGAGCCATGTTCCCGCGGGGATCAGGAGTACGTCTGCCGGTTTGCAATCCAGGTAAACCACTCCAGGAAGTACAGGGAGGCCCTTCCACTGGACCGTTCCGTTGAACTTTGGGCTGACCTGCGTCAGGGTCGCAAAGAAACGGAGCGGGGGGCCATCTGATATGAGTTCGGTGAATTCCAGTCCAGCCAGGAGCGTGCCGTGATCTGTGCGCTCCAACACCCGCACGCGGCCAGTGACGTATGCTCCGGCGAAGGGACCTGTCTCGACACGGGCGGAGAGCGGCTCGCCGAGGCTGCTTGCTGTTGTGAGCGGATCTTGTAGAGACAGCCGCAGACGGGTGCCCTCCCTGAGCACCGGCAGTTGCTTCGCCGGGCTGGTTGGGGTTCCGCCGGTTTCCGGAGCCTCTTCAAATGAAATGGCGGAAGTGCTGAGGAATTCCCGGCAATGCGTATACTGCGCTTCATTGCGGGAGGTTCCGGTGTTGGACACGATGGTCACTTCCGCCCGCTGGGGAAAGATCACCGGGGGTTGTGAGCCCAGTCTGGTCTTGGCGTAGTCGACTTCGGTCACGACGGCGCTGACCCCCAGGTAAGGAGGAATTTCATCCGCCTCCACGCGCAAACGCAGAAGATCAAGCGTTTCACGATCCGCCCAGAATGAGCCTTTGAGCGCGACTCTGGCGTGACCGGTTGGAAAAGACAATTCGTAACCCGAAAGCATGGTCGCGACTTTGTAGTTATAACGGATTGCCTGCCGGCCGAGTACGGTTTCTTCCCCCGCGAAGGTGGAGCGCCCGTTGTCATGCACAAAGATCGTTGTCGCAAAGCCGATGAATTCTCCTTCACTGGAGAGTCCGGTGCCGGTGAGTTCAGCGAGAGTGGAGTCGATCTTGCCTGAGCCGGGCCAGCCGAAGCGTTCGCGGTGGTCGGCGTAGACAACGTCGGCGCGCAGAGTGTCATCGCGCAACATAGGTGCCCCTGCCTTGTCCTGACGGTAGCGTTCGAAGTTGGCGAGGCAGGTGAAGGCGGGGATGCGTTTCAACTGCGCTGCGGCTTGTTTCTTGATCCGCGAAAGCTGCACGATTTCACGCGGTAGCCCGGCAGGCGTGGTTTGCGCCATGGCCGCTGTCAACAGGAAGGGCACGAAGGCACACAGTTTCATCCGAGTCCCACAATAGCTCAAAACAAGGGAAGTTAAACTGAAGGGGTGAAGTTTCGAATTGCTGTCTTGCCCGCGGCTGCCCTGTTTGCCGTCTCCTGTGTGAAGCAGCCCCCCGCCAAGACTTACGCCATGCACGGCACGGTGGTAAATCTTGACGATCAATCGCATCTGGCGAAAATCAGTGCCGGACAACTCGGCGATTGGATGGCACCCATGACCATGGATTACCCGGTGCCGAACAAGACCGATTGGGCGGTGCTGAAAGCGGGGGCGCAGATCGATGCCACAGTCTTCGTGCGCGGCGACGAATTCTGGGTTGCGGATATTCATCCTGCTGGAAAGAAATAGCGCCGGGTCACTTTGCTTGAAACAGGCGTTTGTCGAATTGGAGTTGTTTGTTCCATCCGAAAGTGACCTGTGAGGCATCTGGATGGAGCGGATTCAAGACAAAGTTCCAGGATTCAGGGCAGGGTGCCGCGGGTACCAGCAGTAAAGCACTGCGCCTCTCCTTGAGCCAGCGGTTGCCGATCTCTTGTGTTTCCTTGGGTTTCAAACGCCAGTCGGGCGAAAGGGATGCCGGGTCCACCGTTTCCAGTGAGATGCCATCTGCCGCGAAGACTTGTAACAGGCGGAAGGAATCCGGCAAAAGGCTTGGACGGCTCTCCAGATTGACCAAAATCTCGACGAGGGCAAGCGCGGGATGTTCGGC
The DNA here is from genome assembly GCA_903923395.1 of uncultured Acidobacteriia bacterium. Lineage (GTDB taxonomy): Bacteria > Acidobacteriota > Terriglobia > Bryobacterales > Bryobacteraceae > BOG-234. The sequence continues at coordinate 22,527 of CAIXXM010000027.1, forward strand.
AAGGTAAACAACCCTCTTGCCGCGGTAAGCAGTGTGCCAGCGGCCGTCGGAACGTTCGCCGCCTATCCCTGACAGGTCACAGTGGTTGCTGATCCGCCAAAGTGTTCTCAGGCAAAGAACCCTTCGTCAATCTGCCAGAGACGGCGTTCGACAACGCGACCGCCCGCATCCGTGCGGAGCAGACTGAGCGGTGTTCGGCCGCCAATCTGATCAGAGGGTGTGCGCAACCACTGCAGCGCTTTCTCGTGGTTGCCAAAGACATCATTCGCCAGTGCCAGCGTGCGGCCCACGCGGACAACACGGTCTGTCTCTTCATCAGAGAGATTCTCTCCCCGGGATTTGCGGTGCTTCAATGTCCGGGGCGAGATCACGATTTCAGCAACTTCCGTGAATGTTAGGCCGTGTGCCCGGAGAACCATCAGGCTCTCCGTGGGCAGGCCGTTCTCCACGAGTTCCGTTACTTCGAAGTCGGATTCGTTCGTGTCAGCGAGGATGTCGTCAATGGCACGGAGTTCCATAACAGGTTCCTAAGGACATTATGCCATAGGTGGTGCGGGCAAAGCGAATGTCTAGGCAGTTTTTCCCCGGGCCACGAACTTCAGCGATGCGGAATTCATGCAATAGCGAAGGCCAGTGGGTTTGGGACCGTCATCGAAAACATGCCCCAGATGCGCATCGCAACGTGTGCACACGTTCTCGGTCCGGACGCCATAGCTGCGGTCTTCATGATTGATGACGTTCTCTTTCGCGATGGGCTGGTAGAAGCTGGGCCAGCCGGTGCCGGAGTTGAACTTGGTCTTGGAATCAAAAAGTGCGGTGTTGCAGCAGATGCAGTAGTAAAGACCATCCTCGTAGAAATGATCGTAGATGCCTGTACCCGCGAATTCTGTGTCGGCATGGCGGGTGATGTTGAAGCTGTTCTTCGGCAGGATTTTCTTCCACTCCGCCTCGGTCTTCACCACTTTCTCGACTTCCACAACGCCAAGGTTCTTGCCAAACGCGTCAAACTGCGCGATTTTGACCTTCTTGGGTGCTCCCTTGATGTCGGCCGCGCGAAGAGCGCTGAGGCCAGCCACCGCGGCCAGGAGAAAGCCGCGGCGGGAGTTGGTTTGCACGAAAGACATACCGGTTACCATTCCTTCCACATCGAGGGGTACTTTGCTTTGAGGTCACGGATCTTCGGCAGTTCGGCGAAAACCACATAGCCCTGCGTCGGGTTCCGCTTCACGAAGTCCTGGTGGTATTCCTCGGCCTTGTAGAACTTTTCGAGCGGCACGATCTGCGTCACGATCTTGCTGCGGAATGTCTTCGCGTCATTGAGTTGCTTGATGTACTCTTCGGCGACTTTCTTCTGTTCTGGAGTCGAGTAGAAGATCGCTGAACGGTACTGTTTGCCATAATCATTGCCCTGGTGGTCCAACTGGGTTGGATCATGCGCAACGGAGAAGAAGATCTTCAGCAACTGACCGTAGGAGACCACGGCAGGGTCATAGGTGATCTGGACGGATTCCGCGTGTCCCGTGCGCCCGGTGCTGACGATCTCGTAGTCGGCATCTTTGGCGCTGCCACCGGCATAGCCAGTCAACACTTCCTTCACGCCTTTGACGTGTTCGAAGACGCCTTCCGTACCCCAGAAGCAGCCACCGGCTAGAACTGCTGTGGCCATTCCTTTGGCTGCGGGTGCCGGATCAGTCGGCGGTTCCGGGAAATTCGGTTTGGCGGCATTGGCGGTAAACGCGGCTGCCAGAAATACTGTTGCGGCGGTGAGCCGTTTTAACGAATGAAACATATGCTTCTCGTTCCTTCCGATGGTATATCGCAGGTCTAGGGTTCTTTATTCCAGCGTGGTTTTCGCTTTTCGGTGAAGGCTTGCACTCCCTCATGGAAGTCGGAGTGGCTCATGATCCGGGTCCGGACCGTGCGGCCCAGTTCGGCAGCACCGCCAGCGTTCAGCGGCCTGCTGTTCCAGGCGAAATCCAACCCCTCGTGGATTGTGAATGAGCTGAATTCGGCCATGGTCATGGCGGCGGCCTCCGCTACCGTGAGCGGGTCATCGTCGAGCGCTGTGACGAGACCCGCTTCCCGTGCCTCCAAAGCAGTGACCCGGCGGCCGGTCAGGCTCCACTCCATCGTGCGCCTTGCGCCGACCGCTTGCACTACTACCTGATAAATCATTACGGGCCACAGGCCGATGCGGATTTCCGGCAGTCCAAATTCTGCATCGTGCGTCGCGAAGACAACATGGGCGTTGGCGGCCAGTCCCGTGCCACCGGCCACCGCAGAGCCCTGAATGGCGGCCACGATTGGCTTTCTTGCCCGTTCCAGCACGGAAAACAGCTTTGTGTGCAAGTGTGCGAGCGCCTCCGGTTCCACGTGTCTGGCCTCCTTCAGATCCATCCCAGCACAGAAGGACAGGCCGCGTCCGGTGAGCAGAACGGCCCCGACGTTGGGGTCCTCTTCGGCGCGCGCAAACTCATCCACCAGAGCCTGGCAGAGAGCCATATTCAGAGCGTTGCGCCGGTCCGGCCTGTTCAGTTCCAGTCGCAGAACACGTTCAGATAAAGATACTTCGAGCATTGGTTTTAACGCGGACGTTTGCATCTCCGTCCGAAGAGAAACGGTAACATCCCGGGCCTGTTCGTGTGGCCTTGACGATTACGGGTCGCGTGACCGCCGGGCGTCACCGGTATGCATACGCGTTTGGTCCGCTGGCCGCAGAAGGGCGGAATACGCAGCAACTCATCAAAATCATCCGGCGCACTTCAACATATCTGATGTGGCCGCTTTGGCCCTCCGCGTGCCGTAGTCAGTCATGTCACAGCAAAGTCAAGGAGACGGAACAATGTCGGAACATAATTCAGTGGTGGCCGTTTATCCGACGCACAAAGGTGCGGAAGATGCGGTGAAAGAACTGCAGCGTGCGGGAATTGATATGAAGACCCTCTCGATCATCGGGAAGGATACACACGCTGATGAACACGTAACTGGCTACTACAATACCGGCGGACGGATGAAGGCATGGGGTGTCAATGGTGCGGTCTGGGGCGGGTTCTGGGGACTACTATTCGGAGCCGCGTTTTTCGCGATTCCGGGCCTGGGTCCAATTCTGATTGCCGGTCCTTTTGCCGCCATGCTTGTCGGCGGTCTCGAGGGCGCTGTCGCCGTCGGAGGCTTGAGTGCAATCGGCGCAGCTCTTTTCAGTATCGGTATTCCAAAAGACAGCATCATCGAGTATGAAACCGCACTTACAACCGATCATTATCTTCTGATGGTGCACGGAAACCCGGAAGTTGTGGAAAAGGCCCGTCAGGTGCTTAATGGCACACAGTCTACCCATGTCCGGATGCACCTGCGGGAAGCAGCAGGAGTTTAGCAGACATGTTGAATAAAACTACCTTGCTGCACGGCTTCGTCATCCACGCGAAGGATGGCGAACTCGGCAAGATCGACGATCTCTACTTTGACGATGAAAGCTGGGCGATTCGCTATCTTACGGTGGAAACCGGCAGTTGGCTGAGCGGAAAGTCAGTACTGATCTCACCCTACTCCATTATGGAAGTGGATTGGCAGGCAAAGAAGATTCACGTGCTGCTGGACAAGAAGCAGGTGGAAAACAGTCCGTCGCTGAACGTCCACCAAACGGTTTCCCGTCAACATGAAGGGCGTTTCCTCGATTACTACGGTTATCCGAGCTATTGGGATGGACCGTACCTTTGGGGCCCGGCCCTGTATCCGGCGGGGTATATCATTCCCGCGGCAACCGGTGAACAAAAACTACCGGAAGAGCCATGGATGGAGCCAGCGGACATACATCTCCGCAGCGTTGCTTCGGTAACCGGCTATCACATTGCGGCATTGGATGGGGAGATCGGTCATGTCGCCGGGTTCTTCATTGACAGCGATGCCTGGGCTATCCGGTACATAGAAGTTGCAACGAACAATTGGTGGCCTGGCAAGAAGGTTCTGCTGTCACCGGCGTGGGTAGAAAGCGTAAGCTGGAGCGAGTCCACGGTCCACGTTGCGGTTACCCGCAAAATGATTCAGGATGCGCCTGAATACAAATCTGAGATGCCGATTACCCGGGACTATGAGAACCAGCTCTATGGTCACTACGGCAGACCGTCTTATTGGCTTACGCAGGCTGGGCACGCCTCGGCGTTCGCTTCAGGTGACTGGTAGAGACCTGACTGGCAGGCTACGTGCTTATTCCGCTGCATGAACAAACAACGTGCAACGGAATCCCGGACTTATGGCATAGAGCGAGAGTACCGGCCCGGCAGAGGCCCGGGCTCGGGCGGCCAGTCCGGGGATACGATGGGGCTCCCTGATACTGCGGAGGCGGATAGCGAAAGCGTCAGGGAGCTCGCGGAGGAAGGTCAAAGTTTTGAAGCCGGGGCAGTGGAAGGTGTGGAGGATGCACCGGAAGCGGAGGTTGCCGAGGTACACACCCGGCAAGTGCGGGAGGATGACGTACCCGCTGAATATCTCAATCAGGACTGAAAAGGACGTGGCACTTGCCTTACCAAAGCGTAAATCCGGCCACCGGCGAATTCATCGGGAGCTTCCAGGAAGCCGGAGATACTGAACTCGACGCCAAGATCAAAACAGCGGCGGATTGTTATGTCAGCTGGAGCAGGGGCCTTTTTGCTGTAAGGGCGCTGGTGGCTCACAAAGCCGCCGCGCTCTTGCGGCACAGGACAGACGATTTTGCCCGCCCGGTCACATTGGAGATGGGTAAGTTGATTGCGGAGTCCCGGGCCGAGGTGCTGCTCAGTGCCGACATACTGGAGTACTACGCCAGAAACGCGGAGCAGTTTCTCAATCCTCAGAAACTGCATCCCCAAATAGGAGAGGCTGAAGTTCAGAGCAGTCCGATTGGTGTCCTCTTCGGCGTGCAGCCCTGGAATTTCCCTTACTATCAGCTGGCCCGCTTTGCAGGTCCAAATCTCATGGCGGGCAACGTTGTCATGGTTAAGCATGCGGGCTGCGTCCCGCAGTGCGCGCTGGCGTTTGAAAATCTCTGGCTCGAAGCCGGGGCGCCATTGGGAGCGTACACCAATCTTTTCCTGTCGTACAAACAGGTTGACCGTGTCATCGGAGATCCACGCATCCGGGGTGTAGCCCTCACGGGCAGCGCGGGGGCAGGGAAGTCTGTCGCGGCAGCAGCGGGGGCGAATCTCAAGAAATCCACCATGGAACTTGGGGGCAGCGACGCGTTCATCGTTCTGGAAGATGCTGACCTCGAAATGGCGGTAAAGTGGGCAGTTTGGGCGAAGATGAACAATACCGGCCAGTGCTGTGTCGCTGCAAAGCGCTTCATTGTGGTGAACGAGCTGGCGGATGAATTCCTGGAAAAGTTCGGCGCGGCGCTGGCCTCCCTCAGACCTGGAGATCCAATGGATGAAGAAACCACGCTCGGGCCTCTGTCGACCGAAGCCGCACTGGTGCAATTGATGGATCAGGTGAAGCGCGCCATCTCTGCCGGAGCAACGCTGGTGCTGGGCGGTGGCCGGATTGCCCGGCCGGGGTCCTTCATGCAGCCTACGATTCTTACCGGTATCAGCTCCTCAAATCCCGCTTTCCGAGAGGAGTTCTTCGGGCCCGTTGCTCTCTTTTTCCCAGTGCAGGATGAAGCCGCCGCGATTGCCCTTGCCAATGACTCTGACTTCGGCTTGGGCGGCAGTGTCTTTACCGCCGATATCGAACGCGGCAAACGCGTGGCAGCTCAAATCGAAACAGGTATGGTCTTCATCAACCATCCGACCTGGACCACTCCTGAACTGCCGTTCGGCGGAATTAAGGACTCCGGTTATGGACGGGAACTTTCCAGTATGGGAATCCAGGAATTCGTGAATAAGAAGCTGGTTCGGGTGGCTCCGCTTCATGCGGCTGCGTGACCTGAAAGACGGATGCCGCCCGTTCGATTACTTACCCTGCTAAACGAAGCAGATGTGCGAATACTGCTTCAGTTACTATGTCGCTCTCTACCTGGGCATCTTTGGCAGAATCCGCCTCGATCTGCGGAAAGAACGTTCGCAACCGCCTTCCATTACGCTGCCAATGGAGATAGGCGCGACATAGGATTGCCGCCCGGAGATGCGCCCGCGCAGACAGGTTTCGTGTGAGAGCCATCTCGTCCGCGCGGGTAAGCCGTCATCGCTGCACGCGGGCATGGCGGTCTCCCCGCGATTGAAATCTGCTTCGACCCGCATGCCCTGTGGGACATGGGCAAGCAGGATGCGCCGGTTCCGTTCCACGCTCATGAAGTCTTCCCCGCAACTGCAGGCATTTGGATCTGGCCGGCTTCCTGCCAGTACGGCGGGTGACCGTAATGACGGTGCAGTAGATCCTCATAGTCCCGCGTGACAGGCCGGTCGTGGGAATAACTTGGTGCGGATTTGACGGCTTCGCGGGTGAGTCCGGCGTCAACAGTCGAATCCACCCAGCTAATCCGTTCGATCCACTCAGGACTAATTAATACCTTGCCGCCGGGCCACCAACTCCGTGTTGACGCTTCCACGTAGCGGATAGTCCAGGTCAGGTCATCAATGAGAAAGCTCTCTACTTTGCCGATCTCCCCATCCGGGCCTTGAATCTTATAGCCCGTGACGGCATTCTGACTGCGGAGGTGCGCATCAGTTGAGTCCCTGCGAAGCCGCGCACCGGCCGGAATGGGAGCATTCTGCGGCGGCTGGCCTCCCCAGTAACGGGGATAGCCATAGTAGCCAAGATACTCGACCTCATGCTCCCGGGAAACAGGTTCGCGCGCACTCAGACTGGGGCTGTCTCTGATCTGCGATTTTGTCAGTCCAACGTCGAACCGCCTTGCCTGCCAATCCGTTCTTACAAGAGAGAGCGGTGAGATGAGAATCTGACGGTCTCCGAGCCATCCGGCTTCGGCCGTGAAGTACCGGATGACCCAGGTTTCGTCGTCGAAATAGAACTGATCCACAATGCCGGCCTCGCCATCTTTGGCGTGAATTGACATGCCCTTTAAGTGATCTGCGTTTGTAATCATGGCCCGTGTCCTCCCCGGACACTCGTGGCAGAGATGCCAATGCAAGCTAACAGCCAATCTTTCTGCCGGAATATGGACGGTAAGTCCCCTGACGTTGACCTCCGGGGGTCATCTGACCTGAGATTGTCATCTTGCTTGCCTGTCTGGGACTTCCAACTCATTGATGGCGCGCTTTTCAACCTTGGTCCGCTCCGTGCAACAGCTTAAGCGGAAGCTGTTGGGAGGAAGAACCATGCATGAGTCACACAGGCTTGCAGCACAAACGCACGAACTTGCGGCGCGGGCGCACCGGACTGCCGCTGAGCACGGCGAAAAGGGAAATCTCGGCGATGCAATCTGGCATGCTGAGCGCGCGCTGGAATATTCCGACCACGCATATCAACTTTCGAGAGAAGCCCGCAATAAGTCCGGGCAGATAGAGAATATCCAAGATGTCCAAACGCTTTAACAATGGATCTCACTACGAGAATCATCCGCGCGCTGCGGAATTGCACGAACTCGCCGCCCATAATCACGGGCTTGGTGAGCATCACGAAGCCGGGGAACACCTGACCGGCGCCGAACATACCCGCCAGGCTGGCGAGCATAAGTCACATTCGCAGGACGGGAAGACGGAGGTCCACACAATGGGTCACGGCATCCCTGCCTTTACCCATGCGGATACAGCGGTCCTTGCTTACCAGCTATGGGAAGCCCGGGGCCGTCCCGAAGGATCGTCCGGTCAGGATTGGCAGGAGGCAACCCGGGAACTCCGGACGAAGGGCGAAGAATTGTACAGATACTTGTCGGACCGGAGTGCAAAAGCATGAGACATATCTTCTGTATAGTTCTCTTCCTGCAAGCGGCAGGGATGGTGGCGCAGCCTCCACCGGAACTCCCCCCTCCGGGCCAGACTCTTGCTCCGGACCAACTGAACAACCTGGTTGCTCCGATCGCGTTGTACCCAGATCCACTTCTCAGTCAGATCCTGGTTGCCTCTACTTATCCGCTGGAACTGGTACAGGCATCGCAATGGATAGCGCGAAACAGCCGTCTTGCCGGCGCTTCTATCACGCGGGCGGCCCAGGAACAGAACTGGGATCCAAGCATTCAGGCTCTGGTGGTCTTCCCGGACCTCATCAAGCGCCTGAACGAAGACATTACCTGGACCACAAATCTTGGCAATGCCTTCCTGAATCAGCAGGTGGATGTGATGGATGCCGTGCAGCGGATGCGGCTTGCTGCGCAGAATTCCGGGCGGCTTGAGTCATCCAGTCAAGAGACAGTGAGCAGCTCTGTTGAGTCAGGGCGGACTTACATTGTGATTGAGCCTGCCGATCCACAAATAATATACATCCCGGAATATGACCCGTTTTATATCTGGGGCGCGCCCTTTTATTACCCGTACCCAATTTGGCCCCACAGACATTACGGGCCTGGTGTCTACTTTGGATACGGTGCGGGGATCTCTCTCGGTCTTTACTTTGGCGGCGGCTGGGGTGGTTGGGGTGGTTGGGGATGGAACCCGGGCTGGGGTGGACACCGGATCATTGTGAACAATAACTTCATTCACCGCTATAACTTCAATGCCGGTCGCGTCGGGTCGCTCAGCGGCCGGACAGATTGGGCGCATGACGCCGCTCACAGACAGGGCGTGCCTTACTCGAATGGCGCGGTTTCCGCCCGATTCGGCGGCGGTGTTCGCCAGAACCTGCAAACACCCCGTGCAACCGGCCAGGCTGGCAGTATGGGCATCCGGTCCCAGACGCAAGGAACTGCCCGTATGGGCGGGCGTCAGATTGCACCAGGTGCGCCGCAACAGAATCACGGTGCTTTCGGCGGCGTTCGTGATGGCGGTGCCGCGGCCCGCGCTCACAGCGATCATGGCTTTTCCAGTCTTGGTCCGGCGCGAAGCGGTGGCGGTGGTGCTGGAGCGCGTACCGCCGGAGCGCCCCATGGCGGCAGAAAGTAGAACGGAATGACATATATGACGAAGTTCAGATACCTCAAAATCGGCGCATTCCTGGCATTCGCTTCGGGTTTGCAGGCAGCGGCGGTGATCGCGGAACGCCAGAGTTCCTTCGACAGCCCCCTCGAAGCAGTACAGGCCTTGATCCGTGCCGCGGAGCAAAATGACACCGCCGCACTTCTGCATCTCTTTGGTCCGGGCGGTAAGGACATCGTGCAGTCCGCCGATGTGAACGGGGACAAGGAGTCGCGCGCTGAATTCGCCAGTTCGGCACATCAGAAGCTCGACATCTCGAAAGATCCTTTGCGCCCTGACCGGGTGGAGTTTACCGTGGGCGAGAGCGAGTGGCCGTTTCCCGTACCGCTCGTTCGGAAGGACGGAAAATGGCGGCTCGATTCTGCAACCGGACGCTTCGAGATACTCGCCCGGCGCGTGGGGCGCAACGAATTGAATGCCATGGAAGTATGCCGCGGTTATGCGGAAGCGCAAATGACATATGCGTCTGCCTCCCGTGATAACGATCATGTCTTGAAATACGCGGAGAAGGTGGTGAGTTCTCCGGGCAAGAGTGACGGTTTGTACTCCGAAAGGGCTCTGGATGCACTTGTCGCCAGGGAGTTTGGAGACGCTATTGTTTCCGGTACGAATTCCGGCAAGAAGCCTGTCCCCTATCACGGTTATTACTTCCGCATCTTGAAGGCACAAGGCCCGGAAGCCGCGGGCGGAGCGTTTAGCTATCTGGTGAATGGCAAGATGATCGGCGGCTTCGCACTGGTAGCCTGGCCTGCGGAATATGGGGTCTCAGGCGTTGCGACCATGCTGATCAATCATCAGGGAGTGATTTATGAGAGGGATCTCGGGGCCTCCACGGCTCTGCAGGCCAGCCAGATCAACACCTTCAATCCTGGTCCGCAATGGCGTCAAATCGTTTTGGAATAGGAGAGATATGTCACTTACAATCACACAGCGGGATCAGGATGTTATCACCGTGCTGGACCTGAAAGGGGCACTCGTGTTCGGCGAAGAAGACGCGGATTTCCGGAGTGCATTGGATGCTTTGTTCTGGGCCGGGAAGACCAGGGTTCTTTTGAATCTGACAGATCTATCCCAGCTGGACACAGCGGGCCTCGATACACTGCTGGCTTCTTTGGCACAGTATCGTACGGCTGGAGGTAACATCGCCGTCTATTCAAGCAAGCCCTCCGGCCTGGGCTTGCTCCCCGGGGCCCGGTTGGAAACATCCCTGCAGATCTTCCCCTCTGAAGAAACTGCCGCATCCGGCTTATTCCCGGACCTCGCCGCGAAGGGTCTGGATGTCCTTGAGTATGTAAAGACTCACCCGCAGGCTTGATAGACGGAGATGTTGCCGCCGTCGGGGGTCGCTAATACGCCCAGCGCCAAAGACTGGCCCCCGCGGTATAACCCGCACCCACTGCTGCGAACAGCACCAGTGAACCCTTGCCGATGCGCTTCGAGTTCACGGCGTCGCGCGTCGCCAGGGGAATCGTTCCTGCCGTTGTGTTGCCGTACTCGTGGATATTGATCAGGACCTTTTCAATGGGCAAACCGAGGCGCTCCATCATGGCGTCGATCAAACGGCGGTTGGCCTGGTGCGGAATGAGCATGTCGATATCAGCCGCGGTGAAGCCGTTGCGGGCGAGCAGTTGTTCGCTGAGTTCGGCCATCTTCTTCACCGCGTACTTGAAGACCTGTTGCCCTTCCTGGTGAACGAAGTGCAGCCGCTGGTCGACGGTTTCGTGCGATGCTGGCAGGCGGCTGCCTCCCGCAGGCATCCGGAGATAGGGCGCACCTGTGCCGTCAATCTCGCCGATGAAGTCGATGAAGCCGACGTCGCCATCTTCTGGAGTTGACGGTTCAATCAGCATCGCGCCCGCACCGTCGCCGAAGAGGATGCAGGTGGAACGGTCTGTGTAGTCGATGATGCGGCTCATGGTGTCCGCACCGATGACCAGAACCTTGCGGTGCGTTCCTGCGGCCACGAGGGCAGCGCCCGTGGACAATCCATAGAGGAACCCGCTGCATGCCGCAATCAGGTCAAAGCCCCAGGCTCCCTTCGCCCCGAGATTATGCTGTACCAGGCAAGCCGTGGAGGGGAAGAGCATGTCCGGCGTCACCGTACAAACCAGAATGGCGTCGAGATCACTGGCAGGGATGCCGCGCTGTTCCAGTGCTGCTTTGGCGGCAGCTGTGGCCAGGTCAGAGGTTGCGATCTCAGGCGGTGCGATATGCCGCTGGGAGATTCCGGTTCGGGTAACGATCCATTCGTTGGTCGTTTCGACCATCTTTTCGAGATCGGCGTTGGTGAGCAGGCCGGAAGGTGTGTGGCAGCCGAGTGCCGTGATTTTGGGTCGGATCGGGGACATGTTTGCGTTTGTGGCGGCTTACAACCGGCCGCATGTGGACAAAAGGTAATCTTTCATTATGGTCGATCGACAATCGGGACGGACAGCAGGCGTAGTACCTCTCGATTTTGCTGCTGGTGTTTTGTTTGAATCCGCAGTGGAAATTTTCGCGCGGGTGCATCGCATGCTTCGCCCCAGAACCCCCGTTCCGCAGGTGGACCTTGAGTTCAAGACCTTCGCAAATGCGGATAGCCGGATTCGTTTGGAAGAAGGCAAACTCACGGTTCGGATCTCTGATGTGCTCAAAGAAGCTCCGGCTCCGGTGATTGAAGCGCTGGCGATGATTCTAATCGGCAAGCTCTACCGCAGACCAGCCGAGAAGCAATATGTGCACCGCTACCGGCTCTACATGAACCGCAAGGATGTTCGCGGTCAGATCCACGAGGTCCGCCAGGCCAGAGGCCGGAAGGTGCACAAGGGACCGAAGGGGATGTTCTATGACCTCGAAGAAGTTTTTGAGGACTTGAACCGGAAATACTTTGGGGGCATGATGGTGCGGCCGGCGCTCGGCTGGAGTTTCGTCCGGTCAAAATCAAGGTTGGGCCATTTCGACCCGAGCCACGGAATGATCATGATCAGCAGGATCTTTGATGATCCCCGCGTGCCAAAGATCACGCTGGAATACGTCATGTTTCACGAGATGCTGCATCTGCACTATCCGGTAGATCACACGCGGGCCCGGCGCTGTGTCCACACCAAAGAGTTCAAGGCGCATGAAAAGCAGTTCCCTGGTTTTGAAGAAGCCAAGGCGCTGCTGAAAAAGATCTGCGCTATTGGGTAAGGATCTGGTTCAGGTAGGACGCCAGCCGGTAGCCGCCCTTGGCCAGTTGCGCATCGATGACCGGCATGGCTCCGGAGAAATAGGGGTCGTCGATTTTGATCTTTAGCGCAGCCACCTTTTCGCGCTCGGCATTGCAATCGGCCTTGGCATCGTATTTTTCAACAGGAATTGCAGGCTTCAGCAGGCCGTAAGTGTACTTCTCCGCCGCGGTGTGGCCATCCCAGGCCCATTCGGTCTGGTTGCCGGCGGCGATGGTTTTGAAGCTGGCGGCGTACTTAGCGTCGATCACAGTGGCGTATTGTGCGGGTGTCATCTTGCGGTCCGCAAGCGTTCTGGCGATGAGCCGCGAATCCCAGATGGAATGCAGGTTGGAGGCTCTTTCATCAGAGAAGACTTGCATGGTGGTGCAGTTGCCGCCGTGGTCATTGTTGTCTGTGGTGTGGAGCGGCTGGTGCATATCTCCGATGAAGTGGATCAGGTACCGCAGGGCGCGTGCGCGTGTCGCAGCGGGTTTCGAAGTATCCGCGAGAATCGCGCCGAGGTATGTAATCGCGCTGGTGACACAGCCGGGCCGGTCTTTCGTTTTATCCTCCGGCTCGGAAGCTGGTTCGCACCACTGGGAAAGTTCACCGGAGTGGGCTTCGAGGGGGATATCGATGTAGTGCCACAAGCCGGTTTTCTCGGCATTGCGCACGGCATCTGCCCAGGAGGCAATGTCGGCCATCAAATCCCCGCCGCCTTTGCAGAAGCGGTCGGATACTTCAACGGGGTTCTCCCGCAGCAAATGATCCACCGCATTGCTGGCGACCGGCGTCATGTGGATGCGCGCCAGCAACGCCACCATCTGGTGGCCCTCACAGCCCCAGCCGAAGAGGGGAGTGACGGATGAGGCAAGGAACATTGCGGAGATCGCCAGGAATAGGTTTCGCATAAAGAACCCTTATTCTAGCTTTGAAATGTTTCGGGTTGACGACTACTTCTGCCGGCGCAGCGTATAGGCCTCTTCGCGCATGTTCGAGTTTTCCAGTTTCTTCCAGTCATCATGCACGTGTATGAGCTTGCCGGTGATGTGGTTGGATCGGTCCGAGGCGAGGAAACTCACCAGTCCAATTTGCTTTTCCGCAGGTGCCCCGCCGGTGGAACGCACTTTGTGCGCGTCCTCCATTTCCCTGGTGCCGGCGCGGTCTCCCGCGGAGAGAATCTCATCCGTCATGCTCGTGTACGCGCCGCCCGGGGCCACGCAGTTGATCTGGACGTTATGCTCCCGGACTTCTTCCGCCACCGATTCCGCAAAGCGTGCCAAGGCGGCTTTCGTTGCTGCATAGCAGGCAAAGTTCGGCCGCGGATTGGAGGCACCGCCACCCGCAATCAGAATGATTTTCCCTTTGCGGCGGGCCACCATGCCGGGCAGCACGGCCCGGACCGAGTTCAAGGTTCCAAGCAGATTGGTTTGGAAGACATCTTGCCACTCACTCGGGTGAATTGTGTGGAATGGCCCGATGGGACCCTGCACGCCGGCGTTGGCGACCAGCACATCCAGTGGCTTTTGGAAGTGTGCCGCCATGCCCTCGACCGCGGCGCAGAGGCGCTCAAAATCGCGAACGTCCGCGAGGATGCGAAGTGCCGCACCGCCGCTGTCTTCTATTTCCAGTTTGGTGACGCTGATTTCGCCGGCCGAACGGCCCAGGAGGCCGACTCGTGCGCCGTTTTTCGCGAAACCGAGCGCGAGTCGTTTTCCGATTCCGCGTCCAGCGCCGGTAATCAGAACGGTTTGGGGGGATAATGCGCTCAACCCCTGATTGTAGCGCTTTCGAAGGTCACGGTTACTTCTGGGAAGCCGCGTGGGCTTTCAGGATGCAGTGGTCCATCACAACACTCAATCCGGCAGCTTCAGCCTTGTGTGCGGCTTCCTCATGGATGACACCCTCCTGCATCCAGATCGCTTTCGCGCCGATGCGGATGGCGGAGTCCACAATCTCAGGCACGAACTCAGAACGGCGGAAGATATTGACGATGTCCACGGGGTCCGGGACATCTTCGAGTGTTGCGTAGGCCCGTTCGCCAAGGACCTCTGTTTCCCTGGGATTCACGGGAATAATGCGGTAACCGGCGTCCTGCATATACTCAGAAACGCCGAAAGAAGGGCGGAAGCGGCGGCTGGAGAGTCCAACCACCGCGATCGTTTTAGCGGACTTCAGGATTGCGTTCGCGTTTGCCATCGTCTCTTGCCATTCGCATCAACTTCTTGACTTCGAGCGGAGTCAGCAGGCGGAATTCGCCGGGCTCCATCTTGCCCAGTTCGATGTTGCCAATGCGTATGCGCTTCAGCTTTTCCACCAGGAAGCCCAGGTGCTTGAACATCGTACGGATTTGCTGGTTGCGGCCTTCAATCAGACGGACTTCATACCAAGGGTTATCGGCACGGCGGAGTAGGCGGAGCCCGGCAGGTGCCGTCCGGCGGCCACTGAGCGGGATGCCGGTGCGGAACTGCTCTTCCTGCTCCTGGGTTAGTGTGCCTGTGACTTTTACCAGATACGTCTTGGGGACGTGGCTGCGCGCGGACGTGATGGTGTTCGCGAATTCTCCATCGTTGGTGAGCAGGATCAGGCCCTGGCTGTGATAATCCAGCCGTCCCACGGGATAAACGCGGGTCTTGAGGCCCTTCAGTAGATCCAGGACTGTGGTGCGACGCTCCGGGTCACTCACGGTGCTGACCACCGAGTCGGGCTTATTTAGAACGATGTAGATATGCTCCGCCGTTTCCCGGATCAGCTTGCCATCCACTTTGATGTGGTCCCGTTCAAAATCGGCCTTGGTGCCCAGTTCCGTGATGACCTTGCCGTTGACTGTGACGCGGCCTTCCACAATGAGTTGCTCGGCTTTGCGGCGTGAGGTCACTCCGGCAGCAGAGAGGATTTTCTGCAGTCTCTCTTCCATTTAGACGGCCTCGTTTTCTTGTGGTGCAACAGCAGGGGTTTCCGGTTCCGGGGCGGCTTCGACGGTGTTCGAATCGCCGGTATCCATGCGGCCGATTTCCTGGAATTCCTTGAGTGTGGGCAGTTCGGCAAGGTCGCGCAGGCCGAACTGTACGAGAAATTCGCGCGTGGTCTTGTAGAGAATAGGCTTGCCGACGACCTGCTTACGGCCAGCGGTTCCAATCAGCTTGCGGTCGAGCAGTGTTTTCAAGACGCCTGCACCCTGCACGCCGCGGATCTCCATGATTTCAGGCGCGGTGATGGGTTGCTTGTACGCGATCACGGCCAGTGTTTCCAAAGCCGGCAAGGAGAGCTTCAACGGCGGATTGAGGTTCTTGACGAAGCGGCGCACAGCGTCGTGGTGTTCCGGTTTCGTGGCGAGCTTGAAGCCGCCCGCGATTTCGCGGATCGACAGGCCGCGGCTCGCCTGTTCGTAATCGTTCGCCAGTTCTTCCAGCAGATTGGCGACCCGGTCCTTCGGTTGCTCAATCGCTGTGGCAATCTGTTCCAGGGTCAGCGGCTCATCGGTGATGTAGATGATTGCTTCGAGAACTGCCTTCAGCCGGTCATCATCGAAGCTTGGCGCCGAGGTGTCATCGGGGCCGAGAAGTTCGTCCGCGGAAAGTTCTGTTTCCGCCATTTCTGGCAGGTTCTGCTGTCCGTTTGGAGCATCTGGTTGGGGACTCTCACGAGTTTCCATGTTTTCTTCCATGTTCTTTATCTATAATCTTCTTCTATGGCGGGCGTGGCCTGTGTTGCGGCTTCTTCAAACCGTTCGCCTTTGGCCAGGGCGATTTCTCCGAACAGTTCCGCCTGCAGTATTCGAACCGCTTGCATCTTGACCATTTCGAGCACGGCAAGGAACAGGCAGATCATGGCGCGGCGGGTCCGTTGCTTTTCAAAAACCTGCAAAATGAACAGCGGGCGGTCTTTTTTTGTGTGATCGAGCAAGGTCCGCAGATGGACGATCATGTCGGACACGTTCACTTCCTCGGTCGAGACTTCATAAATGGGGCGCGATTTGACGCGCTCCAGAATGTCACCGAAGGCTTTCACTAAATCAAAGAGCGAAACCGCGAGTCCGGGGTCTTCATCATCGGCCGCAAACTGCTTCATGCTGGGGTTCGACCAGACGTTCTCTTCAATGATGCGCTTCTGTTGCAGCATTTCCGCCGCGTTCTTAAAGCGCTCATGTTCGAGCAGTTTCTGCACCAGCTCCTGCCGGGGGTCATCATCGGCTTCCGTGCCGGTGACCTTGAGGGCAGGGTCCACAGGCAGGAGCATCTTGGACTTGATGTGGATCAGAGTTGCAGCCATGAAGACGAACTCCGCGCCAACGTCGAGATCCATGTCGCGCGCCTGCTCCAGATAGAGCAGGTACTGCGCGGTGATGGTGGCGATGGGGATGTCGCGAATATCGATCTGCTGCTTGCGGATCAGATCCAGCAGGAGATCGAGCGGCCCCTCATAACGGTCCAGGTGGACGTTGAGGGGAGATTGGATACCGGTAGACAAACTGTCATTATCTCGAAAAGGAAGGCGCGCCGCCTCATTTGCTTCTTTTTGCTGCAATCAGGCCCTTCGCCGCCGCGGCCAGTTCGTTGACCAGAAAGCCCATTTTGGGGTGGCTGGGTTCGAAATCCGGCTGGAATCCAAATTCGCGCAGTGCCTCTGAGGTGGTGGGGCCGATCGAGGCAAGGCAGATGTTTCGCAGGTTCCTGACGACCTGCTGCTCGACTCCCTCCTCCGCGGCAAGCCGGATCAGGTGGGCAATCTGGATCGAGGTGGTGAACATCGCGGCATCGATCTCGCCGGCAGCCAAACGGTGAATCGCAGCGCGCAGCGGGCCGGTATCCTCCGGCAGGTCCCAGCCATAGATTCGGAAGGGCGAGACGGTTTTGCCCATGGCGCGGAGTCCCTGGATCAGTTCCGTGCTTGGTTTGCCGTATTCCTGAAGAGCGAGTTTCGATTCCGGGCGCGCTTCCATCACGGTGAGCAGTTCCCTCCACGTGTTGGGCTCCGGCACCTGCACGTGGGCGGGCAGTTCGAGTTCCCGCAGCGCGGCGGAAGGTTTAGGACCCCGGACAATCCGCGTGACTCCGGCAAGGGCAGCCCTGAGGTCTGCTTCGGCGAACTGCTTCAGCAACGTTCTCCAAAGCATTCTGGTCCCGACTCCTGTCAGGAGGATGATGCCATCGTAATTTCCAGCGAGCAGATTTTCGGCGAATTGGAAGGCTTCCGAGTTGGCTTCGAGCGGAACCTCGCGCATGCTGGGCGCCGAAACCGGCTCACCACCCTGTTTGCGGATGAGGACGGCCATTTCCCCGGAGCGGCGGCTTTCGAGGGAGAGGATGCGGAGACCGTCGAAGGGCATGCAACTAGTCTAACGTGCTGCTTGCAACTCGATTAATTATGGTCATATAATGTGACTATGGCGACCGGAGTAAAGCTGGCCCTAGTGAAGTCCCAATTTTCAGAAATGGTGCAACGCGCGATGCTTGGCGAAGATGTTGTGGTGACGAAGGAAAATATCCCGGTGGTAACCATCTCGGCCATCAAGCCTCCGAAGCGTGTGCCGGGCACGGGGAAGGGAATCCGCATGGCTGCCGATTTCAACGCCCCGCTGGATGATTTCGCGGAGTACATGTAGCTTGGCGGTACTGCTCGACACGTGCGCGTTCCTCTGGTGGTTGGAAGATGCGCCGGAACTGACGCAGAGAGCCCGTCAGGCGATCATCGACGAACCCGAGTGCCTGGTCAGCGTTGCCAGTTTCTGGGAAATCTGCATCAAGATATCGCATGAAAAGCTTTGGCTGCCGGCTCCGGTGGAGAAATATATTCCGGATCAAATGGCAGCCAACGGTTTCACCCAGCTGCCGATTGGCTTCCGGGATGTATGCCGGGTTTCGAAAATGCCGTTCCATCACAAAGACCCTTTTGACCGCTTGCTGATGGCGCAGTGCCAGGAATCCAAGCTGAGCATCATTTCGGCGGATGAGATCTTCGACCAGTACGGAATCCAGCGGATCTGGTGATCTTCGAAACTTCAGGCTCCACGGGCCAGCCCAAGCGCATTGAGCACATTTCCGCGCTCCTGCGCCGTGAGGCAGCCTTCTTCCTGGAACTGCTGGGGAGGCCGGTCCGTGTGGTTCGCTATGTGCCGAAGCATCATCTCTACGGCTACATTTTCACGGTGCTGTTGCCCGAACTGGCCGGAGTTCCCGTCGAAGATGCCAGAACCTTCGAAGAAGGCTACCGGGCGGTGAAACTTCATCCGGGTGATCTCTTGATCGCCACACCTCACCAATGGCAATTTCTGGTGGACCGCGGGACAGTCTTTCCTGCAGGGATTACCGGTGTGACCTCCGCCGCGGCCTGTCCCGTGGCGTTATTCCAGACGCTGCGGGCCCAAATGCGTGTCCTGGAGGTATACGGCTCCACGGAAACTTCCGGGGTCGGCTATCGTTTTGATCCTGAGGAACCCTACCATCTATTGCCCTGGCTGGAGGCTGGCGATCAGGGCCTCGAGCAAAATGATCACTTGCGCTGGACGGGCCCGGGAACGTTTTTCGTGGAGGGCCGCAAGGACGGTGCGGTGGAGATTTCGGGTATCAAGGTGTATCCCGGAGAGGTGGAGCGGCGGTTGCGGCAGTTGCCAGGCGTGCAGGATTGTGCGGTGCGCGCGATGACGCCCGAAGAAGGCCGCCGTCTCAAGGCCTGTGTGGTTTGTGGCCGTGAAGAGCAGCCAGCGGTGCTTCGGGAGATAGAGCGGACCTTCCGGGGGCCGGAACGTTTGGCGTCTGTGGTGTTTGTTGCCGGGGTTCCGCGGTCGCCGGAAGGAAAGCCAGTGGACTGGGCGGCCTTCCCGTGCACTGGAGAAGCCAATGCGAGACAGGAACGTCCCGGTGAACGGTTTTGGCATGGCCGTATCGACAGGTAATGCAGACCAGGTCCAGGGTTGCAGCCTGACTGTTTGTTTCCCTGGCGGAGTACATTTGACGTGCGGGTCGCGGTGTCGCTATCCTCCGTTGATTCAGGAGTGTCCGAAGTGACTTATCGTGCAAGGTTTTTCGCAAGTGCCACTACCGCAGCAATTATTTTTAGCTGTCTTCTCTCAGGGCAGGAATCCAGTCAAATCAGCGGCACGGTGAAAGACCCACAGGGCGCTGTAGTCGCAGGCGCCACTGTAGACACTACGGGCGTCGATACCAACACTCACTACCCGGCCCGCACGAACGGGCGTGGCGAATACGTGGTCGCCTCCTTACCTGCGGCGCTTTACCGGGTAACCGTCAGCGTTCCCGGTTTTCAGACGGCAACCGTTGAGAACATCAAACTCCAGCCAGGTGTGCCCGCGACGGTAAACGTAACCCTCAAAGTGGGCAACGTGACCGACAGCGTGGAGGTCACCTCCGGTGCCGAACTTCTCCAGACCGAAACGACTTCCGTGACCACAAATCTCGAGGGTGCGCAGATCAATCAGCTGCCAGTCAATTCCCGAAACGGAAACGAATTGCTGACACTCTTGCCGGGAACAAATTCCCCCGGCACAATACGTACTTCATCGATTGATGGTCTGCCCAAGAGTTCCCTGAACATGACGCTGGATGGTGCCTCCATGCATGACCCCTACCTCCGTTCCAGCGATGGCTTTTTCGCCTCTCTCCAGGCAAAGCCGGACGCCGTTGAAGAAGTTGCCGTTACCACTGCAGGGGCAAGTGCGGATATGCTTGGCCAAGGTGCCGTGCAGGTACGCTTCGTCACCAAATCCGGCACCAACCGTTTCCATGGCACGCTGTTCTGGCAAAACCGGAACAACGATTTTAATGCCAACTACTACTTTAATAATATTGACGGGCTTCCCCGCGACAGGATCAACCTCAACCAGTTTGGCGGTTCTATCGGCGGGCCAATCAAGAAGGACAAGCTCTTTTTCTTCGTGAACCAGGAGTGGTTCAAGCTGCCCCAGAGTTCGAATTCAGCGCAGCTGCTGATTCCGACTGCAACAGCGGTCACTGGCATCTACACCTATGCTGACGCGACAGGGCTGAAGCACTCTATCAACCTCTACAATCTGGCCGCACTTGGAAATTCATCACTTCCGTCTGGTACCCGGCCTTACGCGACTACGCCCGATCCATCCATGCTCTCCACGTTGCAGCAGATGGTCCAGTTGGCATCACCTACGGCGGGCTCACTGACCAGCCGTATTGCCCAGGCGGGTGATTACAACCGCAACAACTTCACTTTTCAGACACCGGGGCAAAATAACCGAAGCTTCCCGACTGCACACCTGGATTGGGTCGCAAGTGCCAGACATCATTTCGACACGGTGGGGAACTACCAGACGTATTACGCAAATCCTGACACCGTGAACGGCACAATCCCGATCTTGCCAGGCACAGGCTCTGTCCTGGGCAACCCGCAAGTGGGCAGTTCCCGTCGCATTACGCATTCCATATCGGCCGCATTGCGTTCCGCATGGACACCCCGTTTCACTAGCGAACTTCGCTTCAGTACGCAGGGTGGCCCCGTGGTGTTCTGGCAGGAGCAGACTTCAGCTCTCTTCTCTGCGTGGGGAGGATACGCCCCAGTCGTGGCCGGGGGATATGTGGCCAACCCCTGGACTTCCGGTAATGCAGCACCCGGCAGTACACGGCGCGACAGTCCTGTCACCACGGCCAGGGCCAATCTGACGTATGCCGGCGGTCCCCACACCCTCGCCTTCGGTGGGAGCTTCACTAATATTGATCACTACGAACAAACCATCTCAACTGATCAAATCCCCGAAGTAACCTTGGGTGTCGCGACGAATGACCCCATCAATACGGGCACAACTGCGATCTTCACCGCTGCCAACTTCCCCGGTGCCACAACACAACAGCGCACCGATGCCATGAATCTCTATACGACTCTGACCGGACGTGTAGCGTCCATTACCCGCTCTTTGACGCTGGATGAGAAGACCCGCCAATACTCCACCAATGGTGCCATTGACCGGACCCGCGAGCGGTACATGGGCCTTTTTGCTCACGATACTTGGAAGGCCGCACGCAACCTAACGGTGAATTTTAGCGTGCGTTGGGATGTTGCCTTCCCATTTGAGGACTTGGCCGGGTTGTATACGTCAAGCGGCTATGCAGGTGCATGGGGACCTTCCGGAGTCGGCCATTTGTTCGAGCCGGGTGCGACTGGCGGTTCGCCAACTTTTTTCAACCTGGTAACACCCGGGCAAACAGGCTTTCCGACGAATTACCATTTCTTCCTGCCGAGCGCCGGGCTTGCATGGTCCCTGCCGACAGGCCCGGGCATTCTTAAGTGGTTGACAGGCACTTCCGGCAAGAGTGTCTTCCGTATGGGCTACTCAATATCCGGTGTGCAGGACGGTATGGCAGTGTTCCGATATATATGGGGTGCGAATCCGGGCTCATCCACGAACGTTTCGGTCGACCCGGGCAACTTCCCGCAGATCTTTGGACCGGCAGGCAGTGTTTGGCTCCGTGATGGGAATCTCCCCGCGCAGAAAGTTGCGTCGTCGCCCACGTTCCCTGCTGCCCTGGCATCCAACCAGACCGTGAACGAATTTGACCCTGGCCTTCGTCAGCCCTATGTACAGAGTTGGTCAGCAGGTGTACAGAGGGAACTTCCCGGCGCGATCGTATTCGAAGTTCGTTATGTTGGAAATCATTCCGTTGGACTCTGGCGCCGGGAAAATCTCAATGAAACCAACATCTTTGAGAACGGATTCCTCACTGAATTCAAGATTGCCCAGCAGAACTTAGTGATCGCTCAAGCCAAGACGCCGGGATCAGTCAACTTCGGTAATCAAGGCCTGCCTGGGCAGCAGAGTGTTCCGATCCTTTCCACAGCACTCGGCACAACTTCAGACACAACCACCGCAACGTACCTGCAGCAAGGTCAAGCCGGTGCGTCCGCGTATGCTATTGCCACGAACACCACGCGGATGAATAACCTGATCAAGGCCGGATATCCGGCCAATTTCTTCCGGGTCAATCCCTATACCACCGGTGCGGCCTACGTTCTTCGAAACGGAGGAATGTCCGAGTATGACGCTTTGCATGTGGAATTGCGCAAGCGCTTGGCCAGAGGCTTGTTGCTGCAGGGAAACTACGTGTGGGGCAAAGCGCTCACCAATATGAACGCTTCTGCCGAGGACGATCTAAGTGAGCCGCAAACGCTGCGAAATGTTGACGCGAGCAAGGGCGTCTCTCCGTGGGATATCCGTCACTCAGCCAAGCTGAACTATATCTACGAATTGCCCTGGGGACCGGGAAGGAGGTGGCTGTCTCATACCTCCAATACATTTGCGCGTAAATTATTAGAGGGGTGGGAACTGGCTGGCTCAACGATTGTCCAGACAGGTTCGCCGGCCTTGTTGCGAAGCAGACGTGCCACCGTCAATGGAAACTTGAACATCAGTGCATCGGCTGACAGTGGCGTTGAACTCCATAACATTACCGCTCAGCAATTGCAGTCCATGGTTGCGATCCGGAAAACTGGCAACGGACTGGTCTACTTTCTGCCGCAGGATCTGATTGATAATTCGTTGGCGGCCTTCGAGCAGGGCGGCAAGACGCTCGCCAGCCTCGACCCGACGAAACCGTATATTGGACCCCCGACCACACCCGGAGAATTCGGTGAACGGATTTATCTCTACGGGCCCATGCGCACGCGGGTGAATTTCAGCATCATGAAGCGGACGAAGATCGGTGAAAGGAAGACCATTGAATTCCGTTGCAATCTGCTCAACGCCTTCAATGATGTCAATTTCCTGTTGGGGGCTGCTGGCAACGATGTCAATTCAATGACACTGGCGTCCTCGACATTTGGGCAGACCCGTTCTGCTTACCGCGATTTTTCGGTCTCGGGTTCGAACGATCCAGGCGGTCGAATGATCGATTTCCTGCTGCGATTCTCATTCTGATGGCCACATGTTGCGCAAATCCTACCGCACGTGTTAATCTCGGTTGGTAACCCGCAAGGGCTCAATGGGAGGTTTGCGCGCCGAGTCGTTGATCGATTCGGGACAGATGCAACCGCTCGCACCACTGAGGAGCTATGGCAAGAAAACCCGGCAAAAAATATACTGCTGCGCTGCAGCAAATCGAAGCTCGCGACTATTCGCTCGAGCAAGCAGTCCCCCTCCTGCAAAAGATCAAGTTTGCGAAGTTCGACGAAACGGTCGAAGTTCACATGCGCCTTGGTGTCGACCCGAAGCACGCTGACCAGATGGTCCGCGGCACGGTTGTCATGCCGAACGGTCTCGGCAAGTCCAAGAAAGTTCTCGTGATCGCTTCCGGCGATAAGCTGCGCGAAGCCCAGGAAGCTGGCGCGGACTTCTTCGGTGGAGAGGACATGGTGAACAAGATTCAGTCCGAAGGCTGGACGGATTATGATGCCGTGATCGCGACTCCGGACATGATGCGGTCGGTCGGTAAGCTCGGCAAGGTGCTCGGTCCCCGCGGCCTGATGCCGAATCCGAAGACTGGCACGGTGACCACGGATGTTGCCAATGCGATCAAGGAAGTGAAGGCCGGTAAGGTGGAATTCCGTGTCGATAAGACCGGCATCATCCATGCGCCTGTCGGCAAGACCAGTTTCGCTGCCAACAAGCTTGTTGAAAATGCCACGAGCTTAATCCAGGCTGTTCTGAAGGCCAAGCCTTCGGCTGCCAAGGGCAAGTACGTGAAGACCGTAACTCTCTGCTCCACGATGGGCCCTGGTATTCCGGTGGACGTTGTCGATCTGCAGGCGAAGGAGACCGCGGCAAACGCCTAACGGCGCTCCGGGAACAACACGATGAAAAAACGGGAAGACAAACAGAAAGATTTCGAACAGCTCAAGGCAGAATTTGAGCGCGCGAATAATGTCTTCGTCACCGGCTTCGAAAAGATGACGGTCGATCAGGACTATGAGCTTCGTAAGCAGGTGCGGGCGGCGGGCGGCAAGTACAAGGTTGTGAAGAACAACATTGCGGAGAAGGCCTCCGAGGGTACGCTGGCGCAGGACGCATTCAAGGGTTTGAGCGGTATGACTTCCATCGCTCTGACGCAGGGCGATCCGGTCCAGTTGGTGAAGGCGCTCAAGGCTTACGCCAAGACGAATGCCAAGTTCACCTTCAAGGCTGGTTTGGTGGAAGGCCGGGTCATCGATCTCAAGGGGATCGAAGATTTGGCGACGATGCCGCCGAAGGAAGAGATCTACGCGAAGCTCCTGTATCTCATCCAGGCGCCTGCGCAGCGTTTGGTCACTGTCCTCAATGCTCCTGGCCGGGATCTGGCCGTGGTTGTGGATCAAGGCGTTCAGGAAAACAAGTTCTCGGCATAATCGCCTTTGGGTGGTTGCCGTATGGGAAACAGCCCAGCGAACCGCATGCGGGTTCTGGTAAGCGAACGGCCAGAACCGGCGGCGGCAGGGTGTGTGTGGTGCGGAATTCCGTTTGACCGGAGTTTCCGGTTATGGGATTCGCCGTTCGCTGGTAAGAAGAAATTCAGCAGTATAAAGATTTGCGAGGAGTTTGAACATCATGGCGGACATTAACGCGATTGCGGAACAGATTCAGGGCTTGACGCTGCTTGAAGCGTCTCAGCTTGTGAAGTTGCTGGAAGAAAAGTTGGGCGTTTCGGCGGCGGCAGCGGCTCCTGTTGCGGTTGCAGCGGCTCCGGGCGCTGCGGCAGCGGCTCCTGTGGAAGAGAAGACCGAATTCACGGTGGTTCTCACTGCAGCCGGTGCCAACAAGATCAACGTCATCAAGGCCGTCCGCGAAGTCACCAGCCTGGGCCTCAAAGAAGCCAAGGATCTGGTTGACGGCGCACCGAAGCCGGTCAAGGAAGGCGTCAGCAAGGAAGAAGCTGAAACCATCAAGAAGAAGTTTGTCGACGCTGGCGCAACTGTCGAAGTGAAGTAAAGAGCCAAGTACCTTTGACAAGGACGCGGGCAGCAAACTGGTCGCAGCCGTGTTAAGAGTTTAGTCTGGCGGCAGGGCGGGAATCATAACCCGCCCTGCCGCTTTTGGCTGTTTTTTGGAAAATGGGTTGACGGATTGCAGGTCTGGTGCTAGCCTGATACTTTGGCATTGGTATCTGCCGGTCTCACACCCGGATGGGCATTTGTGGAACTGGAACCTCGGCGTTGGAACAGCATCGAGACCAGACCTTCGCTCAGGGGCAGTGCGCCCTTGAAGCGCCACGGGAGAATTGTATCTTCCGGGCAAAGCCTGGCCGGGAACCTCCAAGGCACTCTTCAGCGGCTGTATTCCAACCTGCACTTAGTCTCTACCCTTATGTTGTACCCGGTATTTCGCTTACTGGCAACGAGCAAAACCGGATTTCCGCAGAATCATCATCAAGTTTTTTGGTTTGCGGGCCGCGGCCCAGGCGGCTCGTCGTGTTTTTTGGTCTGCAGGCAAGGCGCATAGCCGCCTTTGTCTGATACTACGGAGTTCTCGAAATCCCATATGTCTCCTCAAAACGGTGCCATCCCCGAGAGAGTTGATTTTTCAAAGATCAAAACTGCGATTCCGATCCCGAATCTGATCGAAGTCCAGAGGAAGTCTTACGAGAAGTTCCTGCAAATGGACCTTCTTCCCGGCGAACGGGAAGATATCGGTCTGCAGACGGTCTTCTCCTCGGTGTTCCCCATTTCCGATTTCCGCGGCGTGAGCACGCTGGAATTCGTTGACTATTCGATCGGCAACTGGGAGTGCAAGTGCGGCAACCTGAAGGGTCTGCATCACCTTCGGTCGACCTGCCGCAACCCTGCCTGCGGTCAGACCATCATCACGGACCCGTTTCATCCCGGCGACGTGCTTTGCCACCATTGCGGCACCTTTAACAAGAACATCGTCACCTTCTGTAACAAGTGCGGCGACCCTGTCGGCTTGCAGTTGAAGTACGACCAGGCGGAGTGCGAAGAGCGCGGCATGACCTATGCTGCGCCGCTCAAGGTAACCATTCGCCTCACGGTTTATGCCAAGGACCCGGAAACGGGCACCAAGTCCGTTCGCGATATCAAGGAGCAGGAAGTCTTCTTCGGCGAAATTCCGCTGATGTCGAACAACGGCACCTTCATCATCAACGGCACGGAGCGCGTGATCGTCAGCCAGTTGCACCGTTCGCCCGGCGTGTTCTTCGAACGCGTTGCGGCACAGGGCTACTTCCTCGGCAAGATCATTCCTTACCGCGGCAGCTGGGTGGAGTTCGAATACGACAACAAGAACCTGCTTTACGTCCGTATTGACCGCAAGCGCAAGTTCTATGGCTCCGTGTTCCTCCGCGCGCTGGGTCTCGAAACGGATGAGCAGATCCTCCGCACCTTCTACAAGATCACCAAGATCAACATTGTGGACGGCAAGCTGATGTGGGCTGTGGATGACAATCTCGCCGGCCTCAAGCTCTCCCACGTCATCACCGATAAAGCCGGTGAGACGGTGGTTCCTCAGGGCCGCAAGGTCACCGCTGGCCTGATGCGCGAAATCCGCAAGCGCGGCATTACTGATGTCGAAGTCGCCGTCAATGACATGGAAGGCGCGTTTATTGCCGCCGATGTCGTGGATATGTCGACCGGCGAAGTGATGCTCGACGCCAACCAGGAACTGACGCCTGCCACCATCGCCAAGCTGATGGATGCCGGTATCGACAACTTCGAAGTGTTCTTCCCGGAACGGGATGAAGTCGGCACGGTCATCTCCACCACTCTCCGCAAGGATCCGGTGAAGACCCGCAAGGAAGCCCTGATCGAAATCTACCGCAAGCTGCGTCCGGGCGATCCGCCCACCGTGGACACAGCAACGCAGTTGTTTGACGGCATGTTCTTCGACGCCCGCAAGTACGATTTCTCGCGCGTCGGCCGCATGAAGTTTTCGATCAAGATTTACGATGCGCCCGAGTCTCCGAAGCGCTTCAACGCCGATGGCACACCTTATGATGTCCGCATTCTGCACCGCGATGACTTCAAGGACACCATCAGCTACCTGCTGAAGCTCCGCAAGGGTGCCGGTGCCGTCGATGACATCGATCACCTCGGCAACCGCCGCGTCCGCGCCGTCGGTGAACTCCTGGAGAACCAGTTCCGCATCGGCTTGGTCCGTATGGAACGCGCGATCAAGGAAAAGATGTCGGTCTACCAGGAAATGTCGTCGGCGATGCCGCACGATCTGGTGAACGCGAAGCCCGTGATGGCGGCGATCCGCGAATTCTTCGGTTCGAGCCAGCTCTCGCAGTTCATGGATCAGACCAACCCGCTTTCGGAAATCACCCACAA
>CAIXXM010000028.1 GCA_903923395.1 uncultured Acidobacteriia bacterium
CGCCATGGTGGCCGAACTGGAGAATTTCCGCGAAACCGGCGAGCCCGGCATTCCGGGCTTGCAAGCGCGCAAGCACGTCAGAGTCTGGACTTGGCTGGTCCCTGTGTTGGCCGCCTCGCTTGCTGTTGTCGCGGTCTCGCTCTGGAGAACGGAAACTCGCCCTGCACCGGGAGCACCGGCGGTGACGACCGTCGCGCTGCTGGATGCCGCCGGTGCCTTGCAGTTCAACCCCCCGGGAAGCCTGGTCGCGGGAGGCAACTTCAGTCCGCAAGACCGCTCGCTGCTGGAGACCGCGTTCCGGAGTGGCCAACTGCCCGCGGGACCTGCACGTCCGGGCGCGCCTCCCGCGGAGAGCCTGCGCGGCGATCAGAGGAAGTCCACGCGCAAATGGGAGATTCTGCAGCCATCCGGGCCGGGAATACTTTCGGCCCTGCCCCGTTTCGAATGGCAGCCGCTGCCGGGAGCGCGCTCCTATCGCGTGGAAGTCTTCGACGGGACATTGAATCCCGTCGCCCATAGCGGAATGCTGCACGGCACCATGTGGGTGCCGGAAACACCATTGCCCAGAGCGGCCATTCTGCTGTGGCAGGTGACAGCATGGACTGCGGGCGGTCCCGTCTCCGCTCCGGCCCCCCCCGCACCGCCCGCCCGGTTCGAACTGGTGGAGGGGGAACTGGCGCAGCGCATCGAAGCGGCAAAGGCACGGTCCGGGCAATCCCATTTGTTGCTTGCCGCGCTCTACTCGCAGGCAGGGATGCGGCGGGAGGCAGCCGCTGAGGCCCGCCAACTGCGCGCCCTGAATCCCGGGTCCGCATTGGCAGACTCTTTGCTGGCCAGCCTCAACGAACCGGAGTCCCTTCCCCCCACAAAGTAAACGCGGCCCAGTAAAAAGGATGGGTGTATGTGCCACCTTGCAGCAGATGCAGACCTGCCTGGCGCAACGCCTCCGCACGCGGCATGCCCCGGCGCAGATCGCGGTAGAACCAAGTCATCAGCTGCCGGGTGGCTGCTGAATCGACCTTCCACAGACTGAGCACGGAAGAAGAAGCCCCTGCCGCGGAGAGTGCCCAGCCCATGCCCACCATTCCTTCTCCCGGGCCTTCCGCACCCAAAGCCGATTCACAGGCCGAAAGAACCACCAAATCCGCATTCAACCGCAGCGGCAAGAGATCCAGAGCGGTGACCAAGCCACTCGCTGCCGGTTCCTTATCCCCTGGCGCGAGCCGGATGTAAGAAGCCAGCGGGTCGCCCGGCTGCAAGCCTGCATGCGCCGCCAGATGGATGATCCCTGCTGCGGGAGCGCGCTGCCGGAATTCCGCCGCTGTCGCTCTTGTACCGGTCAGCACGAATGATTTCGCACCGGGATAGCCCAGCGCGATCTCCGTCACCTCGCGCGCCGCATTGGGCAACGGAGCCTCCGAAGGCAGAGGATTGCCGAATGCCAGCAGCGTTGGCGGCACTGGTCCGCGCAGTATCGCCCGCTTGTGCATTTCGAGAGCAGCGGTGAGTGACGGGGTGATCGTCACCGCATGGGTTTCCATCAGGTGCTTCCCGGCATCATCCAGCAGAGCTTCAAACGGCGCATTCCAAAGAGCGGCATCTGGCGAAATGATCCAATGGGACGTTCCCCGCAGCGCGACGGCAGCCGGTCCCAGCAGGCGCTGAAAGAGCTTTCCGGCGGCTACTTTATAGCCGAGGTCGCGGCGCGCCAGTTGCTCACGAAAGGCCTTCACTTCCCCGGCCAAAGTATGTTTCGGATCCGCGAGGAGATAGACATGCAGCAAGGGAGGCACGACGTCTGACGGCTTCCGGAACACAAACAATGCCAAGCCACCGGGCACGAAAAAGTAGTCGAGCAGCGCTGTCTTGGAATCGGGCAGCAGAACCGCGAGTTTGCTTTCATCCGCCGGCTCAAAATCCGCCGACTGCACAGCGAGTTCCGGATGATTGTCATAGAGCCCGCGCCGGAACTGCCGGTATTCCGCCAGAAGTGCGGCTTCCTGGGGAGTACCCGCCGACTTTCTGCTCATCTCCATCAAACGGTTGCGGAGTACTTCCTGCCCGCCTGCCTCGGCAGGAGTCAGGGTTGCCGCCTCATTCACGCCACCGCGCAGCAGAAGATCCATCAGCACCCTTGCCTTGGCTTGTTCGGCGCGTTGCAGAGCCTCCCGCGGCATGTCCAGAGAAATGAGATTGCGGACGGAAGCCTGATACAGAGGCACGAGGTTCGCATAGGAACGGCTGAGGTCAGAGACCTCGCCCGGTGACTGCGCCCGGATAATTTCCGCGATGCCGATGGCTTCCTCATAGCAATTGCGGGCCGCCGCGTGATCATTCGCCGCAGTAAGTGCTGCAGCCAGGGCCGAAAGTGCTTTGAAGATCCGGTTTGGCAAACCCGGCGGCCGGGCGAGGGCAAGCGCCTTTTCTGCCGCAGCATTCGCACCAGAGATATCTCCGCGCCCCAGCAAGTTATCGGAACGGATCTGCCAGGCGGCACTCTCCAGATCCACCGACTTGACCCTTTGCGCAATTCCCAGCGCTTCCTGAAAGCCGGCGTCCGAGCCCGCGAAATCGCCCAACTTGTTCTGCAACTCAGACAGGTTGAGCAGCGCAATCATATGGACATGCCACTGCTCCGGACCCTCACTGTTTTCAAGCGCCCGCTCAAACAATTGCCGCGCTTCCGCCACGTGGCCGGATTTCGCCTGAAACTCCCCGAGATTGTTGTAGCTGCTGGCTCTCGAATAACTGCTGCTCATCGTGACCACGGCCGCAGTTGGCATCGAGAGGATGTCGTTCTCCATCTGTGCCGCGCTCAACAGATCCCCCACTCCCGCATACGCAGCCGAGAGCCTTTGCAGGATGATGGCGGTCATGAACGTCTGATCCGTGGTCCGGTTGATGGCCACAGCCCGCAGGAGAATATGAATGGCGTCGCGCGTCCTGCCAGTCTCCTGTGCATACGACGCGGTCATCAAGAGGGCGCGGACGATATGGACCGGGTGCCCGCATTGTTCCGCGATGACGTTTTGTCTCGCGATCAAAAGTTTTGCCTCTTCCAACCGGCCGAGCCGTTGCAACATGACCGCCGCGCCGTTCAAATTGACTGCCAGAGCTTCCCGGTCACCAATAGAATCGAGGACTGCGATGTTGGTTTGGTAAGCGGCCAGAGCACCCGCGACATCCCCGGCCCGAAAGCGGCAATTGGCAATTCGTGAGAAGTAAGAAACGGTGCGCTCCCGCAGCCCTTCCAGCCGGGCGCGCTGCACCGTTTCATTGAGAGTCTTCTCCGCCGCGGTACAGTCCCGCGCTTCGAACTCCTGGTTTGCCCGTGTCTCAAGATTCTCCAGTTCTTTCGATACGGTTTGTGCGGGCAGCAGCCAGGCACAGACCATCATCGCGGAGAACGCAGCAGCCGGGCGCATGACCAATACTAACTGTGCCGGTTTACTCCTGCCGCAGCCACTTGCGCAAAAAATCTGCCGTGCCGATGACGTTTTGCTGGCCGGCCCGAATCTGGCGCAGGCAATCGGGATCAATCTCGCTGTCTTCGTACCCGGTCGGACGCCCCTTCTCCGGGCCATCCACGGCGACGACCCATGAATTCTCGTGCGTCTTGGGGCGTCCCGTCATCAGCCCAATGGGCAGTACCCCGAGCAGTCCTGCGACCGCACCATAGGTGGCCCGCTGCCGCCGTCCCTTCAGGGCACCCACGATGCCGTCCAGCGACAAATCCGGCTTCTTTTGAATAATCTTCTGATCGATCTTTCTGTTTGCTGCGATTCTTGCTTTCAGCCGCTCATCGGCCGTCATCAGGTGATACGGTTTGTCCAAAATTGCCCTCACCCGATGGTAGCGTTACACGGAACCCGAACCAGCCCGGCCCCGCGGACGTTTTTGAAAAGCTGTGATTCTGGCTTCAGAAAACTCAAAATACGGACTCATCTGCTGGATCACATCCGTCATCCGGTACCTCGTATGCCGGCGCATCGCCCGGTCCGCCTCTT
The DNA here is from genome assembly GCA_903923395.1 of uncultured Acidobacteriia bacterium. Classification (GTDB taxonomy): domain Bacteria; phylum Acidobacteriota; class Terriglobia; order Bryobacterales; family Bryobacteraceae; genus BOG-234. The sequence goes on from CAIXXM010000028.1 coordinate 4,008, forward strand.
CGGCATCGCCGGCAACCAGAGCCCCGGCCAGTTCCGTATGCCAGGCATCCGGCGGTGCCTGGTTTCCCAGCGCTGTATCGTAAAGCCAGTTGAAAATCAGCACCTGATTCTTTTCCACGGCCTGGCAAAGCTCATCGCAGCCGGTGCACTCTGCAATCCGCATGTGAAACCGCATATGCGTCTTGTGGATCTCAAAGGAACGCTCCCTCGATTGTTGGCCCGGCGGAAAACTGCGGTACAGTTCGTCCAGCCGCCCGGCCATTTGCACTAGTTCCGCACGCTCATCCGGACTCGCCTTCTCCGCGAAGATCCGCGCCGCCTGTGTTTCCAGCGCCTCCCGCAAGATGTAATGGCCGCGGATCGATTGAGCCGTGGGAATCCGCACTCTGGTACCCACACGCGGACGACTCTCCACCAACCCTTCCGCTTCCAAACGCTGCAGTGCATCACCCACCGGCACAATGCTGATGCCCATTTCACCGGCCAGCGCGCGGCGGGTCAGAGGAGCGCCGAAGGGCAGTTCTCCGGTAAGAATACGGTCGCGGATCAGCAGATAGGCATGCTCCGTCAGATTGCCCGCATAGTAGTGCATTAGTTCCGCACCGCCATACGCAGACCCAGCATCTTGGCCAGGCGGGGTGCAATCCCTTCTGCCATCCAGCGGAAGCCCAGATCATTGGGGTGCGTGCCATCCACATAGGCATCCAGACGGTCCTCGCCGATGAGATCTGTTCCTTCGATCAGTTGTAAGTTCGTATCGCCCGCGGCAATGCGCGCGCTCACTACTTTCCGGATATGTACGCGGATTGCTTCCATCTCACTATTTGGAGTCAGTTGCTCCATCGCTTGCATGATAGGAGTTACAGCGATCACAGGAGTAGCGGGATGCTTGCGGCGCAAAGTGGCGATGAACGCGTCATAGACCGCGGTCACGGATTCGAGCGTTCGGTTGTTCTGGGAGAAATCCAGCACGAAAGCCGCTGCATCAATTTCGGCCACCGCATCCGCAACAGCGGGTTCGCCCTTGCCTGCTCCGGAAAAGCCAAGATTCACGAAGTCCAGTTGCAGCATGCGTCCCAGAATGGCCTGGTAACTCATGCCGGGCCGGCTGGCGCAGCCACCCTGCGTGATGGACGTGCCGTAATACACCACGGGCTTCGGCAGTGCGAAAGGTTCGGGCAGTTTGATCTCCGCATCTTTGCTGAAGCCAATACCCAGGATCTGCGCCCCCTTGTAAAGCGGCAGATACAGCACGACATCACGCTGTTGCGGAGGCTGGCCGGAAAGATCGAAGTAGACCTTCTCCACAGGATGCCCGGGCTTGGAATCCTTATCAGCCACGGCGGTGCCCCGGTAGACACCATCGAGATACAAATCCACTCCCGTCTGCCCGAAAGCATGCATGTTGGCCATGTTGGGAGCACCTGGGTATTCCACGCGCACGGCCAGTTTTTGGCTGTTGGTCTTGAAGCGCAACCTGGCTCCGCTGGGCGACTGGCTCAGCGTCCAGACCGCCGGAGGCAGCGTGTCTTTTAGACGATTCGGAAAGCGGTAAAGCCGTCCGCCATTCTCGCCATACCAGGGCAGTCCGTCGATCTCAATGCGGGGGTCCGGCAGTTGGACCCATTGCAGACCTTCTGTCTGCGCCAGCGCGCTGCCAAGGCTCAAAACCAACAGGATGATGTGTTTCATGGAGTTCAAAAGATTAGTTTCAACGCAACCTGCAATTTGCGCGGCTGGTTCTGCTGGGCAGTGATCACGCCGAAGCCGTTCGTGCCATTCTGAGTGCCCGGATTCGCAAACCGCACACGATTGAAGACATTGAAGCCCTCAAAGCGGAACTGCGCCGCCAGCCATTCCCGCACGCGGAAGCCCTTCAGCAAAGACATGTCATAGTTCGCCACACCCGGCCCGCGGACATCCGGCTCCGTCGGCGGTGCATTGCCATAAGTGAAGGATTTCGGGATCGCGAAGGCCCCCGTGTCAAAGTACGCGTTCAATCTCTGTTGCACCGGTCCGCCGAAGTTGACCACAGGACGAATGCGGTCCGGCCGGACGGCACCTGTGCTGGTCAAAGCGAGAGGAAAACCGGTCTGCAAGGCTGCAATGGTATTGAACTGCCACCTTCCGAGCAGCAAATCCAAAGGTTTGGCCAGATGACTGCCGAAGCGCTTTCCCTGGCCGAACGGGAGTTCCCACAACGCACTGGTGACAACGCGGTGCGCTACATCCCAAGTGGGCAGGGAACGCTCTGCCCGCATGTTATTCGGGTCTGGAATACCTGCGCCGGTCACATTCGTCAGCGTCTTCCCCCAGGTGTAAGAGACCTGTATGGTCAAACCGTTGGAAGTCCGCTTCTGCACGCGGGTTTGCAGGGAATGATAGATCGAACTGCCGTTCGAAGGTGCCTCGCTCGAAACCGTTGTGTATTGCGGATAGGGATACATCAGTTGCCTGCGCGCAACCGTGGATTTTGAAAGTGCCGAAGTCGGATCTGTAATTACGCCGTAGAAAGGATTCGGAACCGTCTGCTGCGTATAAGTGCCCAGCGCCAGTTGGGACGCTGTGAGTGTGTTGATGGCAATGCTCGCGGTACTGAGGTGTGAGCCCTTGTTCCCCGCATAGGCCGTTTCCAGCAGAAGATTGCTCCCGAACGTGTGCTGCAGCGTGAAGTTCCATTGCTGGAACTGCCCCGATGCCAGCGATAACAAGGCAGAACTGGTGGCCTGCCCAATGTTGAGCGACGGCGTCAGATCACTCTTCGAAACCGGCGCGCGAATTCCGTTTGGATAGGGGTTCGACAGGGTCTGGAAGGGATTGACATCGTTCAGTGTTGTAATCACGCTGGTCGTCGTCGAAAAACCGTCCTGAAATGCCGTGGAGAGCGTCGCATCGGCCGAAGATAGACCATAAAAGATCCCATAAGCCGCCCGGATGACAGTATTGCCGGGGATCTTCCAGGCGATTCCCGCCCTGGGTCCGAAGGCATTCAACTGCGGATCAAACAAGTGCCGCTGATCGCCCGTTCGCACTTCCATCTGGCCCACCAGGTTGAGGCTGGGCACTTGCGCGGCAATCGGAGAAGGCTTCGATAAGTCCAGCACGGTCATGCGGTCATAACGCTCCGTGCGTGGAACGTTCTCATCCCACCGCAGGCCGAGAAACAGAGTTATATCCCGCGTCAAAGTGAAATCATCCTGCACATAGGCCGCCCGGTAAGAGCTCTTGAAAGCCGTTGCGGGCGCATTGGCAATACTGCCGCTGGCAGGCAAACCCAATAACATGGAAGCGATCGAGTTACCGGCGGTTGTGCTGGCTGTGTTCGGGTCCGGACCCTGCGTGAACGATGGATTGAAACTGAAGCTTCCCTGCAAGTTGGTATTCTGCAGCTGGTTGTTATAGAAAGCACGGTACTCCAGACCCGCCTTCAGCCTGTGCCGGTTGAATATCTTGGTGATGCCCGCCTTCGCCATCGGCACGGTCTGCGTGCTGTAGGCATTCGCCCCATTGCCCAGAGGACTGTAACTGCCCACGGTCATCACCGGCAGCGAGCGCACCTCCTGCCCGTCCCGGAAGTTCGCGGGGAAACCCAGCTGAGTGATGTCATAGCCAAGTGCCCAAGCCACCCTGCGGCCGTATTGGTAGTTGATGGAAAAGTTGAAGCTCGCAATCAGACTCGGACTGAGCGTATAGACATCCTGCAGCGTTGCCGTCCTCCTGCGCTGCTCCAGCGGAGGATTGGAGGAGTTACCAATGTTATTGAAGTAATTCGGCTCTCCTACCCATGGCTCCTGATAGACGCCGCGCCCGAACAGGCGGTGCGCGCCGAGGTATTGATCCAGCCGGAAGTTGAACGTGTCATTGGTATTGCGGCGCGGTGTATTCAGCGGAAGGTTCGAAGTCACGCTGCTGTTGGTGGGCAGCGGGTACAGAGCCACGAGTTTCGCTGCCACGGGATCAATGCGGCTCGGTGGAATCACATTGCCCGGAAACTGCTTCCGCTGCACCGTCCCATTCGAAAGTGTGGTTGTGTTGAGCGGATCAAAGACCAGCACCAACTTGCCCGCGGAGTTGAGCGTATGAGAAAAATCACCCGCACGCTCCTGCGCCGTAGGAACAATGAAGCTGGCCGGGTTGCCCACAACCTCCCGGTAGGCTTCATAGTCCGTGAAGAAGAACGTCTTATCCTTTCCGCTGTAAATCTTTGGCACCACCACAGGCCCGCCCAGCGTGAAACCGGCCTGCGTCCTGTGCAACGCCGCCAGCGGAATGCCCGCGCTGTTGCTGAAGAAATCATTCGCATCGAAGATCTTGTTCCGCAGGAACCAATACGCCGTCCCATGGATTTGATTCGTCCCCGACTTCGTCACAATGCTGATGCTGCCCCCGTTCGTCCGCCCGAACTCCGCTGACATTGAGTTCGTCTGCACTTTGAACTCCGCCACGGCGTCCGCATTCGGCGAATAGATCATCATGTACGTGGTGCCCCGCGGCGTGGAATTGCTGGAGCCATCCACCGTGACGCCGCTCATCCCATAGTTCGCGCCATTAATTCCAGGCACATTGTTGCCAATCTGAATCGCGGCACCCGGCGCGGGGTCCTGCGGCACCACGCCTGGCGCCAGTCCCGCCAGCGAAACGACATCGCGCCCGTTCAACGGCAGGTCCACGATCTGGCGTGCATCCACCACCTGTCCCAGATTTACACTCGCGGATTCGAGCAGTGGTGTCGACGCATGCACCGTGATCGATTCTGAAACCGCCCCCACACTCAAACGCAGATCGATCGGCAATTGATCAGAAACCCGGAGTTCCAGGCCATCGCGCGTGGTCCGTTTGAAACCGGGCGCTTCTGCGGAAACCGAATACAGCCCCGGCAGCAGAAAGGGAACCGAATATTGCCCGGAGGAAGTGACATGCATGCTGCGCGTGAGGCCGGTTTCGACATTCGTCACCGTGACCAGCGCAGTGGGAACGATGGCATCCTGGGTATCCCGCACGGTGCCGAGAATCGTACCGGAATTGTCCTGGGCGGCCAGCACGGCGGCGAAAGCAGTCACGCAGGCGCACTGCAAGAAGAAAGTCCGCATTTCAGGATAGTAGTCCCAAGGCTTTACACAGTCAAGATAAACTGATATCTCAGTATTAATGCCGCGACGCCGCCTGCTGACCGCACTCCTCCTTTGCCTGCCCGCTGCCGCACAGCAACAGGGCAACCCCGCCACCGAATGGAAGCGCAGCCAGCCGGATGTCACCGTCTACCTGCCCAAACAAGGCGGACTGAATGACGGTGACAACGAGCACTTCCTTGTTTTTGAATCGGCCAAAGGCACGCTGCTCGCCATGTGGAACCAGAGTTCCGTGGAAGGCCAGGGGGATAACCACGTCATGCTCGCCCGCAGCAAAGATGGGCGCCAGTGGACGGAACCGGTCAAGATTGCGGGCCCCGGTCCTGGCGAAAAGATCCCGGAAACCAGCTGGCCTTTTCCCATCGTGTCCAAATCCGGGCGTATTTACTGCTTCTTCGCGCAGGATTCCGAACAGCGGGCCGCCAATGGACGCACCCTCAAGAAGAACGATATGGGCGTGACGTATTCCGACGATGATGGCCTCACCTGGAAGCGCGGCGCAGATATCCCATGGCCTGCAACACCGGAATACGACCATCCCGGCGGCGTTGGCTCCTCCTGGAACTGGATCGTCTACCAGAAGCCCATCCGGGATAGCAAGGGCCGCTGGCTGGTGGGCTACAGCTACCTGGTGTCGCCGGAAAAGCGCCAGGATCACCCGCCCGGCTGGTGGGTCAATGATTCCGGCATCAAGTTCATGCGCTTTGAAAACATCGACGAAGGCCCGGATCCCAAAGATCTGAAGGTCAGGCACCTCATGCTGCCGGGCAAAGGTCTCACGGTCACCTCAGGACTGCGCCCCAACTTGACGGATTCGGAAGAGCCCAGTCTGGTTCTTCTGCCGGATCAGCGCCTCTTCCTGACCATGCGCACCACCACCGGCTACATCTACTATTCCGTTTCCAGTGATGATGGCGAGACCTGGCGCAAACCGGAAGTCCTGCGTACGAAGGATGGCGGCGATCCCCTGCCCCACCCCAAAGCGCCCTGCCCCATCTACCGGATGAGCGACGGGCGCTTCCTCTTGCTTTACTTCAACAATGCCGGCACCGTCGGACGTTATAGCCAGTTCGCCCCGCCGGAGGTCTGGAAAGGCGTCAACCAGTGGAATTTCCTGCGTAATCCTGCGTGGCTTGCGCTGGGGGAATTCCGGCCCAACGCACACCAGCCCATCTGGTTCGGCAAACCCAAAGTCTTCGCTGATACCGATGGCATTACCGTGGGGCCAAAGAAATCCGTGGAAATTGCCACTTATACGAGTTACACGGAATACGCCGGAAAGCGCACGCTCTGGTATCCCGACCGCAAGTATTACTTGCTCGGCAAGTGGATCACAGACCAGTGGCTGGAAGGCATGGCACCGGAGAAATAACTTGGTGGAGTGCTCCACACAGAATGGTGATTATTCCAATGTCTGGAATAATCAGGCACAATCAGTTGTGATGTTGGACACGCGGCTGCCAACCGCGAGTTGGGCTATCAGCCTGTGGATTTAGTCTCCGACAGAGCAGAAAACAAGTGACCTTGAGAATGTTCTGAACGTCATAGTTAACATGGCGATGGGCAAGCGGAAGAAGGAGAAGCAGGGGGAGTTCTGGATAGCGAGTCAGGACGTAG
>CAIXXM010000029.1 GCA_903923395.1 uncultured Acidobacteriia bacterium
GGGAGGATTCGAACCTCCGTAGCTCGCAAGGAGCGACAGATTTACAGTCTGTTGCCATTAGCCGCTCGGCCACCTGTCCAGAAACGCTACGAGAACGTTTTTATTATCGCGCATCACCGGACGTGGAGACGAAACCGTCTGCCACAAGGCCACCGCACGCAAGTTCCTAATATAGCAGATCAACCTGGGTTATGGCGAGCACGAATGGAGGAATCTCTTGGAAATCACAAAGGACGGCGCGCTGCCCTCGAACGAAAGATAGAAGCGCCAACAGGTCGAAAGATGCTAGGAATCCGTAAGCGATCTTGATAGTATCTTGAGATGAACAGACTCCTGTCCCTCTCACTCCTCGCCCTGGCAGTGACTTTCACTGCCGGCGCGACATCTGTGCCCGAGATTGACCCGGCCTCCAGCGTCAACGCCATCGCGCTGGTTGGTGGTGCATTACTCGTGCTTCGCAACGCCCGCAGAAAGTAGTTTCTGCTCTCCGCCTGGCGGGGACGTCTTCCCTGCCAGGCGCTTGAAACACCGCCCCAACCCAACTTCCGGATGGCGCTCACACTCCGCATTCTCCTCCTCGCCGCGCTTTTCACCGCCGAACTTCTCTACATCACGATCCGTTTTGACAACGCTGCTCTTCTTGGCAGGGCTGGACTCACAGGCGCTATCGGAACCTGGGGCGCGGTGATCTTGCGCGGACTTGTCGGTTTCGTCATCCTGCTGGCCGGCCTCCTGTGGATCAGGAGAGAACACGCCGGTGCGGGTGAGACAGCTCTGCCCGGCAATTTCCGGCTGAACCCGCTTTTTGCCCTGGGCCACCTGCTGGCGATGACAGCGTTCCTCTTTTTCTCCGCGCAGCTCTACCAACCCGGCACGCCCAACGCCGCGAACGATACCTGGCTGGCGCTCGCCTGGGTTTCCTGCGGAGTTACGGGCATTGTTTCGGGCGCATTTGCGGCGATTAATCCCGCGATCTGGCACCGGCTGCTGCGCCATTCTGGCTGGATCAGCATTTATTCTTTCGCCGGCATCCTCTTTGCATGCGCAACCAGCACCTTCAGCCGCTCCCTCTGGCCGCTCGCGACGGGCCTCACCTTCGCTATGTCGAAGAGACTGCTTTCCCTCGCCATTTCCGGAGTCACCGCCGACCCTGTCAGAAGCTTGCTCGCGGCACCTCATTTTTCCGTCGAAATCGCACCACAGTGTTCCGGCCTCGAGGGTGTGAGCCTGATGCTCGCATTCAGCCTGGTCGCGCTCGTGGTTTTCCGCCGGGATTACCAGTTTCCCCGCGCCCTGCTGCTGATCCCGGTTGGAATGGTTTTGATCTTTCTCGCCAACAGCGTTCGGATTACGGCACTCATCCTGATTGGCGAAGCTGGCTATGAAAAGCTGGCGGAAGGCGGCTTTCATTCGCAGGCAGGCTGGCTCATGTTTATCGGCATCTCGCTCGGCCTGGTCTCCATCACGCGGCGAATGCCCTGGATGCGCAAACACGCCCCCGGGCCGGCACGTTCTCCAGCCAGTCCGGCACCGGAAAACCCGCTTGCATGCTGGCTGTTGCCATTTCTGGGAATCCTGGCGACGGGAATGGTTTCGAATCTCTTCAGCACCGGGTTTGCGTGGCTCTACCCGCTGCAGGTGATTACGGCAATTGCCTTGCTGTGGCGCTTCCGCGGGCGCTATCAACAATTCGACTGGGGCTTCACGTGGCAGGCACCAGCTGCCGGGGTGGTGGTATTTCTGATTTGGCTGGCGCTGGAACCTGCCCTGCACCGCACCGGGCAGCCTGCCGCACTATCGGCAGCCGCACTGCCACTACAAATCCTCTGGCTCACCTTCCGTGTAGCTGGCGGCGTATTTACCGTTCCCCTGGCCGAAGAACTCGCCTTCCGCGGTTATCTGTTCCGGCGTTTGTTGGGCGAAGACTTCGAGAGCGAAAACTTTGCCAGCGCGCGCGGTCAACAGACCAAAAGGGTTCGGTTCTGTATCTCGCTGTTGGCCAGTTCTCTGGTGTTCGGTGTGATGCATGGCGACCGCTGGTTCGCCGGCATTCTCGCAGGTGTATGCTACGGCCTGCTCTACGCCCGTACTGGGAAGCTCGCGGCACCAGTCATCGCACATGCCACCACAAATGCGCTCATTGCGTGCTGCATTCCACTGTTCGGTTATTGGAACCTCTGGTAACCTGCCCCCAACGTTCAATCCCTTCCCGGAACTTTGATAAGCTGCAAAGCCAGTCATGAAAAACAGGCTTCTTCCCGCAACGCTTCTCGTCTTTCAAGCCACAGCCGCCGCTCCTGGCCTCGACCCCGCCGCGCTCAAACGCATCCCGGCCTACATTCAGAGCGCCGTCGACAAGGGAGAAATCGCGGGTGTCGTCACGCTGGTGGCCCGCAACGGCGAAATCGGCGCCCTGGACGCGACAGGCTGGGCAGATATTGAGCAGAAAAAGCCCATGAAGCCCGATACGATTTTCCAGATCATGTCGCAGACGAAGTCGGTGACCGGCGTCGCGGCCATGATTCTGGTCGATGAGGGCAAGCTGAACCTGAAGCGTCCCGTGCAGGATTATCTTCCGGAATTTAAGGGCATCCAGGTTGCCGAAAAGCAGTCAGACGGCACCATCAAGAATCACCCGCCGAAGCATCCTCCAACGGTCTGGGAGTTGATGTCGCACACCTCGGGCTTGGGGTTCCTGCCCGCAACGGGAGACTTTGCCCGCATCAACTACACAATGGACCGCACGCTCGCCGACGCCGTCCAGGCCTACTCGCAGGAGCGGCTCAACACCGAACCGGGCACGAAGTATTTCTACAGCAATATGGGCATCGCCACCGTTGGCCGCATTGTGGAAGTGCTGTCTGGCATGCCCTATGAAAGGTTTGTGGAAACGCGCATCCTGCAACCGCTCGGCATGAAGGACACTTTCTATTTCCCGCCGGAGGACAAAAAGAGCCGCATTGCGATGGTTTATATGGAAGACCACGGCAAACTCACGCTGGCCCGCGATAAAGCACAGGGTGGTGACCCGGCGCTTTACCGGCCGAACGCGAAGTATCCCGGCCCGGAACTGGCGCTATTCTCCACGGCCAGTGATCTTTTCCGCTTTTATCAGATGCTCGCGAACAAAGGAACCTACGGCGGAAAGCGAATCCTTTCCCCGCAGGCAGTGGAAGCCATGCTGCACGATTACACCCCGGACCACAGTAATTACGGCCTGACCGTGAACGTCATGGAAGCCGGGCGCCCGCAATTGAATCTGATCAATCCCGGAACGTTCGGCCACGGAGGTGCCTTCGCAACCGGCGGCTGGGTGGACCCCAAGACCGGCTTGGTCATGGTTCTTCTGGCGCAACACATGGGAGCCAACGGCAACTGGATCAGAGACGCGTTCTGGCAATTGGCGGAAGGAGCTGTGAGATGAGGTTAGAGAGGAATCTGGACCAACGGAAGCAGTACTGTTTTTGGTCTGAGCCGGGGGTGGGGACCAGATTGTTTTGGTGGACCTGAACGGGTTCGAACCGTTGACCTCTTCCATGCCATGGAAGCGCGCTTGCGCCGCAGGAGACCTCCGTGGCGCAGGGGCAAGACGTTATACGGTGGCTACGCCTTTCTCACCGTGCAAACCAGCGCTGTATCACAGCTTCAGCCGGTTTGTTGCGTACGGTACGTCCAACGTTGGGGTAAGTCTCTTTCGGCAGTATGATGTCCGTCGGCCAGTAGCCATAGGTCTCAAATGACAAAATGTTGAGGCCGCTTTCGACCGTGGCTTCGAAGAGCGCTTCGTAGGCGATCACTTGCACGGAGAAGTCCGCTTGCATGGCCGCGCAGGTGCTGCAACCCCACAGTTCGTCGCCCACAGGGTTCACCAGAGAATCCTGGCCGGAGAAGACGTAGCCTTCCACCACCAACGGCAGCTGTCTCCCTAACAAAGCGAGCTTCTGTGCAGTCTGGGCGAGTGCCTGTTTGTAGTGCTGTTTCATCAACGGGACTGAGAGTTGCCGATTCTCGTCCGACGTAAGGCCCAATCCATCACTGGAGATCATGAGAAGCGCATCCACTCCGTTGTAAAGAGGCGCGAGCGCCTTCGGGTTGGAGTAAACAGCGTTACTCAATTGCGTGTCGTAAAAGACAACTTTTCCGGCGAACCCGGAGCGCACCTGCGAGAGGGCTGCGGTCATCCGGGGAACATACGCGTCGAGGTAGCTCGTCACGTCGAGGTAGTAATCGCGCCAGCCGAACAGGATCGCCTTGACACCGTTCTGCTGGGCGACCTGCGCTTCCCGTGCGGCGAACTGGGTGTAGGCATCCATGAATGCTGCAAACCATGTCTGCGTTGGTTTCGCTGGGAGGCTCACGTTGTTCTCGTCGGTGCCCGGAATGTTGATGTAGAGCCAGACATCCAGTCCGGCGGCCCTCGCGGTATCGGCAATGAATGCCAGTTCCGAGTCTGTGGTCTGTTGGTTCTTCACGTCGAAAACCGGGGTCGCGGCGGTTGCATCCACGAGAAAAGGATAGGTGGTCACGATGATATGGCTTGCACCGAGTCGTTTTACCCGCGCCACGGTCTCCTGGAAAGCTGTGTGCATGTTTCCCGAACAGCCTGTATTGAGCGCCGGGTTGGTCTGACAGCAGCCCCAGATGTCGAGGATTGCAACACCGCGCTGAACGGAAATGGGCAGGGGTGCGCCAGTAACTGCGGGCATCGGGAAGCGCCCGAGGTAGTTGTTTGGATAGGCGATGACCTTGCTCGTAGGTGCGCAATAGGGGTCGGCCACAGTGACTGCCTCGGAGTTCGGGCGATTTGCATAGAACTGCGGGTACGGGATGATGACAGGATCGTTCGGTGCGGTGATATAGCTGGAAAGCCGGGTACCGGCCGAGGGCTGCCCGAAGGCCCACAGCCAGTGATCTGCGTTCATGGAGAGGTTGCCGTTCGGAGGCTGGAGTGTTCCATCGACTTCAACAACTGCCGCCGAAAAGCCGGCGGCGGGAGAGAAGTTATAAGGCACTGCAGAGCCTGCGGTCCAAGATGTGGAGCCGGTGGAGGGGATTCCGTTGGCTCCGACCCCGGCCAACGTCGTCAGGAGGTGTAGTGGGTTCGCGCTACCTCCGGAAACCGATATCGATCCGGGATTACTGACCGCACCGCCGACGGTTATTACGAGCGGGTAGGTACCAGGGGGGAGGTCGGGGATCTGAATATTGGCCTGCGCGAGCCCGACGTTCTGGGGGGTGAGGCCGAGGAAGACAACACTGGCGGGAACTCTGCCGATGGTCGCCGAGACGGGTGAGGTTGCACGCGAAAGCGACGACGAGGGTGTCGCGACACCTGCCGCAACGGGATTGTCGACCGGGCCGATGCCGGTCAGATACACGGTGACATAGCTGGCGGTGGCCGCCGGATCGGCGGCTGCGTTTATGCTGTAGTCCTGATTCTGAACAACGGCGTGACCGTCGGTGCCAATGAAAATCCCTGGAGCAGCGGTGCTCACCGTGAATTGAGCAGAGGAGGAACCTATAGTCAAAGAGGCATTGAAAGTTGGGAGACCTGCGAGAGCGTCATTCGGCACTTGAAAATTGATCTGGTTCGGGCTCACGAAATAGAGCGGCACCGGAGTGCCATTGACCTTCACGGTCGTACCGGCCAAGGTTGTCGGCAGAGGAACCGCCTCGGCCAGTGCCGTACCTGTGGACAGGTCGGCGCCGAAAATCGTGGCTATCGAACCGGGAGCCACTTCGCTAGCGGCAAAACTCGCGCTGTTGGTAACGCTACTGATCGTCTGGCCAAATGCGCCAAGGATAGTGAACGAGGCGAGAGTAAAAAAGATCAGCCCAATGCGCGACATAACGCCCTTTCGGAAATTGCTGTGGTTTCTGCTGTGGAAGTCGCGGCGCGGAACATCGCGCAGGGCGTTCCCCTCAGAATAGCTGGATGATAACACCTCGCGTGCAGAGCGGCGGTGCCCCGACTACTGCGCTCGCAAATTTCCAGAACGCTCTCGCTGAGGCCGGCGTCCTTACACGGAAAGCAATTGTTGTCGTCTCCAGCAGACAACAAGCGAAAAAACCATGCGCACGGTGCCCAATCTAGGTAAGTTATTCAAAACAATGAGCTAATCGTGGGCAGCAAGGAGAATTCACACGGTGCCCATCCTGCCCATTCGCTGCGAAAGGTTTGGACTCCAGTTGGACTCCGGTGAAGGTTTTTTGAGGAGTAGAGGGAGGGTAAGTCTATGAAACGTTTTGGTGGACCTGAACGGGTTCGAACCGTTGACCTCTTCCATGCCATGGAAGCGCGCTCCCAACTGCGCCACAGGCCCACTCGCTGGGACTTCTTTAGAATACCAGATGCCTCTTCAAATTTCATCAGCCTGAAGCGTGTTTGCCGCCCGCCGCATCTTACAATAAATTGATGCGCAAAATTCCCCGGCATGTCCCGGTGGCACTTGCACTGGTCCTGGGTTTGTTCTCCACCGCCTGTATCACCAAAGGCACACGGAAAGTCAGGGGAGCAAGTTCCGCGACGGCGCCCACTCTTCTCACCGCAACCAGAGAAGAACTCAACAGCCGGATCGCCGCTGCCTACAACTCGATTACTTCCTTCCAAGCCACTGTGGAATTGTCGGCTTCGGTCGGCAGCGTCTACAAGAATTCCATCACCGACTATCAGGACGTCCACGCCTACATTCTTCTGCGCAAGCCTTCTGACATCCGCCTGCTTGGCAAACTGCCCGTCGTGGGCAGCACGGCGTTCGACATGGTTTCGAACGGTTCCACGTTCCGCGTGCTCATCCCGCCAAAGAACAAATTCATCACCGGCGAAAACTCCGCGCCGCCAGTCTCCAAGAACTCCCTCGAAAACCTTCGCCCGCAGGCGCTGCTCGGCCCCATGATGATCCGCTCTCTGGGAGAGGGAGAATCCATGCTCCTCGAGGACGACACCGATGAGCACTCCTCTTTCTACGTCCTGCATTTCATCCACCCCGGCCCCAAAGGCACCTTCTACGTCCGCCGCGCGGTGTGGTTCAACCGCGAAAAGGACCTCGCCATCTCCCGGCAGCGCGAGTATGACGAAGACGGCCTGATCACCAGTGACACCACCTATAAGAACTGGACTGCCTACAATGGCATCTCCTTCCCGCAGAACATCGACATCAAGCGCCCCAAGGACGGCTACGGCGTCACCATGGCAATTGAAAAGATGGAGATGAACCTCAATCTGGCGGATGATAAATTTGTATTGAACCAGCCGCCGGACACACAACTCCAAGTGCTGGGCGCAACACCAGAAAAAGCCCCCGAAAAGACACCCAACAAATAGTGGAGACCCTTTGATCACCAAGCTGGTTTGGGAGAATATCCGGTTCCGGCCAGTCCGGACCCTGCTCAGCGTGCTGCTGATCGCCGTTCCCGTCACCCTGATTCTCACCCTGGTTGGCCTCAGTGAGGGCTTCCTTTCCGATTCCGCGCGGCGCGCCAGAGGTGTTGGCGCGGACATCGTCTTCCGGGCCAAAGGCTCCTCGCTGCTCTCATTCAGCGGCGCTTCCCTGCAATCCGAATTCGTCGACCTGCTCGCCAAACAACCGCATATCAAACAGGCAACCGGCGTGGTGATTTATCCCATCGGCGGCTTCGACTCTGTTTCCGGCATCGATGTACCCGCTTTCGAGAAGATGAGTGGCGGCTTCGTCTACCTGCAGGGCCACGGTTTCCAGAAACCCGACGATATCGTCATCGACGAATACTACGCCGAGCAGCGCAAGGTGCGCGCGGGCGAAAAGTTGAAGGTGATGAACATCGACTGGACCGTTGCCGGAGTCGTGGAACCCGGCAAGCTGTCACATGTTTTCCTGCCGATCCAGATCCTCGCGGAAAAGACAGCAAGTGAAGGCATGGTCAGCCAGATCTATTTGAAGGCCGACAGCGAAGAGAATGTGGATACCGCCGTCGCCGCGCTGAAGAAGAAGTTTGAGGAGTATCCCATCTACACGATGCGGGAAGCCATCAGCCTCACTTCGGTCAGCAATATCCCCCTGCTGAAAAATTTCATCAACGTCGTCCTCGGAATTGGTGTTGTGATCGGCTTCTCTGTGGTTTCGCTCTCCATGTATATGGCCGTGTTGCAGCGCACCAGGGAAATCGGCATTCTCAAATCTCTTGGAGCCACCAAAGCCTTCATCATGAACATGATCCTTACAGAAGCACTGATCATGGGGCTGGGCGGCACGGTCTTCGGCATTATTCTCAGCTACATCACCAAATTCACGCTGCAAAAGCTGGTCCCTGCGTCACTGCCCCCAGCCATCGTGATGAGCTGGTGGCCTATCGCAGGCGGCATCGCAGTTGGCGCGGCCCTGTTGGGTGCACTTTACCCGGGCATGCTCGCCGTAAGACAAGACCCCATTGAGGCCCTTGCATATGAATAGCCCCATCATTGAAGTGAAGAAGCTCCGCAAGGTGTATCTCCAGGGCAAGGTGGAAGTGGAAGCACTGCGCGGCGTCGATCTTTCCGTGCCCGCAGGTGAATTCCTTTCGATCGTCGGGCCTTCAGGTTCCGGGAAATCCACTCTGTTTCACATTGTCGGTGGACTGACGCCAGCCACCTCCGGGGAAATCACCGTGGGCGGCAGCAACGTTTCGACCGTGGGAGACGCAGGCCGCACGGAACTCCGCCGCAAGTGCGTGAGCTTTGTGTTCCAGAAGTTCAACCTGCTGCCGAACCTCAGCGCCGGGGATAACATCCGCGTCGCCATGCATATTTCCGGGATGAAGTTGGAATTCGATAAACGCCTCCAGGAACTTTTGGGCTTACTTGGTATCGCAGGCCGACTTGAACACCGCCCCAGTGAACTGTCGGGCGGCGAACAACAACGCGTCGCCATCGCACGCGCCCTGGCCACCAACCCGGCCATCCTGCTCGCCGACGAACCCACCGGCAACCTGGACTCCAAGAACTCTGATGCCGTCCTCAAGATCCTGCGCGATCTCAACGAGAAACTCGGTCAAACGATCCTCATGATCACCCACAATCCGGACGCCGCCGCGTATGGTCACCGGACCGTACATATGAGCGACGGCCAGATTGTGGACACGTCTTTCCGACCGGAATAACCTCCGCCCAAAAGCGGCAAGCCTCCGAATTCCGGCAGACCTCCGTCACAAATAAAACATCGGCGGTTTCAGTGAAGAACTTTAGAGTGAAACTCTAAGAGTTCTTGCCGAAACCGCCGATCAGAAAAGAAAGGAGAGAGATTGTTGGAGGCGACTGCCCTTTAGCTGTTAGGCCTTGCGGCGCTTGCGAAAGGCGACGGCAGCAAGCACACCGCCGAGCAGAGCAAAGGTGCCGGGTTCCGGAGCCGCTGAAACCTGGGTGAGCAGTTCCTGGTACTGACCGTTGGTTCCGACTGCGCCGAGCCCGGACGTTTGGTCAATCACTTCCCAAGTGCTGTAGTTCGCCGCATAGAGCGTGATGCTCCCCGCGTTGGCGGTCGTGTAGGTCAGGTTCACGGACGAATTCAGGTTGGTCGCGTTAGCGGCCAGCGTCGCCCACAGGTAGGGATTCAGCGAAGAGTTGTAGGAGCCGGAAACGCTGCTGTGATAGTTCGAATTGGTCGGCGCATTGCCTTCCGTCAAGTTCCAAATCGCATCCTGGATCGCATCTTCGGTGGTACCTGCACCAGCGCCACTGGTGTAGTGCGTTGCCTGCGTCATCAGCCAGGCAACTTCCTGGTAGATGTTGGTGCCAGTCGGCAGCGCGATGCCGTCCTGCGAAGGAGTGTTCGCAAAGCGAACAGTCGAGGTGTAGCTGCTCGGGGACGCCATGATCTGGCTCACCAGAGTGGTGCTCACGGTGTAGTTGTCGCCGGGGCTGACATGGTCCGTGTAGTCATCGCAATAAAGAGCGACCGTAGAACCATTGAGGGTGCCGGTATATGGTCCCAGATAAGCACCACCGGAACCGGTGGGGATACCGTTCAGCGATCCGAACGTAAAGCTGGTCGATGCCGACGCCACTGACGCCACTCCGAACATCGCACCCAGAACAAAAATGTTGTTAAATTTCACAATTGCCTCCAAGGTCAGGTTAGCGGCCCCAGCCCCTGTACTCAAGGCCTAGTACTGCTTTTTGCCGGAATCTCAGTACCGGAACGCGCTGCGGAGTTCCATCGAAGCGCCTGCCCCAACCCGCAGCAATGCAGCCGCATCCCCTTGATTCAAAGACACTTCAAGGAAATCCATACTTCCCCGATACACAAACAACTCCCCCGCCGGAGCCGCGGAAAACTGCGCATACCTGCGCGAAATCTTGGTATTTCCCACTTGCAATTCGAATTTGCCATCCTCCAACGGGTATTGCGCAGCGGCAAAGTTGGTAATCAGATTCCCGAAATGGTCAACCTTGAGCACCGTCCCGCGCCAACAGCCCGGCCCCAACGGCACCGGCATGGCGAACTCGGGCCGCAGCCAGTCCTCCACCCGAGGGCCAAACTTCTCGAGCGCAACCCCATTCGCCAAGTGTCCCGCAACAGGGCCGAAAATGTCGCGTCCATGAAAGGTCCTGCTCACCGGCTGCCGGAAATACTCCCCCGCCGTGATCTCCCGGACTTCCGCACCTGCCCCCAGCACCATTCCGAGCAGCCCATTATCGGGAGCGACAAAGAAATGTCCATCCTGCGCCGCCACCAACGCCCGCCGCTCACTGCCAACGCCCGGATCCACCACCGCGAGATGCACCGTCCCCACGGGAAAACACTTCCAGGACTGCGAGAGAGTAAAGGCGGCCTCGGGCACCGAAAAGGCCGTCACCTCATGCGTCACATCCACCAAAGTCACCCCTGGAGAAATCCCCAAAATCACCCCCTTGACCGCAGCAACGTAGTGGTCCGCGGTGCCGTAATCAGTGAGCAGCGTTAGTACAGGAGCGTTTTGCATGTTGGAAAGCGTAAAATAGAGGTGCCTTGCACCACGCCTACTTCGATCACAATGCGACCACCCCGGTCGCGCCCGGCGTGCTGGCCCAACTGCCGCAACTGCTGGCCGAAGTGTATGGCAACGCGTCCAGTATCCACCATTTCGGGCAATCGGCCAAACAGAAGCTGGAAGCAGCGCGCCGCACCATCGCGACTCGGTTCGTCTGTGACCCGCGGGAGATCGTCTTCAACAGCGGCGGCACGGAATCGGACAACCTCGCCATTTTCGGCACAGTGCGCGCCTCCCGCCGAAATGCGCCCCACATCATCACATCCGCCATTGAGCACCCGGCCGTCTTGAATACCTGCGCCCAACTCGAAAAGGAAGGGGCCAGCGTCACTTATCTTCCCGTGGACGCCGCCGGACGCATTGCGCCCGATGATGTCCGCCAAGCCATCCGCCCCGAGACCGTACTCATCACCATCATGCACGGGAACAACGAAACCGGCGTCTTGCAACCACTTCGCGATATTGCCCGCATCGCCCGCGAACACTCCATCCCGTTTCATTCCGACGGCGTGCAAGCCGGCGGCCGTATTCCTGTTTCCTTTTCGGGAGATAGCCCCGACCTCTACTCCATCTCCGGCCACAAGCTCGGCGCACCGAAAGGCATCGGCGTCCTCTATATAAGGAAGCCGCTCGCTCTCGAAGCCCTCTTCTTCGGCGGCCATCACGAACGCGACCGCCGTGCTGGCACGGAGAATGTTACCGGAGCCGCCGCACTCGCGCTCGCCCTGCAAGAAGCCGACTGGTCCGCAACCGCCGCACTTCGCGACCGCCTGGAAGCAGGCATTCTCGACAGTGTTCCCTCCTGCCGCATCAACGGCGCTGGAACCAAACGGCTCCCCAACACCACCAACATCTGCTTTCCGGGAATCGAAGGCGAGGCCATGGTCATCTCCCTCGACCTCCGCGGCTTCGCCGTTTCGAGCGGTTCCGCCTGCTCGAGCGGTGCCGTCGAACCCTCGCACGTCCTCCTCGCCATGGGACTCTCCCGCGCCGACGCACGTTCCAGCGTCCGATTCTCCCTGGGACCATCCAACACAATAGAGGAAGTCGACCGTTTGATCGAAGCCGTCTCCGCCGCGGCATCGCACCTCCGCCGCCTCTCTCCCGAAGTCGTCACACATGCCTGAAACACAGAGTCCCGATTTGATCGCCGTCGCCATGTCCGGCGGTGTCGACAGTTCCACCGTTGCAGCGCTCATGCAGAAACAGGGCTACCGGATCGCTGGGCTCACCATGCAACTCTGGAACCAGCGCCGCCTGCCGCAGTTGCAGACTGGCGACACCACTGGCCGCTGTTGCTCGCTCGACGATGTCTACGACGCGCGCTACGTCGCCGAAAGCATCGGCATTCCGTATTACGTGGTCAATCTCGAAGACCAGTTCGAGAAATCCGTTGTGGAGCCGTTCGTCGCGGAGTATCTCGCCGGCCGTACGCCAGTCCCCTGCACCAACTGCAATACCTTTATTAAGTTCGACCAGTTCCTCGCCCTCGCGGATTCCGTCGGAGCCAAAGCCATCGCCACCGGACACTACGCCCGCGTCCGCTACAACGAAGAAACCGGCCGCTGGGAAATGCGGACCGCCATCGATATGGGCAAGGACCAGACCTACTTCCTCTGGGGGCTCACCCAGGAACAACTCGCCCGCACGATGTTCCCGCTTGGAGAAATGACCAAGCCGCAGGTCCGCGAACTGGCCACGGAACTTGGCCTGCCGGTGGCATCCAAGGGCGAAAGCTACGAGATTTGTTTCGTCCCGAATGGCGATTACGCCGGCTTCCTCGATGCCTACCTCGAATCGAAAGGCACCCCGCGCCAGCCAGCCGAAGGAGCCATTGTGAACACCGAGGGCAAAGAACTCGGGCGCCACTCCGGCTCGCATCACTTCACCGTCGGCCAGCGCAAGGGTATCGGCATCGCCGCGCCGGAACCGCTCTACGTCATCCAGACCGACCCCAAGACCCAGACGGTCACCGTCGGCTCCCAAGATGCCCTGCTCTGCCACACCCTGACCGCACATGACGTGAACTGGATTTCCTGGCCCGGCATCACAGGCCCGGCGCGTGCTCATGTGCGAATCCGCAACCGCCACGTACCCGCACCGGCGACGCTCTATCCGCTCGAAGGCGGCCGGGTGGAAGCCCGCTTTGACGAACCACAGCGGGCCGTCACCCCTGGACAAGGCGTCGTCTTCTACTCAGGCGACCTGGTCGTCGCAGGCGGCTGGATCGAGTAGTTGGCGAAACACTCCCCATTTCGGAACCATATCGAGGCGGCGTTCACCAAAGTCCTGATCGCCACCCTCCAGCACACGCCTCTGCCTGTGGCGAACTGGCTCGGCGGGAAATACGCGGGCTTGCTCGATTTGGCCATTCCCCGCCTGCGCCGCTTCGCCCGCATCAATCTTTCCTTTGCGTATCCCGACCGCGATGCAGTCTGGCGCGAACAGACCATCGACGGCATCTTCCGCTCCATCGGCCGCATTCTCACCGCTGTCGCGCGGTTCCCCAGGATCCACAAGGGCAATGTCCAGAATCTCGTCCGCTATGAAGGCTTCGAACACTATGTCACCGCGAAAGAGCGTGGCAAGGGGGTGCTCTTCGCCACGGCGCATTTGGGGAACTGGGAACTCAGCGCCTACGCCCATGCCCTGCTGACCGAACCCATGCATGTGGTGGTGCGGCCCTTCGATAATCCGATTCTCGATGCCCTGGTCGAGCACCGCCGCGGCATGTCCGGCAACAACCTGCTCTCCCGGCGCGACTTCGCCCGCCAGATACTCCAGGCACTGAAGAAGAATGAGCCCGTCGGCATCTTGATGGATCAGAACACGATCCCCGAAAACGGCGCTTTTGTGAACTTTTTCGGCAAGCCCGCCTGCACCAACACGACGTTCGCCCGGATTGCGGCCCGCAGCGGAGCCGCCGTCATCCCCGGCTTCCTGCTCTGGAGCGAGGCCGAACGCCGCTACGTCCTGAAGTTCTACCCCATCGTCGAAATGTCCGGCGATGCGATCGAAGACACCGCGCGGATCCAGAAGGCAATCGAAACCGCCGTCCGCGAGGCCCCCGACCAGTGGCTCTGGATCCACCGCCGCTGGAAAAACCGCCCCGCCGGAGAACCCGGATTATATTGAGGTCAAAGTCCACACGTCATCCCGACCTGCGCACCACTCACCTGACGCCACCCGTCCACACGTCATCCCGACCGGCGCACCACTCACCTGACGCCACCCGTCCACACGTCATCCCGACCTGCGCACCACTCACCTGACGCCACCCGTCCGCACGTCATCCCGACCTGCGCACCACTCACCTGACGCCACCCGTTCGCACGTCATCCCGACCTGCGCACCACTCACCTGACGCCACCCCGTCCGCACGTCATTCTGACGTGCGTGCCGCTAACTTGGCTCAACCGCCGCAGTGAACGACCGGAATTACATTGATCAGTCCTCAACGGCGCAATATCAACACCGGCCTATCGCTATGGCTGAATTAGGCTAACGCAATAGCGTTCCGGCGAATAACCTCCTCAGCCGCCTTGGTTGAATAATCCATTCGATCCAGCCGGACGATCTTCGGGGGAATTCCGAAACGATTCACCAGCTCAAGAAAGTCAGAGTCCGCGGTAACAATCGTAAATCCATTTTCCCTGCCGCATTCAAAAATGAGGTGGTCCGGCGTCTGACCGTCGAGCCCAAACTCGCTGACGTGCGCAGAGTTCGGGAACAAATCAACAAGCAGCGGAATGATTCGGCGCGAAAGGTTCGCATCGAAAAGCAGCTTCACAGCACAACGATGTCTTTCAGTTGCGACGCAAATTGCAATGCCGCTCGGATATCGGGAGCCGATAACTCTGGATAGTCCTCAAGAATCTCTGACTCGGGCATTCCACCCCCAAGCCACGCGAGAATGTCCCACACATTGATTCGCGTACCTGCGATGATTGGCTGGCCGGAACGGACCTGCGGATCAATCACGACGCGGGTTGACTCGAAGTGAGTTGCCATCTGACCAATAGTATATTTCTTTTAGCGCCACCAACATCCCCCTATTCCTCCGCCCCCAAACCGCCGATAGTACCCCCGTGCAGCAGTCTTTCCATTCCCTCGCAGGCCGCAGACACACCGTCTTCGGAACTCATCTCATGCGCCGCCTGCCGGGCACTCTCCAGATAGACTGCCTCCCCCAAGAGAGGCGTGAGTTCCTGCACAACGCGATCCGCGCGGTAGCGATGGCGCGCCAAAGTCCGCGCAGCCCCAATCCGGCTGACCCGGATTGCGTTATCCGGCTGGTCATGACTGTAGGGGACAAACAATGATGGCTTTCCCGCCAACAGTGCCTGCGCCGTTGTACCCACTCCGCCCTGATGTACTACCGCCGCCGCGCGCGGAAACAATTCCGAGTACGGCGCATAGTCCGCCAGATAGATGTTCTCCGGCACCTCTTCCCCCGGATGATTCCTCGCATCTCCGCCGGTCAGCAGGACCGCCCGAATCCCCATCTTCTTCGCCGCGAGAAAGCTTTCCTGATAGAAACTTCCCGCCGCGAAGACCGCCGAACTGCCCAGCGTAAACACCACCGGCGCCGGGCCCGCATCCAAAAACCGCGCCAGCCCCGCGTCCAACCCCGAACCGGCGTCGCTCTTGTCATACACGGGGAACCCGAGCACCTCCACGCCCTTCGGCCAATCCCGCTGCGGTTTCGCCAGCACCTTCGAAAACCACGCCTGCGTCCCGAACGGCGAAAACATATCGTCCAGCACCGGATTCCGCTGCGCCGACAGCCCATACCGCCGTCTCGCGCGGTTCACCGGAGCCCCCCAGCGCCGCGCCACGGACCGCATGATCCCGTGCAGCACCTTCCACCCCGCCGACGGAAGATGCTTCATCAGATCGTACGCCGGCATCCCCGCCACCTTGGGCGGATCATAAATCGAAAACAACGGCGCAGGCTGCAGCACCACGGAAACCCACGGCTTCCCCAAAACCTCCGCCACCGTCGGCGTCCCAAACGCACCCAGATGACTCACCAGCACATCCACATCCCGCGCGGCATCAATCGTTTCCCCCACGCTGTGCTCCACCGCTGGCAGGAAAATCTCCTTGAAGATGTACTCCGTGCCCGTCCGCGGATGATAGGCCTTCGCGAGCCGCTCCGGATCTTTCATCAGGCCAGCCAGATCCGGCTGGATCGGCCGGAACCCCAACCCCGTCGCCTCCACCTTCGCCCGGTACCCCTCCGAAGTCCCGATCGTCACCCGGTGACCGCGCGACTGCAGACCCAATCCCACCGCAATATAAGGATGCAGATCCCCTAAAGATCCGAAAGTCGTCAACAGAAAGTGACCCGACATAGGCATTTTCGATTTCCCGTTCTACACTGGCGGGGTGAGATTCTTCGCCTTCTTCTTCCTTCTCGCGTCGCTCGCCCCCGCCGCGTTTCGTGCCGATTGGAACCAGCCCTTCCCACCCCACAAAATCGCCGGCAATGTGTACTACGTCGGCACCAATTATCTCGCTTCGTATTTAATCGTCACCCCGCAGGGCAACATCCTCATCAATCCCGATTTCGACAAGAGCGTTCCCCTGATCCGCAAAAACATCGAACAGCTTGGCTTCAAGTTCGCAGACACCAAAATTCTGCTGATCAGCCACTCCCATGATGACCACTGCGAAGGTGCCGCCCTGGTCAAGAAACTCACCGGCGCGAAGTTCTACGTCATGGCCGAAGACGCCCCGGAAATGGAAGATGGCGGCAAGAGCGATTTTGACCCCACCTACATCCAGCACTGGACCCCCGCCAAAGTCGACCGCCGCCTGAAAGATGGCGAAGTCGTGGAACTCGGCGGCACGCAACTCACCGCCCACCGCACTCCCGGCCACACCAAAGGCTGCACCACCTGGACCATGACCGTCAACGGCAAGAACCTCGTCATCGTCGGCTCACCCAACGCTAATTCCGACTACATCCTCGTCAACAACAAACTCTACCCGCAGATCGTTGACGATTTCCGCAAGGGCCTCGACGCCCTCGCCAAACTCCCCTGCGATATCTTCCTCGGCGCCCACGGCCTCTATTACGGTCTCGAAAAGAAGTACGCCAAACTCAAGGCCGGTGATGCCAACGCCTTCGTCGATCCCCAGGGCTACCAAGACTTCGTCAAAGCGAAGAAGAAGGAATTTGAGGAGAAACTGGCAGCCCAACAGAAGAAATAAAGGTCCGCAGATCCTCCGGCAGCGGCGCTTCCCAGCTCCGGCCATGCACCGTAATCCGCCACGCATGCAGCGCCTGCCGGTCTAGCGGCAAACGTTCCGCCAGCGCCGGACCCCACCCATCCCGGAGGAATGCCAACTGCAGCGATTCATCCGGATACAACTTGTCGCCCGCCACAGGCGTCCCCAGCCAGGCTGCGTGGACTCGTATCTGGTGCATCCGCCCCGTCTTCGGCTGCACGGCGGCAAGTGTATAGCCACCATGTACAGCCAGCGGCTCGAACACCGTCTCACAAGCCTGCCCACGCTCCAAATTCACCTCCTGTTTATTGCGGAACTCGCCCGATTCCGACAGTGCCAGCGGCTGCAACACCGTAACCGGCTCCCGCAGTTCCCCCGCCAACACTGCCAGATACGTCTTCCGCATCAAGCTTTCGATGTCCACCGGCCGGTTCCTGTGCCCCTGCACGCGGAAAAGCGCCGCCGCCTCGCGGGTTCTCCCAATCAGCACCACCCCGCTCGTCTCCCGGTCCAAACGGGAAATCAAATGGATCGGATCGAGCCCAAATCCCTCCCGCACCGCGCTCGACAAACTGCTCCAAGGCCCCTGCTTCGTCGGATGACAAACCAGGTGCGCCGGCTTGTTCACCGCCAGAATGTCTTCGGAATCATCAATCACCCAGCCCGCCAGTTCCTCCGGCGTCGCCCGCCAGCCCCACTCCGTTTTCGGCATCGTTACTTCGCGCTCCCCCGGACCACAAAGCGCAGCGGCCAATCCACGCATTTCGTGATGCCCACGCGGGGCGTCGCTTCGATCTCGAAGGGCTCTTCCATCCCGGTTCGAATCGTCAGTTCCCCCGCAGTCAGATCCCGGCCATAGTGCTCACGGGTAATGCCCATCGCCTTCGTCAGCCGACCCGGCCCGCACACACCATCCAACCCGCGGATCAACACACACCCGGCCTTGCCCGCCGGTTCCGCCACCACATTCAAACATTCATGTATGCCGTAGGAAAGATAGACATACGCATGCCCCGGCTCACCGAAGATCACCCGCGTCCGGGGAGTCACTCCCGCCGCCGAATGCGCCGCCAAATCCCGCTCACCGCGATACCAGTCCAGGTAGGCTTCCACTTCCACAATCCGGCCACTTCTACTCCCGTGCCAGAGCACCTTCCCCAGCAATTCCCGCGCCACGGTCACCGCATCCCGCGCATAGAATTCCCTCGGCAGCACCGCACCTTGTTGACTCTCCTGCACTTGCGTCACAATAGCGCACAGGGCCGGTGCGGCCCACTAATCAACCAGCTACAGCGCGCGCACCGAGATCCGTTGTGCGCTGTTCCTAAGAAGGTCACGCCAATGCGACTGTTCACGGGGATCTCCCTGCCGCCGCCGATTCTTGAGACCATGCGCCAGTCGCTCGACGCACTGCGACCCAGCGCCCCCGATCTCCTTTGGTATCCCGCCGCCAATCTCCACATCACCACCAAGTTTATCGGCTCCTGGCCGGAGGAACGTTTCGACGAACTCGACCAGGCCCTCGCCGCGCTCCACATTTCCGGCACCATGCCGATCCATGTCGCCCGCTACGGCTATTTCCCCAACCCGCACCGGCCGCACACGTTCTTCGCAGGAGTCCGGCCCGTCCCGGAACTGCTCGCCCTGCACGCCGCTATCAACCACACCGTCACCACTCTTGGCCACCCGCCCGAACCCCGCGACTACGTCCCGCACCTGACGCTCGCCCGGATCAAAGGCCACGACATCACCGGCCTGCGGCTTCACATCGCGAAACATGGTGCCCCGGAGTTTGGAACTTTTTCCGCCTCCGCGTTCCATCTATTTGAAAGCGTCCCCGGACCCAACGGCTCGGCGTATAACATCATGAAGACGTATCCATTGAAGGAAGCAGCCTGAACCCATGTCCGAAACTCTCACCGGAATCCTGACCGTGATCGCCGCGTACCTGCTCGGCGGCATCCCGTTTGGGCTCATTATCGTGAAACTCAAGACCGGAGAAGATGTCCGGCAGTCCGGCTCCGGCAACATCGGCGCGACCAACGTCCTGCGCACCACCGGCCGCGCCGCAGGAGTTCTTACCCTGCTGCTCGACGCCGGCAAAGCACTTCTGGCCGTCTGGCTGGCGGACCATTTCACCGCAGGCAGCCCCCTTTGGATGAGTGCCGCCGCCCTCGCCGTTCTTTGCGGACATGCCTTCTCACTCTGGCTGAAGTTTCAAGGCGGCAAAGCAGTCGCCAGTTTCGTGGGGGCCTATGCCTATCTCACCCCCCTGCCCCTGCTCGCTGTCCTGCTGATCTTTGTCCTCATCACGGGCCGCACCCGCTACCTTTCTTTAGGCAGCGTGATCGCCGCGGGGTTGCTCCCGCTCGCCGCGTGGATGATTCTTCATCCCGATTGGCCCGTCCTGCTCTCCACGCTCTTCGCCGCCATACTTGTTATTTACCGCCACAAAGGAAACCTCGAACGGATTCAGGACGGCACTGAACGCCGCTTCCGTTTCGGAAAGTCCGCATGAAAAAACTCACAGTTATCGGGGGAGGCAGCTGGGGCACCGCCCTCGCACTCGCCCTCGCACCCCGTTTTGAAAACGTCTCGCTCTGGGTCTTCGAGCCCCATCTGGCCGCTGATCTCCAGGCCACCCGCCAGAATGATGTCTTCCTCCCCGGCATCCGGATTCCAGACAACATCGCGGTAACATCTGATCTCGAAACCGCCGTCCGCGCTACAGACATCGCGCTGGGAGTCATGCCCTCGCACGTGGCGCGTTCCGTATATAAGAATGTGCAACCGTTCCTCGCCCCCGGCGTTCCGGTCGTCAGCGCCACTAAAGGTCTCGAAGGTGGTTCTCTGCTCCGCATCTCGCAGGTGATGGAGGAAGTGCTCGGTGCAGCCAACCCCATCGCCGTTCTCTCCGGCCCGTCATTCGCCAAGGAAGTCGCGGCAGGCTCCCCCACCGCCGTCGTCGCCGCATCAAAGGAGGATGCCGTCGCCGAACTCGTCCAAGCCGCATTCTCCGGTCCAACCTTCCGCGTCTACGCTTCAGACGACCCAACGGGCGTCGAAATCGGCGGTGCCTTGAAGAATGTGATCGCCATCGGAGCGGGAATGTGCGACGGTCTCGGCCTCGGGCACAACGCTTTGGCCGCCCTCATCACCAGAGGTTTAGCAGAATTAACGCGCCTCGCCACAACTCTCGGTGCGAAACGCGACACTTTATCCGGCTTGGCGGGTTTAGGTGATCTAGTTCTCACCTGCACCGGTGACCTCAGCCGTAACCGGCAGGTGGGATTGAAGTTAGCTTCGGGTTTGGGACTGGGACAAATCACTTCGGGCACACCCATGGTGGCCGAGGGAGTAAAAACCACAGCAGTAGTTGTGGATTTAGCATCACGTTTTGGAGTGGAAATGCCGATCTCTCAGGAGGTGCACGCGGTGTTAAACTTGGGGCGGAGTCCCGGGGAGGCCATCGAACGCTTGATGACCCGCACATTGCGTCGCGAAAGTGAGATGGAGAAACGTTAACTTTTTCTCAGGGAGCCGCGAAACTAATCATGTCTCAGGGGGTTAACACGTTTGGAGCCGCTTCAGCCGCTCTCGATTTCGATGCGGAGCTCATGCTGCGCGTCAAAGAGGGCGATGAAGACAGCTTCCGGGTACTCCTGGAGAAACACCGGAACCCACTGGTTCATTTTTTGTACCGCATGGTGCAGGACCAGCCGGTGGCAGAGGAGTTGGCACAGGAAGTGTTCCTTCGAATCTACCGTTCGAGGGCCACTTACGAACCAACTGCGAAGTTCACAACGTGGCTATTCCGAATCGCCACGCATCTTGCTCTGAATTCCCTGCGGGACGGGAAGAACGAGCGGGGCCAGGAAAGGCTGGATGATGAACGGGACGGAGAACTGCCCACGAGGCAGGTCGCGGACCGCGGGCCAACAGTCGAGCAGAGCATGTTGTATCAGGCTCGCTTGCAGGAGGTCCGGGATGCCATCGCATCGTTGCCGGAGAAGCAGCGGGCGGCGGTACTGATGCATAAGTACGAAGAGATGGATTACTCTCAGATCGCCAAAGTGTTGGAATGTTCGGAATCAGCGGTAAAAAGCCTGCTCTTCCGCGCCTACGAAACTCTGCGGTCACGTCTGGCTCATATGTCGGCGGGAGGTTTGAAATGAATACGAATTTAGAACTTTGCTGTCCTCTGAAATCCGAAGAAACCATGGGCATGTTGCTGGACTACACAGCCGGCAAGCTCGACGCCCCGCAAACGGCTGCGCTCGAAGGCCATATGGCGCTTTGCATGGATTGCTGCGAGTTCCACTCCGCGCAGGATGCCGTTTGGGCCGCGCTGGATTGCTGGGAAGCCGCGCCCGTCAGCATGGATTTCAATCACCGCCTCTGGCAAAAAATTGACGCCGAGAAAGCAGCCCCGTGGTACTCGAAGGCCGGTCTGCGCAATCTCTTCGCACAGTTCAGCCCCTCGGTTTGGAAGCCCGCCGCGTCGCTCGCCGCAGCCGTTCTACTCGTCACTGCGGGATTTGTGCTCGATCATACGACACCGCATGTGAATGTACCGAGTAATTCAGATACATTGAGTGTTTCATTAGCAGAGGCAGACCAACTGGCCCAAACGCTCAGTGACATTCAGTTGCTTCACCAAATGGAAGCAGCAGGAGCGGAAACTCCTGAAGTCGAATAAGCCGGAAACGCTGCATAACTAAGATGAATCTTCGCTCCAATCCGCTTCTCTTACTGCCGGTACCGGCGGTTGCCCTGCTCCTGGCTGCTCTTCCCGCAGCGGCGCAAAAGGGTCCGCACACCAGCATGAGTCGCCCCGGCTTGACGAAGCCATCGAAACCCGAAAAACCCACCAAGAGCACTTCCCCTGCAGCAGCCGCAGCCAAAGCACCGGCACCCCTGCCTCAAGTGGAAAAGCTGGCCGCCCTGACACCGGAGCAGCGGCAAAAAGCGCTATCGGCTCTGCCGGAGGCGCGGCAACAACAACTGGAACACGCCATTGCGAACTATAACCGGATGACGCCGCAGCAGAGGCAGAATGCTGCCGCCCGCGCGGAAAAACTCCAATCGCTCCCTCCAGCAGAGAAAAACGGGGTACGCCAATCGCTTCAGGCGCTCCAAGCCCTACCCGATGACCGCAAGAAGGCTGTCCGCCAGGAAGTGGCCAAGCTCGGCAAAATGCCCCAGGCACAGCGTGACGCCGCACTTGCCAGTGCCGACTTCAAGTCCCGCTTCTCGCCCTCTGAACAACAGATGGTCAAGAATCTTCAGCTCGTCACACCAGACCAGTTTTAGAACTGGAAATAGATAAACTCGCGTTTCCCAAAGACCCCCAGAAAGATCACGGCATACACCGCCGCTGCATACACCGCCCACCGAACCGCCCTGCTTTGCGGCCGCCACGCAGCCCAGTAATGCTCCACGCCCAGAATGGTGAGGATCGACACCGCCAGCACAGCGGCTTCAAACCGCGGCAAACCGATCCTGTCCAGAGCATCCGCACTGATCTTCCCTGCCCCAAACAGGTGCGTAACAATATAGAGCCCGTCATCAAGCGTTCTCGCCCGAAAGAAGATCCAAGCAAACCCCACCATCACATTGGTTAGCAGCACCCTGACCGCCACAGGTAATGACGCCAGCGGTTTCCAGAGCAACAGATAGACGCCGTGCAGCAGGCCCCAAACGGCAAATGTCCAGTTGGCACCATGCCACAGTCCACTCAGGACAAACACAACCAGCACATTCACCACATAACGCCACATGCCGCAGCGGCTTCCCCCCAGCGGGATATACAGGTAATCCCTGAACCACGTCGACAAAGAAATATGCCAGCGACGCCAGAACTCCACCGGCGATGCCGCCAGATAGGGCTGCCGGAAGTTCACAGTCAAATCGAAGCCCAGAATCCGCGCCGTACCAATCGCGATATCTGAATAGCCAGAGAAATCGCAATAAATCTGGATGCTGAACAGAAATGTTGCCAGCAGGAGCATAGGGCCGCCATACCCGTGCGGTTCCCCATACACCGCATTCACCACAGGCGCGGCAACATCCGCCACCACCGCTTTCTTCAACATGCCCCACAGCGCGAGCCGCAACCCGGAAAATACGCGCTGCCAGTCCAACCGGAGTTCCCGGTGGAATTGCGGCATCATTCCGCCCGCGCGCTCAATCGGACCCGCCACCATCTGCGGGAAGAACGCCACGTAAAGGGCATAAATTCCAAGCTGACGTTCCGCCCGAACCTTCCCGGCATACACATCGAACGTGTAACTCACCGCCTGGAAGGTGTGGAACGAAATCCCCACCGGCAAAGCCCATCCGAGCCAGGCATGCCCAGCAAAAAAGTCGGCATACTTGAACAGCCCCAGCAACCCGAAGTTGCCGGCCATACTGAGCGCCAGCCAGGCACGCCGCCGCGCACCGCACGCCGCCTCAATCCGGATCGCAACCCAGTAATCCAGCAGCGTGATGCCCCAGATCACCAGAATGTACTTCACACTCCAACACATATAGAACGCGTAGCTGGCCACCAGCAGGAGCACCCAGCGCCAGCGGTGCGGCGTCCCAAAGTAAAGCCCGCTCACCACGGCGAAAAAGACCCAGAACTGCACGCTGTTGAAGAGCATCAGAGTCCCGCGAAAAGCTCCGCTACTTGCCGCGTATAAACCTTCGCACCCTCCCGGTTCAGGTGCACGGGGTCACTGAAGTATTTGTTTTCGTAACGGAAATATTCCGGCCCCAACGCCGGAATTCCCGCAATTCCCTGCCCGCCGGGTGCCGCCCCGAATTCATGGGTCCGGTAATAACGGGGGGCCAAATACAAGCGGAATCCATATTTGCGGGAAAGCGCCCGCCAGCGCTCCAACTCCTGCGTACCCCCGAACCCAGCCCTCTCGCCATTCGCCCATCCCGGCCGGTCGGAAGGCAGCACCAACCCCGCCGGCAGCCGGTTTCCGTGATACCTGCTGTGGCTGGCCATAAAGTAATAGCCCCGGTCCAACCCGACCCGCCGCGCCGATTCCTCACCAAACCGGTAGAGTTCCCTCGGCCCGCCCCGCGATACGGACATGCCGCAGAACACCAAACTGTCGCGGAACAACCGCCGAAACGGGAATACTTCATCCATGATTTGCTCATCCGACGCGGCTTCCTCCGCGGGTGGCACCGTCAGTAGAACATGCCCCGGGACCTGCCGCATCCGGATCAGACGTTCCATCTCGCCGAGAAAGTGGGTCTCGCCCGGCAAGCCGCCGTTCCATGAGTAGAACCGCCCACCACTTGCGCGGTCAAATTCCTCCGGCAGGAAACCCGTCAGCACCTTGCTGTTCCCAAAGACCACCAGCCGTCGCGACTGCGGCACTGCCTCTGGGAACGGCAATGCGCCCCGTTTCGCCTCCGTCACGATCACCGCACCGGGCCGGATGTAGGGAAAAGTCCGCCAAACCCAAAAGAATCCACACCACAGAACACACAGCAATGCTGAGAACCGAAGTATCATCCCTCGAATAAGTGTGTTTTCCCCGGCTGTGCTCTCAACAATTTCGTTCGTGCTGCAATGGAAGAGTGCAGGTACCCGATAAAGCGAAAAAAGCCATTGAAACAGCAGTCAAGGTGGGAGCCTATGCCGCTCTCGGTTCAGCCGGTTCCGCACTCGCCTGGATGGCAGTCAGTTCGCTCCTGGTCGACCACCGGCGCTCTCTAAAGTCCGCCATTCCGGGGCTGGAACCGAAGAAGCTGCAAACCTCAGTCGGCGAACTGGGCTTTTATGAATCCACCACAGGCACCGGTCGCCCGCTGCTGCTCATCCACAGCATCAACGCCGCAGCCAGTGCCATCGAAATGCAGCCGCTCTTCCTGCACTGGATGGGTAAGCGCCCGGTCTATGCCCTGGATCTTCCCGGCTTTGGCTTCTCCTCCCGTGATGACAAGGAGTATTCCCCGCGCATTTACGGCAGTGCCATCGCCGAATTTATCGTCCGCCATCTCGGCGGCGGACCCGTTGATTGCATCGCATTTTCCCTCGGCTGTGAATTCGCCGGACTCGCCGCACTCGCCGTCCCCGAACTCTTCGCCTCCCTGGCCCTGCTCTCGCCCACAGGCTTCAGCCATCGCATCATTCCCTACTCCGACTTCCGGCGCAAAAGTCTCTCCGTGCCCGTCTGGAGCCAGGCCTTCTACGACCTTCTGACCACCCGCACCAGTCTTCGCTATTACCTGAAGAAGTCCTTCCCCGACATGGAAGTTCCTGCCGAACTCCTCGACTACGCCTTCGATTCCAGCCACCAAACCGGAGCCCGCTTCGCGCCGCTCTACTTTCTGGGTGGCCATCTGTTCACGCCAACTGTGCGCGATGAGATCTACGGAGAACTGAAAATCCCTGCCCGGGTCTTTCATGACCGCGATCCTTACATCTCGTTTGAGCACCTGGACCAGTTCCTCGTTGGCAGGCCAAACTGGAGCGCGGTCCGGCTCCAGGGCACCTGGGGCATGCCGCAATGGCAGTCGACAGCGGCAACGGTGGAAGCACTGGAAGCATTTCTCTAACCTTCGTTAGCGCTTCTTTCAGCTTCAGCTCGCGCCTAACCTCAAATGAAGTTGTTCCCCATTCGCGAATGGCGAAAATTCTGATATCCTCTTAGTAGTAATCCCCGTGGAACTCAAACCACAAGATCTCTTCGTCGTACTCAAGATTGTCGCCGCACGCTGCAAGCGCCCACCCTACTTGCAACTTGCCACATCACTTGGTTTGAGCCTCTCCGAAACCCACGCGGCCGTGCAGCGTGCGGAAGCCTGTCACCTGCTCGCCGGGCAAGACCGCGACAACCGGCCAAATCTCGCAGCACTCCAGGAATTCCTTCTTCATGGCCTGAAATACGTCTTCCCTCCTGAACGCGGCGAATTTACACGGGGTGTTGCCACGGCGTACGCGGCCAAACCTCTTTCTGAAAAAATAGCCCCCGGCAGCGACCCCATTCCAGTCTGGCCATCACCAGAGGGCAAAGACCGCGGGAACGCTTTCTCTCCGCTCTACAAGTCTGCCCCCGCCGCCGCCATGCGGGACCCCGTACTCTACGAATACCTCGCGCTCACTGATGCACTCCGCGACGGAAGGCCTCGCGAAAGAACTCTTGCCGCAGAGGAACTCAAGCGCCTCCTCCAACAAGCTGCTGAGACCGCCCTGTGAGCCGGACCAATCTCAACCGCCGCTAAACTTCTGCGTCCCCTTTGCCTGAGATCACCCTTATCGGCGGAATCATCACTGAACTTCTCATCACGGACTCCGGCGCGCCTTCTCCCCGGCCCACCATCGAAGTAGATTTCCTCGCTGCCATCACCTCCTATCCGCAATACGTTGACTTCGGCGAGCGCTCCGTGCGCTGGGCATTTCAGAGGACATCGCGGAAGATGCCCCGGTCTGTCGCTGGATCGCAGGCTCCACCTTCCAACTCGTCCAACTGCAACTCCGCGTGGTCACGGCACCCCTCTTCGCCGCTCTCAAGCTGGATGCATCCCTCTCGCGCGGTTCGTCCGATATCCTTCTCAGCAAAGACTTGGAGGATCTCATTGCCGTTCTAGACGGTCGCCCGGCCCTGACCGCATTCCCCGGTCCACCTAACCAGCAACCACAACGCAATATCATCCCGCAGACCAATAGTTCGAAGGCTCAACAATTTCTGGTCGAACCCATTCCAATCGTGTTTCAACTCTGATAAAATCTCGACCGATAGGGTAAACCAATGGGCGTACCGTTACTACGTCCAGCGGTAAATTTCGCTACGTCAGCGACGAGGTGTTATGAAGTCACGTTTGCTTCTGGGGATATGCATCCTCTTCTCAACCTCCTTGTTTGCACAATCCACCGCAAATCAGGAAATTAACGGCACAATTTCGGACCAAATCGGGTTCTGTTGTGCCAAACGCCACCATCTCCGTCCGCAACACGGAAACCGGCTTCGTCCGTGAAAGCAAGTCCAATGAAAGCGGCAACTACGTTGTCACGGACCTGCCCATCGGCAAGTACGAGCTCTCCACGCAGGTTTCGGGCTTTAAGAAATACGTCCTCACCGGTGTCGTCCTCACGGTGGACGCCAAGATCAACATCAACATCAAACTGGAAGTCGGCGCAGTGGGTGACACCATTACTGTCGCTGCGGACGCGGTGCAGGTGGAAGGCTCCAACGGCGAAGTTGGCCGCCTCATCACCGGCGAAGAAGCCACGCAAATCCAGCTCAACGGCCGCAACTTCCCGCAGTTACTGCAACTTCTGCCGGGTGTTTCCACCACGTTCTCGAGCGGCTTCGGCCTCTTCGGCGGCTATGGCGTAACCAACGCGCACAGTCGATCAACGGCAGCCGCACCGATACCTTCAGCTGGAATCTGGACGGCGTTGATAACAAGGACAACGGCGGCGGCGGCAATAACTTCGTGAACATCAATCCCGATGCCCTCGCGGAGTTCAAAGTTCTCGCCTCCAATTACAGCGCGGAATACGGCAACAGCGCCGGCGCGGTGATCAACATGGCCATCAAGAGCGGCACCAAGGATTTCCATGGCGGCTTGTATGAATACTTCCGCAACGATGCCATCCAGGCCCGCGCATTCAATGCCACCTTCAAGCCGGAACTCCGCTATAACAACTTCGGCTGGAATATCGGCGGCCCCATCTTCATCCCGAAGAAGTTCAATTCGGACCGCAGCAAGCTGTTCTTCTTCTTCGCGAATGACTTCAAGCGCCTGCTCTCCGGTACGGCAAACACATGGACCGTTCCCAGCAACGCCCAGCGCGCCGGTGACTTCAGCGGGCTCGCAACGGTCTACTATCCGGGCACCAAGAACCCCATTCCCGGTAACATCATCCCCGCGAACCTCATCAGCCCCAATTCTTCCAGGCTGGTGCGGAACTATCCCGTTTCGAATGGTGCCTTCTCCGGCGGCAACTATGTCTTCACCACCGTACAGCCGCTGAACACCAACCAGTACATCGGCAAGGTCGATTACAACCTCAGCCCGCGCAACCAGATCAACTTCCACTATGCGCACGATTACTACACATCTCTGCAGAATCTGACCCAGTTGATCGAATACAACCGCAACGTTCCCGGCGTCAATACCTCCGTCCAGTGGACCTTCGTTGCCACCCCAACCACCGTCAACGTGCTGACCGGCTCTTTCTCCGGTAACGTGATCAAGGAAAAGGTAGGCATCGTCCCGAACCCGCTGTTCATCAAGGATTTCACCCGCTCCGGTAATGGCCTCACTTATCCGACCATTTACAATGCGTCGAATGCGCTGCCCAGCATCACCGTCTCCGGCTATACGAGTCTAACTTCCACGCCGCTGAACTTTGATAACTTCAACCGTATCTTCAGCGTGAAGGATGACTTCTCGAAGGTGATCGGCAACCATACCCTGAAAATCGGCGGTAGCGCGATGCGGAGCCGCAAGAACCAGGACAACGTTCCTGCCATCAACGGCACCTTCGCCTTCGCCACGTCATCCACCAACACCAGCGGCAACGCCCTTGCCGATGCGTTGATGGGTAACTTCTACACTTACACCGAGGCCGGCAGTTTCCGCCAGGGCTGGTATCGCTTCACCCAGATCGAACCCTATGTGCAGGACGACTGGAAAGTGAACTCCCGCCTGACGGTCAACCTTGGTCTGCGCTGGGCCTACATGCAGCCCCAGTACAGCGCGCTGAATAACACC
>CAIXXM010000030.1 GCA_903923395.1 uncultured Acidobacteriia bacterium
CAAACACGGCACTTGCAAAAAACCAGTTTTTCAATCCAACTCTTCTGCTCTCCCGAGCCGCCAAATCACCCCTTGAATTTACTGGTGAGATATCCGGGCTAGCAGTTCAAAACTGCGTTTTAGTCCGCTGAAATACACGCCCCACTGGTGATTGCCCCATGTCGTTGCCGTGTACCGGGCAACCTCCCTGACATCCGCTTTGGCGCGACCTGTCAGGCGATACGTACGCAGGCTCAATCAACCTCGTATGGCCCGAGTTCGAGGACCAATTCGTCGCGCAGACGGTCCATCACATCCTCTTCGGCGAGTCCGCTGGCCAGTCCTTCTTCGATTGCAGCTTGCAAATCTGCGAGTTTAGCCCTCTGCGTTTCTTCGTATGCCAACGCGTACAGACCCGCCTGAA
This sequence comes from uncultured Acidobacteriia bacterium, assembly GCA_903923395.1. Lineage (GTDB taxonomy): Bacteria > Acidobacteriota > Terriglobia > Bryobacterales > Bryobacteraceae > BOG-234. The sequence continues at coordinate 404 of CAIXXM010000030.1, forward strand.
TCACTTCGTCTGAGTTCGAATATCTTCCGCTCTCCAAATGCTTGGCCAGGAGGACGTTCAGTGTGTCGGGAAGATTTACTTCAAGAACAGCCATATCCACATTCTACGCTAAAACTTCCCGGATCACTTCTCCGGAGACATCTGTCAGCCGCATGTTGCGGCCATTGTAGAAATAGGTGAGCTTTTCATGATCCAGGCCCATCTGGTGCAGAATCGTGGCATGCAGATCATTGACTGACTTCTTGTTCTCCACCGCTGCGTAACCATATTCGTCGGTTGCTCCAACCACGGTTCCGCCCTTCACGCCGCCACCGGCCATCCAGACAGAGAACCCGTGTGGATTATGGTCGCGTCCATTCATCCGCTGGGAGATCGGCATGCGCCCGAATTCGCCATGCCAGATCACGAGGGTCGAATCGAGCAGCCCGCGGCTCTTCAGATCAGTCAGCAAGCCCGCAATCGGCTTATCCGTCTCCTTGCAGTGCATGCCGTGGTTGAGTTCCAGATCGAAGTGCGCGTCCCAACTCTCGGTGAAGTTCCCTCCGCCGGAATAGATCTGCACGAACCGGACACCACGCTCCACCAGTCGGCGGGCCATCAGGCATTGGCGGCCCACGTAATCCGTTGGTTGTTCGTCCACGCCATAGAGTTCGCGTGTAGCAGCAGTTTCCTTCTTCAAATCCACGGCATCGGTAGCGTGGAACTGCATTTGATACGCCAACTCATAACTCTGGATGCGGGCGGCCAGCTCACTGTCCGCGGGATTCTTCTTGAGATGTTCTTCGTTCAGAGCCCCGAGCAACTTCAACCAGCGCTGCTGGCGCTTGGGAGTCATATCGGAAGGAGGCTTCAGGTCAACAATCGGGTCACCAGCGGAACGGAATGGCGTTCCCTGGTAAGCCGCGGGCATAAAGCCATTACTCCAGTTCGGAGCACCCCCGATCGGTCCGCCGCGCCAATCCGCAAAAACGACAAACGCGGGTAAGTTCTGATTCTCCGTTCCGAGGCCATAAGTGACCCAGCTGCCCATGCTCGGATGTCCGGCTTGGATAAAACCCGTGTTCATCTGGAACAGCGCCGGTGCGTGATCATTGCTAATGCAATACATGGACCGGATCAGAGCAATATCATCCACCTTCTTCGCCACATGCGGGAAGAGACTGGAGACATGGATGCCACTTTGACCGTGTTGCTGGAACTCCCAGGGAGATGGCATCAAGCCGCCGGGGTTGCCTTGCGAGACGACGATGTTTCCCTTGCCCGCCATCGTTTCGCCCTGCCTCTTGAGTAACTCAGGCTTCGGGTCAAAGGTATCCACCTGACTAACTCCGCCATAGCAGAAGATCGAGATGATCGACTTCGCCTTCGCGGGGAACTGTGGCGCACGCAGGGCCAGCGGATTCAGCCGCTCGGTTCCTGTCGTGGACGCGCCGCGCAACAAGTCCGCCAGTGCGAGCCCGGCAATGCCGCCTCCGGCAGTCTGCAGTAATTCCCGCCGGCTAAGAAATCGTTTGGTCATGGGAAATAGACGAACTCGTTCAAATTGAAGACCGCTTTACAGAAATCAGCAAGGCCATGCGGATCCCCCTGGATATAGGCCACGGCGCGCTCTGCCTCCGCCTGCTTTGGATGGCGTCCCAGTGCGAGAACAAAGGCTTCATCCACCTGTGCCTGTGGATCCGCACCAGCAAGCTTTTGCAGGCGTGCCGCAAATTTCTCCGCCTCAAGCGCGATAAATGCATTGTTCATCATGATCAGCGACTGCGGTGCGATCGTGCTGCGGTTGCGGCGTGCACAGGAGGAAACGGAATCCGGCTTGTCGAAAATATCGAGCATGGGCAGCGGAATTGAGCGCTTGGTGAACACATAGATGCTGCGCCGCCACGTGGAAGGATCCGTATCTGGTTTGCCGGGCCACGTCCGCGCGGAACTTGCCTGGAACAAAGAGGGATCAATGTACGGGAAAACAGCGGGGCCCCCACGCTCCTCTACAAGATTCCCGGCAACGGCAAGGATTGAATCTCGAATAACTTCCGCTTCCACACGACGCCGGGGCATTCGCCACAGCAGACGGTTCTCAATGTCGATCTTGTTATTCGCCTCAATATCATCACTCGAGCGCTGGTAGGCTTCGGAGTTCATGAGCAGCCGGTGCATGGATTTGACACTCCAGCCTGTCCGGACGAATTCACTGGCCAGCCAGTCCAGCAGTTCGGGGTGCGTCGGCGGTTCGCCCATCTTGCCGAAGTTATTGGGCGTACGCACGATCCCTTCACCGAAATGCTGTTGCCAGATCCGGTTGATCATCACGCGGGAAGAGAGTGGATTCTGTGCGTTGGCGACCCACTCGGCGAAACCACGGCGGCGGTAACTTGTCTTCGCATCCGCTGGTGGAGCGGGAAACTCATACTTATTCCAGGACGCAACCGTCAGCACGCCGGGCTGCATCACGGAACCTGGCTGGCCAGGGCTGCCGCGGTGCAGGAAGTGTGATTCAGGCGCCTTCGGCCCATCTTCTTTGATACTCAGAGTCGCATCTGGCGCTTTGGGCTTGGTATCTTCCAGTGCTTTGATCTGCTTTTGCAGTTCTGTGCGCTTCTCCAGATCACCGGCGGAAAGGGCAGGCTTCAATTCCTTCTCATCCGCCACCAAACTCTTTTCCACCTGAATGACATTCAGCTTCTGTCCTTCAGAACGCTTCTCCGGTGGTGTTTGCAGAGCAGTGAGCAGATAGGCCGGAAGCTTGGCCTTCTTATCGGCGATGATCTTATCCCGGTATGGTTTTTCCAGTTCCGTGATCTGCTTCTTGACGGGAGCGATGAGCGCATCCACCCGTTTCACTTCCGCGTTGTAGTGATCGACTTGCTCTTTGGGCGCGAGCTTGAAATCCGCGGGCTTCGCAGGATAAAACACCGCCTGGATCTGGTAGTAATCTTTCTGTGGAATCGGATCAAACTTATGGTTATGGCAGCGTGCGCATTGCACCGTCATGCCGAGGAAAGCGCCGGTCGTTGTACTAACAACGTCATCCAGCTCATCCAGCTTCGTCATCTCATTCTTGATGTTGTTTTCAAGACCAAGCCGAAGGTAGCCGGTCGCAATGCGGGCTTCTTTCGAATCGGGATAAATCTCATCCCCCGCGAGTTGTTCCTTGACGAACTGGTCATAGGGCTTGTCATGATTGAACGCATCAATCACGTAGTCACGGAAGCGCCAGACGTTGGGCTTATTGGTATCGAACTCAAAGCCGCTCGAATCCGCGTAGCGAACCACATCGAGCCAGTGCCGCGCCCAGCGTTCGCCGTAATTGGGAGACGCCAGTAACTCCTCCACAACCTTGGAAAACGCATCGGGCGACTTATCCGCCAAGAAGCGGTCGACAGCCTCTGGTGTGGGCGGTATGCCCCACAGATCCAGATAGGCCCGGCGGATCAAAGCACGCCTTTCAGCCGGTGGGGCAGGTTTGAGGCCCTTGGACTTCAGCGCCACATTCAGAAAGGCATCCACTGGATTCTTCGTCCTGGCGGGAACCACAGGCCGCACTACGGGACGGAAAGCCCAGTAATTCTTTTCGGCAGGTGTGATGGGGCGCTCTTCGAGTTTGGCGAGCGCAGCTTTTTCGTTTTCACCCGGTTCCGGCTTGGCGGCATCCATGGGCGCGCCTGTATCGATCCACTGGCGCAAAACCTTCAACTCACCGTCCGTCAGGGTCTTGCCCGGCGGCATCTGCGGTTTATCCAAGCCGGCCGCAAAACGGTAGAGACGGCTCTTGTCGGAATGGCCTGGGTCGAGTGCCGGACCGCGTTCTCCACCGGTGAGCATCCCTTCCCGTGTGCGAAGGTCAAGTCCGGAAACTTTAGCGACTCCATGACAGGAGACACAGTTTTGCTTCAAGACCGTCGCGGGGTCCTGCGCAACCAATAAAGAGGCGAAGACGAGACTGGAGAAAAGTTTAACGATGACTATGGATTATATCGGAGTTGAACTGGAATTGCAGGTTGGTGGCTGGCACCCTGAAATGTGCGGCAAGTGCAGGGTGCCAGCCATAACCGGCCAGAAGGTTATTCCACAAACGCCACACTGGCAATGGTACGCGGACCAGTCCGCATTTCATTCACAACCTTGCCCTTCGGATCGACTTCCAGCAAGCGGCGGCCGGTGTAATCATTCAGCAGAATATTTCCTCCGGGCAGCAAATCAAAGCCGGAGGTCCAGCCCATGCGGATTTCTTTGCTGAGTCCGCCAATGGAGCGAACGATCTTGCCGGCTTGATCCACTTCCAGCAACTCGCCGGGTGCGGAGAGGCTCACCATCGTATGGCCATTCGGAAGCCGGCGGCCCATGTAGAGGCGGCGCTCTTTGGTCGCATTCTCCGGCGCACTCCACTGCCAGATGATCTTGCCTGCGGCGTCGATTTCAACGATCTTCGCGTCTGCTTCGATGGCAATCAGCGTGGTTCCCGCGTCAGTGCGGTGGACGTTGCGGGAGCGCATATTGGCCATATCGGCACTGGCATACGTCCAGACAATCTTCTTATCCGGGCTCACTTCGATGATCTTGCCGAGACGCGCGTCGCTGATCAGCGTATTGCCATTGGCCAGGCGCTGGGCGGCGATGGGATGTTCCAGACCTTCGCTGTAACTCCAGACTTCCTCATGCTTCTCATTGAGTTCCACCACAATCTTCTTCGGATTCATCGTGAACAAAACATGGCCATTCGGCAGCGCCTGCACGTCATGACCGCTGGCATTCGGCTTGGTCCAGAGAACGTTGCCGCTGGGCCATTCCATCGCAACGATTTCCCCCTTGGGACCATGATCCGAAACGAGAATCTTCTTCTGCGCGGGCTTCGCCTTCAGCATCTTGTCGAAGTACTCAAACGCACGCTTGTCGGCACGTTCGGCATCCGCACCCTTAAAGCCATGACCGGCGCCCGGGATGCTTTCCAGCTCAAACTGCGCACCGGCCGCAATCATGCGTTCCCCGAGCCACAGGGATTGTTCGTAGGCCACATACGGATCCGCCGTGCCGTGGATCGCCAGCACCGGAGCGGCATTCGGCGTTACCCAGTTCAAGGGGCTTGCCTTCTGGTGGATGGCGCGGTTCGAATCCAGGTGTCCACCGAGGAACATCGGCAGCACTTCGGCGGCGTCAACGCTTTTCTGGTAGCTCTGCGTGAAATCGGTGGCACCGTAGTCATCCACCACGCATTGCACGCGGCTGGAGAATTCGCGGTTCGGGCCGGTGCCTTCGAACTCCGGCACATCTGCGGTGAGCCCGAGGAACAGCACCAGCGTGCCGCCTGCGCTGCCACCCATCGTGCCGATGTGGTTGGGGTCAATATTGTATTTCGATGCGTTTGCGCGCAGGTATCTGACCGCGGCTTTGACATCTTCTACGGCTGCCGGGAACTGATTGCGCGGCGAAAGACGATAACTTGCCGTGGCCGCCACGTAACCCCGCTGTGCAAGCTTAATCGCGGTGGGCAGATAGCTCTGGCGGTTGCCTCCACGGAAGCCGCCGCCGTGGATGAGCAGAACGGCGGGGCGCGGCTCAGAAGAACTTGCAGCAGGGCGCACGATATCCAACTGCACGCCGCCTCCGACGTTGGAGTAAGTCAAATTCGGTTCATGCACCACGTCGGCCGGCATGGGTGGCGGTTTCGGCGCAGGGGTCTGGGCACTAGCGGCCAGGGCTGCGAGCAGGGTCAGCAGGGCGATACGGTTCATCATTACCCAAAAGAGCGTATCAAACCTCCCAAGGTACAGAACAAATAAAGAATCGGTGCCTGGCACCAATTCTTTGTGGTTTGTTTATTAAGGTGGGGCGGAGGGCGGCGTGCGATCCTAATCCAATGTTTCGATTGACCGCAGCATTCCTGCTTACCGCAATGGCACTCTCCGCGCAGCAATTCGAAGTGGAAGAGACTACAATCGCTGAAGTCCACGCCGCCATGAAAGCTGGCAGCCTTTCCTGCCGTTCTCTCGTGGACAAATACCTCAAGCGGATTGACGCCTACGACAAAAACGGCCCGGGCATCAATGCCATCATCCTCGTGAATCCCAACGTGCAGGCTGAAGCCGACGAACTCGATCGCAAGTACAAAGCCTCAGGGTTTACCGGCCCGCTGCATTGTGTGCCGGTCATCGTGAAGGATAACTTCGAAACCAAAGGGATCCGCTCGACAAACGGCGCACTGGCGTTCGAAAAGTTTATCCCCAACAAGGACGCGTTCCAAGTCCGCCGAATCAAGGAAGCGGGCGCTTTGGTGCTGGCGAAGTCGAACCTCGCGGAGTGGGCGTTCACTCCATATGAAACGGTTTCCTCCATTCTTCCCGGCTATACACACAACCCCTACGCGCTCGACCGCGTCACCGCCGGTTCCAGTGGCGGCACCGCTGCTGCCATCGCCGCGAGCCTCGGCCTTGTAGGGCTTGGCAGTGACACTGGCAACTCCATCCGTGGACCCTCCTCACACCAGTCGCTCGTCGGCATCCGCTCCACCATGGGACTCACCAGCCGCGCCGGAGTCATGCCGTTGAGTTATCTCGCCGATATTGCCGGTCCCATGACCCGAACAGTTGAGGATGCGGTGAAGGTATTCCAGGTCATCGTGGGGGAAGACCCTGCGGACCCGGTCACTGCTGCCGCAAAAGCTCATCCCGCTCCCGATTACGCAAAGTCCCTGGTGAAGGATGGACTCAAAGGGGCCCGCATCGGCATTCTCCGCCAGGCCTATGAACGGGAATCCACAGATCCGGAAATCGTCAAAATCTTCATGAATGCAGTGGATGAATTGAAGTCCGCGGGTGCCGTGATTGTTGACCCCGTTACGGTGGAAGGCCTCGAGGGGCGGCGCGGTCAGGGCGGTGGCCCGTGCCGTGGTTTTAAGTACGATATCAACCATTACTTAGCCGATCTTGGCGATCTGGCACCGAAGAAGAACCTGACCGAGATCATCGCCTCCAATGGTTTCCATCCCACGGTGCAGCGCCGTTTGGAACAAGCGGAAAAGGGACCCGAAAACGGCCCGGAATCCGATGCCTGCAAGGCTGACAGCGCTTACCGGCAGAAGGTTCGCGATGCCGTCAACCAGACCATGGACAAATATAAGCTCGATGCCTTTGTCTATCCCACCTGGAGCAACCCGCCGCGCTTGATCGGCGACCTCAATACACCGGCTGGCGATAACAGTCAGTTCTACTCCCCAACAACGGGTTTCCCCGCGATCCAGGTGCCCATGGGCTTCAGCCGCGGCGGCACACTGCCCGCGGGCATGACCATCTTCGGACGGGCCTGGGACGAAGCAACTTTGCTTAAGTTCGCTTATGCCTATGAACAGGCCACACATCACCGGCGCCCGCCAACGTCCACGCCCCCGCTGCACTAAGGAGAAACCATGAAAGTTCCGTTCCCCTTCCTGGCCCTGGTTTTACTTGCGCAGGCAGAGACGAAGACCGCTCTCGACAACGAATACGTCCGCATCCTCTCGGCCACACAGGCCGCGAAGGAGAAGACCCCCATGCACCGCCATGACTTCAACCGCGTGGTGGTCTACCTGGATGACGGACAGTTGCAAGCGACGACGCCGGAAGGGAAGACAACGGTATCGGAAGTCCACGCGGGGCAGGCCTCCTGGGCGGTTGCGGGGGCCATGCACGCCACGGAGAACCTCACGCCGCACACCGTTCGTTTGATTGAAATCGAACTGAAGCAGGCAGCTCCCGCGAAGCCGGCCGTGCTGAACCCGAAGCTCGACCCGGTCCGCATAGATCCCAAGCATAATGTTCTGCTGTTTGAGAATCCCCAAGTGCGCGTGTTCCAGAGTTCTCGCGAGGCTGGCGGCACAGAGTTCCTGCATGCGCACACCGGTCGCGGCCGCGCGACGGTTTCCCTGACCGATATGCACATTCGGGTGAAACTCGCCGATGGTTCAGAATCCACAAGTGACCTGAAGCAGGGTGACGTCCGGTGGAGCGGGCCCGTGGTACATGTCTCCACGAACCTTGGAAAACAAGAAATTGCAATGATCGTGGTGGAAGTGAAGTAAACGCCGTCAGGCCCGCAGCAGCGCCAGACCCATCGCGATATCCTTCAAACGCTGCACGGGGTCAGATGCTTCCCGCTCAATCGAGATCGGGCCGTTGTAGCCAATGGCTTTGAGCTTGGCAACAAAGCGGGGAATTCCCACCGCACCCTGACCCAGCGGCTGCTCTTCGCCCAGCGCGCCGGGAACGTCTTTCGCGGGCCAGTTGCCATCTTTGGCATGGACAGTGAGAATGCGCGGCCCCAGGATATCGAGGGCCTCAATGGGGTCGCCAGTGCCATAAAGAATCATATTGGCCGGGTCGAAGTTAATTCCGAGGTTCGCCCGGGCTGTGTCATCCAGAAAATGTTGCAGGACGGCAGCCGGTTCCTGCCCGGTCTCCAAGGCAAAGGTCTGGCCGTGCGCGGCCGCGTGATCGCAAATGCGGCGCACCATCTCACGTACTGCGAGATAGTCGGGGTCGGTAGGTTCTTCCGGAACGAAACCAATGTGCGTCGCAATACCCGGTGCGCCCAGGACCGCAGCAAAATCGCTCACGGCAATCGTGCGGGCTTCCCGCTCCTGGCGGGTGGCGGGAGGAATAAAGCCTACGGTCCGCTGTACGGTCGGAATATCTGCATAATCCTCGCCGTTGTAGGCTGCAAAGACGGTGAACAGCTTGAACTCCGCGGCGTGCAGGGCATCGCGCCACGCTTGCGCGCAGGAAAGATCCAAATCCCCTGGAATTCCCAGTTGTCCGCTCTGGAAGCCGAGGGCTTTCAACTCCGCCAGAGTCTCGCGCGGGTCGCGGCCCGCCCAGAACATCACACCAATCTCAAAAGGGTTCATCGCCGGCATTCTCTTTCAATCCATTCCGCCAGACGGATCGCCTGCGCCGATTCTTCGGGCGGGCACAACGTTGGCGCGGTTCCATTTTTCAAGCATTGCGCGAAGTAACTCAACTCGGCGGCAAAGGGGTCGCCGGAATCCAGAGAAACCTCTTCTTCCGTGCCTGCTTCGGTGTAGCGCTTCATCACGCCGCCGTGTTTCCAGTCATATGTAGCGGCATCTGTACTCACCGTGAACTCCATCGCGAACGGGTAGGCCTGTTTGTGGTGCCAGCCGCCCGTAACGAAGACAGAACCGCTCCCGTCGTATTGCAATTCCGCGTGGGTCACATCGATGCCGCGTGAGAGATCCCGATGGCCTGAGCCGCGCACGCCCGAAGGCATGCCCCACAGGGAGATGCAGTAATCCAGATCATGGATCAGAAGATCAAGCAACGCGCCGCCGCTCTTGGCAGGGTCAGTCAGCCAGGTGCTCCAGGCCGGGGCCGCGCACCTGCGCCGGAACAATGCCGTTCGCGAGGGGCCGAATTGTTTGAGTTCCCGGGCCAGTGCTTTGTATTCCGCAATGAAGCGGAGCACCTGCCCCACCATCAAGGTCTTGCCTTTTGCGGCAGCGGTGTTCACCACACGGTCGGCGGTGTCGGAATCCAGCGCCAGAGGCTTTTCAAGAAACACATGACGGCCCTCATTCAGTGCGCTGGCCGCTGTATCCGCATGCAGATGCGTGGGCAGGCAGATGTCGATCACATCGAGCGATGTATCGGCCAGCATATCCGCGAACGACGTGTACTTCGCAATTTCCTTGAAGTCGAAGGTCGAAGCCGCACCCTCGAGGTTGCCGCCCACACCACTCAAATCACCGGAAAGCTTCTTCGGATCAGAACTCATCACCGCGGCAACAGTGACATCCGCAATGCTCTGCCATGCCTGTAAATGCATGGCTCCCATGAAACCAAGACCTGCTACGCCAACGCGCATAAGACTATGCTGCCACCCGCCGCGCCACGATCAACGTGATGTCGTCTCCCTGCGGACGCCCCGCGGTAAATTCCGCCAGCGCTTTGTTGACCTCTTTGACGATTTCAGCCGCAGGTTTATCGCGGTGTTTCGACACCACTTCGCCCAAACGGTCTGTCTCGTACTCTTCCCCGGTGGGATCCGTCGCTTCCGTCACGCCATCACTGTAGATGACGAGCGTATCGCCTTCCGCCAAGCCCGTCTTGTATTCCAGGTATTCGATGGAAGGCAGAATCCCCAGCACGGGTCCGCCGCCCTTCACCAACTCCACCATGCCGTCTTTCCGGATAATCAGTGGCGGGTTGTGGCCAGCGTTGCAGAAGGCCAGTTCTTCGGATTCTCCATCGAGAATACAAAAGAACAAACTGATGAACCGGTTCGAAGGGCAATTGGCGGAAGTGATGCGGTTCAGCCGTGTCATCACGAAGGCCAGATCCTTCGGCTCATCGATTAAGACCTGCATGCGGGCCTGCAGACCCATCATGAGCAGGGACGCGGGCATGCCCTTGCCGGAGACATCGCCCAGTGCCATGGCGACGCGTGAGGGTGGATAAGGGAAGAAATCGTAGTAGTCACCGCCCACGGTGCGGCAGGGTGCGTTGAAGCCGGCAAGGTCCAGACCTTTGAGCTCCGGCGCGCCTGCGGGAAGAATGCCCTGCTGAATTTCGGCAGCCTGCTCCAAATCGCGGGCCAGCAACTGTTTGGCCTGTTCAATTTCCGCCAGGCGGGTGTGTTCAATGCGAATGGCGGCAACGTTGGCCATCACGGTCAACAGGTTCAGATCATCCACGGTGAATTCCCGCATCAGTGAGGGAGAATCCACGTAGATGATGCCGATGATCTGGTCGCGGGTCTGCAAAGGCACGGCAATCAGCGTGCGGATGTGCTGCTCGACAATGCTGCGGCGCTCTTTGAATGCATCGTCAATCGAAGTGTCCCGGACCAGCACCGATGCGCCGGTATTCAGCACCTTGTCGCGCACGGTGGAACTGATGCGGAAGCCTTCGCCTTTATTCGCGCGGACGATCAGATCGCCGTCCTCGAGCGTCATCAGGACACCACGGTCGGCCTTCACGGCGGAAATGGAGAGATCGAGAATAAACCGGAATAATTCCGGCAGCGGGCGGTGTCCGGCCAACTCATTGCCGGCCCGGATCAGCGCCGACATGTGCGAAGAGCCAATGCTCTGCGAATCCCCATGCGTGGATTCGCTCTTGATCACGCCTTCGAGGTTCGTGATGACCGTTTGCGGACCCAGTGGAATATCCACGTCCGCGTTGGGATCAAACACGACAACCGGCTTCGAGAGCTTGGAGGTTTGGCCGTCAAAAATAAGAATCAGGTGTCCTGCGGTAATGCGGTCACCGGGTTTGAGAGGTGACCGCTCCGTGATTTTGACACCATTCAGCAGCGTGCCATTCTTGCTGCCGAGGTCGAGCAGCGCCCACGCATCTTCGCCATCATACTCAAAGCAAAGGTGTTGCCGCGAGAGCCCCGAATCATCTGGAAAGCACAACTCGGTAACGCTTGAGCGGCCAAGCGAGATTCGCTCCCCTTCGAGAGTAATGGTTCTACTTTTTCCGTCCGGCGAAAGGATCTGAAGTTGGCGCATGAAAGTCCGTTAGGCCATTATGCTACGCCGTCTGTTGAAGACGCAGGCCGCAGCTATTCGCCCTTCGGACGGTTCTTGGATCCTGGTGGTCTGCCGCGCTTCTTCGGCGCGTCTTCCTTCTTCGCAACAGCGGCAATCCATGAGGGAGGCCGCCCGCGGCGCTTCTCTCCGGCCGCCATCCGTTCCAGGCTAAGAATAGCTTCGGTGACACGATCGTGTTCTTCCCGAAGTTCCCTGAGCATTTTCTCGATGTCCACGCATTAAAGCTTACACCCAATCTTTTCAGCAGGAGTGAGGCTGGTTAATTTTTATTACAAATATTTTGAAAGTTTCAGCGCGGCGAGCGCAGTTCCTCCAGTTGCCTGCGGCACTGTTGCGCCTCCGGGGCAAGCCGGCAGGCGACACCAAACTGCGTCAGCGCCTCTTTGCTAAAGCCCAGATTCTTCAGCGCTAGACCGAACAAATATTGGGCAGGATAATCGGCTGGCGCGGCATGCGCAGCCTTCTCCAGATGCAGCCTGGCCTTTGCATATTGCTTCAGATCGAGATAAGTGGAGCCGAGATCCCTGCGTGCCAGCGTGTTGCCCGGGTCCCGCGCCAGGAGTTGTTCGAGTTGTGCCACGGCCTGCCTGGTGCGGCCCTGCGCTAGTGCGAAGACGGCATCCTCGTACATCCGGAACTCGGGCAACCGGTCTTTCAAATCCGCCCCTGAGCCGCTTCGAACAGTACCCGCCGGTCCGGTGGAGAGATAACCGAGGGAGTTCAACAGCACCCGGTTTTGTTGCACGGCTGGCGCGGTCGCCACCGGCTTGTTGGTTGCGAGTAACTGGTGCAACTGGTTCCGCATTCCCGTGGCCAGTTTGGTCTGTGCCGCGATGGTGTTGTGCAACTCGCCGGGATCCTGCGCCAGGTTGTAAAGTTCCGGTTTGGGACTCTCCACGTATTTCCAGACGCCCTGCCGCAGCGTTCGCACCGGGGCCCAGCCAAACGAATCCTGCGCGTGGACCGTCTCGCCGAAAACCACGCGGCTCAATTCCTGCAGGAACGAGGTGCCTGCGAATGATGTGGGCTTGGCGATCTTCAGAACGTCCAGCAGCGTGGGTGCCAGGTCAATCAATCCCACCGGCATTTCCACCCGTTCCGGCCTGTTGATTCCCGCCGGCCAGTGGATCACGAGCGGCACATGCAACGTCGCCTCATAGGCGAAGTAGCCGTGGCTGTACTCGTCGTGTTCGCCCAGACTCTCGCCGTGGTCTGACGTGAGAATGACGATGGACTTCTCCCAAAGCCCCATCGATCCCAGGGTCTGTCTGAAACTGCCGAGCACCTGATCCACATACGCCAGTTCGCCATCGTAGCCGCCCAACCGGTAGGGCTTGTGCATATCGTAGAGGTGAATGAAGGCAAAGACCGGCTGACCGTTGTTCTGCCGCAGCCATTGCAGCGCCGCACGGGTGACCAGCGGAGCATCACGGCGGTCTTTCCCCGCATTTGGTCCATTCACGGCTCCACCAAAGAAGACGGAACCAGACAACGGGGAAAACGCCGTGTAATGAAACGGACTGTCATAGAAATCGAAGCCCTGGTCAAGCCCCATTTCCTGTTCGAGAAACACACTGCCGATAAAGGCACCCGTCTTGTAACCGTTGGCCCGTAACACTCCCGCCAGAGTTGTCGCGCCTGCCGGGACCTTTTGTGCATTCTCCTGTATCCCGTTGGCAAACGGATACGTCGAGGTCATCATCGATGTGTGGGACGGTAAAGTCAGCGGGACCTGTGCGTCCGCATTCGCGTAAACCGTGCCATGCTGGGCGTAGCCGTCGAGACCGGGCGTAGAGATTTTCCTGTAGCCATAGGCGCTCAGATGATCTGCCCGCAAGGTGTCCACGGAAATGAGAATCACAGGTGGTCCGGCAGCCACTCCACAGAGTGGAACCGCCATGAGAAACAATAGAAGTCTGGCCCGGTGCATCTGATTCCGATGATCGTACATTTCCCTGCATACATTGGTCCCGGTGCCGGATTCGCGTTCGCGGGTTCACTGCTGAGTGTGATTGTCAGCTTCTTCGCAGGGATCTTTTCCTTGGCCCTCTGGCCCTTTCGAGCCGCCCGCCGCATCCTTCGCCGCCAACGGAACAAGCAACACGCAAAAGTGCGCCGTCTGATCTTTGTTGGCCTCGATGGGCTCGACCCCAGGCTGACGGACCAATATATGGCGGCGGGACTACTCCCGAACCTCGAAAAGCTGCGCGATACCGGCACTTATTCCCGGCTTCGGACCACTTATCCGGCGCTGTCTCCCGTGGCATGGTCCACGTTTGCGACAGGCGTCAGCCCGGCGAAGCACAATATCTTTGATTTCCTTAACCGCAGCTTAAAGAATTACGCCCCGGAACTCGCGCCTTCCATCGTGCGGGAACCCCGCAACCGCTGGAGCCGACCCTTTGCGGAATCGCGCCGCAGGAGCCAGAGTTTCTGGAAGATCCTGGCGGGCTATGGCATCCAGAGCACCGTGCTGCGGGTCCCTATCAGCTTTCCGCCGGAGGAATTCGACGGACGCATGCTCTCCGCCATGTGCACACCGGATCTCAAAGGGACGCAGAGCAGCTTTTCGCTGTTCAAGACCGGCAGTGCGGGGCAGGAACGGACCGGCGGTTCGCAATACCCGTTGTTTCCAGATGGCGAGTTGTTGCGGGGAGTTTTGGAGGGTCCCGGCGGGATGCCGGGGATCGCGTTTACTTTGCATCCCGGCACCGGGCAATTGCAGATCGGCAAGCAATCGATCACGCTTGCAGAGGGCGTCTATTCCGATTGGGTCCGTCTCAAGTTCCGGCGGGGTTGGGTGTCGGTTACGGGAATAGCGCGCTTTCTGTGGCGCGGCGGGACACTGTACGTTACGCCTATACAGATTGATCCTGAAGCGCCCGTGCTCCCCGTCAGCCATCCGCCCTTCTTTGCCAAGTATCTCTCCAAACTCCTGGGCCCATTTGCCACGCTGGGAATGGCCGAAGACACCTGGGCGCTGAATGAAAACGCTATCTCCCCAGACGACTTTCTACAGCAGGCTTACCTGACGCTCGCCGAGCGCGAAGCGATGTTCACCAACGCCTTGGACCGCAATCGCAATGGCGTGATTGCCTGTGTTTTCGATACGCCCGACCGGGTGCAACACATGTTCTTTCGGGATTTGGATCAGGCGCCCGGCAGTGCTGTGCTGCGCGACCTCTATCAGCGCATGGATCGCATTGTGGGCAAGACCATGCAACACAGCGGCCCGGATTCCGTCGTAATCGTGCTCTCAGATCATGGCTTCTGTCACTTCCGGCGCTCGGTCAACCTCAACCGCTGGCTGGTCGAGAATGGCTACATGCGGCTGCACCAAGATGGCAGCATTGACTGGCCGAATACACGCGCCTACTTCGTCGGTCTGGCGGGCCTTTACATCAACCAAAAGGGCAGGGAAGCACACGGTACGGTAAAAGACGCGGTTGCCTTGGCCCATGAAATCGCAGCGCGACTCACTGGCCTGTTAGACCCCGAACACAACGCCGTTGCCATCCGGCAGGCCTGGCTGAGCCGTGATCTTTACCAGGGGCCGTATCTGGATTCGGCGCCGGATCTGATCATTGGTTTTTCCGAAGGCTACCGGGCAGCGTGGGATGCCGCCACGGGCAAGCCCGGGACAAACGTGTTCGAAGACAACAACAGGCACTGGTCGGGGGATCATTGTGTCGACCCTTCGCTGGTTCCCGGTGTCCTGTTCAGCACGCGCAAGTTCCACGTTGCGCAACCGGGAATCGAAGATATGGCGGCCACCGCGCTGGACCTCTTCGGTGTGCCGCGCCCGCAATGGATGGAGGGCCAGAGCATATTCCGGTAATTCTCTCGTTGCTGCTTGCACTCGCTCTGGCCGCTTGCTCGCGTCCCGTGCATCCAAAAACCGTCGTTCTGGGTGTGGATGGCATGGACCCGAACTTTGTCCTCGCTCATTGGGCAGCACTTCCGAACCTGCACCGGCTGCGAACCTTCGTACCGCTGCGGACCACGAATCCTCCGCAAAGTCCGGTGGCATGGTCTACGTTTTCGACAGGGCTGCCTCCCGCGGAGCATGGCATTTTCGATTTCGTTCACCGCGACCCGGAGACGCACGCTGCATTGTCTTCCTTCGGCACGGCTGAGCCACCACGTTTCCAGATTCCATTGGGTCCATGGGTACTCCCCCTGACACCGGCCCGAACTGTATCCTTCCGCCGTGGGCTTACGTTCTGGGAATTACTCGCCCAGGCGGGCATTCCCGTCGCCCTCTACCGCATGCCCGCCAACTACCCGCCTGCTCCGGTCGGAGAAGCCCTTGCCGGAATGGGCACGCCCGACCTGGAAGGCACCTTTGGGACGTTCACCCTCTACACGGATGATCCAGTAGTGCCCTCGCACGATGTATCCGGCGGCCGGTTTATTCATGTGGAACTGCAAGGCGGGCATGTGGAGCTTCCCATACAGGGTCCGCCCGACCCTTACCGTCGCGATCATCGCCCGTTGGGTGCCGCGATCGCTCTCGATACCGACCCGATGGCATCCCTGCTCCACATCCGTACGGCAGAGCGTGGGTATCTGTTGCAACAAGGCGAATGGTCCCCTTGGATTTCCATAAGAATCGGGCCGGTACACGGCGCTTTCCGACTGTACGCCGCTTCCGTACACCCCACGCTCCGGCTCTACCGCTCCCCTTTGCAGATTGACCCGTCTCACCCCGATCTCCCGATCTCACAACCGCCCGCACTTTCCGCGGACTTGCACCGTCTTGCCGGGGGCTTCTATACACAGGGCATTCCCGAAGATTCCTCCGCCGTCCGGCAAGGCGCATTGACGCTGCCGGAGTATCTGACGCAGTCCGAAGTGGTGCAGGCAGAGACCCGCCGTCTGCTGGATATCGCGCTGGACCGGTTTCACTCCGGGTTTCTGTTCTTCTACTTTTCAGAGATCGATCAGGACGCACACCTGCTCTGGGGCCGTGATGACGAAGCATTGCTGAAGACGTACCAAGCTGTAGACCGGTCGATCGGGCATGTTCTGGACCGGCTTCCCGGTGCTGATGTGATTGTGATGTCTGACCATGGCTTTGCGCGCTTCGATACCGCTGTCGATCTGAATGCCTGGTTCCGCGCGGAGCATATCCCCGCGCAGGCGATGGGGCTGAATGCGGTTTACCTGGAACACCGTGAGGCCGCGCCGCAGATTATGCAGAGATTGCTGGACTGGCGCGATCCAGTCACGGGCAATCCGGTGATCACCAGCGTCGCGCAGGTCCCGAAGTCCTGGTCGAAATACGCGCCGGATCTGACCATCGGTTATGCGCCCGGTTACCGCGCGGCTTGGGAGACAGCGATGGGAAATACTGGGACTGTGGCTCTTCGCGCGAATGCAGATGCATGGCAGGCCGACCACTGTATCGACCCCGCGGCAGTGCCTGGCGTTCTGTTCACCAACCATGTGGTTTCGCAAGCCCCGGGTTTGGAGGACCTGCCGGTAACCATAATAAGGGGTTATGGTGTTAGCCATCCCGGCGCGATGAAAGGAAAACTGTTGTGGCAAAGTCGGTAAAGCTGGAAAATGCTCTCTGGGACCGGGTTCTGCAAGCCGCCGCGAAGGCTGGCTACAGCAGCCCGGAGGAACTCGTGCTGAACGCGGTGGAGAAGGAACTGGTTCGTTTGGAAGATGCCGAAGCCTCTGATGCGGTGGAGCGACGCCTGCGTGGCCTGGGGTACATCGAATGATGCTGTATTTGCTTGCTGTACTGTGCGGTGCTGCCGGTACGCTACTGTTCCGCCGCTTCACGAACCATGCAGCGCTGCACCGGGCCACGCGCGGCATCGTGGCGCACTGGCTTGAAATCCGACTTTACTTTGATGACCCCCGCATGGTCTGGCAAGCCCAGCGGCACTTACTGGTGTGGCACTGGCACCTGCTCCGTGCTTGCGCCCCTGCGTTCTTACTTACTGGGGCACTTACCGGCGCTGCCTGCGGCTGGCTGGAGCAAACGCTCAGTGCACCGCAGTTATTCCCGGGGCAGGTGGCTGTGCTTACCACCAAACAAGCGATCCCTGCCGGACTTATCGTGGAAGCCGGGCCTTTGCGCAACGAAGTCGCGCAAACTTCCACTTACAGAGTGCGTGCCAGTCAACATGTGCGAATAAAGGAGCTGGAACTGCCCCGCGACCACTCCTGGCTCATCCCCTTCACCCTGACACTTACCCTCACAACATGCGCGACTTTCTTACTGTGGTGAGCGGCGTTCCCCGCTCAGGTACTTCCATGGTGATGCGGATGCTGGAGGCTGGCGGCATGCCGTTATTGACAGATCACCTGCGTCCGCCGGACCAGTCGAATCCGCATGGGTATTTCGAATATGAACCGGTAAAACGTCTGCGCGCGGATAAGTCGTGGGTGCCTGCCACTGAGGGGAAAGCCGTCAAGGTCATCTATCGTTTGCTGCCGGAGTTGCCAGCCGGAGTGCCGGTTCGGATTTTGTTTCTTGAACGCGATCTGCGGGAGGTGCTGGCTTCACAGCGTGCAATGCTCGAAGCCCAGGGGCAGCGGGTTTCTGCCGCGGATGACGCCCTGATCCTGGCCGCATTTGAAAAGGAACTTGCGGGGGTCCGTCACTGGATGTCAGACAAGGCAAATCTCTACCTCCCGTTTGCGGTCCTGATCCAACAACCGCTGCACTGGGCGGCCTGCATCGCGGAGTTTATAGACCCCGCGCTGGACATTGCCGCCATGGCAGCGGCTGTGGATCCCCGGCTGTATCGGAATCGCATATGATGACCGCAGCTTCCATGACGCTGCCATCCGTTCTTCTCCTCGTAGCCCTCCCGTTGAGCGCCGCTTCTCCCGGCAAAGTGACGGAGGTTCCCGAGCCTTGTCCTGCCGGTCCGCTGGTCCGCACGAGTCGCAAACAGCTCTTGGTAGCGGTGCCCAACCTGAAGGATCTGCGCGTGCAGTTGCGCATTACGCAACCAGCACCAGAGGTTCCGCTCCGGGGCACGGTGGTTCTGGGCAGCGGAGGCAGTGGCGCAGGTTTCTATGCCGGTCCGCCGCCCGTACAGGCTTTGGTCAAAGAGTTGAGTGATATGGGCTTTCTGGTGGTGGACCGCAACTGGATTGGCGGGTGGCCCACCATGGAGGGTGGCTTGAAACCGGAGGCGGCGCGCTACGCCACACTCCTTCGCTGGGTCCATGACAGCTTACACAAAGGTGGCAGGTTTGTGGCAACCGGGAATTCCGGTGGTTCGGCGGAAATCGGCTATGCGCTGACCACTTATGGGCTCGCCGATATTCTTGACACGGCGATCCCGACCTCCGGTCCGCCAGTCGCGCGGCTCGATTACACCTGTACCGCCGAAGCTTCTCCTGCGTGGAGCGAACTGTGTTCGTCCATCGTGCCGACAGGCGCAATGCAGTGCAAGCCAGGCTGCATGCTGGGCCCGGGCAATGGCGTGTGCCGCCAAACCGGCCCGCGACCACCGCCCGAACAACTCTTGAATGACAGCGTCGTGCACCCGGAAGCAGTGCTCTCGTATCCAAAGACCAGACTGGTCTTCCTCTTTGGCGCGCTCGATTGTGACGAACCTGTTCCCTCCGGCCTGACCTGGGCCACCAGAGTCAAGACGGAGAAGCGGATCGAGTTTGTGCCGAACACGCCGCACGCCATTATGTCGACACCAGAAGGCCGGGCGGCGATCAGACGCGTGATCGATGAGGCCACGCGCTGATGGCGAATCCCTGGCTGCAAATCCCCTTGGCGGATTACGAAGGCCACATGCAGTCCGCCGGGGTAGAGCAACTGGCCGTGCTTTCCCGGCTGTTTGGAGAAGTTCTCCACCTCTGCAAGCCGGCTTCTGTTGCCATTTTGGGGGTAGCCGGAGGAAACGGACTGGAACATATCGATAGCAGCGTGACTGGGCGGATTGCCGGGGTGGATCTGAACCCGGAATATCTTGCCATTGCGCGGGAGAGGTTTTCTCACCTGCAGGGGCTCGAACTGCATTGCGTTGATTTGTCGATTTCGAGACTGCGACTCGCGCCATTGGAACTGGTGCACGCGGCTCTGGTGTTCGAGCATGCCGGTGTAGGGCTGTGCCTCGAAAACGCGTTGTCTCTGGTTGCACCCGGAGGCGTTTTCTCGGTTATCCTGCAACTGCCGAGTGAGATATCGCAGGGTGTTGCGGCGAGTCCGTTCGCGTCCATTCAACTGTTGAAGCCGAACTTCGCCTTGATCGATGTGGCTTGGTTCCGGCAAACGATTGCGGCGCGGGGCTTTGTCCTGTCGCAGGAAGCTACGCATTCGCTGGCGGGTGGGAAGAGCTTTTGGGCCGGGTGTTTTGCGCGGGATTTATAACGCCAGCATTTTCTCTGTTACCTTTTTCCGCCAAATGCTTACCGCGTAGTGTGGACATCTTCCGAACCCCCATCCTGGCCATCGCCCTGGCTATCTGCCCGACTTTGCCGGCCTTCTCCGAGGTGGCGCTGCAATACAGCGGTTCTTTCGGCTCCTCCGGCAGCGGAACCGGGCAGTTCAGTTCCATTGCAGGCGTGGCCGTGGACAGTGCAGGCAATGTCTATGTCGCTGACCAGGCGAATAACCGGATCGACCGTTTTAATCCGAATGACTTCGCCGGTACCTTTACCTCCTTCGGCTCCGCAGGCGCTGGCAGCGGCCAGTTCAATCATGTGTCCGGTGTCGCTGTGGACGGTGCCGGAAACATCTATGTCGCGGACCAGGGTAACAATCGGATTGACGTTTTTCAGCCGAATGACTTTTCGGGAACCTTTACATCCTTCGGCGCGGCGGGCTCTGGAAATGGCCAATTTGCTGCCCCTTCAGGCTTAACTGTGGACGGTGCCGGAAACGTCTATGTGGCGGACTCCAATAACAACCGGATCGACCGCTTCAATCCGAATAACTTCGCCGGAACCTTCACATCCTTCGGGTCTGCGGGCTCTGGAAACGGCCAATTTGAATTCCCTGATGCGGTTACCGTCGATAGCTCGGGGCAAGTTTCCGTGGCGGATGGATTTAACTTCCGGCTGGATCGTTTTGATCCCACTAACTTCGTTGGTACTTTCGCCACCTTCGGCACCTACGGGCACGGCAGCGGACAAATCACCGGGGTAACGGGGCTCGCGGCAGATAACGCGGGCAATATTTATGCGGCTGACACCGGGAACCACCGGATCGACGTGTTTGACCCCGCCAACTTTGCGGCGACATTTATCAGTTTCGGCAGTGCCGGTTCTGGACCTGGACAATTCAGCGGCTCTCTGGGCGTGGCCGTGGATCGTGCCGGGGACGTGTTCGTCTCAGACGCGCAGAACAACCGGATTGTGGAACTTTCCTCAGCGACAGTCGCAGCGCCCGAGCCCTCGTCCTTCCTGCTGGCGGGTTGCGGAGTAATTCTGGCGGGCATCTGCCGGCACCAACGGGGCTGGTTCCGGACATCCCGCCGCTAACTCACCGAAATCGCTAAAGAAAAGCTCATTCGACCTATCCCGATTCTTCTGAAGCCTCCATGCGCCTGGACGCGATAAACTATTGGTTTCGCGGACATTTTGCATGTTCGTCCGCGTCTAAATACTTTCACGAAAGACTCCGGACCCCGCCCGAGTGCGTACGCCGTCCGGCTTGAGGAGCGCGAATGCAAGCAGAGAGCTGTGATATCGGACTGATTGGTTTGGCAGTAATGGGCCAGAACCTCGTCCTCAACATGAATGACCATGGATTCAAGGTCGCGGTCTATAACCGCACCACCTCCAAGGTAGACGAGTTCATCCAGAACGAAGCCAAGGGCACCGAAGTTGTCGGTACCCACTCCATCCCCGAACTGATCTCAGTACTCAAGGCCCCGCGCCGCGTCATGCTCATGGTCAAGGCCGGTGACACGGTGGACCAGATGATTGACGCGCTGGTTCCGCACATGGCCCCGGGTGACATCATCATCGACGGCGGCAACTCTCTATTCACGGATTCCAACCGCCGCACCAAGGCGCTGGCCGAAAAGGGCATTCAGTTCATCGGCACCGGCGTTTCCGGTGGTGAAGAAGGCGCCCGCACCGGTCCGTCCATCATGCCCGGCGGCAACAAGGAAGCCTGGCCGCATGTGAAGGATATCTTCCAGTCCATCGCCGCAAAGGTCGAAGACGGTTCCCCGTGCTGCGACTGGGTGGGCGAAGATGGTGCCGGCCACTACGTGAAGATGGTCCACAACGGCATTGAATACGGCGATATGCAGCTGATCTGCGAAGCCTATGACCTGCTGAAGACCGGCCTCGGGCTCACCGCTGACGAACTGCACGAAGTGTTCACCGATTGGAACAAGGGCGAACTCGACAGTTACCTGATTGAAATCACCAGTGAAATCTTCGCCAAGAAAGACGACGACGGCGAACCGATGGTCGATAAGATCCTGGATACCGCGGGTCAGAAGGGTACCGGCAAGTGGACCGGCATCAGCGCTCTCGATCTCGGCATGCCTGTGACACTCATCGGTGAAGCGGTGTTTGCCCGCTGCCTCTCTTCCATGAAGAATGAGCGCGTCCAGGCCAGCAGCGTCCTCAACGGACCCTCGGCGATCAAGGCGGAAGACAAGGCCGCGTTCATCGAAGATGTGCGCCGGGCGCTGTATTGCTCGAAGATCATTTCTTACGCGCAGGGCTACATGCTGCTGCAGGCGGCCGCGAAGGAAATGGGCTGGAAGCTCAACCTCGGTGGCATCGCTCTGATGTGGCGCGGTGGCTGCATCATCCGCAGCCGCTTCCTCGGCAAGATCAAGGACGCTTACGACAAGAACCCTGATCTCAACAACCTGCTGCTCGATGAGTTCTTCTCAACCACGTTGAATGAATACCAGGCATCCTGGCGCAAGGGCGTGATCCGCGCCATTGAAGCCGGTGTCGCCACCCCCGCGTTCTCGACCGCACTTTCGTTCTATGACGGCTTCCGCACTGCCCGCCTGCCCGCGAACCTGCTGCAGGCACAGCGCGACTTCTTCGGCGCCCACACCTATGAGCGCGTGGACAAGCCCCGCGGCGAGTTCTTCCACACCAACTGGACCGGACGCGGCGGACGCGTTTCTTCCAGCACTTATAACGTCTAACTGGAGCCTACGAACATGAGCCTCAACATCCGCCCCGACGGCGCTCTCGACTTCCTTTCTCTCGGTGCCCTGGTGCACCGTCTCGACCCCGGCATCATTCCGTTCCGCAAGGCGACGGAATGTGCCATCCATGTCAGTGGCGGCGAATTCAACTGCGCTGCCAACCTCTCTGACTGCTTCCAGTTGAACACCGGCGTTGCCAGCGCCATGGTGAACTACCCCATCGGCGAACTGGTTGCCGAACGCGTGAAGGCCATGGGCGTCCGTCCGTTCTACAAGAAGTTTGAACACAACGGCGTCAACGGCCCCAACATCGCCGCGGTTTACAGCGATCAGGGCAAGGGCGTCCGCGCCCCGGTAGTGTTCTACAACCGTTGCAATGAAGCGGCGGCGCAATTGAAGCCGGGCGACTTCGACTGGGACGCCATCTTCGGACAGGGCGTTCGCTGGTTCCACTCGGGCGGTATCTTCGCGGCTCTTTCCTCCACAACGGCGGAACTGATCATCGAAGCGATGAAGGCGGCGAAGAAGCACGGCGCCGTGACCTCTTTCGATCTGAACTTCCGCGAAAAGCTGTGGAAGATCTCGGGCGGTGCCGATAAGGCCGTCGAGGTCATCGCGCGCATCGTGGAACACGTCGATGTGCTGGTGGGCAACGAAGAAGATCTGCAGAAGGGCCTTGGCATTCCGGGACCCGAAGTGGCTGCCACTTCGAAGCTCGACCCCAGCGCCTTCTTCAGCATGATGGACAACGTGCTCAAGATCCACCCGCATGTGAAGGTGGTTGCCACCACTTTGCGGGAAGTCCACACCACGAACCGGCATAGCTGGAGCGCAGTTGCTTGGATGGATGGCAAGACCTACCAGGCTCCCACGGCGGAACTCGATGTTCATGACCGTGTGGGTGGTGGTGACGGCTTCGCGGCTGGTTTCATCTACGGTCTGCTCAACGGAGAAACTCCGGAAGAGTCGATCAAGCTCGGCTGGGCACACGGCGCGTTGCTCACCACTTTCCCCGGCGACACCACGATGGCCACCATCGACCAGGTGCGCGCCTTCGCCAAGGGTGGTTCTGCCCGCATCCAGCGCTAGAGACACTCTGCATGGCTTCCTCTTGCCTCATCGTCGGTGCCGGCCTGGCGGGTATTACCGCCGGCCGGCGGCTGCGTGAAGCAGGCTGGAAAGTAACGCTTCTCGATAAAGGCCGCGTACCCGGTGGCCGCATGGCAACGCGGCGCATCGGGCAGGCGGTCTTTGACCACGGTGCCCAGTTTTTCACCGTTCGTGATCCCCGCTTTCAACGCGAGGTGGACCGCTGGCTGATTGAAGGAATCGCGCGCACCTGGTTCAAGCAGGAAGGCCATACCCGCTACGTCGGTGTTGGCGGGATGAACAGTATTCCCGCGGAACTTGCCCGCGGTTTGGATGTGCATTGTTCGATACATGTGGAGAGTATCGATAAAGGCTGGCAGGCGACCGCCCGCAGCGGCGAAGTCTTCGAAGCCGATGCCTTGATCCTGACGCCGCCGGTGGAGCAGTCTCTTGCCCTCTTGCCGGCACAAATCCCCGTGGCTCTCCGCGCCGAGCTTTTGACGATACAGTATCTACCTTGTTTTGCCGTGATGGCGGCAACAACGCAGTCCAGCCGTATCCCGGCTCCTGGTTACTTCCGGCCGGAGAGCGGGGAAGTGGCTTGGCTGGCGGATAACGAACAAAAGGGCATTTCGACGGTGCCTTCCATCACGATCCACGCAACACCGGAATTCACCGCAGCCTACTGGGATGCTCCCCGGGATGATGTAGGCAACCGGCTGATCAGTTCCGCCGCACCCTGGATTTGTGGGGAAATTGTGGAGCGGCAGGTCCACCGCTGGAAATACAGCAACGTGACCGGAGTACATCCAGAGAGATATCTATGCGTGCAGGATCCGCAACCGGTTCTCTTCGCCGGTGATGCATTTGGCGGACCCCGCGTGGAAGGTGCTTACCTTTCGGGCTTGTCCGCGGCAGAAGCGCTGCTCGCGCTATAGAACATCCTGCATCGTCACAAGGTGGCCACCCGCTGCCACAAAGTGTTCGATCACTTCATCACCCTGCGCGCCATTGAGCGCGGCAATCGCATCCGTCACCAGCGAAACCTTACGCCCGGTCTTCAATAGACCGCTCACCGCGCACTTCACGCAGTATTCGGTGAACGCACCATAGACCACGCAATCATTGATCTCCAGTTGGTGCAGGACATCAATCAGATTTGGATTTGTGAATAGATCGAGGTCGTCTTTCTCGAGCAGTATCTGCTCGTAGCCCCGGAGGTCGATGTTACTCAGGATGTTGGGGACGATGATTCTTTTGGCAGCGAGCAGGGAGGCTGGTTTCTGTTGGCCAACGGTTCCGGCGATGCAGTGCGGCGGCCAAACTCGGAACTCCGCAGCGTTCTCGGGATGACTGCAAACAGAAGAAATCAAGGGGATGCCCGCACTCACTGCGTGGGCGTTGAGCCGCCGCACCGGTTCGATGAGGTTTTCACCACCGGGACCGTACAAGGCTCCTCCGGCATAGAGGAAATCAATCTGTGTGTCGATATCGAAGAAGGCACG
Organism: uncultured Acidobacteriia bacterium; assembly: GCA_903923395.1. Taxonomy (GTDB): domain Bacteria; phylum Acidobacteriota; class Terriglobia; order Bryobacterales; family Bryobacteraceae; genus BOG-234. The sequence continues at coordinate 25,657 of CAIXXM010000030.1, forward strand.
CATGGGTTTCAATACTTCTTTTCGAGTTCTTCGAGCGCATGGGAACGGCCCATGCGTTTCGGCTCACTGGGCCAGGGATCGAGATTCTCCTGCGCCCGCCGCCGTATGGACGCAACATCTGGCATCTCACGGACCAGCGTGCCACCGATGATGAGCGGCTTCAACATCGCTTCGGAACCACCCGCGCATTCGTCGTGCAGTCCGAGCAAGTCAAAATCAGAGTACCGGAACAGTTGTTTGGCCCCGGGCAGAGTGCTCTTTTGCGGACTGTGCTTCGCCGTGTAACGCGTCACGCCCTGGCTCTCAATCTCCACCAGCTTGTAGATCGCACCCATGTTGGGCGCATCGGCGGATGTTGCGAGTTCAGTACCAACACCGAAAGCGTCAATTGGCGCTCCGGCGGCGAGCAGTTCTTCGATTTTGTGTTCCTCCAGGTCGCCACTCGCCATGATCTTCGCCGAGGTCAGTCCAGCGTCATCCAGAATCTTGCGGACCTGCTTCGATTGTTGGACAAAGTCGCCGCTGTCGAGACGTACACCCCACAACGGGCCGCCCAATTCCGCCACAAGTTTCGCGGCTTCGAGCGGGTCATAGGTGTCGATCAACTGCACCGTGCGGTCTCCCAGCAGTTGCTGCAGTTGCGTGAAGGCCTGCCGTTCGGAATCAAAGGCCAGCACCCAGGAATGCGCTGAAGTACCCATTACAGGAATGCCATAACGGAACCCTGCGAGCACGTTGCTGGTGCCCGCGCATCCGCCAATATAGGCGGCTCTCGCACCCAGGACGCCAGCTTCCGGGGTATGGGCGCGGCGTGTTCCGAACTCCACCACATCCCGGCCCTGTGCCGCATGCGCGACCAGTGCCGCTTTGGTGGCAATCAACGTTTCAAAAGTAACTGCGGAGAGCAGAAAGGTTTCCGGAAGCTGCCCTTCGATGAGCGGCGCGCGGATGTTGAGAACGGGCTGCCCTTCGAAGAGAACAGTACCTTCCGGGACACAGAACACATCTCCCGTGAAACGGAAGCCGGCCAGATACTCCCAGAAACCCGGTGCCACGTTGCGGAAGTTCGGCAAGCCCTGCAGATAGGTGATCTCTTCCGGGGTGAATCGCAGGCCCAGAAGATACTCCACCACCCGGTGGATCCCCGCGATCACGACAAAGTTTCTGCCGCGGGGAAGCCGCCGGACGGTGAATTCAAAGGTCGCCGTGTCTTGTTGCTTTCCAGCGGCAAAGTAGCCGGCCGCCATGGTCAGCTGATAAAGATCGGTGAGCAGTGCGTTCAAAGCTATTTCTTCTTTTCTGCCTGCTTGGATGCGGGGGCAGCGGGTTTGATTCCTGCAATTGCCTTTTGCAGTTCCTCATAGGTCTTGCTTTCCACCACATAGACGCCCGGTTCCCCATCGCGTTGTGCGTAGTAAGTGTCACCTGACTTGGAAACAGCCACTTTCTCCGTGCGCTTTTGCTCGCCATAAGTGACGGCAACCGCGAGAACGCTGCTGCCTTCCGGCTTGTCCGCGAACTTAGTGGCCGCAAAATCCCGCAGTTTATCCACCACTGCCTGCATGCTTTGCGGGTCCAGTTGCTTACCGCCGGAGGACCACTTTTCGAGGTTCCGCTCGTACACGGTGCCGCCCAGATCGAGCCTCTGCGGATCACTGAACCCGAAGTCGAAGAGCTTCTTGTTCCGGTAGTCTTCGGCAGCCTTGTCGAGTCCGTCGCCGAGATCGCCCGTGACCTTATGGATGCCCTCGGTGGAGGAACTCTTCGCATAAACGGTCTTATCTTCCGCCTTGCGAACTTCCACAGTCTGCGTTCCGGCGCTATCCGTCACGGTGATGGAGGCCAGTTTCGCTGCTTTCGCGAAGGCCTTGGCCGCATCTTCGTCCGGGGTTGTGAAATCCAGCTTGGCATCCTTCAGCTTGCGAACCAGATCATCCACTTGGAGGTTGTCCGCGCGGTACGTCTTTGGCTTCACAATCTGCCATTCGTTCTGCCCGTTCTTGGCGAACTCGACCGGACCCCCTTTGGCAGGTGCGAGCGAAACCGTGGTCACCTTTTCGGGATTGAAAGCAATGACACGCTTGTCCCGCAGGTCATTCAGGGTCTTATCGAAACTGGACTTCGTGGCGGAGGGGATGGTGTAGACCGCCGGTGCGGCCGCGAGCTTCACATACGTATTGCCGAGGGTGACCGTATTCGCACCGAACAGCAAGACATCCGTCTTGCCGTCTTTGCGCTTGATTTCCACCTGTGACACCGGGGTATCCAGCCCAAACTGCGCCAGGCTGGCGGGTTTGTCTTCGATCAAGCGGTCTGCCGTCAGCGAACTCAGTGCGCCCGTGATTCCCGCCACCGCATCGTTATCGGCGGGCATCGGCTTGGGTTGCACAATTTCCCACTTGTCGGCCAGCTTGGCGAGCGCCACAACGTCAGAACCCCTGGTGAGCTTGATCTCCGTGATCTGCCCGTCAGGAATGGTGAGAATTTTCGGAGCGTCTTCTGTCTTCTTTGTCTCGTCCGTCTTGGGGTGCTTTTCAGCCCACCAGACGCCGCCCGCCAGACAGAGCAGCAGGGCGGCAGCAACTAGCAATCCACGCGGCATGGCGGTCCCTTATCTCCGTTTCCACCAGGTGGCTACGCCTGAGATGATCACCGCAAGAGGCAGGAAGATCACAGACAGAATGAAAAGCGTCTGGATTCCCATGCCAGTGATGTTCAGGCGGCGGTCTTCAGGCTCTTTCGGACGGATGGAGATCAGATCTTCGTCCGCCGACAGCCAGTCAAACATGTTGAGTGCGAGATCGCGGTTGGCAACGTTGCGGATGGGCAGGAAGCGGTTGCTCATCCAGTCCGAACTGCCAACGACAATCCAGCGGCCCTTCTTGGCGCCCGCGTTGCCGGCAGCAGCCAGCGCGAAGCTTCCCTTGGTTCCCTTGGAAGGATCAATCTCACCCTTCGCATTCAAGACGGAGTAGCTGTCTTCGGAACTGGAGAACAGTTTCTGCGCGCCGCCGCTGAGTTCCAGGCTGCGGACCAGCGGGAACAGGGTCATGGTTCCCTTCATGGGTGCCACGATGGGGTGCGCGTCATACGTCCGCACGAGGGGAGCCAGTTGGCCCAACTGAGTTGCCGGGCTTTCATCCGCAATCACATCCGCGCGGGGTTTCACGCCCCAGGCCGCCAAGCCGGCGACGAGCGTCGGAGTCTGGCCGATGCTGTCGCGGCCAGCCGAGAGAACGCCATCCAGCAGGACCAGCGCCTTGCCGCCATCGTCCACGAATTTGGTGATGGCATCCACTTCCGGCTGGAAGTAATCCTGCTTGGAGCCACCGGCCACGATGATGGTGCAATCTGCCGGGATCTGAGGCTTTTCGACCAGGCTGATGACCTTGGTCTTGTACAGATAGCCTTCCAGTTGCTCCTTCAAGTACGAGAAGCCAGTGGGCCCCTGATCATCGGTGGCGTGCTCGCCGGAACCGGTCAGGAAGCAGGCCATCCGCACGCCCGTCTTGTTGGCTCGGATCAAAGCTCCCGTGATTTCCTCTTCGGTCAGAGCCTTGGCTTTTTCCTTCTTGCCATTGCTTTCCACAATGACATCGCCGAAGCTCGTGACACCGAGCGCAATGGCTAGATCACGGCGCTTGTCGGGGTCCACATAAACTACATTGACCTTCGTGGAAAGGTTCTTGTAGCGGTCCAGAATATCTTTCGCGCGCTCATAACGGTCTGACTTATCCACGTAATAGACGTTGATGGTGGACTTCAGATTGTTCAACACCTTTGCCGTCTCATCGGAGAGTGAGTACTTCTTCGTCGACGTGGTGTCAAAGGACTTGTTGTAGCGGTCGGCCAGCCAGTTGGCGGCACCCATGATCGCCAGAATGACAATCAGATAGATCACTAGATAGGCGCTGTATTTCGTGCGCCGGGCTTGCATGAAATCGCTTGCCATTATGCCCTCCACCTCATGGATTCGATGGACCGTGTGGTCAGGAACAGGCCCAGGAAGATGGCCGATGCGTAGAACACCACGTCCTTGGTGTCCACGATGCCTCGGGAAAACGGTTCAAAGTGGGTGAGAATGGAACAGTACGCCACCACCTTGCCCCACGCCGCGTCGTTGTACGCGCTGACCCAGCTCAAAACCCAGAGCAGCAGGTTGGTGGTGAAAGTGGCCGCCGCGGCGACAATCTGGTTCTTCGTCAGAGTAGAGATGAAAGTCCCGATGGCGAGAACCGTGCCGCCCTGGAAGATCAGGCCAAGGAAGCCGGTGGCGATGGGACGCCAATCCGGTGTACCCCACGCAAACAGCAGCGAGATATCGGCGGCTGCAATCAGAATCATGCAGAGATACATGACCATGGCACCCAGCCACTTGCCCATGGTGATTTCCCAGTCATGCAGCGGCGAGGTCATCAGCAATTCGATGGTGCCGGAGCGCTTCTCTTCCGCAAAAAGCCGCATCGAGATCAGCGGGATCAGGAAAAGGCAGATGACACTGGCGTTGCCAAACAGGCCCTGAATCACGAATTCATTCACGCTCATGGGCTGTTGACGCCCCATCATCTGGCTCTGCAGGCCCATTTTCACGAAGTACGCTGTGGTACTGAAAAACATGAAGCCAAAGATGATGCCGAACAGCGACATCAAAAGATACGCGATCGGCGAGGCAAAGTAGCTCTTCACCTCTTTACCGCAAATCGTGAAGATATTTCTCATTTGCTTTCCTCCGCCACGGGGGCTTTCTTTTCGGCCTTCGTCAGGTCGAGGAAGATTTCCTCGAGCGACGCGCCAACGGTGCGCATTTCAAGCAGGCTCCAGCCGGATTGCACCACGGCCTTGGCAAGTTCCGGGCGCACCAGGAAGTTCTCCATGCCCTCAACTTCCAGTGTGACCGCGCCTGCGCTGTTCGTGCTGGCTACGACGCGGGCAACGCCGCGCACTTCTTCCATCTTCTGCCGGACTGCCTGTGCGGTCGCACCGCCCACTTCCAGCGTGACCATCTCCGTACCGCTGCGGCGCTTGTGCAGATTCTCCACCGTGTCCATGGTGATGATCTCGCCCGCGTTGATGATGATGACCTTCGAGCAGGATTGTTCGACTTCCGACAGGATATGGGTGCTAAGAATGATGGTGTGGTCGCCGGAGAGGCTGGCGATCAACTCGCGGGCATCCTTCTGCTGTTGGGGGTCGAGGCCGGACGTTGGCTCATCGAGAATCAGAACCGGCGGGTTGTGGATGATGGCCTGCGCGATGCCCACACGCTGCCGGAAACCCTTGGACAGCTTCCCGATCAAAGTGGCGCGCCGGTCACCGATGGAGGTACGCTCCATCACTTCATTAACGCGCTTGGGGATCTCCGCCGAAGCGATGCCCTTCAACTGCGCGACGAACGCCAGGTAGTCCTGTATGGACATATCCGGATAAACCGGCGGCGTTTCCGGCAGATAACCGATGTTTTTCTTCACATCGATTGGCTGTTCGACGCAATCGAAGCCTGCAACAGAGGCTTTCCCCGCCGTGGGCGGGAGGAAGCAGGTGAGGACTCGCATCGTGGTTGTTTTCCCGGCGCCGTTCTTGCCGAGAAATCCCACGATCTCGCCCTTGCCTACTTCGAAGGAGATGTTGTTGACCGCGACATGACGTGCGTATCGCTTCGTCAGACCTTCGACTTTGATCATATGTATTCGTTTTGACGGATGAGCGGCGGGGACTGTTACGCGCAGATTCCTTGAGCAGGACTGCTTATGTCCCTTCGCGTCATCATCATACCAAGAATCCTGCCCGCGTTGGCAACGAGGCCGTTACAGTAAAGAGTTGGACTTCACTCAACTCTACCCGGCGGCGCTGGCAACCGTCGCGGGAATTTTCAGCGGCGGCGCGGGTGTGGCGATACGGCCGTCGGCGAAACGGCTCCGCTGGCTGATTCCGGTCAGCGGCGGCTTATTGCTGGCCCTCGCGGTCTTCGGCTTGATCCCGGAATTGGCGTCAGAAGCGGGCTGGCCGAAGGCGATTAGCTTGGTGGCCGCAGGATATCTGGCGCTGCTGCTCTTCGACCGTTTCATTTATTCGATCTGTCCCAGTTGTTCCCACAACCACGACCATGCGGGCTGCGCGCAACCGCTGCATGGCTTCAGCGTGCCCCTGGCCGTGGCGGCGCTGGTGCATGCGTTCGTCGACGGCTGGGGCATGGTGACCGTGGATCATGCCGACCCCAAGCTGGGGGCGACCGTGATTCTGGCCGTCGTGCTGCACAAAATTCCCGAAGGAGTAGCACTGAGCACGATGTTCCGCGCTGCAACTGGCGGGGTGTGGTCGGCGTTCTTCCTTTGTGCGCTGGTGGAAAGTGCTACGTTCGCCGGCGGTGCGGCCGGGTTATGGAAGGCTCCCGGCGATTGGGTGCATTACCCCCTGGCGATGGCCGCAGGGATGTTTGTGTTTCTGGGGTTGCACGCGCTGCACGGGGTGTGGAAGAAGCGGTAGTTATTTCTTGCCGGGCATCACGCAGGCATAGTTCGCGGCGTCATTCGGATCACCACTGCCGCTGTATTTGGCCACCTGCGGATACGGACAAACGGCACGCTTCAGCGGACTCCCGCCCCGCGTCGCTGTCAGTTTGTCCGGTGCCACGCCCTTTTCCACCCAGTTCACCAGCGTTCCCAACTGGTCCAAACTGTTCGGCCCCGTACCGCCCCCGCAATGGCCCATGCCTGGAATGAAATACAGGCGGTAGAAGTCACTTGTCTTGCCTTTCATCTTCTTCACCACCGCTGCGTGATAGTTGATGCTTTCCCCGGGCACGACAAGCCAATCCGCCATGCCGTGATAGCCCAGCAATTTGCCGCCGCGCTGGGCGAAGCGGTGCAGGTCGCCGCTGGTGGCGTTCAGGTCCGGGGCAAGCAACTTCTGTATCTCCGCGAAGCCGCGCGACAAATCGAACCCGCGCCAATCCCAGTTCTTGCCGAAGACCCATTGAAAGATCGGCGCATAGGGCGGGGAAGACTTCCGTGCGGGGTCCGGCCCGAAGCTGCCCCAATCCAACTCGCTGCCGAAGGGCACGCCGGGATAGAGTTGCTTGTGTGTTTTGGGGTCCACCGGACCACGGTAAATCTCCTTCGCCGTTTCCACTTGCCTTGCGGTCAGGCACCCGGGCGCGTCGCCCTCCTTGCATTGCAGGGAGGCCGGATCAAACTGGCAGGACCACGGATTCAGGAGGCCGTCCTTCACGCCATCTTTGGCATCGCAGGCCGCCAGAACGGCGTCGTGCAACAGGGGAAGTTTCGCGGGCGGAATGTAGGCGGCATCTTCGCGGTGGGTCGCCATGTAGTTCCAGAGGATGCTTAAGTGCACGCCGGTCCGGTTATTCGCCGGCGCGCCGGATGCGATGCCGTCGTAATCCTCAGGAAAGCGCTCTGCTTCCATCAGGGCCTGCTCGCCGCCCGTGGAACAGCCGAGGAAGTACGACTTCTGTTGTGGCTGCCCGTAAAACGCCTGCACCAGAGCTTTCTCCACGACCGTCATTTCGTGCGTGGCGCGCCAGCCCCAGTCCCTCCAGCGTTCCGGCCGACCGGTGAAATCCGAGGCATCATGGCCCGGGTCCACGGCCATGCCCATATCAGTGTTCGCCACCGCGTAGCCCGCCTTGACGCTGCCGGCGAAGAGTCCACTGGAAATCTTGCCCGCAAAGCCGCCATTGCCGGTGCCGATCAGTTTCCCATTCCAGCCGGAAACCGGGAGCCAGACTTCGATACGAATGGCAGAATCCGCGGAAGGTATCGAAGCAGCGGTTACCTTGCAGACGCCACCCGTGGCGGACGCCGTGAGGATACGTGTATGCGGGATGGCGAGCGATTTCAGGTCTTCGCAAGGATCTGCCCACAATACCGCGGCAAACAGCGAAAGTAGAGCAGCAGCTTTCCACATGCAGCGATTATATATAGACTGCATAACCACGCTGCGTCCGGCGGAGCGCTACAGATCAAAAGTTCAAACGTAACGCTAGTTGCAGATAGCGCGGATCGCGGGTGGATGTAATTGTTCCCGCGGCAGCCGTCTGGTTTACGCCTTTGGCGTTGAATTGGATCGCTGTTCCCACACCTGAAAACTGCGTATGGTTGAACGTATTGTAGGCCTCGGCGCGCAGCTGAAACTTCAATCGTTCTCCCACCGTGAAGTTCTTGAACACTGAAGTATTCCAGTTATTCACACCAGGGCCGCGGATCGCCGTTGCGGGCATGTCCCCGATGTTCGCGACCGTTACCGCAGGGCATCCCGCTTTGGTGCAACTTGCCGGATTGATCGGAACGGGCTCTCCGAAGGCTGCAACGTTGTACCAGACATTGACATTCCTCTGATCCGATGGCAGATTTGGATTGCCCACCATGAGCGGCCTCGCTCCGTCGCCACCGCCGGTGAAATTTACCGAAGGCGAAGTACTCATACTGATCGCCAGCGGGGCGCCGCTAATGAAAGACGTAATGTCCGAGAGCTGCCAGCCATCAAAGAGCGCTTTGGCGAGTGGATTGGGCAGAACCTTGCTGAGCCGGGGGATGTCGTAAAGGAAGTGGAAGGTGAAAATGTTCGGGCGGTCGTAACCAGCCAGGCCGTAGTTCCAAACCTTCCGGTCAAGATAACGCGCCACGCCCCCGGACGTTGTACTGTCACCTTCGGAATAATCCATCGCCTTCGAACGTGTGTAAACCACCCCATATTGAAGACCATTCGCGAACCGGCGGGTGACTTGAGTCTGCAGGGAATGATAACTGGAGTTACCGTCCCAAATCTGCATCGGAATACTGCCGTAACCCATGTAAGGGCGGAAGTAGTTATCGTTCAACGGTGTATTCGTCTGGGGATTTTGATTTTGCGGAAGGAATTCCGCGCCATACGGCACAGTATTCACATCCACCTTTTGGCCGAGATGCCGTCCGAAACTACCCACGTACGCGACGCTGACGAGGGTTCGCGTACCGATCTGTCTCTGTATCTCAAAGTTGGCATGGTAAGTGGTGACAATCTTTGCGTGCTGATCAATGTCGCGGGAGAAACTGCTGGGAGAGAGCAGGCCGGTGGAGTTCGCGGCATTGGCAACTTGTCCGTAATACTGCACCGGTGTATAAATCGCGGGAGGATTAAAGAAGAGATTGCCCAGGGTACCTGCATCGGGAATGCCGGCATAGTAAATGCCTCCGCCCAGCCGGACTGCGGTCTTGCCATCGCCGAAGGGATCATAGGCTATCCCGAGCCGCGGTGCGAAAAGAATACCGTTGCCGTAGTTCGGGAAACCGGGGTCACCGGGTACCGACACGCCGTTGGTCGGATTTCCAGATCCCGGCACGAGCAACCCGGCATAGACCGGCAACACGGTCGCTCCAGACAGAGGATTGATCGTTACTTTCGCACCATTCACGACTGCAGGTGTGAACAAAACTGGTGTCTGCGCCGGATTGAAGAGCGACGGTACGAAGTTCCCGGCATTCTTGTTGTTGGCTTGCATCGGGATGGCATCGGTGAAGCGAAGCCCAAGATCCACGGTCAGGCGCGGGGAAAGTCTCCAGTGATCCTGTATGTACCATTCAAAGTTCTTTGTAACCGGCGCATAAGTGCGCCTTTTCCGTTGCGTTATAGTCCACGCGAAGCATTTCCTGCTTGATGGGAGTATCTTCACTTCCCACGATCTGGAAGTTGCAGGAACAGGTGGGATTATTCGATACATTCGGGGCGGGGAAGATGCTCAGGAGCTTCGAGGAGTTCGGGTCAATCCGGCTGGGTGGAACCGTGTTATTGGCGAACAAGGTGCCTGCGTTCATAGGGTCCTTAATCGTCCGGCTGAAGACGCCCTGGCGTTCGGCTGCCGTGGGAACCGTGTAACTCCGCAGGGAATTGGGCGTGGTGTTGGGATCATACTCCTGGGAGAAGAAGAAAAACAGCTTCTGCTTGCTCTTATTGAAGTGTCCGGGGATATAGACCGGACCGCCAAGGTTCGTGCCTTCTGTGTTGTACCTGTAACGGGGGCGCACCTGGCCATTCTTGTTATTGAAGAAATTGTTGGCGTTGAAGTCCTCGTTCCGGCTGTAGTAATACGCACTTCCATGGAACCTCTGCGTACCGCCCTTGGTGACAAGATTGATCACGCCCCCGCCTGCTGTGCCAAACTCCGCCGTGTAGGAGTTGGCCAGCACCTTTACTTCTTCGATCGCATCCAGATTAATGGGAGATTGCGCGTTGCTGCCCCGCGCTGTGTTGCCGCCGATGCCATCCACGTTGAGTGCGTTGTAGTTGCTTCGTGTGCCATCCATGGTCGGCGTGCTGAAAGCACCCAGGGTGTCACCGCCAGTGGCGTCATTCACCACCCCGGGCATCACCTGCAGCAGCGCCATCACGTCACGCCCGCGGGCGCTCAATTCCATCAACTGTTTGGAATCCAATAAGCTGGAGCGTTCCGCACTCGCCGTCTGCACCACGGCCAAATCAGCCGTCACCTCAACGGTTTCCGCGTTCGAACCAATTTGCAGGCGGATGTCGCCCGCCGACAGGCTGTCGCTTGAGTTCAGCAGGAGCCCACGCTTTTCGAATTGCTTGAAGCCAGGCGATTTCACAGTCAGTGTGTAAGTGCCGGGCTGCACATCCACGAACGTGAAGATCCCGTTCTGCGAGGTGAGGAACGTGCGGATATCCTTTTGGATCTCGTTCTGGATCCGCACCTCCGAGCCGGCAACTACGGCGCCGGCCGGGTCTAGGACGCGCCCGGTAATGGTGCCGGAGGAACTCTGGGCCCATGCGATGGCGCAGGCAAGAAGCGTGAGAATGAGGGTCTTCAACCGGGAACTCCTTCGGGATAACGTAGTCGTTACAGTCAACGATTAAATCACTCTTCGGGTTCGCCGTAAACAGAATTGTTATCCCAAAATAGGTCGTAGTACTTTCTCGAATTCTGCGGCCTGCCGGAGGAAGCCCAGATCCGTGGGATGCGAACCATCCACTGTGCCTTCATAGTCATCGCCCAACAGGTCATTGCCCTGCAAGTAGGAAATGTTGGGCACCTTTTCCGTACGCAGCGTTTCGTAAGCTTCCCGCAAAGCGGCATGATTCGCTTCATGACCCTTGCGTGTCCCTTCGAGCAGCCAGGCATTCTGATGAACGCGGTCTTCCACAAGCACGATGGACGTTGTGGGATGCTTTGCGCAAAGCAGTTTGACGCCGGGCACGGTGCGCTCCCGCGTCTCCTTTGCGCCCATGTTCGGCAGGCAATCGAGCACGAACACAGCGGGGTCCAGTTCAGCGACAAATTGAAGCACTTCCGGTTCCATCTTGCCGTTGCCGGAGAAGCCCAGGTTGATCACTTCACGCTGAAACGTGCGGCCAAGCATAGAGACATGCGTCATGCCAGCCCGGGACGCTCCAATGCCATGAGTAATCGACGTGCCATAAAACAAGATGGGTTTTGACCCCGCAGCACGTGCCGGTGCCGCAGTGATATTGCTGCCCTTCGGTACGCCAATTTGCAGAGACAGCAGATTGTTCCGCAGCGGCAGATAGAGCATGAATTCGCGCGGTGTCGCAGGAATACCTTTGACGAGGGTATCTGTGTTTTCGAGCCCTGTCGGTTTGCCGATGCCCAGCCAGCGGAATTTGCCGCTGTCACTTTTCGCGTATAGATCCAGGCCGCTGGACGCCACGGCGGTAATGTTCGATCCGGCGAGATTCTTCCCTGTGAGGGTCCACTTGGCCTGGATCTCGCCAGCCGCTGCCACGAACCGGACGACAGCTCCTGCGGAATTCCTGCTGAGATTCCAGACTTCCGGACGCACCACGCCCTCGGCCCGACCGGGCAAACGGTCATAGGGCGACTTTACGTCTTTGAAACCCAGCCCTTCCACCCTGAGGGTTTTGGCATCATGCCAATCCAGTTCCGGCTCCGGTTTTGCAGGTGCCTGTGCCAGCAGAGGGGCGGAGGAAAGAGCGGCGAGAAAGTGTCGGCGGTTCATAAGAACCCAACAGTCTATCGAAGCCGCAGCTCAGGCGAAGGGTTTATCGCGGGAAAGGATGTGAATCCCCCGCGGCACTTCAAACAAACTGTCCGGCACGGGGGGATTCAGCTTCACATTCTCGGAATACATTTCGAGCAGCTTTTCCGTATCACGTTCGCGCTGGATGTCATAAGGCCACATCACACCATTGCCGATGTCTCTGTACTTGGTAAAACGGGTGACCTCTTCGCGGCGCTCACGCGTGATCTCGTCCACCCGTTCATAGCGCTGTTTGACCGGAAGGCCCGTGCTTGAATGCACGTAGACTGTCACTTTCCGGTTCTCCGCATCGAAGATGTCCAGAATGTCGACAGGCTGATTCTCGGTCACATCCTGCCCCGCGCCCTCGACCGCAAGACCGGGCTCGTGCTGCCGCTGCCGAAGGATATAAAACACATCGCGCAGAGTGGCTTCACGCGACAGTCGCAGACGGTCTTCCCGCAACGGCTTTGCGCCACGGAACGAGATATCGAAAGCATCCTCCAGGGTGAAGAGGACCACATCCTCTTCCTTCTTACCGTAAACCTGGCGCTGCAGTTGCCCCACTTTGCCCGGACCCTGTGGAGTCACATATCTGGTGTAAGTTTTGGCAATCGCGAGACCCTTTAACTGTTCCCGGTAGAAAGAATACGCGCGACCGGATTCCACCCGCGATTGCATGTTCTGGAAAGCATTGCCGCCAACAGCTTCCATCAAGTGTGCAAGGATTTTCTTGCCCCGCTCCGCGCGTGTCTCGCCGCGCAGGGTAACCGAAGCTGCCATTCCCAAAGCAAAGACCCGCCGGTTCATGGACGTTTCGCCAGCTCCTCTGCTTTCAACCCACCATTCAGTTTGACGGACTGAACCGTCTGCTCGAGATAGGGTTTGCCATTCTGCGTCAACGAAACTTTATACGGCAACTGCACCCCGTTCGTCTCACGCCAGTCAGAAAATTTCTCTTCGATCTCCATCCCGCTCAATTGATAATTTGCCTGCAGCGGCAAACCATCCTTGCCGAGTAGATAAGTCACGGTCAGCTTACCGTCCGAAAGAGTCAGCGCTTGATCCTTGGTGGAACTGGGTTTTGCCGCGCCGGGAAGCAGGAACCAGTTTCGGAAGATCTCAAGATCAATCTGTTGCTTCTGCATCTCCTGCAAAGGGAGAACGCCCTGCGGAGTGGAGAGCCAGCCACCATCCGGACCCGCATAGCTAATGATCTTCCCGAAAGGCAACACGTTCTCCTGCCGGTAACTCGCCGGCCGTGCCCACATCACCACCTGGCTAGCCTTCAACCCGCCAGCCGACGGAGCTACCTGCATCTCCTGTTTCCACTCTGCATCCTGCACAGCGGAGAGCTTATCCTTGCCTCCCAGCGCGCGCAACATACGGGCGAGCAGAACTTCACCCTTCGCCAGGCTGGCGGCATCGTTCGCCGGTGCGGCAGCCTTGGGTTCCGGGATGGAGATATCGAGGTCCGTCACCGGGCGCCCCAGAGCAGAAAGGGGTGCGCCGAATTCCTTTGCATTACCCACTGCGACGATGACCAGCTTGTCGGGGTCCACATACTGTTTCGCCACACGCAGAATATCCGCCTGCGTCACTTTCTCGATTGCCCTCTGGTAATCAAAGATGAAGTTATCGGGATACCCATAGAAGCGGTAAGTCACCAGGCGGTTTAAAGTCTTGGCGGGTGTATCGAAGTTAAATACGAAACTATTGGCCACGGTCTGCCGGGCGGTCTCCAGTTCCTCAGCGGAAACCATCTCAGTCCGGATCTTGCGGACTTCCTTCTCTGCGGCCTGAATCGCTTCCGTGGTGGTCTTTGATTTTGTACTTCCGGCGATTTCAAACAGGCCGGGGCTGTCAAAACCCGCACCCCAGTCCGCCGAAATATCATACGCATAGCCAAGCTGCGTACGGACCTTCTGGAACAGCCTGCTGCGGAAGCCGCCGCCGAGAATATCCGCCATGACTTCGAGCGCCGGGTAATCCTTGTCATTCAACAGGCCGCCCATGGACCCGATCATGAAATTCGTCTGCGTGACGTCCGTCTTCGAGGCGAAGTACACACCCGGCTTGGGCGTGTTAGCTACTTTCGGGAACGGAGGCACGGGAGGCTTCTGTCCCGTCCAGCTTGCGAAGAGCTTTTCAAGCGAACTCTTCATGGCCGTGGAATCGAAATCTCCCTGGATGGCAAGGATGATATTCGCGGGGAAGTAATAGCGCTCATAGAAAGCCACCACATCGGACCGGCTGATGTTATTCAGAGTTTCATACTCCACCTCGCGTCCATAGGGCGTGTCACGGCCGAAAAGAAGGTCCGAGAACTCCCGCTGCGCAATGCCCTTGGCATCATCATTCCTGCGTGCGATGCCGCTCTTCAACTGGGTCTTGATCAGATCGAGTTTGTCCTGGCGGAATGCGGGTTGCGTGATCACGTCATGGAAGACGGCCAAAACCTCATCCTGCCGGTTCTTCAACGTGGAGAATGAGATGGTGCCGTAGCCCTCGCCAATCCGGCTCTCCACCGATGCGGCGATATTTTCGAGTTGTTCGTCGATCTCATCGCCGGATTTTGACGTGGTGCCGCCCGCGCGCATCGCGTTGCCGGTGACGCTGGCCAGGCCAACCTTGTCTTTGGGGTCAAAGAGATTTCCAGTCCGGACGAGAGCCAGACCGCTCACCAGAGGCAGTTCGTGGTTCTCCAGTAAGTAAATCTTCATCCCGTTCGGCAGCGTGGTTTCTTCCACCTTGGGGATTTGAATCTGTTTGAGGGGCGGGAACTTGATCGCCTTCCACGTTGCCGGACGTACCGCAGTCCCTTCTTGCGCAAATCCCGTAATGGCTGCCAGCAGGAGTGTGATCAGCAAGCGCATTTACTTGTCTCCTTTCGGTTGGACAGTCAGTCCAATGGTCCGGTTCTCCGGCCGCAGATACTTCTTCGCGACTCGCTGAACATCTTCCGGCGTGACCCGGTCGATCTCATCGAGGGACGTGAACAGCTTCTTCCAGTCGCCATAAGCCGCTGAGTACTGGGTTAATAACTGTGCGAGGCCGGAATTGCTGTCCAACTGCTTGATCAGACCGGTACGGATCTTGGTCTTGATGCGTGCCAGCGCGGCCTCATCGAGCTTCGAATCCTGCACCTTTTGAATCACGGCATCGAGCGCTGTCTGGCATTCTTCCAGGGTGTGGCCCGCATTGGGAACCAGAATGAACAGGAACAAGCCCGGGTATTTTCCTCCGGGGAATGTAGCGTCGGCCTCAGCGGCAAGGGCGATCTTTTTATCCCGCACCAAATCTTTGTAGAGAAGGCTGGTGCGTCCGCTGGAGAGCGCGGAGGAAAGGACATCGAGAACCGGGTCATCGGGGTCGTATTGATCGGGACGGTGGTAGGCGATGAATTCCATCGGCTGCGCCGGGGAAATCACTTCCACCCGCCGCGCGCCCTCCTGCGCAGGTTCCACCGTGACAACAGGCGGGGGCAGGGGACGCTTGGGCAGAGCAGCAAAGTACTTCCCGGCCAGGCGCTTCATCTCTGCGGGATTCACGTCGCCAACAATGGCAATCGTCATGTTTGCCGGCACATAGTAGGTCTTGTAAAACTTCTCCGCATCCGCCACGCGCAGGTTTTCGATGTCACTCGCCCAGCCCCCCGGGCCATTCCGGTAAGGATGCGCCGTAATCGCTACCGCCTGCAAGGCCTCAATCAACTTGCCCTGCGGATCAGATTCCACGCGCATGCGGCGCTCTTCGCGGACCACGTCACGTTCCTTGTAGAACTCGCGGTAGACGGGTCGCAGGAAGCGGCCGCTTTCGAGATAGAACCAGAGTTCGACGCGGTTGGAGGGGAAATTGTAGAAGTAATCCGTGGAGTCTTCCCCCGTCCCCGCATTCATTCCGACGCCGCCATTGGACTCAATGATGCGGTCGTAGAGATTCGGTACAACGAAGGAATCCGCCTTTTCAATAGCTTCCCCCAGTTTGGCTTCCAGTGCCTTCAGCTTTTCTGGATCCGTCTTCGGGCCCTTGTTCTTTTCCGCTTCGATCGCATCGTAGACGGTCTCCACTTGCGCCAGGGCTGCCTTTTCCGCGTGCCAGTTGGTGGACCCTTCGGTCTCCGTGCCCTTAAACGCCATGTGCTCGAACATATGCGCAATGCCGGTCTTGCCCTTGGGGTCATCCACGGACCCCGCATTGACATAGGTGTGGAAGCTGACGACCGGGGCGTTGTGACGCTCAAGGATGATGAAATGAAGTCCGTTGGCCAGGGTGAACTCGGTCACCCGTTTCTTGAAGTCTTCCAGGTTCTGGGCTGCGGCGAGTGCGGGCAGCGCAAGGAGGATGGGGAGTGTGCTGCTTTTGAGTCTCACGGTTCTGCGTTTATTGTGCCAAACCGTGGGACGGAGGAACAGGGAATTGGTTTCGTATCCCGTTGGCATCCATGCCGCCGGGATGTGAGGTCCACCCTAGGAGGGACGGCTGCGGCTCTCGAGTTCAGTCACCCGTTCTTCGACCATACGGATCCGTTCTTCCATACCGGTCACGGCGAACTGACCGTTCCGATAGCGGACTTCCGCCGTCTTGGCCCATTTCCAGAATTCACTCAGGAGACGGGTTTCGATGACTTCGGTATGCTCCCGCGAACGTGCTTCAGATTCAGCGATCTGAGTGCTCAGCGCCGCTTTCACGGCGTCGATGCGGTCGTGCAAGCTGGCTTCTACGGCGTCGATCCGGCCATGCAAGCTGGCTTCTACAGCGCCGATCCGGCCATGCAAGCTGGCTTCTACGGCGTCGATTCTGTTCTGTAAGCCTCCAATCCGGCCATGCAAGCTGGCCTCTACTGCGTCAATCTGGCCATGCAAGCCTGCGATCCGGCCATCGAGGCCTCCAATCCGGCCATGCAAGTCGCCTTGTACTGCGGTGATGTGCTGGAAAAGTTGGGTGCCCTGGTGTATCAGGCGCGTTTCCATACCTTCCATATACGATCTAAGTTCTTGGTCCATTTGGCCTCTTAACCGGCATTTTACTACTTTTCGAGCCCCTTGACCGGGTACTTTGCACCCGCCAGAACTCCCGTCTTTTGCTATCATCGAACTCGTCCCCCAACCGGAAGACTATGGATCAGGCCAGCCGCGTCATGTCCCGCATTGCGGGCAAAAATACCGACGTTTTCGATGCCAGCCCCCTGGTTTGCAGCAGCTGGAAAAAGGCGGTCGGACCAAAGCTTGCCCAGAAAACCCGCGCGCAGAAGTTGGTGCGCAAGAAACTGGTCATCGAGGTTCAGGACGAAGTCTGGCAATATCAGCTCAGCACTCTCAGCGGTTACATCTTGCGGAACCTCGCCCGCGCCATTGGACCCGGTATCGTAGAAGAGTTGGAATTTCGCGTGCTGCCACTTCGGATTGAGGCACAGCGGGAGAAGGAACGTGCCATGCCGCTCTTCGATGGTCTGCCCGATGACGCAGAGTCCATTGTGGACCCCATGATGCGCCGCATCTACCGCAATGCCCGCCGCCGCGAAACAGCCTAGCGCCACGGAAAGGAACGGGATTTGAAACTGACGGAGAAGGAAGTTCGACACGTCGCGAACCTCGCGAATCTGAACCTGACAGAAGAGGAGGTCGCCAAAATGCTGGTCGATCTCGATGGCATCCTGGAGCATATGGACCGTCTGAAGGAAATCAACACAGACGGCGTTGCCCCGATGTCACAGGTTCTCTTTGACGCGGGGGACACGGCGTCACTCCGGGCCGATGTCCCCATGCCCTCTCTGCCGAACGCGGACGCACTTTTGAACGCTCCTCAACCCGGGCAGGGCTATTTCAAAGTCCCGAAAGTGATTGAGAGGAGCTAAGCGATGACGAAACACACCATCTCTTCGGTTCGCGCCGGTCTGCTCTCGAAAGAATTCTCCGCAGTCGAATTGACCAGGCAGGCACTGTCATTCGCGGAGGCTGAGAACCCCAAGACCAACGCGTATCTCTCCTTCAGCCCGGAGCGCGCCCTTGCCGCTGCCGAACGTGTGGATGCCAGAATTGCTGCCGGAGAAGATCCCGGTGCTCTCGGCGGCGTTCCCGTGGCCGTGAAAGACGTGATTTTGACCAAGGGCCTTAAGACCACTTGTGCCTCGAAGCTTCTGGAAAACTTCATCGCTCCCTATGACGCCACTGCGATCGAACGCATCGAGGCCGCGGGTGGGGTGATCATCGGCAAGACCAACTGCGATGAGTTCGCGATGGGCTCTTCGAATGAGAACAGCGCCTTTGGTCCGGTGCGCAACCCTGTCGCTCTGGACCGTGTCCCGGGCGGTTCGAGCGGTGGTTCCGCCGCGGTAGTCGCGCAGGGCACGGCAGTTGTCTCGCTGGGTTCTGACACCGGCGGTTCCATTCGTCAGCCGGCCTCGTTTTGTGGCATCGTCGGTGTAACGCCGACCTATGGCCGCGTCTCCCGGTACGGACTGGTGGCTTTTGCCAGTTCTCTCGATCACATCGGTCCGTTCGCCCGCAACACCCGCGATGCAGCAACGCTGCTCGAAGTGATGGCCGGACGTGATCCCAAGGACGCCACCTCCGCCGAAGCGCCCGTTCCCAGCTATGCCGCGTCCATGACCGGCAACGTCAAGGGCCTCAAGATTGGCATTCCGGTCGAATATATGAAGCATGCCACCGGCGAAACGGCAGACCTGGTCAACGCCTCGTTCCGCAAGCTGCAAGCCATGGGCTGCGAACTTCGTGAGATCAGCCTGCCCAACACAGACTACGCGATCGACACCTACTACATCATTTGCACCGCAGAGGCCAGTTCGAACCTCGCCCGCTACGATGGCGTACGCTACACCACCCGCTCGCAGAACTCCGGAACCCTGAGTGATCTCTACAAGAACACGCGCGGCGAAGGCTTCGGTGCTGAGGTAAAGCGCCGCATCATGCTGGGAACCTACGTTCTGAGCCATGGGTATTACGATGCCTACTACAAGAAGGCACAGATGGTTCGGAACCTGATCACGCAGGACTTCAACAAGGCCTTTACCGAAGTGGATGCCATTGTTGCTCCGGTATCGCCTTTCCCGGCCTTCAAGCTGGGGGAAAAGGTGAATGACCCGATCTCGATGTATCTCTCTGACATCTATACGATCACGGGCTCACTGGCAGGTATCCCCTGCATGTCCACGCCCTGCGGCAATACGAGTGAGGGTCTGCCGGTCGGCCTCCAGATTCTCTGCAAGCACTTTGGCGAAGAGACAATGTTCCGTCTCGCTGACGCTTTTGAAAACAGTTAGCATCAATTGAACACAGGAGATTTACGAATTATGGCTTTTACACTGCCCGCACTGCCTTACGCGACTGACGCTCTGGAACCCGCCATCGATAAGATGACGATGGAGATCCACCACGGCAAGCACCACAACGCCTATGTGACCAACCTGAACAAGGCTCTCGAATCGGCGCCTGAACTGGCTGGCAAGACCATCGAAGAACTCCTTGCCAACAATCTGGCCATTGTTCCCGATGCCATCAAAACCGCAGTCCGCAACAACGGCGGCGGCCACGCGAACCACTCTCTCTTCTGGACGCTGCTCGCGCCGGTTGGCACTTCCCATGGTCCTGAAGGTGCGCTTGCTGAGGCGATCAACGCCGCTTTCGGCAGCTTCGACGCCTTCAAGGAAAAGTTTGCCGCCGCTGCCACCACCCGGTTTGGTTCGGGCTGGGCTTGGCTGGTGAAGACTCCCGCTGGTCTCGAAATCTACTCCCTGCCCAACCAGGACAGCCCGATTGCCGAAGGCAAGACGCCGCTTCTTGGTCTGGATGTTTGGGAGCACGCCTACTACCTGCACTATCAGAACCGCCGCCCGGACTACATCGCTGCGTTCTGGAGCGTGGTCAACTGGGCTGCCGTCGGCAAGCTCTACGCCGCATAATCCTCCATCCGGCAGCACACGGGCCGCATATCCCAAGCAGGGGTTTGCGGCCCTTTCTTATTTCATGGAACATTTCTTTACCTGTCCCTACTGTTGGGAAGAGATCTCAATGGTGCTCGACATCTCCGTGCGGCGTCAGACTTATGTGGAGGATTGCGAAGTTTGTTGTCATCCAATTGAAGTCCGGTACAGCGTTGTCGCTGATGAGATTGATTCCTTTGAGGCAAGAGTGCTGGAGTAGCTGGCGGATATACTGATGTTTTGCCCTGTTTTCATCCCGAGGGCAACTGAGAGGAAACGACATTGAGAAAGAAAATCACCGTCATCGGCGCAGGCAACGTGGGCGCGAACTGCGCCGTCTGGGCCGCCAAGAAGGAACTGGGCGACATCGTCCTTGTGGACGTCGCCGAAGGCATTCCCCAGGGCAAGGGCCTCGATCTCGCACAGGCCGGTCCGGTGGAACACTATGACGTCAACATCACCGGTGCCAATGACTACGGCCCAACGGAGAATTCTGACGTTGTCATCATCACCGCAGGCTTCCCCCGCAAGCCGGGCATGAGCCGCGATGATTTGCTTCTGGCCAACTATGAAGTGGTGAAGTTTGCCACCGAACAGGCCGTGGCGAAGTCGCCGAACGCGATCATCATTGTCGTTACCAATCCTCTGGACGCCATGGCGCAGGTGGCCTACAACGTTTCGAAGTTCCCGAAGAACCGCGTTGTCGGTATGGCTGGCGTGCTGGATTCGGCCCGCTTCCGCACCTTCATCGCGATGGAACTCGGCGTTTCGGTGGACAATGTTACCGCAGTCGTGATGGGTGGTCACGGTGACACCATGGTGCCGTTGGTCCGTCTTTCGAACGTTGCCGGCATCCCGCTGACCGAACTGATTCCGCAAGATCGTCTCGATGCCATCGTCGACCGTACCCGCAACGGCGGCGCGGAACTGGTGAAGATGCTCAAGAGCGGCAGCGCCTACTACGCCCCGGCGGCCTCGGCTGTGGAAATGGCGGAATCGATCCTCAAGGATAAGAAAAAGATCCTCCCTTGTGCGGCGTACCTGGAAGGCGAGTACGGCATCAACGGCCTTTACGTTGGCGTGCCTTGCAAACTGGGCGCGAACGGAATTGAGAAGGTATACGAAATCAAGCTCACGGACGAAGAAACGGCTGCCCTGCACAAGAGTGCCGGTGCCGTGAAGGAACTTGTGGACGTCATCACCGCCAAGATGGGCTAAAGCGCATCTATCTTCTTCTTGCAAGACGAAAAAGGGGAGAGCGTACGTGCGCTCTCCCCTTTTTCGTTTCCCGCTCAAGTGGTGATGGTGAACGTTTTCCCGAACGCACTCCTGTCACTGAGCTTCCCGAAGATGAAATCCGCCACGTCCGCCCGTGAAATATTGCCGATGGTAATTCCAGCCAAATCGGTATAAGCCGCTACTTGCCCGGTTTTCGGTCCATTGGTCAGAGCGCCGGGGCGAACCAGAGTCCAGTCGAGGCCGCTCGCGCGCACCACTTCCTCCTGCCGGGTCTTGTCCTTGTAAATCTCATTGAGCAGCAACGGCTGAATGATGCGGTCATAGAAGAAACCGCCATGCCCCTTGCTGTCGCCCGCGCCGATACCAGTAATACAGATCAACCGCCGGACCTGCGCCTGTTGCATTGCAGCGGTCAGTTTCCTCGTACCCGCTGAAAGCAGTGTCGTCGGCTGGCGGCTGAGCTTGCTGCCGAGAGCACTGATGACGACATCCTGGCCCTGCACCGCAGCCAGCAGGGAGGCACTGTCATTCACATCCAGACGCGCCTTTGTAACACCAGCGGGCAAGCCTTCCGCGTCCAGACGCCGGACGCCGGCAGTAATGGCGTGTCCAGCGGCGACACCTTGTGCTGCCAATTCCAGGCCCTGTGGTCCAGTGGCGCCGATGATCAGGATCTTCATTCTTTCCTCTTTCTGCCGGGAAACCCGGGTTGGCATGTTCAGCCCAGTCTACCGTTTGGCGAAGCAATGCTGGTATTCCCCCATTGCCCTCTTTGTAACGAAGTTGCTTCCGGCAGGGCGTTGCTAAACTGAAAGTACCCCATGAAAGTTGGCGTCATCGTCTTCCCCGGCAGTAACTGCGACCACGACGCGTGGTACGCCGTTCAGCATAATCTCGGCCAGCAGGCCGAATTCATCTGGCATGATTCCACCTCTCTCGGTGACATCGATGCCGTGATTCTTCCCGGAGGCTTCTCTTACGGCGATTATCTTCGCTGCGGTGCCATCGCCCATCTCTCGCCTGTAATGAACGCGGTGAAGAAGTTCGCCGCGGATGGCGGCCTGGTGCTCGGCGTTTGCAATGGTTTCCAGATCCTGACGGAATCCGGCCTGCTGCCCGGAGCACTGCTTCGCAACCGCGGTCTGCAGTTTATCTGCAAGGACGTCCAGTTACGGGTTGAATCGACGGATTCCCCCTTCACCAACCAGCTTGAAAAAGGCTCTGTTTTGCGGGTTCCCATCGCGCACGGTGACGGACAGTACTTCGCGGAACCGGCCACCCTCGATGAACTCGAAGCCGAAGACCGCGTGGCGTTCCGCTACCTCGACAACCCCAATGGTTCTGCCCGCGATATCGCCGGCATCTTCAATAAACAGCGGAACGTGCTTGGCCTGATGCCCCATCCCGAACGGGCCTGTGATCCCTTGATGGGTTCCACAGACGGCCTCGGCGTTTTCCACTCTATGATTTCCGCAATCCCCGCACTTACAAAATGACCATCACACCGGAGCTGATCGCCCAGCACCAGCTCACCCAGGCAGAGTACGACAAGATCGTCTCGCTCCTCGGCCGGGAGCCGAGCTACACAGAATTAGGCGTGTTCTCCGTGATGTGGAGTGAGCACTGCTCTTACAAGAGCTCGCGCATCCACCTCAAGACGCTGCCGACGACGGGAAAGTATGTCGTCCAGGGTCCCGGCGAGAACGCCGGCATCATCGATATCGGTGATGGCTGGGTCGCGGCCTTCAAGATTGAGAGCCACAACCACCCGAGCTATATTGAGCCTTTTCAAGGCGCTGCGACTGGTGTTGGCGGCATCCTGCGGGACATCTTTACCATGGGTGCCCGGCCTGTTGCCGTTCTGAATTCCCTGCGTTTCGGCCTGCTTGAAGGCACGGCGACGAGCGAACACAACCGCCGCATCGTCTCTGGCGTGGTGAGTGGCATTGCACACTACGGCAACTGCTTCGGCGTTCCAACCGTGGGCGGCGAATGTCTTTTTGAAGACTGCTACTCCGGCAACCCGTTGGTGAATGTCTTTGCACTTGGGGTTTGCAAGGCCGATGAGGTCTTCTTCGCCAAGGCTTCCGGCATTGGCAACCCGGTCATCTATGTCGGGGCCAAGACCGGACGCGATGGCATCCATGGCGCTTCCATGGCTTCCGCGGAATTTACGGAAGAATCGAAGCAGAAACGGCCCAACGTGCAGGTGGGAGATCCCTTCCTCGAAAAACTTCTGCTCGAAGCCTGCATTGAAGCAATGAAGACAGGCGCGATTGTCGCGATCCAGGACATGGGTGCGGCCGGCCTGACTTCTTCGTCCTGCGAGATGGGTGATCGTGGCGGCGTGGGCATTGATATCAATTTGGATCTGGTGCCGCAGCGCGAAAAGGGCATGACCGCCTACGAAATGCTGCTTTCGGAATCCCAGGAGCGCATGTTGCTCGTCGCGGAAAAGGGCAGGGAAGAGGAAGTCTTCCGCGTCTTCCGCAAGTGGGGACTCGATGCCGTCACTATCGGCGTCGTCACGGATGACCAGAAACTGCGCATCCGCCACAAGGGCGAAGTCATGGCTGAAATCCCCAATCCGGCACTGGCGCAGGAAGGCCCGAAATACGACCGGCCCCATAATGTCGCACCGTATCGCAAGGCTCCCGTGGAAGCTCCCGGCGGTTGGCGGAAATCTTCTGACTATCAAAGCGACTTGGTCAAGTTAATTGCCTCCCCCGATCTCTGTTCCAAGCGCTGGATCTGGCAGCAATATGATTACCAGGTCCGAACGAATACTCTGGCTGGCCCTGGCTCCGATGCCGCAGTGATCCGCATCAAGGAAAACGGAACGTCGATTGCCATGTCGCTCGATGGCAATGGCCGTTACTGCTATCTCGATCCGAGGCTCGGTGCGAAGCTCGCCGTGGCGGAATCCTGCCGCAATCTCTCCACGACGGGTGCCTTGCCGGTTGCTGCCACAAATAACCTGAATTTCGGCAATCCGGAACGCCCGGAAATCATGGCGCAACTGGTGGAAGCGATTGGCGGCATTCGCGAAGCCTGTGCTTTCTTTGAGACACCAATTACCGGCGGAAACGTCAGCCTCTATAACGAAACTCTCGGGGAGGGCATTTACCCGACCCCTGTGTTGGGAATCGTCGGCTTGATGAAGACTGCCGCACCCGTTCCGGTGGCGTTCCAGCGGGAAGGTGCAGCGGTTGTCCTGCTGGGTGGTCTGCGTGGCACCAATGAGACGGAATTCGGTTCGAGCGAATACGCCAAGGTGATCGCGGGCGAGTTGTGGGGTACGCCGCCTGCTCTGGACATGCTGTACGAGAAAAATGTACAGTCCGCGATGCGCGAAATCGTCGCCGCTGGTCTGGCCGAATCCGCCCACGATTTAAGTGACGGCGGTCTGGCTGTTGCTCTGAGTGAAAGTTGCACCGAAGTGTGGGGTGCAAACATCCAAATTCCGTTGTCTGGAACACCGGAAATCGACCTGTTCGGCGAAGCGCCGTCCCGGATCCTGCTCACAACGGGAGACACTGCCCGGGTAGCGGAAATAGCGGTAAAATTCGGGATCGAAATCGCGGTTTTAGGCAGTACAATGAAGGGGCAGTTACAGATTGGAGACGGGACGGCATGGACCATCGATATCGCGACTTCCGATCTGAAGACAGCCTTCGAAAGCACTTTGCCAGCGTTACTCCACTAAAACATCATGTTCGATAAACTCCATGAAGAGTGCGGGGTTGTTGCCGTCTATGGCCACCCTGACGCTGCGAACCTGTCCTATCTCTCTCTGTACGCGATGCAGCACCGCGGCCAGGAATCAGCGGGAATCTCTTCCAGCAATGGCCACGACATTAAGACCGTAAAAGCCATGGGAGTGGTCGCGGACATTTTCAAAGAAGAGGTGATCCAAGGCCTTGCCGGCCAGTTGGCGATTGGTCACACGCGTTATTCCACGGCCGGAGACACGGTGGAAAGGAACGCGCAACCGTTCTCCGTCATCTGCAACAAGGGCCGCATCGCCGTAGCTCACAATGGCAACATCACGAACGCCCAGGAATTGCGGGCGGAACTGGAAGCACAGGGCGCGATCTTCCAAGCCTCCAGTGACACCGAAGTGATTCTGCATCTGGTGGCGCACTCCCGCGAGAAAACGTTGGCCCGCGCACTGCGCGAAGCGCTGCTGCGGCTGGAGGGTGCCTTCTCTCTGGTGTTTCTCGCGGAAGACCGCATTATTGTTGCCCGCGATCCCCATGGTTTCCGTCCGCTGGCGATGGGCCAGTTGGAGAATCAGGGCGGCAAGCATGCCTATGTTTTCGCTTCGGAGACCTGTGCGTTTGATCTCATCACTGCCGTGTACATGAACGATGTACAGCCTGGCGAGATGGTGATTGTCGGTCCCGAAGGCATGACCCGTGAGCGCTATGCTCCGGTTGCCTCGGTCGCGCAGTGTGTCTTCGAACATGTCTACTTCGCCCGCCCGGATTCCATTGTCTTTGGTCGGCCGGTCCAGAGCTCACGGGAAATGATGGGACGTTTGCTGGCGCGTGAAGCTCCTGCGCCTGCCGATCTCGTTGTCCCTGTTCCGGATTCAGGCAATTCCGCGGCGCTTGGTTACGCCTCCGAATCCGGTTTAGAGTACCGTCAGGCGCTCATCCGCAATCACTATGTGGGTCGTACGTTCATTGAACCAAAGCAATCCATCCGCGATTTCGGTGTGAAGCTGAAGTTGAATCCGATCCGTAGTCTGCTCGAAGGCAAGAGTGTCGTGCTGGTGGATGATTCCATCGTGCGCGGTACCACCAGCCGGAAGATCGTCCGTATGGTGCGGCAGGCCGGTGCGAGGGAGGTCCACCTGCGGATCTCCTGTCCTCCAACGGTGTCCCCTTGCTTCTACGGTGTCGATACGCCCGAAAAGAGCCAACTCATCGCAGCGAACAATACGATTGAGTATGTCAGGAAGTATGTGGAAGCCGATTCCCTTGCATATTTGTCACAGGAAGGTCTGAGCCGGGCGGTGGATGACACAAAGAACAGTTACTGTTATGCCTGCTACACCGGAAATTACCCCACGTCCTTCTTCAGCGTGGATATGTTGATCAAGGCTGGCAAGAAGGCCTGATCAGTCGAGCTGCTTCATCCAGCGCAAGAAGGGCCGGACGGTAAGGCCCTGCAGCAGCACGGAAAAACCAACTACCGCAAAGCTGACGGACAGAATCTCCCGGCGTTGCGGCACCGTGTCCGGCAACCCCAAAGCGAGTGCCAAAGCCAGAGCACCGCGCAAGCCGCCCCAGAACAGAACGTGCTGTTGTTGAGGCGTCACTAACAGCCTGGTGTTCTGGAAGAGCCAGCAACACGGGTAGATCGAGAGAGCCCGGCCCGCAGTTACCAGTGCTATCGCAACTCCGGCAGGCCACAGGATCGTGCGCAGTTCTTCATGCGCTGCATGCATGCCGATCAGCAGAAACACCAACGAGTTGGCAACGAAGGCAGCGTACTCCCAGAAGGCTTCCACCGCTTCCTTCCCCCGCTCGGAGATCGTTCCCAAGCCCTCATAATTGCCCATGACCAGCCCCGCGGTGATGGTCGCCAGAACGCCGGACAGCCCCAGGCGGTCCGCTAGCAGAAAGGAACCGTAGGCGGCGACGGTGGTGACGGTGATCTCCACCAGATGATCCTCAGTGCGCCCGGCAAGCAGTAATGCGGCGGATGCCGTGAGTGCTCCGCACAAGACACCGCCGCCGATGGTCTTCAGTAAAGTGATGCCGAGTTCCGTTCCGTTGAGCATATGGCCTGACGCCAGGGTGACGGCAATGCCGAAAGCCACGGCCGCGGTGCCATCGTTAAACAGACTCTCTGCTTCGATAAGCGTCAATAATCTTCCGTGCGCCTTGGCTTCCTTGAAGACTGCGATCACAGAGACTGGATCTGTCGCGGCAATCAGGACGCCAAAGACGAGTGCGGCCATCCAGTGCCAGCCTGCGAAATAACGCATTCCCAGAGTAGTTACCGCCGCCGCCAGAATCACGCCCAGAGTTACCAGAACCGTGACCACGGCGAAATCCCGGCGCAACCTGGGCCATTCCAGGTGAAAGGCCGATTCGAAGAGCAGCGGCGGCAACAGCGCGGTGAAGATCAGATCCTTCGTGAGTGTAACTTTGGGAGCGAACGGCAACACAGACAAGACCGCACCCGCCATGACCAGCCCGACGCTGTAAGGCATGCGGAGCCGCCGCGTGACCATCGCCACCACCGCTGCGATCAACAGTAGTAAGGCCCCGGTTTGCAGGTTGAATTCCATGGTTTGTACGGTTGGTCGGAAGTTTCCGCAGGTTCGTCGGAAGCGGCGGGCGTCTTTCCGGAAAAATTGCTAGTTTGAACCCATGATAGCTGCCTTGAGAGGTTTGCATATTTTTGCCGGCGCGCTGGCGTTTGTGGTCGCACCCGTGGTTCTGGCCAGCGCCAAGGGAGGCAAGGTCCACAGGCTTTGGGGCAAGATCTATTTCTGGGCGATGGCCTTCGTGGCACTCTCGGCGCTGATCCTGGCGGCGGTGAGGCCCACGCTCTTCCTGGCACTGGTTTCGGTGTTCAGCTTTTACCTGAGCTTCTCCGGCTACCGGATTCTGGTCCACAAAGATGGCAGCGGTGACTGGCTGGATTGGACTGCGGCGCTGTTGACCCTCGGCGCCTGCGTGTTCTTTGTCATGGCGGCCATATTCTTCCCTGCGCGCATTCAAAATATGCAGATTCCAGGGATCGTCTTTGGGACGCTGGGGATCCTCTCATCGGGACGTTCCATTTCGACCTTTTTGCGGCCCGGTGGTCCCAAAATGATGTGGTGGTACCGGCATATGGGTGGCATGGTGGGCAGTTATATTGCTGCCTGGAGCGCGTTTTCCGTCAATATTCTGAGCCGTTACGCAGGGCCGCAGTGGTGGGTGTGGCTCTGGCCGACGATTTTGGGGGTGCCGTCGCTGCTGCTTTGGATTGGGTATTACCGGCGGCGCTTTGCCCGTGTGTAATCTCATAACAATGAGATTTGTTGTCTTTCTTGCGATGGCGGTCTGCTTGCAAGCGCAGACCTATGATCTGGTGATCCGCGGCGGGCGCGTGATGGATCCGGAGAGTGGTCTCGATGCGGTGCGCAACGTCGGCATCCGGGCTGGGAAAATTGCGGCGGTTTCCAGCGCCTCACTGATGGGGAAGCAAGTGATCGATGCGAAAGGTCTGGTCGTTTCGCCGGGGTTCATCGATCTTCACTCGCACGGGCAGGACGCCGAAAATTATGCCTATAAAGCGCGGGACGGCGTGACCACTGCGCTCGAGATGGAAGTGGGTGTCTGGCCTGTGCCGGAGTGGTACGCGGCACGCGAAGGGAAAGCGGTCGTCAATTTCGGAGCCACTGCCGGACACATTCCAGCGCGCATGGCTCTTATGCATGACACAGGCTCACTGTTGCCGCGCGATAACGCTGTGACGAAGAAGGCCTCCGCGGACGACATCGGAAAGAACCTGGCGCAATTACGGCAGAGCCTCGATCAGGGTGCTTTAGGTATCGGTATTGGAATCGCCTACATGCCGAAGACCACGAGGGAAGAGATTCTGGAGATCTTCCGTCTGGCTGCGGAGAAGCACGCCGTGGTCTATGCGCACATACGCAATGCGGGGCCCGTGGAACCCGGCTTTGTGGATGCGCTGCAGGAAGTACTGACGGATGCTTTGGTGACCGGCGCGTCTCTGCATATCGTTCACATCACCAGCATGGCTTTCCGGCAGACCCCTCTGGCGCTCGAGATGATTGATGCAGCGCGTGCCAAAGGCGTAGATGTTACTACGGAATGCTATCCCTATACGGCTGGCATGACCCGGCTCGAAAGTGCTGTGTTTGATCCCGGCTGGCAGGAGCGTCTCGCCATCACCTTTGGGGATTTGCAATGGACAGCTACCGGGGAGCGTCTTACTGCAGGGACCTTTGCGAAATACCGCAAACAGGGCGGGGATGTTGTGCTGCACAGCATTCCGGAAGATATGGTGCGGACGGCAATATCGCACCCTGGCGTCATCGTCGCCAGTGACGGCTGGCTGCAGAATGGCAAAGGACATCCACGGGCCACCGGTACTTATGCCCGTGTGCTGGGCCGCTATGTGCGTGAACAGAAGGTTTTGACTCTGATGGAAGCCCTGCGGAAGATGACTCTACTTCCGGCACAAAGGGCCAGCTTACCCGCCAAGGGGCGGATCAAAGTGGGTGCTGATGCGGATCTCACTCTCTTTGACCCTGCCACGGTGACGGACCGTTCCACTTATGATTCGCCCGGCCAGTTATCGGAAGGCATTCCCTTCGTGATCGTTGCTGGCGCAGTCGCTGTGCGGGAAGGGAAGGTCGTCTCTGGGACTTACGCGGGGCGCGGATTACGGCTTCAGACC
The DNA here is from genome assembly GCA_903923395.1 of uncultured Acidobacteriia bacterium. Taxonomy (GTDB): domain Bacteria; phylum Acidobacteriota; class Terriglobia; order Bryobacterales; family Bryobacteraceae; genus BOG-234. The sequence continues at coordinate 55,276 of CAIXXM010000030.1, forward strand.
CCAGGCAATCGCGTTACTCAGTAAGCGAAGCACCAGCGGTTCGGTATACATCCAGCCGGCGTGCCCGAGTGCGGAATAGAAGGCGCGCCCTTTGCCTACGGTATGCCACCAGATCAGGGGATGATCTTTCCCCATGGTGGCCTTGCCCGGCGCATAAGTGGTCTCATCCACAGTGGCGAGGATATGGAAGCCGGGTTTGTCTCTGGGGCTGGCATCGAAGGCATACCATTCTTCGGAACGTGACCACACCGCCGGAAGTCCTTTGAGAATCGGATTCCTGGTATCTTCCAGGTGAATCACCGCTGGAACGATATCGGAATGAACGATAAACTGCGCGCCGACGAGAGTTTCGACATACCATTTCCAGTCCGCGAGCGAACTGTGACCATGATTGCCAACCGGGTCACCGCCTGCACCATGGATGCCGATGTAAGTGCCGCCATTTTCCATCCAGGTCTTGAAGGCTTCGCGCTGTTCCGGGGTAAGTGGATCACCGCTGGCATTATTCCAAACCACTACTTTGAACTTAGCCAGTTGCGTGGCGTTCATTACCGCACCATTCTCTGTGAGAAAGTAAGGCCAGCCACGCTCATTACAGATCGCGGAGAGCGCTGCGTTGGAAGCCTGCATGGCAGGTTCATCGCGGTAACCCACGGTCTTCGCGAAGATGAGAACACCGCCGGGTTTGAGGTCAGCGGGGAGTTCCGGGGGCGTTTGGTCGAGGACGGGGTTCTTGACGAAGCCAGCCTGCGCGCCACCCAGGTCATTCCTTGGCGCGGGTTTCTGCGCGTGGACGAACCCCGCGAGCAGGGTAAGGAGAAGTACAGTGCGAACCATGCGCATCAGCCTATCACTTTGTACTTCTTGAGAATATCCATGACGCGGTCCAACGGAATGGCTTCCACGGTGCGCTTTCTGGATTGCACTGTGGTGGCCTGCAGCAGGGAGTTATAGACGGCCTCTTCCGTCGCCTCCAGAGCGGCCTGGAACAACGGGGACATCGCGTCCGAAGAGAGTGTGGGATTCGCGAGCGGCTCAGGCGCGCCATTTTTGATGCGGGCCTCTGCTGCCGTGGAAAAGGCGATGGCGAAATCGCCGCTGCCGTTCGAATACGACGAACCCGTGCGTGCCAGTCCATAGATGGCCCGCGCCGCCAAGCGCTGGCATTGCTTGCCGGAGAGTGGCGCATCAGTGGCCACCACAATCATGCAGGATCCGTCGCCGGCCGCTGCCGAGTAGGGATAACGGCCCAGCTCTTTGCCGACAGGCGCGCCGCCCATAGTCAAGATGCCGCCGAAGTTGGTTTGCACCAGCACGCCCAGCGTATAACCGCCGTATTGTTTCGGCAGAACACGCGAACTGGTGCCGATGCCACCTTTCCACTGGTAACAGATGGTGCCCGTGCCTGCGCCAACGCTGCCTTCCGCGACGGGTCCGGCGGTTGCTTTTTGGATCGCATCCAGCACGTGTTCGCGGCGCACATGCATCCCGCGGATGTCATTCAAGCCGCCGTCATTGGTTTCGCCCACCAATGCATTGACGGATGCGACGTTCTCATTGCCGGGTTGGGCGAGAGTCCAGGCGATGACGCCTTCCATCCCGGCCGCGACACTGAGGGTATTCGTGAGCACGACCGGCGTTTCGATGGTGCCCAATTCCTGCACCTGCGTGGATCCCGCCAGCTTGCCGAAAGCATTGCCGACGAAGACGCCACCCGGTACCTTCTCTTGGAATAGGTTGCCGGTGTGCGGCAGGATCGCCGTGACGCCAGTGCGGATGTGATCGCCCTCGATGAGGGTGGTATGCCCCACGCGAACTCCCCGTACGTCTGTGATCGCATTGAGCGGACCCGTTGGGAAGACACCGGGCGCGAGGCCGATCTCGCGGGCGCGGGGCCGTTTGGTTTGCGCGCGCAAGGTAAGAGCGAAGGGCAGAAGCAAAGCACTGCGGCGTGTCAAATCAGGCATGGTGTTCCCATCCGGAAGCAACCACTTCCCAGACTTGGAAACTGCATATCTCGATGCCCTGTTGTGCTGCTCGCGGGCGGGTAATCGCAACCGACCAGCGAGCCCCAAAGTCGGTAGATGACGCCAAGAGCCACTGCCAGCAGGAATAACTCGACGATGGCCCCGATCAGGAATTCGGTGACCTTCATTACTCCACCACCGGTAACTCAATCCGTGTGCCGTCCGCACCGCCGCGATAGATACGCTCCGTCGCCTTGATGAAATCAGTCTGCAAGGCCTTCGGGATATCCATGAACTTTTGCGGGTTCCTGTCCGTCAGCGGGAACCAGGAGCTTTGGATCTGCACCATGATCCGGTGACCTGCGCGGAAGGTGTGAGCGATATCGGGTAACTGGAACGTGATCCGGTCTGGCTTGCCGGGTTCAAAGGGAACAGGCTTTTCAAAGCTCTTGCGGTACTTACCCCGGAACGGCTCGCCGCGGACCAATTGCTCATAACCTCCCATTTGAATCGCATTTGCGGGAGTCGCCCTGGGATTGACCGGACCCGCCGCGGTTGGAGCATTGTAATCCAGATAATCGCCGGGATAGACGTCGATAATTTTGACCACGAAATCCGAATCCGTGCCGGAGGTGGAAACCTTCAGATCCACCGTGATTGGTCCGATGACAGAAATATCGTGATCCAGAACCGGTGTCTTGTAGACCAGAACATCGGTGCGCGTGGAAGCAAAGCGCTGGTCTTCGGTCATGTAATCGAAGCGCATGCCCTGCGCCGTATGGCCGATATATGGCACCGGCTTTTCCGGATCAGAGACATATTCATCGAAGGCTGCTTTCGAAGGTGCGGTGTAAGAAAGCGCGCCATGCTCATCCGGGTAGATAGACATTGGCTTAGCCTTCGGCGGCCACTGCTCGAAACGCTTCCATTCATTGGTGCCGGTTTCAAAGGCCCAAGCCTTGGGGAACTTACCAGCGCCCTTGCCCTTCAGGTGATAGAGAAAGAACGGGAATTCCAATTGCTCACGGAAGAACAGTCCCGTTTTCGAGCCGAAGTTGACGTTGCCAACGCGGTCTCCGTCGCCCCGCGCGAAGCCCCCGTGGGTCCAGGGCCCCATCACCAGCATGTTCGTCTTCGGGGGATTGTTCTGTTCAATGAACTTATGGGTACGAAGCGGTCCCTGCAGATCTTCCGCATCGAACCACCCGCCAACCACCATCACCGCAGGACGGATCCCTTTCAGGTACTTCCATATCGAATGTGATTGCCAAAACGCATTGTAGGCGGCATTGTCGATAAGTTCAGACCAGAACGGATTGGTGTGCTTGAAATACTTCTCTTCGCTGTTCGCCAGTGAGCCGAGTTCGAGAAAGAACTGGTAGCCATCCGGTGTCTTGTAATCGAAGGGAAGCGCTCTGGCGGGCAGTTCAGGGCCTTCGGGCCGGGGACGGAATCCCATGTAGAAACTGAAGTTCGCCGCCAGCATGAACGCGCCATTGTGGTATACGTCATCGCCGAGATAGTAATCTGTGACGGGTGCCTGTGGAGATACCGCGAGCAGCGCGGGGTGCGCATCAATCATACCCGCGCTGGCATAGAAACCAGGCTGGGAAATTCCCCACATGCCAAACTTCGGCTCGCAGCCCGGGACATGCTTCACCATCCAGTCAATGGTGTCGTAAGTGTCCGTGCTCTCGTCGGTATCCTGCGGTCCCTTCTTTGCGGGGTTATGCGGATGCAGTTGCGTCGGCGTTCCCTCACTCATATAGCGGCCGCGGACATCTTCATAGGCAAAGATGAACTTCTCCCGCGTGAATACCTCGGAGGGGCCAAGCGAATCGCGGTAGGTATCGAGTCCATAGGGCGCAACACTGTAGGGCGTCCGCATCATCATAACGGGATAAGTCTTGCTGTCCGTGAAGACATCCTTCGGCACGTAGACGGAGACAAAGAGTTTCGCGCCGTCGCGTGCGGGAATGCGGTACTCGAATTTCGTGTAGTTCTCACGAACATAGCCCGCCGGCAGTTGCGCAAGTCCAGCGATGGCAGTGCAAAGAAGAATGCCAAGGAGTTTCATTTCTTCACCACCGTAAGTGTGATCTGTGACGGATATTCCTTCGAATGGTGAATCGCATTGTGCGCCACCACGCCGGTCACTTCATCGTAGTTATTGCCGCCGGTGTTGAGGTTCCGGTCGAAGCGGGGGAAGTTACTGCTGCTGATTTCAACCCGGATCTTATGCCCTGCGGCAAATAGGTTGCTCGTGGTCATAGGCTGAAAGGCGATCTTGTAGACCTTGCCCTTTTCCATGAAAGCCACGGGCTTCTCATAACCGTCGCGGTAACGGGCGCGCTGGATCGTTTCATCCAGGTTATAAGCCCTGCCATCGGGATAGACATCAATCAGCTTAATGGTAAAGTCCGTATCCTTCGCATCGGAGGAAACGTAAATGGTGGCGTCGATGGAGCCGCTGACTTCGGCATCTTCCTTGAGCGCCTCGGAAGTATAGACCAGGATATCTGCGCGGGCCTCCATCTTCCGCTGGTCGAAGGCTCCGCCCTGTACGGCATTTCCTGTGCAGCAGACATTGCCGCCATAGGACGGGACCGGGTTCATCGGGTCATAGGCATAACGGTCCGGCGCATCGGCGGCTGGTGCAGCGGTGGTAAGAACGCCATCGCCCTGCAAACTATTGGCTTGGCCACCGCTGCCGAGATACATTGTGACCGGCTGCGCTCCTTTTGGCGGCCAGGTGTCCGCGGTCTGCCACTTATTCAGCCCCATCGTGTAATAACGAACCCGCGGCGTCTTTTCGAGAATGCCATTCTCCTCGCCTTTGAGGAAATGGTCAAACCAGCCATACGTCAAAGAATCATAGTCAAGCCGTGCATCACCCATGCTGCGTTCGCCGACAACGGTATCGGCCGTGGCCCGCGTGTAGCCGCAATGCAGTGTGGGCGCGATGACAGCATATTGCTGATTCGCGATATCGGGCTTGGAGGTCTTCCGTACGTAGTTATAAGCCGCGAGATTCGGACCCACTGAGACGTCATACCAGGACATAAACCACAGTCCGGGAACATTGATCTTCATGCCCTCATGCCACAGGCCGCCGCGGTACCATGCCGGATCATTCGGAGTGCGCTTGATCATTGCCCCGCCAGTGGACACTTCCATTCTGTCGGCAAAAATGCCATGGGGACCGTCGACCGCTTTGATGATGTCCTGTTCCGGCAGATGCGCCAGGGCTTTCGACCAATCGACCGGAGGCAACTGCTGCGCGAGATCAAAACTTTTTGATGCCCGGACAAGATCCTCGCGGGAAGTATTCGCAGGGAACATGGGCCGGATCTGATTCTGCTCTCCGTAGATCCAGGCAATAAATAACATCTGTACCGCGCCGCCGCGGTACCAGTTGCCCTGTTCGTAATACGGTCCCACCTTGCCGACCCCTGCGCCAAAGCCCTGCGGAATCATGGCCGCGAAGTGGGGATTATTCTGCGCCGCGACGCCCATCTGCCATTCGGCGGTGGAAGAGCAGCCAATCGTACCGAGTTTCCCGTTCGACCAGGGCTGCGAGGTAAGCCACGTGATCGCATCGTCGCCATCCGTTAACGGTGCGCCCAAAATGTCGTACTGGCCTTCAGAAAAGAAGTGCCCGCGCTCATTCATGATCACGTAGGCATAACCGCGCTTGACGGCGCTCAGTTGGGTGCTCATGTCGGCCGGGGCACCCAGTTTGACGTCCCAGAAGTTGAAGTTGTAAGGAGTACGCGAAAAGATGACGGGATACTTCTTTGTGGTGTCTTTCGGGCGGTAGATATCTGCCGCCATGCGCTTGCCATCCCGCATGGGCACCATGACCTTGCGTTCGACGATCGCGATTTCCTGCAACTGCGCTTCGAGAGCATTGCGCTGGGCGATCAGTTGGGCATTCGGGTTGGGGGCCTGCGCGGAAAGCGCGGCCGTGACGACAAGGATGAGACAGAGCAGGCGTGACATAGGCAGATGGTTTTCCCATTCTAGTGCCAATACAACGGCCTGTTCAAAGCTCAGGCCGCAGCAGCACTCGCACGCATTGCCAAAGATCGCAGGTCACGGACGCGCATCGTCTCCAATTCGCATTCACAGTGGGCCGTGACCAGTTCCCCGGTCAGTCCGGTCGGCTTGCAGGATCCCATCTTGCCCCGCATATGCAAAGTCAGCATCAGTTCGCGATTATGCAGCGCAAGCGAGGCCACTTCCGAATCCACATGGAGGCCGTCATGCGCCTCACATTCCCGCGCGATCACCAAACCTGCGGGCGTCTGTAACCACTCAAATACAGGGACTCCGAAGCGTTCCCACAGCAGATTGCGCACGCGTGGAGAAAGTCCGCCATCTTCGATGTTGCTCAGCACGACGACGGCGAATTCCGGTGACAGATCTTTGAAGGTCAACAGCACATCCGCGGGGCCAACCAGGGCCTGGGGTTGAAAGACGATGATCCCGGCGTGGTCATCGGGCAGGAAGGACTTCGCCCCTTTTGGAAGCTGGAAGGAATCAGAGAGGACAGCAATTCGCTCGGCGGCGGAGAATGGAAAATTCAATTGCTGGGCAGGAACGGGGCTCAACCGCCCCCGCCACGTCGCAAGAAGGGTCATTCGATCTGCTTGTAGAGTGGCTTGTGGGCGGAAAACTTCTCAGGGAAATTTCGAGGTTATGGCGAGGCCGCGCGGTGTCCAGAACGTTGGGTCGCTTGACCGGAAAACGGCGAGCACCGGCGTTCCTACCGAGGCCGCGAGATGAGTGATGCCCGAATCATTCCCGATAAACACCCTGGCACCGGCCAGAAGACAGGCCAGTTCATGGAGATTCGACACAGTAACCGCCCCCGGCAGGTGCTCTTCCGGACCGGCCAACCACCGAACTGGCATATCGAGCCGCTGTGCGATATTGCCGAACCATTCCATGGGTGCTTGTTTGTTCTTCGAACTCGCGAAGGGGTGGATGGCCGCGAACGTTCGGGGAATCCGGGGCACGTCGAGACGGGGTATCCTCGCAGGATGGCTCGCGCCCAGTTCCACCGCCTGCCGGTTGTAAAACTCCACCGCATGGCAGTTGCGGGGCAGGGCCTCCACAAATCGGAACGGCAGCCCCAGCGTGGCGACGAGGGCACGGAAGTCCGGGCGCTTCGAGCCATACCACGAAACGATGTCATCAAAGTCACGCAGCCTCTCCACAACGTCCTCTGCGAAGGTGAGGCCCAATCGGTCCAGCCCATTCGTCACAATGGAACCGGCCCGGTCAGCGAATCTGGCGAGCGGCACATTTTGCTCCGCGCACCAAACCTCCGTGTAATCCGCCCGCAGACTCTCCATGGCTGGAAGGCTGACGAGGAAATCGCCGATGGCACCGGGACGGATCAGTAAACGCCGCATCTATAACAGCTTCGCAGGAATCTCCTTTAGTAAGATGGAGATGATCCTGAATCAATGAGTTCCGCCGCCACCATGACGCCTGTCTCCACCCGTGCGGGCCACGATTTGATTGACCAGATCGGCGACACTCCACTTCTGCGCCTGCAAAAAGTGGCGGGGGATCTGCCTGGCATTGAGATCTATGCCAAAGCCGAGTATTTCAACCCCGGCGGAAGCGTAAAGGACAGGCCCGCCCTGAATATGATCCGCGATGGCGAGCGCTCCGGCAGGCTTGCGCACGGGAAGATTCTTCTCGACGCGACCAGTGGCAATACGGGCATAGCCTACGCGATGATCTGCGCCGCGAAGGGGTACAAGGTCAAGCTCTGCCTTCCGGCCAACGCATCCATGGAGCGCAAACGAATCCTGAAAGCTTACGGTGCGGAATTGATTCTCACCGATCCCGGCGAAGGTTCGGACGGGGCGATTCGCGAGTGCCGCAAGATCTACGCCGCGGATCCGGACCGCTATTTTTATCCCGATCAGTACAACAATCCAGCCAACTGGCAGGCGCACTACGAGACCACCGGGCGCGAAATTATCCGCCAGACCAATGGCCGTGTGACACATTTCTCCGCACTGTTGGGCACCAGCGGAACGTTCATGGGTAACGCCAGACGTTTGAAGCGCGACGTGCCGGGCGTGACCTGTATTTCCGTGCAGCCATCAACAGGTTTTCACGGCATTGAGGGCACCAAGCACATGCCGACTGCCATTGTTCCCGGGATTTATGACCCGGAGGTGGCGGATGAAAATCGCTGGATTGAGACCGAGGATGCAACCCGGATGGTGCGTCGGCTCGCGAAAGAGGAAGGTCTGCTGGTGGGCATCTCAGCCGGCGGCAACGTCCACGCGGCTGTGCAACTGGGGCGCCAACTGCATGCGCAGGGCAGGGAAGCGGTCATCGTCACAATCCTCTGTGATGCTGCTGACAAATATCTGAGCGAACACTTCTGGGACGATACTGAATGATTCACGTAGAACGGCAGCCCTGGCGCGAGATGGTGAACCACGCGCAGGCCATTTATCCGAACGAGTGCTGCGGCGCGATGCTGGGCACCATAGACGGCGACACCAAGACGGTCACGATTGCGATGCCCCTCGACAACGCTGCCTCCGGTTCACAGGCCGCGTATTACGAACTCCGCCCGGAAGATTTATTGCGGGCTGACAAGGCCGCACGGGAACACAAGCTGGACCTCATCGGGATCTATCATTCCCATCCCGATTGTGGCGCTTACTTTTCGGAAACTGATTTGAAGAACTCCTGTCCCTGGTATTCGTTCATCGTGCTCTCCGTACAGAATGGAAAGTTCGATCATGCCAACAGCTGGCTTCCGAATGCTGAACAGACACACGCAGAAAAAGAGGAATTAACATGGCCCGAATCCTGATCCCCACACCGCTCCGCCAGTTTGTTGACAAGCTTGACACCGTGGAAGCCGGCGGCTCCACCGTCGGCGAAGTCCTGCTGCATCTTGTGGACAAGTATCCGAACCTCAAGAAGAATCTTTACTCCGATGAAGGCAAGCTCCGGAGTTTCGTCAACGTCTATGTGAACGACGAAGATATCCGTTACACCGGGAAAGAAAAGACCCCTGTGACCGACGCGGATGTCGTCTCCATCGTACCCTCCATCGCCGGCGGCAAGAATGCCTGAAGTTACCCTTTCGAACGAGGAAATCCTCCGTTACAGCCGGCATCTGATCCTGCCGGAAGTCGGCATGGAAGGGCAGTTGAAGCTCAAAGCTGCCAAGGTTCTGCTGGTTGGCACGGGTGGTCTCGGTGCTCCGTTGGCTCTCTATCTGACAGCGGCTGGCATCGGGCGGATTGGCCTGGTGGACTTTGATGTGGTGGATGCCACCAACCTCCAGCGTCAGGTCATCCACGGCACGAAGGACGTCGGCAAGCCCAAGATCGATTCCGCGATCGAGAGCATGAACGACATCAATCCGAACGTGATTGTCGACCGGCATGAAGTAGCGCTCACCAGCGAAAACGCCCTCGAAATCATCAAGGATTACGATTATGTGGTCGATGGCACCGATAACTTCCCCACGCGTTACCTGGTGAATGATGCCTGTGTGTTGCTTGGCAAGCCGAATGTATATGGCTCGATCTTCCGCTTCGAAGGTCAGTCGACGATCTTTGCGACTGAAGGCGGTCCCTGTTACCGCTGTCTATATCCAGAACCGCCGCCTCCCGGACTCGTCCCCAGTTGTGCGGAAGGTGGAGTGTTGGGCATCCTCCCCGGCATTATTGGACTGATCCAGGCCACGGAAACGGTGAAACTGATTCTGGGTATTGGAACGCCGCTGATCGGGCGTTTGATGCTTTACGATGCCCTGAATATGAAGTTCCGCGAATTGAAACTTCGCCGCAATCCGGAATGCCCCATCTGCGGGGACCAGCCTACCATCAAGGAACTCATTGATTACCAGGAGTTCTGCGGCATTCCGCAGCATGCGCCGGAGCCTGTGCCTGTCACTGGCGATATCTCCGTCGTGGAATTGAAGCAGAGACTCGACAAGGGCGATAAGTTCCAATTCATCGACGTTCGCGAGCCGCATGAGTGGCAGATCTGCCGCATCCCCGGGACTACTTTGGTTCCTCTTGGGGAACTGCCAAAGCGGTTGAGTGAACTGGATCCCAACAGTGAGATCGTGGTCCATTGCAAGAGCGGCGGGCGGAGTGGCAAAGCCGTTGATCTGCTCAAGCAAAATGGCTTCGTGAACGCCCGCAACGTGGTGGGTGGAATCCTGGCCTGGGCGGATCAGGTGGATAAGTCAGTTCCAAAGTATTAAGTTGGAGTGTTGTTGACAACGGAACATACTGTCCAGGTATGTTCCGTTGGTCGACAAGCTAGACGCAAATTCTACGCCGAGAGGAAGTCTTCGAGCTTGTCCAGCCTGCGTTCCCAGGTCGAACGGCGCTGTTTCACCCATTGATCGATCAGGTCGAGACCGCGCGGATCGATGCTGCAGGAACGGACTCGGCCAGTCTTTTCCGTCCGCACCAGTCCACTTTCTTCGAGGATCTGCAAGTGCTGCACGACCGCGGCTAGTGACATCTCGAAGGGTTCCGCCAACTTCGAGACGGACATCGGCCCCTGACTGAGCCGCTCCATCATGGCGCGGCGCGTCGGGTCACCCAGGGCACGGAAGATTTGCTCCAGATCAGACAAGTTCTATTTCCAGTTTGCCAAGCAGCTTTTCCCAACCTCCGCGGCGCATCTCAGGCGTGTCTGACCCTTCGAAGTACGCCGCCTGATGCGTGAACACAAGCTCGGTTCCGGTGCCATCGGGAAAGAGTTCGAAGGTGGCCAGGCTGGCAGAGATACAGTTCTGATTGAAGCTCATCGTCGCCGCAGTGACAATCCGGGTGCCGTGTGTAATTTCCAGGTAGACAGCGTTGTTCGTGAACACCGCGCCGGGGAAGGGCATCTTCTCATTGAACCGGCTGACGGTGCGTTCGGTACCGCCAACGCGAAAATCCATGTCGAACTGCAGGACTTCGTGGTTTTCGCCCTCGGCAAACCATTTGCGCTTGGCCGCGGGTTGGGAGAGTGCCTCGAAAATTCGCTCCACGGGGAGAGAAAACTTGCGGGTGAGGTCGAAGGTGTTGTGTACAGCTGGCTTTTGGCTCATGTGGTATTACTCCTTGTTAGTTAAGCTAACGCTAAAGTATCAGGCCGCCCCGCAATAGTCAAGTGAATACTTAACTATCTAAAGCCGAACGCCACTCCTATAGAATCTCTAAAGTCATCTGAGAGGATTCCTAATGAACAAAACCCTGCTCGCGCTCCTTCTGCTTCCCTTCGCTCTGCGGGCCGAATTGAAGCTCCCTGCCATCATCAGCGACCACATGGTCCTGCAACAGAAACAAGCCAACCCGATTTGGGGCTGGGATACGCCCGGCACAAAGGTCAGTGTCAGCTTTTCGGGCAAAGACTATACCGGGACCGCCGGCAGTGACGGCAAGTGGACCATCAAGCTGGCCCCGCAAACTGCAAACGCAACGCCGCAGGTGATGACGGTCACCGGCACGTCGAAACGCGAAATTCAAGACATTCTCATCGGCGAAGTTTGGATGTGTTCCGGCCAATCCAACATGGGCTTTACTTTGGTGGAAGACTGGAATGGGGATCTGGAGGCTGCGGCCACGGACCTTCCTGCGCTCCGTTTGGTGACGATCCCCCTGGTGGGGACGCAGGATCTCCAGACCGACTACAAGGGCGGTGAGAACAGCAAGTGGCGTGCGGCAACCCCGGCCACATCCCTTCGCTTCAGTGCCGTGGGCTTTCTGTTCGGGCGGTATATCCAGCAAATTCTGCATGTTCCCGTGGGCTTGATCAACAATGCGTGGGGTGGCTCGTCGGCGGAAGCCTGGGTTCGCAGAACGTCCTTGCAGGAAGACCCGCGCTTCAAACTGCTGATGGAACGCACGGTAAAGCAGGAGAACACGCTGCTCTCCGAAAAGGGCAAGGCGGATTTCGAAAAGGTCGTTGCTGATTGGAAGGTGGCTGCGGCCAAGGCGAAGGCGGACAAGTTGCCCGCACCGCGTCAGCCCGATGATTATCTGCGGGGCAATCACCGCCCTGGCAACATCTTCGCTGGAGTGGTTTACCCCACGCTTGGCTATGGAATCAAGGGCGTGATCTGGTACCAGGGCGAAGCCAATGCCGGTCAGGCGTACGAGTACAAGAGCCTTTTCCCGTTCCTGATCGAACAATGGCGCAAAGAACAGGGGCAGGGCGATTTCCCGTTCTACTGGGTGCAACTGGCCGACTATCAGGCGGAGAAGCCGAACCCCGGCGACAGTAGCTGGGCGGAACTGCGTGAAGCCCAAACCCAAACCATGAAGCTGCCGAATACGGGACAAGCCGTGATCATCGACCTTGGTGAAGGCAACAACATTCACCCCCGCAACAAGCACGACGTCGCCGCCCGGCTCGTGCGTTGGGCACTCGTGAAGGACTACGGTCTGAAGATGCCGTACCGCAGCCCTGAGTATAAGAGCATGGCTGTAAACGGCAACAAAGTTACCATTACGCTGGACCTCTTCGGCAGCACCACATTGCGGCCGTTTGACGTTGCGGAGGCGAGGGGCTTCGCGGTTTGCGGCGAGGACAAGAAGTGGTATTGGGCCAAGGGAAAGATCACCGGCAAGGATCAGGTGGAGGTGTGGAGCGACGAAGTCGCCGCTCCCATTGCCGTCCGTTATGCGTGGGCGGATAACCCGGTCTTCAACCTGTTCTCGAATGAAGGTCTGCCAGTGACTCCGTTCCGTACCGATGACTTCCGGATGGTGACCCAGCCGAAGTAATCAGAACGAAAGCCTTGCGCCGAATTCGACGACGCGAGAACCGGAACGGCCCGTCGAAACTCCAGCCTGCGAATTGCTGATATTGGTTTGCAGGCTGGAGAGGTTCGCGTGATTGATGGAGTTAAAGGCCTCCATGCGGATCTGCAGTCCGATCCGCTCCGTGATTTTGCTCTGCTTGTACAGAGCGGCATCCCAGTTGAAGGAGCCGGGTCCCTGAATGCTGTACGGGGCGGAAGTGCCATAGACATAAGCCGATGGCACGGCGTAGGCAGCCGGATTGAACCATTGGTATTGTGTCTGCTGCGCGACGCCGGGATCGCCCACAATGTTGGCGCGGGGCGAGCAGGTCGGATACTGGTATCCCGTCGCTTTGGCGTTTGTCGTGATGCAGACATAGTGACCGCTGGCGGCCGTGACAATGCCCGCAATCTGCCAGCCCGAGACCGCCTGGTTCAGCATCTTCGGTGTGTTTCGCAGCAGCAGTTTCCCGCGGCCGATGGGGAGGTCATAGATATAGTTCGCGACCAGATAGTTCCGCGAGTACATCGGGTTGTTCCCGCGGTCGAGCCGTGTGTTGTAGGGATCATACGGCAGCACACCGTTGTAATTCGGCGTCAGATCCTTGGTCAGCGAATATTCGAACCCGAACTGCAGTCCGTGGCCCACGCGGTGCTGCACGCCTAACTGAAACTGATTCAGGATGTCATTGCGCGTGGATTGATAAAGGTAGATATCGCTGAAGGGTTGATACTGCCGCAGCGGCTGCAAGGAAGCACTGGTTGGCAGGGGTTCATTGACATCGATCGTAATCGGCAGATGCGTGCCTTTGCTGCCCAGATAACTCGTGCGCACCACATAGCCGCGCAGTGCTTCCCATTCCGTGGTGAAGTTCCAGTTCTGTTCGTATCCGGCGTGGAAATTCGGCGTGATCCCGTAGACGGAGGGGTTCGCCGTGCCGGTCGTGGTGCCGATGCCCGGGAAGGGATTCGCCCAGGTGATGGTGGGAACACCGGCGGTGCCGTTGAAGACGTAAGTGGCGCGGAAGGGCGGATTCAAGCCGAGGTCACGGGCATCAATCTGGTCATCATATTCGGACATCGGGTTATAGAAGATCCCGTAACTGGCCCGCACAACAAAGCGGGAGGTATTGAAGGGCCGGTATGCCAGACCCACACGCGGTGCAAAATTCTTCTTGCCGAGATTGATGTAATTGCTGTTGGTCATCCCCAGGCTCTTGCCAGAAACAGTCGGGACAATGCCCTGAAACGCCGGTACGGAGTTACCCTGAATCACAATCAACTGATTGAGCGCCTGTGACCAGATGGAAAGGTCATTCCGCTTCTCCCACGGCGTGGAATACTCATAGCGCACACCAATATTCACAGTGAGGCGGGAGGTCGCGCGCCAGTCATCCTGGAAGTAATATGCCGTGCGGTAATTCACATCATCCATGGTGAAGTTACTGGTGTTATACGAACTGCTGGTGATGTTACCCATCAGGAAGTCAGCAAACGACTCGCCGCTGTAGGTGCCATTGAACGTAAAGGAACCACGGTAAGGAGCCGAGTTCTGACGGTTCACCGCCGAGATACGCGTCAGGCTCAAGCCAACTTTCAGGGCATGTCTGCCCTGCTGCCAGTTGAGCGAATCTGTAATCGTCTGGTTGTGATTCACATCGGCGGAGCCCGGTTGATCCTGCACTGTGGTGAAACCGCTCATGGTGATGGTGGGGACACCGCCGAGTCCCATCTGGGGAGCCGGATCCTGCGGAATAATGCTGTTCGGATTGAAAGTGCTGTTTTGCGGAGTGCGGTAATCCTGCCAGTAATTGATATTGAAGCCGAAGACATTCACCAGGGATCGGGTCAGGATGCGCGTGTAGCTGGAGGAAAGGTTCTTGCTGGTCAGGCCAAAGCCGCCCCAGTTATCGGTCAGAATGCCGCCGCCCGTGGCACTGACATAAGGGCCGTTATTCACCCAGTAATAGCGGACATTGAGCGTGTCTTTGGAGGAAATCTGGTAATCGGCCCGCGTGGAAAACCGGTCGTTCGGCTGGGTAGTCGGTACGTTGACGGCCAGGTTCACGCCCAGTCCGTTCGAACTGCCGGCCTGATTTGGATTCGGAATAAATTGCAGCAGAGTGGTTGCCACGGGACTGATGCGCGTAGGCGGAATCACCGCGCCGGGGAACAGTGCCCCGCCGGCCAGAGGATCTTTAATCGCATAAATACCGGCGAAGTTACCAGTCTTCATCGCCGGGGTGGGAACACTATCCTGCGTGAGCGTGTATTGCACCAACCGCAGGCCTTCAAACGAGCTGAAATAGAAGAGCTTGTTCTTCTTGACCGGTCCACCAACGGACCCGCCGTATTCATTGCGCTTGTAAGGTGGCTTGTCGATCAACTGCGCCGCATGGCTCTTGGCCGCCAGCACGTTGTTGCGGTTGAATTCGAGAAGGCTGCCGTGGATCTTGTTGCCGCCGCCCTTGGTCACCACGATCACCTGCGCCGGTTTGCCGAATTCGGCAGGCGAACCGTTCGTCAAGACCTTGAATTCCGAGACCGTGTCGAGCGAGGGAACTGGCAGGTTGATGCGTTCGTTCAACGCGTCATCATTGTTGGCCCCATCCACTGTCATGGAGGTTCCACCGCGGTAAGCCGAACCGCTGATCATCGGATTTGAGCCCGAATTCTGCACACCCGGCACCGTTGCCAGCAGTGCGTAAATGGAATCACGCCCGTTGAGCGGCATCTGGTTGACTTGTGCGCCATCAACCACCTGGCCAATGGAGGACGTTTCCGATTGCACCAGCGGCACACTGGCCTCCACCTGCACGGAGGTCGCGGCATCGCCAACAGCGAGCGCAATATCCTCACGAGCGGTCTGGTTGACCAGGATCACGACACCCGTGCGGACCGCAGCTTTGAAGCCCTTGGCCGTGGCACTCAGCTTGTAAGTGCCTGGTTCCACGAGTGGCAGAATATAGTCGCCCTGCGCGGAAGCCGTTGCAGCCGTCTTGAGGCCGGTGTTGGCATTTTCGAGCTCAATCTTCGCTCCCGCCACGGCCCCGCCGGAGGGATCGGTTACATGACCGACAATGACACCTGAAGTTTGTGAAAATAGTGACGCTGCTATGAGAGCAGGCAGAGCAGATTTCCAAAGACCCATGGCGCATACGCTATCACAGGCCTGATGCTGCAGGGCCGGAAGAAGGGTCTACTCCTGCAGGTGGAAGACCCGCCGGATCGCATCGATCACCTGCTCACCGTCGGGCGTCGCTGCGTTTTTCCGTAACTCGGAAATAGGACCATGCGCGATCTTATTGATGATAGATTTCGTCATTGCCTCAACGGCCTGTTGCTGCTCTGGAGTTAGTCCGGGAGCTTTACGGAAGAGTTTGGTCACTTCCCCAAGGCGTATCTCTTCCAACTGACCCTGCAGGCTGACGATGGTCGGTTTGACCTGTTCTATCTTCAGCCGCATCATCATCTGATCGACTTCGTCACGAACAATCCGCTCGGCGTCTTCCGCCTGTTTCGCCCGCTCCTGGATGTTGGCAGTAACTACGCCTTCCAGATCATCCACGTCATAGAGAAAGACGCCGCCGATCTGGTTGACCACAGGGTCGATGTTACGCGGAACAGCGATATCAATCAGAAACATCGGCTTGTTCTTGCGCGCAGCAATTGCCCGCCGCATATCTTCGGGCAGAATCAGATAGTGATCCGCGCCGGTGGAGGCGATGACAATATCCACCTCATGCAGCATTGCCTTGAAGCGGTCATACGGCACGGCGGTTCCATCGAAGATACGGGCAAACTCCAGTGCCCGCTCCCACGTCCGGTTGGTAACGAGAATCTTCTCGGCACCGCTGCGGCGCAGGTGACGGGCAGCCAGTTCACCCATCTTTCCCGAGCCCACAATCATGACAGACTTGCCCTTCAGCGAACCAAAGATCTTACGCGCCAGTTCCACCGCGGCATAACTGACGGAAACAGCCATCTGCCCAATTCCGGTTTCCGTCCGGACCCGCTTCGCGACCCCAAACGCGTGCGTGATCACGTTTTCAAGCAACCCGCCGAGCGTGCCTTCCTGCTTGGCAATCTGATAGGCAGCCTTCATCTGGCCGAGGATTTGCGGCTCGCCAACCACCATGGAATCCAAACTCGAAGCGACGCGGAACAGGTGATGAATAGCGTCCTCGTGATCCAGCGTGTACAGGTGGCCGTCGAATTTCGCACTGCCGCCTTTCCACTCTTGCACGAAACGGCTGACGATTTCGCGGGAACCGGAGCCGTTATCCGCAGTCACTGCGATTTCCACGCGGTTGCATGTAGATACGATGACAGCTTCCGAAGCCCCGAGACGCTGCAAATCCTGCAGGGCTTTCGGCAGCATGTCTTCTTTGAACGCGAAATCCTCACGGACCTTAACGGGTGCGGTCTTGTGGCTCAAGCCCAGGACGGTGATCTTCATCCGTGCATCAACCCCTTCAGGTTGGAATGCGCGACCCATGTGGCGGCGGAAAGAAACACGGCAGCAATCGCGAGGATGGCGGTCTTGCGCCCCCGCCAGCCGAGGCTGACACGGAAGAACACCAGCGCCAGATAGATTCCCCACGTGATGAAAGAAAGGCCAATGCGGCTGTCGCCCAGCCACGCTGTGCCGTACTCCTTGTAGGCCCAGATGGTGATCACGATCATGCTGGCCGTCACGAAGACGAAGCCCGCGCCAAGGGATTGGAAAATCAGATCATCCAGCATGCCCAGCGGGGGCAGAAAACGGGAAAAGTTCTTCGGCTGCTTCGTCTTCAACTGGCGCTCCTGCAGCAGGTAGGCGATGGCAGCAACGGCAGTGAACAGCAGCGACGCATAACCCAGCAGCGAGAGAACGATGTGGACAATCAGCCAGGTGCTGCGCAGCGTGGGATTCGACCAGGACGACGCCGGGCCGCCGAGGGCCGAGACCAGCGTCATGGCAAATACGAGCGGGAAGATGAACACCGCCAGGCTGGCAGTCTTGAAGCGGAACCACGTGGCGAGAAACCCGATGGTCACAGCCAGAGCACAGATCGAAAGCGTCTCAAATACATTGTTGGCCGGGAAATGGTGTTGCGCAATGCCGATCTCGACCAGCGAAACCAACTGGAAGACTGCCGCCAGTCCAAACGCACCAAAGGCGACCTTGAAAATCCCCTCGTGCTGCCGGACGACCATAATGATCGCGTGCAGCAAGCCGAGCGAATACAGACCCGCCGCAACCCGCAGCCACAATACGCTCGATTCACCCATTTGCGATACCACCATTATACGGGCGGGCCATTGAGCCCAAAGGGTGCGGCGCGCCGCCCGCGTATCGCCTTGCTTGACCCTATTCATGCTGCGGACGGCGGCCTGTGCGCTTCTGCGAAACTGAAGGTTGCCGTCCATGCGTTTCTTTGTTCAAAATTTCGGTTGTCGTGCAACCCAGGCTGATGGCGCTGCGCTTGAAGCGCAATTGGCAGCCCGTGGCCTCAGTGAGGCTGGCGAGCGGGCGGAAGCGGAAGTGGTCATCCTCAACACCTGCACCGTCACACAGAACGCGGATGATGATGCGCGGCAGACGATCCGCCGCGTTCGGCGGGAGAACCCTGCGGCGAAGATTCTCGTCACCGGCTGTTATGCGCAAAGGGCTCCCGACGATCTGGCGCGGATGGAAGGCGTGGAATGGGTCGTCGGGAATTCACACAAGACCCAGATTGCCGATCTGGTCTCTGGCGCCATGGAGTATCACGGACAAATCCTGACCGGCGATATCTTTGATACCCGCGAAATTCTGACCGCACCGATTTTGGATTCCACGTCAGACCGGACGCGTCCCAATCTCAAGATCCAGGATGGCTGCCACAACCGCTGCTCCTTCTGCGTAATTCCTTATGTGCGGGGGAAGAGCCGCTTCGTACCCGCGGACGACGTTGTAGAGCAGGTGCGCAGTCTGGCCACGCGCTACAAGGAGGTCGTGCTCAGCGGGATCAATCTGGGGCGCTGGGGCAGGGAAGCGGGCGTTGGCATGCGGCTCGCGGATCTCATCCGCCGCCTGTTACAGGAGACCGATATCCAGCGGATCCGCCTCAGTTCCGTGGAGCCGATGGATTTCACTGATGACCTGCTCGGTCTGATGGCCGAATCGCCCCGCATCGCCAAGCACGTCCATGCGCCATTGCAATCGGGATCCGATACGATCCTGCGGAAAATGCATCGCAAATACCGGCCTCGCCATTATGCCGACCGGTTGAGCAAGGCGCGTTCCTGGATGCCGGATGCCGCCATAGGCGCTGATGTGATGACTGGCTTTCCTGGTGAGACCGATGAGTTATTCGAGGAATCGAGAGCCTTCATCGCCGCCATGCCATTCACGTATCTGCATGTCTTCACTTACTCGGAACGGCCGGGTACGCCAGCCACGGAGATGGAGGGTAAAGTTCCCATGCATGTCCGCAAGGCGCGCAACAAGGTACTGCGGGAACTTGCGGATGAGAAGAATTTCGCCTTCCGCCAATCTTTTTCGGGCAGGGAATTGACCGCAGTCACCATGGATCCCCCGGGAACGGCGCTGACCGATAACTTCCTGAAGGTAAACCTGGATA
The DNA here is from genome assembly GCA_903923395.1 of uncultured Acidobacteriia bacterium. Lineage (GTDB taxonomy): Bacteria > Acidobacteriota > Terriglobia > Bryobacterales > Bryobacteraceae > BOG-234. Next base: position 74,652 of record CAIXXM010000030.1, read on the forward strand.
TGCCCTATATGCCGAACCGGCTGGTGCATTTACGCATCCAGGGGCCGGATGGCAGCGTTCTGCGGGGCACAGTCGCGGGCGAAATTTAAGCCGGGGGTGCTTTTCGCAGCGCTGCCCGCGTCCACTTGGTGACGCGGTACATCCAGAATACTGAGTTCTCACGTTCCACGTATTGGCGGCTTTCGAGGATGATCCGCCGCGCAATTGCCGCCAGCCGTGCCGTCCTGCCTACCGGGGTGGAAAAGGTCAGGCCTCGCCGTGTCGCCTCGCACGAGTGCAGTTCCAAGTAGGCGAGTCGTTTATCCGTCATGATGCCCGGGGCTTTGATATCAGGGCGCGCGACATACCCGGTTCCCGTGGAACAACCGGAATAGGCGATATCATCCACCACTTTCTGCCGCTCTTCATCGATGGCCCGGTCAATCCGGTGCGTAAACTTCACCTTGCGCAGGTCCGCGCCAACGCCAATGTCGTGTGTCGCCGCGCCAACCCAGACCGTGTGGCCATTCACATCCTCTTTCCAGACGCGGATGTGATGGCGGTACATCACGTTATTGAGGGATTTCTCAAAGACGAAATCCGGTTCACGATTGCGGTAAAGCAGCAGAGAAGCAGGCGCACGGGCATAGCCACGCTTCTGCGTGAAGGCCTGGTATTCCTCGGCCACCGAATGTTTCGTAATGTCTTCGGCAGTGCTCCAGCCCGCGGTCAGGAAGGCGTTTTGCACCTGTTCCGCTGTGCCATCGAAGGCAACGTTGATGATGTCTTTCACCGGTGCGCCTTCAGGCTTCGTGACCTCGACTGGCAAGGCGGTTAGAGCGGATGCGATGCGCTCTGGAACCTGGATTTCCTCCGGCAACTCATAGAGCGGCACATCAGTCGGGAGATTGACCAGGCGCAGTTGCAATTCCGTGCCGGCGGGCAGGCGTATCTCCGGGTCCGGCAGTCGGAACAACGCGCAACGCAAGCCGAACAGACCAATCGCGCCAATCGGGCCGGGCGCGTAACTTCGCCAGGCTTTTTCACTGGCACCGGTAAGACCTATTGTCGCCCGCTGGAACAGGGAGCGGCTGGGAACAGTCCAAACACCGTTCAAGACCTGCTGCGGACTATCCGCCGCGAGAATACCGCGGATCTTTCCATCCTTGGTGACTGATTCGCGGGCATTATCCACCTTTTCCACCCTCGCGATAATTGGGTAGACGCGGTGGTTCGGCAACTCATATTCGTGAAATTCCAGCCACACTGAGGCGCGTTCATGAACGATCCCGAGTCCAGTGGCATGGCGGTTCATCACGGTGCCATGGAGAACCGTGCCCGCGGGCAGCAGAACGCCATCTCCGAATCGAACTGGGGCGATGACCTCAGCTTGAATATCCAGGCCCGGAACGGAGGCCACCGAGGACACCTGTGTCGTCAAACGTACCTGTGCGACAGGTGTTTGCCCGTGGGTTGTTGCGGCGAAACAGAGGAGTGTCAAAATCCAGTGCAGTCGTCGTATCAAGGCCTATAGTACGCCGGAAATTACAGGAATGTTTCGATTTCGAGTATTAAAGAATGGACATTCTTTTGGCAACGGTGCGGAATACGTCCAAAGCACGGTCCAACTGGGCTCTGGTGTGGGTCGAAGAGACGATGGTGCGCACGCGCGCTTTGTCTTTCGCGACAGTGGGGAAGCCGATACCCGTGGCCAGCACGCCAGCTTCAAACAGTTCGCGTGAGAAGCGATGCGCGAGCGCGGTGTCTCCGACAATCACGGGATTGATGGGGGTCTCACTGATGCCTGTATCAAACCCGGCATCCACCAGGCCGGCCTTGAAGTACCGTGCGTTCACCCACAGCTGTTCAATGCGTTCAGGCTCTTCTTCCAGAATGTCGAAGGCAGCCAGGCACGACGCTGCAACTGAGGGCGGGTGCGACGTGGAGAACAGAAACGGCCGGGCCCGCTGGTAAAGATATTCGATGAGGTCCTTTGAACCGCAGACATAACCACCCAGAACGCCAATCGACTTCGAGAGCGTGCCGACCTGAATATCGACGCGTCCATGCAGATCAAAGTGGTCGATCGTGCCGCGGCCATTGCGGCCCAGAACGCCGGACGAATGGGCGTCATCGACCATCATGATGGCGCCATACTTCTCGGCCAGTTCCACCAGCGCCGGCAGGTTGCCGATATCGCCATCCATGGAGAAAACGCCGTCTGTGATGAGCAATTTTCTGCCTGGAACTCCTTCGAGCGCCGCCAGTTTTTCCTCCGCCACCTTCATGTCGCTGTGGGGAAAGACATGGATTTTGGCGCGCGACAGCCGGCAGCCATCGATGATGCTGGCGTGATTGAGCGCATCTGAAATCACGTGGTCTTCCGGAGTCAGAACGGAGGAAACCGTGCCCGCATTTGCCGTGAAGCCCGATTGGAAGACAACGCAAGCTTCCACATTCTTGAACTTCGCAATGCGCTCCTCCAGTTGCATATGCAAATCCATGGTGCCGCAGATGGTGCGGACGGCACCGGAGCCCGCGCCATATTTGCGGGTGGCCTCGAGGGCGGCTTCAATGAGTTTTGGATGTGTGGTGAGTCCCAGGTAATTGTTTGAGGCGAGGTTGATGACCTCATGGCCGTCATAACGGGATTCGGCGGCGCTGGGGCCTTGCAGGATGCGGAGATTGTTGTAGGTTCCGGCCTGCTTCCATTCAGCGACCTGGCTGCCAAGGTAATCGAGCGGGTTTGCGCGCATACTTCAAAGATACCGTTCCTGCAGTTCTTGAAAGTCGGCCGGCTTCAGGAGTTGGAATCGGATTTCGAATCGGGTGAACCGGCGAAGGTCAGACTCCATGGCGGGCGATGGCGGGTCCGGTCCGGCAATGTAGAGTTCGCCACCGGCGATCCGAAAGGGCAACACCTGCCACTTCTTCACGATCGTCATTGGCAGGGAACGCGTGACGGGCGGAGATACGGTTTCCTCGTCCGGCCTGCCGCAGGGCAACCCGGATTGCAGACTTAATGCCGCGTAGAGATCGTCTTCATTCATCCAGCCGCGTGCGATGAGATACTCACCAAGTTTCTGTGTTGCGGGCTTCCGCGCCAGCGCCTCTGCCAACTGCTCTTTGGTGATCCACTGCGACCCGGTCAGCACTTCGCCGAGTGGTTTGCGTTCGGTCACCAGGGCACTGCGGCTCGGATAGTTATGCTCTGTCTTGACCCATCGCAATGGTCTGCCGGTGATCTTACAAATGGTGTAGGTCTGCACCGCCTTCCAGGTGGCGAAGAAGTTGATCCAGTTGCCCGCTATCACGCGGACCGGCACGAAGCAGGCAAACTGCAACCCATAGATCCGGTTGCTGCACCAACAACGGATACCCACATGAAAGACCTGCAAACCGAGCCCCGCAGCGCAGGCTTGCCAAGTGTTCGCGGCCACTGACGCCAGCCCCCAGGCTTGATGCATCGCTTGTGCCCAGAGCCAGGTGAGGAACCCGTAGACGAAGATCACATTGGTGAGCGGTGTGACCAGGTTGCCGATCACGCCTTTGCGGTCGCGCCAGAACCAGTAGGCCCAACGCAGCGTCTCATGGAAGCCGTGAAACTCCCACGATTGCAGGGTGATGCCCGTGACCCAGCGGCTGCGCTGCCTCACCGCCGAATGAAAATCCCGCGGGAAAAATTCGCGTGTGGCGATGGGCCGCCCGTGCCGGATCATGATGGGAATGAATTTTTGCGGCATCCCCATGCGCCGGATGCGGAAACCGTTTTCATAATCCTCAGTCAAACAGATGGGTTCGAAGATCCTGTTATTATGTGCAGCCGCAAGAGCTTCCAGGGCCTTGCGGGAGAAGCCGGTGCCCACGCCGTTCGACGGAATGAAACCGCCCATCCACTGCCGTGCGTGCATGTCTTTGAACTGGAATTCCGCGAACTCATCGCAGTAGACGCCGTGCGATATTTCCTTCACCGGCGTAGGCAGTGCCAGCACCGGAATCTGCACCATTTCGTTCCACTGCGCGTAGTAATTGATCCAGCGCAGTGCGTCGGGGTCCATCAGATCTTCGGCATCATGCGTCAGGACCATGTCAAACCGGATGCCGTGGTCCTGCTCAAACAACAGCATGCGCTGGAAGATCCAGTTGAGGTTATCGGCCTTGGAGGTCGGTCCGTCATGCGGCAGGATGGCGTAGTGAACGTTCGGATATTTTGATGAGGCTTCTTTGACGGCGGAGACGGTGGGTCCGTCATTGGGATAAACGCCGATGAAGAACTCGACATTGTCATAACGCACCTGGGTAACGTTGTTTTCGATCATCTTCTGGATGACCCTGTGTTCTTTCCACAGGGCGACGAAGATGGCCATTTGCCGTTGGGGAACCGCGTCCAGGTCTGCCTCGGAGGGCAGCGTGAGCTTCCAGTAGCTGCACGCTGCGGCAATGTCGATGACAAAGTCGTCCAAGCCGTTGAGAAGAATCCAAACGGCGAGAGGGATGAGCAATGCAGCGACGATGTGGTCCGCGGTTACCACGTCCGGGCGCGATTCTCCAATCTAGTAAGTGGGGCGGGGCGGGGAAGTTCTCAGGAAAATATTTACAGGGGAAGAGAGTTGCGCGGGGTGTGCTATCTTCCCCCACATGTCTGATATCGGTTTGCCTGGGGCGATGAAACGTCCGCGCTTCATCACCGGCCTGATTCTGCTGCTGGTGCCTGACCTGTTGTTGCAGGCGCAGCAACCCTCCGCGCGTCCACTGTATTTCCTCACGAAGGATGAGCAGTGGTGCCTCTATGACAACGAACGCAAATGGGCGGACGAGCAGGAAGCGGGGGCGCTGGTAGGCAAAATTGAGTACAACGGGAATCGAATAGCCCGTGTTTACGTGACAACGCCCGACGATCCCGGTGCCGGGGATTGGGCCGCCTTCGATCTCTATACTCTGGATGCCAAGGGGAACTTCCGTTCGCTCAACCGTACGATCAATGTACTTCCGGGCAATCTCAGCCGGCTCGAAAACTGGAAAATCACCAATGGCAAGGCGCTGCGGGGTAAGGTGGTCAACCTCGACCTGGACACGCACAAACCGAAGCAGGAGCCGGAAGATTGGGTTCCGGAACTGGAGGTTTTGCAGAGTCCGAAAGAACTTCCCATTTGGCCGCTGGCACAAAATGCTGCCCGCTCTTTGGCGGGTACCGGAAAGGCCTGTGTCAGTGTTCCAACACCTCTGCCTGCGCCCCCGCCGCCCCCAACGCCAGTAAAGTCCTGGTCGACTTACGTAGACGAAAGGTTTGGTTGGTCAGTGGAGTATCCGTCGACATGGAAGGTTCACAACAGTTGCCCTGCAGGGTGTCAGGCACCTGGTGACGCCGTGTCGTTTTCGAACCCCGTGAGTGGAAACTGGGTGATCGTATCCAGCATGACGGACCCTCTGCGGGGAAGGAATATCACCGAACGGCTCTCGGCTCTCCGCCACACGAATCAGAATCCTATCGTCAAAGAGGCCCCAGTCAAAATCGGACAATTGCAAGCCCTGACAGTGAGGTATGCGAATCAAGAATTACAAATGGAGTCTACATACCTGGTGACGGAGAGCGCGTACTTCAAGGTCTCGGTGAGTTCGTCCAACTGGCCCATCGAGCAGTTACCGGATTATCCAGCGTATCGCCACCTGCTCGAAAGCTTCAAAATTGCCGGGGCGCACTAACGAATTGTGATGAGAGCAGAGAGCCGCTGAACCGGAACAGTCGGAGGACTGACGATCCGAGAGTTGATTTGGGTCTTTAGAAGGTAGTCCACAGAAGTGGCTATACAAATCAACAAACCGGCAGTAACATTGTCTCCCGGCCCGCGCAGGCAATCGCCTCCACCGCACGCATCGCCGCTGCCGGGTTGAGGAATGTTCCGATCACCCGGAATGTAGCGCTCTCCTGACTCAAGCGTGTGCCATCGTAGGCCACCCACTGTCCGCCGGTCATCACGACGTGTCCCAAGTGCCGCTCTTCATCGCTCAGCGCACAAATGGTGGGTGAAGTGCGCCAGTGGTTCTTGTTTGCTTGCATCGGTATGAGAGTGCGCCGGCCCCGGAGAATTTCTCAGAAACCTTTTCGCGGTCCGCTGCGCACCGCATCCCCTTACCCCCGCGTCAATTGCGTCTGCCCGTCATCGCCCTCATCCGGGGGCGGCTCATTGAGGTGGTAATAATATGTCACCGCCCCCGCTGCCAGCATCACCGTCAGCAGCATGGACACCAGCAGAATACCCCGCCGTGTCCATTTCCCGTGGCTCCGCACCCACTCCGCCGTCAACGCCGTGAACAATCCGGCCGCAGCCAAACCCAGCCCCAGCTTCCATGGCCAGAACATCAAATCGAGGTGATATTGCCCGCCTGCCTGCGACCACAGAGAGAACACCGCGGGCAGCGCCACCAGGAATTCGACCGCCAGAAGAATTCGTATCAGTTTTTGAATCATGAGCGCAGGATTGGTCCGAACTTGCAGCCTTCATCTTACGTTACTCTGGAAAGACATGCCCTCCACCCGGTATGAGCTCCTCAGCGCGCTTTCCCTCGCCTGGGACTCCATCATTGCCCACAAGCTCCGCAGCTTCCTGACCCTGCTCGGCGTCATCGTCGGCGTCGCCAGTGTCATTCTCGTCGGTTCCGCGATTGACGGCCTGGGAATCTATGCCGAACAGAGCACGGCGAAGGCCTTCGGCAGCGAGTCGTTTCTGATCGCGCAGATCGCCGCCAGCGGACGCATGACCCGGAAAGAGACCTTTGCCAAGCTCAAATACAACAAGCGCATGACCGCCGATGAGAACAAGTACCTCAACGACATCAATGCCGAAAAGGTCATCTACAGTCCGTACCGCAACCAAATCGGGGATACCAAGCGGAACAGTGTGATCTGCGAAGAGACCTCCATTATTGGCGTCTCGGCGAACATGGTGGATATCCGCGATATCACCGTGGTGGACGGCCGCTTTTTTACCGAACAGGAAGACAAGAACGGCGAGTTCGTTGCAGTCATCGGCGATGACGTCAAGACCATCCTGTTTCCGACAGTGAGTTCGCCCATCGGCAAGACCTTCAAGATCCAGAATCTCGACTTCACAGTCGTTGGCGTGCAGGAACGATTGGGCTCCGCCTTCGGGCGCAGTCAGGATAAATCGGCCTACATTCCGGCCACGGCTTTCAACCGGCTTTACGGTCCGGGGAACGGATTCGGGCTCTTCGGCCGCCCAAAGAAGGAAAGCGGCCTCACGATGGATGCGGCTCTCGATGCCACACGTTCCGCGCTGCGCACCAAGTTTCACCAAAAGCCTGGCGAGCCGGACCGGTTTGACTTCCTGACACCCGACGCAATCCGTGGTTTTATTGACCAGTTGCTTTCCATTATTACCGTGATTGTGGTCCCGGTAACTCTGATTTCGCTCGTGGTCGGGGGAATCGTCATCATGAACATCATGCTGGTAAGTGTGACCGAGCGGACCCGTGAAATCGGCATACGCAAAGCTCTCGGCGCCACGCAGTACAACATCCTCTCTCAGATCCTGATTGAGTCGCTGCTGATGGCGGCCGCAGGAGGTGCGATTGGTGTGGGTATCGGTGCCGGGTTGACAGCCATCCTTGCCGTCGTGCTGAACGTAACATTGCGCGTGCCACCTGCTTATGTCTTGCTTTCCGTATTTGTTTCGGGAGCTGTGGGCGTGGTCAGCGGCTGGTACCCAGCCTCGCGCGCGGCACGCCTGGACCCCATTACAGCGTTGAGATCGGAATAAAGGAAGATCATGCTTTCTCCCAGGGAAAACGTACTTATGGCACTGGAGGGCGTCTGGACCCACAAGTTCCGGTCTGGACTCACCATCCTCGGTATCGTCATCGGCATCACGACGGTCGTCGTGGTTGCTTCACTTTTGACGGGCGTACGTGCGGGAATTGTGACATTCTTTGATGAATTGGGCCCGGACAACGTCTTCATTTTCAAAACGAGTGGCGACCCCGGCCAGCAGGGTTCAGAAAAGGAGCGGAAGCGCCGTGCGCTCAAGCCCGAGTATGTCGACGGCATCAAACGTGCCGCGGGGACCATCGCAGAGGTTGGCCTGGTGCTCTATATTCCCGGTGCCATCAATGGCCAGGTGATTACCGCCAAGGTGCCGGGTTTCGAGTCCGACACGCTCAGCATCGTGGGCCAGACACCGAATTACATGGAGCTTGCCCCGCGTGATTTTGACCAGGGCCGCTTCTTCACGGAAGAAGAAAACAACCGCACAGCCCACGTTGCCGTGCTCGGTTTCGACATCGCACAGACGCTCTATCCGGATGGCAACGCCGTGGGGCGCACTTTCATGCTGGACGGCGCGGAATACACTGTTGTGGGTGTGAACGCCAAGGCCAAAGGCGGCTTCTTCGGGCAGAACGGTCTCGATACGCAGGTGACGATTCCCATGAAAACAGCCCACAGCCGGTATCCACAAGTGGACCGTTACATGATCACCTGTAAAGCCAAACAGGGCATGCGCAAGGATGCTCCGGACGAAGTGGATGCCATCATGCACCGGTTGCGCCACCTCAAGCCGAAGGATGAAGCCGATTACTCGCTTTCCACACCCGATCAGATTGTGCAACAGTTTGACAACATCACGGGACTGGTCGTGCTGATCTCCATCGCGATCTCGGCGCTGGGCCTGCTGGTGGGCGGCATTGGTGTGATGAACATCATGCTGGTGAGCGTCACTGAGCGGACCCGCGAGATTGGAGTTCGGAAGGCTCTCGGAGCAAGGCGGTTTGACATCATTGGCCAGTTCCTGGCGGAAGCAAGCACCCTGACCGGAGTTGGTGGCTTGCTGGGCATTGTGATCGCGATACTGATCACCCTGCTGGTCGGCGCTCTTGTGCCTTCCATCAAGACCACGGTTCCCACGTGGGCCGTCGTGACCGCTTTCGGCGTATCCGTCGCGGTAGGGATCTTCTTTGGCGTCTGGCCAGCGGTCAAAGCCGCCCGGTTGGACCCTGTGGAAGCCCTGCGGTACGAATAAGCGGGCAGGGAAGTGCCCTACCCCTCAAAGTCCCACTTGCCGCCGAACGCGCTGCTTTGGGGCCCCAGACGTTTCCCTTGTCATCGGCGCGCGTGACGGAAGATTGGAAGCGCCATCATCGGCTCGAATGGACCGGGCGGATAATCGGAAGCCTGTGTGACCGGGATGCCGGCATCCAGAAAGCTGCGCACTGCGAACATCCGGTTTAGACGCTCCGGGCCATACTCCTTCATTTTCCCGCCGTGGTGGTAGGCATAAGAGGCGTTCATAGACGCGAACGATCATCTTGTCCTGGCGCGCGATTTCGCGGATCACCTGCTGAATGGCGTTTGCTTCTGGATTTGCCGGGTCCATCGTGTGGATGGTGGCGTTGTACAGAATCGTGTCAGCCTTTTGGGTAGTCGCGGAGGCTGCAACAGAGGCTGCACTCAGGGCAAGGAAGCGGCGCCGGATCGGTTGCATTGCGTCAGTATAGACACAGCCCGGCGCCGTTGGTAACAGCGAGCTTAGACTTTGGTCAACCAGCCATGCATGTCCGGCTTGCTGCCGTTCACAATGGCGAAGAATTCCGTCTGCAGCTTTTCGGTGATGGGGCCGCGCTTGCCGGTGCCAATCGTAATGCGGTCGATAGAGCGGATCGGCGTCACTTCCGCCGCGGTGCCGGTGAAGAAGACTTCGTCGGCGATGTAGAGCAGTTCCCGGGGGATGTTGGCTTCCACGATGGGAATCGACATCTCGCGGGCGAGGGTGAGAATCGTATCGCGTGTGATGCCGGGCAGCACGGATGCGCCAAGCGGCGGCGTAACGATCTTGCCATCGCGCACCACGAAAAGGTTCTCGCCGGAGCCCTCGCTGACCTGACCGCTGGAATCGAGCGCGATGCCTTCGGAGTAACCGTTGGCCACGGCTTCCATCTTGATGAGTTGCGAGTTCATGTAGTTCGCACCAGCCTTGGCCAGCGCCGGAAGCGTGTTGGGTGCCATGCGGGTCCAGCTGGCGATGCAAACGTCCACACCCTGTGCCAGAGCTTCTTCACCGAGATACTTGCCCCATTCCCAGCAGGCGAGATAAATATCGACCGGGTTCTTGGTGCCGAGCACGCCGATTTCACCGTAGCCACGAAGGGCAATCGGGCGAATGTAGCAGCTCTTGAGTGCGTTGACGCGGACCAGCTCAAGCATGGCCTCCTCAAGCTGAGGACGGGTGAAGGAAAACGTGTCCATGCGGTAGATCTTTGCGGAATCCACCAGACGGCGAACATGCTCCTGCAGACGGAAAATCGCGGGACCATTTGCGGTCTCATAGCAGCGGATGCCTTCGAACACCGAGCTGCCATAGCTCACAACGTGGGAGAGGACGTGGATCTTGGCGTCGTCCCAGGCGATGAATTCGCCATTACGCCAGATCTTCCCGGTAGCTTTCAACATTCATCCAGTATAAACAGGGGTGCGATGGGATTCGGGGTTGGAATGGCTGAACAAGCTGTTCGGTACTGATAACATATATTATGTCTAATTTAGTTCCACCCGCCACCCAGGGCCTTAAATAGAGCCACCGAATCCGTCACCACGGCCACGCGGCTCTCCTCCAGCAGCGCTTCTGTCTCCAGCAATGACCGCTGGGCATCCAGTACGGAAAGAAAATCCGCCAGGCCACGCGAGTACAGTTCTTGCGACAGTTCCACGGCCTTCCGGCTCGCGTCCGCGGATTCCGACAACCTGCGCAAACGCTCCTGTTCGCGGTCATACGCCGTCAGCGCTATCTGCACATCCTGCATGGACGCCAGCACCACAGCCTCATACTGCAACTTTGCACTCTGCAGCTTCTCATCCTGAAGCGCAATGTTGGCCTTGATCCTACCGCCGGAAAAGACCGGCAAAGAAACGCTGGGGCCAAAACTGAAGAAGTTTCCGCCACCCAGCGTCAACCCGTCCACGCTGGCGGCTTGCCGGCCCATCGTGCCGGTCAACCGGATCTTGGGGTACAGATCGGCCCGGGATACCCCATACCTAGCCACCTGCGCCACAATTGCCTCTTGCGCCTCGCGAACATCGGGACGGCGCACCAGCAATTCCGATGGCAACCCCGTGGAGATGACAGCTGGCGGTACGGGTAGCTTCACAACGTTCTTCAATTCGGAATCCAACTGGCCGGGTGTTTGTCCAAGCAACACGGCGAGCTTGTACACACCCTCTGCACGTCCCGCCTCCAGCACGGGCACACTGGCCTGCGAAGCCGCCACAAGAGCGGCTTGCCGTTCCACATCGAGCCCCGTTGCCAAACCCGCTTCCGCACGGACGCGAATCAGATCGAGGGAGTCCTGCTGCAAGGCAACATTCCTACGGAGGATTGCCAGCCGGTTGTCAAACCCTCTCACTTCCATGTAGTTACGACAGATTTCTGAAAGTACTACTAGAAGAACGTTCCGCCGGGCCTCTTCGGTACCGTTCGCATCCGCCACAGCCGCCTTTGTGGCATTCTTTTTGGCTCCGAAGAAATCGAGTTCCCAACTGGCGTCAAAGCCGTTCTGGAAGACGCCCGTTTCGTAAGCCGAGATCAGACTGGAGCCGCTTTGCGCGTGGATGACACCTTGATTGACGCCGCCACGGACGCGCGAGACATTCCCTGTACTGTTGACGGCCGGCAACTGGTCTGCGCGGGTCACACGTGAGGAAGTCCGGGCCTGGATCACCCTGGAGGCGGCAATCTGCAGGTCCTTGTTCCCCGCTATCCCCTTGGCGACGAGAGCATCCAACTGCGGATCCCCATAACGTTTCCACCATTCCCGGAGTTCCCCGGCGCTGGAATCTGTGCCCTCAGCGCTCCGAAACTTCGTGGGGAGATCCGCCGCAGAAAGTGATAGGGCGGCGAGTGCAATGAGCAGGGTCCGCATCACTTCCCTCCCCCAGTCTGCGTGGAAGCCTCAATCGACACGTCCATCTGCTGACCCACATGCAACGGCACACCCTTGTCGAACGCGTAAATCGCCTGCAACACCCGTGTATCCACGCGCTCTGTACTATCGCCGGTGAGATTCTTCTTGGGCACCACATAGGGCTCAAAGCGAACGAAATGCAGTGGATACTTCACGCTTCCATTACCGCGGATGGAGGCCTGCGCCGCCGCGCCTGCACGAACCCGCCAGGCATCTTCTTCGTCAATATCCGCCCGCACGTGCAAGGTATCTACTGCACCGATCACCATTAATGGCACCTGTAACTGGCCCGCCTGTGCATATTCGCCAACGTGGACTTTGCACTGTAAGATCTGACCATCAATCGGCGATGTTACTGTCAATCTCTCCACATCGGTCTGGATGCGCTTCACCTGTTGTTCGGCCTGTGCCAGTTCCGCTTCGGCCACACGCAAGTCCGGGGCCCAGGTGCCTGCTTTCAGCAGTTTGAGATTGGCCCGGGCTTCCTCCAAGCGTGCCTGCTGGGCTTTGACCGCAAGCCGGCGGCGCTGCAAATCCTCCTCACGGATGGCACGCTTATCTTTCACGCCCTCAATCAATCGAAGCTGCACCTCTGTATCCGCGAGGACCTGCTCCGCCTCATGCACTTTCGCTTCAGCGGGCGGAAGGTCTTCAGGACGCGGGGAATTGCGCAGCTTCTCCAACCGGGCCCGGGAGACCGCAACCGCAGCCTGGCGCAGCGTCAATTCGGCACGCAAGTCGCGATCATCCAAAACCAGCAGGACCTGCCCTTTGTGAACGTTGTCACCAGCCGCCACAGCAACTTTGGTAACCAAGCCCGGCACAGGCAGGCTCACCTGTATGTTTTCCGTACGTGCTTCGACCAGACCCACTGCCCCGACTTGATTGGCATAGAGTGCAACGGGCGGAGAAACAGGTGGTTCTGCCTTTGCCTGCACTGGACGCATTCTGACCATGCTCACGATTGCAAACGTAAGCAGGAACCCGGCAATCACCGGCACTCCGTATTTCGTAAACATAACTATCTCCTTTTCACTTCCACGTGCGTTATCACGCCATCGTTCATATGGCTGATACGGTCGGCAAAATCAAACACCCGCGAATCATGAGTGACAACCACAATCGCCCTGTCTGGACGGACGGCTGCTTTCATCAATAGCTCCATGACGGCATGACCTGTCTTTTCATCGAGCGCCGATGTTGGCTCATCACAAACAATCAGCCGTGGATCATGCACCAAAGCGCGAGCCAGAGCCACCCTCTGTTGCTGCCCACCGGATAGCTCATTGGGACGTGCGTTGAGACGCTTCTCCAGGCCCAGTGTGCTCAACAGGGACTTAGCCCGGTCCACCGCTTCTTTTCTCTTCATCCCCGCCGCCAGGAGCGGTACCGCTGCGTTCTCCGCAGCCGTCAGCGAAGGAAGTAAGTTGTATTGCTGGAAGACGAAGCCGAGGTTCTTGCGGCGGAATTTCACGCGCTCCCCTTCCCCGCTCTGACTTAGATCCCGGCCCAGCACCTCGATCTTGCCGCCGGACGTATCCAGCAGCCCCGCAATCACACTGAGCAGCGTGGTCTTGCCGCAGCCGCTTGGCCCCACCAGCAGATTCATTTCACCGAACGGCACACCGTAGTCCACACCGCGCAGGACCGGCGTTTTATTCTCCCCCTGGCCGAATTCCTTTAACACGTTTGCGCAAAGTACTGCCTGAGTATTTTCCATGTTTCCTCATCCCCGGAAGACGACAGCGGGCTCCAGCACCAACACCCTGCGAATGCTCAGGAGGCTGGCCAGGATTACGATTAGAAAGACCGCCACGGCTGTACCGCCGGCGATCTCTCCAAGTAAGACAAAGCCGCGGAGATCCAGAACGTTCTTGGTGGTTTCAAAGAACGCGGCAGTCATCGCGATCCCGATCGAATAACCAATTGCCCCCACTACAAACGCCTGCAGCAAAATCATCCCCGTGATGCGCCAGTTAGTGACTCCGATCGCTTTCAACGCCCCGAATTGCTTGAGATTCTCGATGGTAAAGATATAGAAAGTCTGGCCCGCGACAACAGTGCCCACGATCAGTGCGATGAATACGGTGATGCCGAAGTTAATGGGAATGCCGGTGTGGCCGATGTAATACCAGATGGTCCGCCAGCCGAACTGCTCATAAGTGAGCGCTTCGAGTCCGGTAGCCGCCTTGATACGCGTGGCCACTTCTTCTCCTGTGACGCCCGGCAAGGGTTTTACTAGAACATAGGAGAGCAGATTTCTTTCCCGGCCGACATAACCGAGCGCATTCGAATACCTCGTGTAAACCACTGGGAAATTCTGAAACGGAGCGGCCGAATCACAGATCCCGACCACCCTCACCCGGTGATCATTCATTTCGAGCGTATCGCCCAGCCGCATCGCCTGGTTCGGGAAATAGAACTCGAAGGCCACCTGGTCAATAATCACGGCATCCGGTTCCCGCAGCGAGTTGTAGGTGCCGAGCAGCATCTTGCGCGGCACGCCCGTCAGTGACGCGTCATCCACGCCCAGCAGGATCACCGCCCGGAAGACTCCGTCTCGCGCCTTCGCCCTGGTAGAACCTTTGAAAAGTGGCACCGCCCACTGGACACCGTTTACTCCGCGCACTCTGTAGAGATCCTGATCGGTCAGCGACTTGACCTCATCCAGGTATTGCGTGTATCGGTCCATCACCCATACGTCGGCGTCTTTGATGTCCAGAATCTGGCTCTGCGTGCGGTTCATCAAACCGGTAAAAATCGAGACCTGATGCGACATCAGGAAGGTGGAAAAGGCAATGGCGAAGATGAGCCCGAAGTATTTGGCCTTGTCTCCGGTCAGCATCTGAAATGCGACAAAGTTCACAGTTTACGCCTCCGTATTGAACAACGCCTATGAGATGAACAGTGTTCATCATAGTTGCAAAAAAAGACTATTTGTTTCGGATCCCCTCGATCAGTGTTTCAAGCACACGGTCAATCAACCGGCCCTGTTCAATGAAGGGAAAGCCGCACTTTGCGATCAAAAGCGAGGTGATCCCATGCGCACCCGCCCACAGCGCCTGGCTGATCTCCTGCGGGTCCCCAACTGGGATGCTCCCCGCCTGCATACAACTCTGAACCATAACGACCAAATGCTGGAACGAAGCCATCGCATTCTGCAGTTTCAAGGGATCCATGGGGCGGGACAGTTGTTCCGGCGGCAGCATGAAAACCAGGCAGTAATGATGGGGGTGTTCGAGGCCGAATTCGATGTACACACGAAGCCCGCGCCGTAGACGGACCAAGGGATCTCCCCAGGAATCCTGTTCGATAGCCTGCATGCGCTGATCCAGACGACGGAACATTTCGTCCCCCAGCGCCTCCAGCACGGCTTGCTTGTCTTCGAAGTAAAGGTAGATCGTACCCGGCGAGTATTCCGCTTTGTGGGCAATTTTCCGGATCGAGGTGGCCTCGTAGCCCTCTTTGACGAAGAGTTCACGGGCGGCATCCAGGATCTCCTGTCTGATGCCAGCCTTCTCGCGCGCTCTACGTTCGGCAATGCCCATGGTGAACAGTGTTCATTATTTCAGTTGATCCCTCCAGTGTCAAACCCAGGGCCGCACCATCGCGAATTAGGTCACTTCGATGAAGACACCGGTTCCTGGTACCGAAGACTCAACCAAACACCCAGCATTAGCACGTTCAAGCCGAGTCCAGCATAGCCATTCCAAAAGCAAAGCACTGTCGAAGTGGCATATACCGCCAATCCGAAGTGGTATGTGCGGCGGATCTTCAGAATCGCCGTGCTCTCCAGATGCCCGTGCAGAAGACGGTGATTGTGAGCCACTGACGCCAGCAGTGCGTTGTAAGTCAGGGCAATCACGACGAAGGTTCCGCAGTAGAATGCCGCTGCGGTATCGGTGGCCGGGGTACCCAGGTATTGCGCGAGGACTGCCGTCGGGAACGGGACAAAAGTAACCATTAACAACACCAGACCATTGCAAAGCATCAAGGGATTATCCACACCCCGCACCAGGCGCAGCAATTCGTGATGATTCATCCACATCAGCAGGACAACGAAGAAACTGATGAAGTAACTCGCGAACGATGGCCACAAGCCGCGGAGAGCAACGCCCAACGCGACATCGGTCAGGTGTTCCAACTTGGGCACACGGATTTCGAGGATCAGCAGCGTAATCGCAATGGCAAAGACGCCGTCGGAAAACGCTTCCAACCGGCCAGTCTCTTTATCCAACGGCTTTTAGAGTATACTCACTTTGATCGAACTGACATAAGTGAGAATTAAGCCAAGAGACAATTTGAACGCGTTCAATAAATCAATCGTGCGATTGCAAAGTACAGCCCATCGCAGAGCTGGGAGAGAGGAAAGAAATGAGTACGAACGCGGCTGCAGCTGGTGAATAGTGAGTTCACACACAGGACTAAGTAGTTCGGGTCGGCTTCGGGGTAGCCACTGGGCGCTAGTATTTGACAGCGACCGGTTTCGGTTAGTAAGGCCACGAGTCTACAGAGTTCGTAGGGCGGTCCCCCAGGACGGCGGCCGACGCCCACGTCGGCCTCTTCCAAATAACGAGAACACAGGTGGGGGGCCGGCAGCCGATGCGGGCGTCCACCCTACCGAAGGACAGCGCCGGCTTGTTAGGTCGATTCGCCCCGGAAAGTTACGGTTTGCAGATCTTGCAGCGCTTCAACTTCCTGGCGAGAGCCTCGCTGCGGGCGATAGGCATGGCAGCTTCCGGTTTTTCAGCACAGACTCCCCGGTGGAATGTGGTGTTATCGGCGTAGACGAGTTCGGCATTGGGATTGGGCTTGGGGGTTTTGGCAGGTTTGGCTGTTGCTGCGGCGGAGACCGGCGCGGGATCGGTGGTGACCTTCTTCTTGTTCTTTCTGACCCGGTTTGGATCCGTCGACTTTGTGTCCTGCGCGTGGGAGAGCGGGGTGAGGAGCGTTGCGCCCAGGAGGGTAAGCGTGGTGAGGATTCGTCTGTGTGCCATTTTGCTATTCCTTCTATTTGTTAGTGAGAGCGGCGAGCTTGCCTTCGGCGTTCTTGATAGGCAGCGGGATAGTTGAGGAGGGCTTCCTCCCTGCAAGTGCAAAGGCTTCCCAACTCGCATCGAGACTTTTGTGAAGCAGCGATTCCAACTCACTTCCGTGCTTCGAGCGCGCCTCGTGGAGTAGGGCAGTGCCGAGTTCGGCAAGTGATATGACGAGCGAATCCCTTACATCGTCGCCACCGTGGTCGGCTATCGGTCGTAGAAGCTCGACTGACTTCGCAGCCTCCAATGTTGCTTCTTGATACAAACCATATGAGATGAGAGTCCGCGCACGGAAGCAGAAACTGCGGGCATATGCCGTTTGGACCTCCTGCGCAGTCACGCCAGGCACGACCGAAGTGAAGTCTGCGTGCTCTCCCTGCATAATCTTCAGCAGTCGGACGATACGATCAAACGCGTTACGCTCCTGTGGAGGGACTATCCTGAGCCGGGATGGCTCAGCAAGCAGAAGTTTTTGATAATGAAGAGCCTGCGGAAAATCTCCCAATTGTTCCGCGATAAAACTGAGCTGCGTGTAGTTGGAGCGGAGGGATGGTTCACCACCAATCAAATCCATGCTTTGCCGGAGCGCCCGGTTTGACTCCGACGCCCGGCCGGTTAAGCGCAAGGCAGTCGCCAGTAGTAAATAATCTTCCGCTTCGGCACGTTTCCTGGCGGGAGTCTGTTGGAGCTTACTATTCAAATCGAGCAGATCTTGGCGATGCCCGACACTCGAATTAAAATCCCCAATGTCCAGTTCCAAGTCCGCCTCGAGACGGAGCAGTTGCATGAATAAGGAAGGTGTCGTGTCACTCATCGTCATTGCAAACCTCACCAAACGTAGGGCTTCGTGAGGTTCTTCCAGCGCCCGAAACGCATTCGCGGTGACAATAACATCGAAATCCAGGTTCGCTCTCCGTGTCGAAGGGTAACCTGCTTCTATGAATTGCTCCAACGCTTCCCGATTCCGGGATAATGCTTCTTCCCGGGCCTGCATCCCCGACCGCCGCACAAGCGAATATCTTGCGAGGGTGTTCTGGCGCCTGATCATAGCTGGCACATTTTTTCGGATTGAGGTTACCAGAATTTGGTCTTTAGGAGAAGCAAGATTACTGTCTGCAGGATGCAGGTATCGGTCGAATGCTACTTCAACCGCCGTCATCTTGTCATCACCAGTTCCCGGCCCCTGTGTAATCAAAGTGATTTCTTTCTCCAGCGCCGAGTAACACCATGTCGCATAAGGCTTTCTTAGAGGGTAGGCCTTCACCAGTTTTCGGAGGATGGACTGACCTTCATGTATTTCCTGAAGCCGATTAGGATTGGAAGTGCCCCCGGCCGCCGATATAAAAAGATGGGTTTTGGCGACCTCCAAAACAAAGTCGGGGTCGTTGGCATGCAAGGCAGCAATTTGCTCATGGATCTGCACGGATCTCTTCGTTAGCGATTCTGCTTCGAACTGCTTCCCTGTGATGAAGAGTTCCGCAGCCAGAAACAACTGGAGTTCGCTCAGATCTAACTGCACGCTTGTATTGAAGGGATCCGCTGAAGCGAGTTCCTCCATGATTGCGTTGGAGCTACGATAGAACTTTTCGATGGCTGGCCTCTTGGCCCGTCTGCCAAGCACCATATGCGCAATGGCGCGCTCCCGCTGGTAGAGAATATTCGTTGGGTCATCGCGGTGCAGTTCATCCAATGATGCCAAGGCCTGCTTGGTGATCTGAACGACATCGTCAAACCCTCGTTGCACGCCCGCAAGCCCCCATTCCACCTGGGATCTGGCAAGCTCCCACCGCGCATTTATCGAAGCCGGATTGGCATTCAGGATCTCCGTCCGGAGCGCAACCGCACGTTGAGGGTTGGCCATTGAGGCGCAATTCAGGAATAAACCGCAATTGAAGCGGTCCATCAGTACTTCCGCCAAGTCCGCCTTGGCCTGCAGGTTGGTTGGTTCGTCCTTGACAAACTGCTCCGCCATCGCTCGGACTTTTGAGAAGTCGAATTGCTGTTCATTCAGGACTTTCTCGGTCTGACCATACCGTAAGGCAGCGATGATCAACTTGTGCCTCAATTCCGAGTTACGTGGATCCTTCGCTAACTGGGCTTCGAGCAGCCTCTTACTGCGCTCAAAACTATCGTGGGCCAGTTTCATTTCCCGCAGGTTTGAACCGCGTGGGTCACCAGCCAACTCACCCATTCGAAGATAAGCTGTCGCGAATTGCCTTTGCAATTCGGGACTTTCATGGACCTTCCCCCGCCTCTCATAGACTTTATTTAGGTATTCAATGCCGAGTTTGGACATTGTCTCCCGGGCCCTGGTGGCACCAGACAGATTGCGGATCTGGTCATTGAGATCTCCGAACATGGCGTTGGCGAGAGACTGGACATCCCCGAGACTGGCTTCAGCGAGTTGAGCTTGCTCCCGCGCGGCAAGTTCCTGACGGGTGGCCAGGGCCGCCTGCTCTTCTGCGCGAACTCTTTCAAGGGCGGCTTCGCGGCTCTGTTCTTCCGCGCGGCGGCTTTGTGCTTCTGCACGGGCACGAAATTCCACGGCTATGTTGCGTTCGCGGTTGGCCACGGCGGCCTGAGTCACGGCGACGGCTGTTCCTAAGACCAGTGCGAGGATGACCGCGACACCCGCCGCGACCGGTAGCCGGTGGCGGCGGATGAACTTGCTGGCTCGGTAGACCGTGCTGGGTGGAGAAGCGAGAACAGCTTCGTTGTTCAGATGTCGGTGGATGTCGGCGCCTAAGTCGGAGACCGACGAGTAGCGGCGATGGCTTTGTTTTTCCACCGCGCGGGTGACGATCCAGTTCAGATCGCCGGCGAGTTTGCGGCGAAGTTCGGGGAGGGTTGTGGCGCGGCGGGCGGCGATGTCCGTAGCAGTATTGCCGAGAGAACTGAGCTTGGCCTGCATCGGCGGATTCTCCACATCCCGCACGATGCGGAGCAGTTCGGCTAGTCCGGCTTTGCGGAGAGTCGGACCATCGAAGGGAACGGCACCGACGAGCAGTTCGTAGAGCAGAATGCCGAGCGAGTAAACGTCAGAACTGGTATCAACGACGCCGGTCATGACATCGGCCTGTTCGGGGGACATGTACTCCGGGGTGCCGATGAATTGGCCGAGTTCGGTGAAGGCGGTACCGTCGAGATCGCGTTGGTCGGTGGCTTTGGCGATGCCGAAGTCGATGACTTTGGGAACCGCTTCGCCATCGATTTCGGTAACCATCACGTTCGAAGGCTTAATATCGCGGTGGATGATGCCTTTGCCGTGCGCATGCTGGACGGCGCTGCATACCTTTACGAAGAGTTCCAGCCGCTGTTCGGTGTTGAGGCGTTTGTCGTCACAGTATTTGGTGATGGCGACACCATCGACGAATTCCATCACGAAGAACGGGCGGCCATTGGTGGTGATATCGGCATCGTAGACGCGGGCGATGTTTGGGTGATCCATCATCGCGACGGCCTGGCGCTCGTGGTTGAAGCGGGAAAGCACCTGCTTGGAATCCATGCCGGGCTTGACGACCTTCAAGGCGACTTTGCGCTGGATGGGACGGGTCTGTTCCGCGAGGTAGACGGTGCCCATGCCACCCTCACCGAGGGTGCTCAGAATGCGGTAACGGCCAAAGAGGTCGGCTTCGGAGGTAGCGGCGCGTTGGCCTGAATCGGGAGTAAACGTCGGGAGTTCGGTACCCGCTCCGCCGAGGAAGAGGCAAGCAGCACAAAGCCCGGCAGGGTCACCGGGAGCAAGCGGGTTGCGGCATTCGGGACAGAGTTCCACAGGGGTGTAATAACAATTCGTTGGGAAAGGTTACAGACTTTTTTCACGCCCTGCTGAGAGCCGCAGCCAGGTAGCGGAATTCGCCATCGATATCAGAGGGGTCATTGACGGTTTCGCCGATCTCCGCGCGTAGAAGATCACGGTAGCGTTTTCTCAGGCGGCTGATGGCAACTTTGAGCGCCCCTTCCGTGGTCTGCATCTGGAGAGCGAGTTCGGCGTAGGGAACGTCGGAGCGGTCCAGCAGGCAGCCTTTCAGCTTTTCGAAATGTTCCACTTTGCCATGGGCGGCGAATTCGTCGCGGAGACGGTTGACCACGCGGTCGAGCAGAGCTCTGGCCCAGCGGCGGTCGAAGATGGTCTCTGGCGTTTCGTCGTGAAAGGGCTCGCGGCTGTAGCTTTCTTCGCCGGAAATAATTTCGAAGGGCAGAACCTGCATACCGCCGCCGCGTTTCTGGGCCTGCGCACTGCGGTATTCGTTCGAGAGGAAGAACTTCACCGAGGAGAGCAAAAAAGCCCGGAAGCGGCCCTTTTCGGGGTCGGCGACGGAGAAGGTGGGATTCTCGAGGAGCCGGAGGAAGAATTCCTGGGTAAGATCCCGCGCCCGCTCCGGATCATTACCGCGGCGACGCACATAGGCGTAGATGGGATACCAGTAAGCGGCGCAAAGGGTTTCGAGAGCAGAACGGCTCTCGCCGGAATCAAGGGAACCGGCGGCGAGAATCAGTGTCCAACGTGTCGCGGGAAAGCCGGAAGCCGTGAGCACTGTCTGGGTCATAATTGTTGAAAGAGTAACACCGGTTTGTTCGGTCATAGAGGCAATTACGAGGTAATTACCGGAATCTGAAAGATCGTTACAGCGGGAACTGATTTTTCTGAAAAATATTTCAGTGGAGACAAATTCAGGCCCTCCCGGCGCGGGGAACTGATCGTCCCCGTCTGGGTCATCTACGCAGGCTATGTCGTTTCGCCAATCCCGCTCAAACCACCAACATGCAATCCCCACAACTAAAGAAACGATACCGTTCCGCCACCGCGTGATGATAGGCCGCCAGCGTCAACTCCCGCCCCGCCAGCGCCGCCACCAGCAACACCAGACTGGTCTTCGGTAAATGGAAATTCGTCAGCATCGCCCCGGTTTTCTGGAAGGCAAACCCGGGGTAAATGAAGACCTCCGTACTATTAGATCCCCTGGGCCATACGGCCTGCTTCACGGGCCAGGCGGATTAGTTTGTTCTCAAACTCGAAATCCGGCTTCTTGCTGGGATCTGCGTGCTTGAGATACCACTTATACGTCTCCTTCAGCCCTGCCGCGAATGGGGTCATCGTCACACCGAGCACACGCTTCACCCGACCGGTCGCTTCCGTGATGGGAGGAAGGTCAAAATACTGCGCAAAGTAGAGCGGATCCCCAAAAGCATTTCCGCCATTGCGCACAATCACTTCGCGCGGCACCCGGATAATCGATGCATGCTTCCCCGCTGCCTTCGACATCTCCGTCACCACTTCCACTTGCGTCAGTGGCTTGTCATCGGCCACGTTGAAAGCGCGGCCCGGAGCGGTGGGCTTTTCGAGTGCCGCAAAGCAAGCCTCCACCAGATCATGCACGTAGCAAAACTGCATGAGGCGGTTACCATCACCAGGGATGATGATGGGCTGTTCGCAGCGCAGACGGTCCCAGAAAAAGGCCTCCCGGTAAAAAGGATTTTCCGGCCCGTAGACAAACGGCGGCCGCATCGTTACTACAGGAAAACGTGACTCATGATACAGGCGTAACAAGGCGCGCTCACTGCCAGCTTTGTTCCGCACATAGGGATCAGGATGTATGTCACTCGCCAGCGGATCATCTTCAGAGTGATTCAAACCGTCGCCATAAGCAGCCACGGAGGACATGAAGATATACCGGCAGAGGTCACCGGGAATTGCCTTCGCCGTGGCCTCCACCTGCGCCCCGGTTGTGCCGCGTTCCCAGTCATACGCGATATCGTAAACAGCGTCGAACCGCAGCCCCGTAAGCGCTTCCCGGATGGTGGAAGCATCATTGCGGTCAGCAGTTACACTACGCACTTTGCGGCCGAACGGGTGCTCGGCCTTGCGGTGCAAAATGGTGACGTCATGTCCCGCGGTCAGCAGCTTTTTGACGAGCAGCCGTCCGATGTACAGCGTCCCGCCGATTACGAGAACGCGCATAAGGGTCGGCTCTTAGTCGTAATACTCAAGACCCAGGTGGGTAATGAGCGTTTCGCCCATCATCCAGCGCAGGGTGTTTTTCAACTTCATCAGTTGGATGAAGATATCGTGTTCCGCGTAAAGTCCGGGAGCAGTCATGGGTGCCTTGAAGTAGAACGACAACCACTCCTGGACACCACGCATGCCGGCGCGCTGCGCGAGATCGAGGAACAGCACCAGATCGAGGACGAGCGGAGCGGCGAGGATGGAGTCGCGGCAGAGGAAATCGATCTTGATCTGCATGGGGTAACCCAGCCAGCCGAAGATATCGATGTTATCCCAGCCTTCCTTGGCATCGCCGCGGGGCGGATAGTAGTTAATCCGCACTTTATGGTAGAGATTCTTGTAGAGATCGGGATACAACTCCGGCTGGAAGATCTGTTCCAGGGCCGACAGTTTGCTTTCTTCCTTGCTCTTGAACGAGCCGGGGTCGTCCAGCACTTCGCCGTCGCGGTTGCCGAGAATGTTGGTCGAGAACCAACCCGAGACACCCAGCATGCGGGACTTCAAACCCGGTGCAACAAGTGTCTTCATGAAGGTCTGGCCAGTCTTGAAGTCCTTGCCGCAAATAGGTACGTTACGGGCGCGGGCATATTCCACCAGGCACGGTGCATCCACCGTCAACTGCGGGGCACCATTAGCAAAAGGCACACCAGCGCGGATCGCGGCGTAAGCGTAGATCTGGCTGGGAGAAATCTGCGGAGCCGAATTGCGCAGCCCCTCTTCAAAGCTTTCGATGGTGGCGTGGACGGCTTCCGGATGATGGAACACTTCCGTGGATCCGCACCAGATCATCACGACGCGCGAGCAGCCGTTTTCCTTCTTGAAGTTTTCGATGTCCGCAATGAGTGCCTCGGCGTGTTCCATCTTGGAGGCCGGTGCTTTCTTGTTAGGGCCGTCGATCCGCTTGACATACTCCTGATCGAAAACCGCAGACATCGGTTTGATGGCCGACATCTCGTCTTTGATGGAATCGAGAAGTGTACGTTCCAGTACACCAGCAGTAACTGCGGCTTCGTAACAATTCTCTGAGAAGATATCCCAGCCGCCGAAGACAAGCTGATCCAACTGGGCCAGCGGGACAAAATCGTTAATCTTCGGGGAGTTATTATCGGTGCGCTTGCCCAGACGGATGGTCGCCATTTGAGTCAAAGACCCGATCGGCTTGGCAAGGCCCTTCTTGCAGGCGAGAACACCTGCAATAAACGTTGTTGTAACCGCACCCATACCGATGGTGAGGATACCGAGCTTCCCTTCGGCGGGCTGAATCTGTGGGGTCGGCTTGGTTGAGTCGGGCTTGGCTGAGTCGGACGTGTTAGGCAATGAAATAGGCTCCTGTTCATGCGCCCCGCAGGTCTTTGGAACTCCCCGCAAAGGTACATGAAGTGCTGAGGGTTACCGCAACCCGTTAGAATAGCAGTTCATGCGTCCCCGCGCGACAGCACCGATCAGCGCCATCATTGCCGATGACGAACAACTTGCCAGGGAAGAGCTCCAGTTTCTGTTGAGCGGCTTCCCGGATATTGAGGTGATCGGGACGGCATCGAATGGCCTGGAAGCGGTCGAACTCATTGAGAAACTCGATCCCGTCCTCGCCTTTCTCGACATTCAGATGCCCGGCCTCGATGGACTTGGAGTAGCACGCCGGCTCAAGGAACTGGAAATCGAGCCGCCCCACATCATCTATTCGACGGCTTATGACCAATTCGCCGTGGAGGCTTTCCGCCTGCAGGCCATGGATTATCTCCTGAAGCCCGTGGAGCGCGAAAGGCTTGCCGAGACGCTCGACCGCGCACGCCGCGCTGTCGCCGAACGCATTGCCGAACCACCCGCCGCCGCTGCCACCACCCGCCCCGCCTTCACGAAACTGCTGCTCAAAAGTGGCCCTCGCAATCTGATCGTTGATCCACAGGACGTGGTCTACGCCACCATCGACAGCGGGGTAATTTCATTGGTCACGGCGACGACGGAAGGCCAATCCAACTTCAGGACATTGGAAGAACTGCAGGCCACCCTGGATCCGGATACGTTTTGGCGCGCCCACCGCTCCTATCTGGTCAACGTGAACAGGATTCGCGAAGTAATGCCGTGGTTTAAATCCACCTACCAGTTGAAGATGGACGACAAACGTGGGAGTGAGGTGCCGGTGAGCCGTATGCAAAGCCGGAAACTCCGCGAAATGCTCAATTTGTAGGCAGAGTAATACCCGCATCATGGTTAGTCAGGAAAGTAACTTGTGACACGCCGTGCTTATGGGTAATAAGGAATCATCAATCATGAGAAGAGCATTTCCGCTGTTCCTGCTGCTGGCGTGCGTGAGTCTTTGCGCACAAACCGCAACGCCCCACCGCTCTGTGGTGGTGATCAGCCTGGATGGCTTTCCCGCATCCCTGCTGACCGACCCCAAGAGTCCCATCCCTACGTTGCGAAAGTTAATGGCCACCGGCGCCACGGCTCGCCATATGACGACGGTGAATCCGACCGTTACCTGGCCGAATCACACCGCCATGGTCACCGGTGTAGACGCTGCCCGTCATGGTCTGCTGGTCAACGGCACGCTGGTTCGCACAGGGTCCTGGCCGCCAGTACGTGTGGAACCGTGGATTCCCCAACCGCAAATGGTGCATGTCCCCACCATTTATGACGCTGTTCACGATGCCGGTCTCACCACGGCCCAGATTGATTGGGTTGCGATCAAGTCTGCTCCTTCCATCACCTGGGACTTTCCAGAAGTGCCCGCGGTGGAGGGCGTCATCGAGCAGGAAATGATCCGTGCCGGTCTGACGGACCAGGGTTCTATCGCACAGTTCACCAAGGCGAACATCCTTCGTCGCGATCAAATCTGGGCGGATGCGGCGATCCACATCCTCAAGGCACACCAGCCCAACCTGATGCTGCTGCACTTTCTCAGTCTGGACAGCACACACCACACTTATGGTCCGAATAGTCTTGCCGGCACCGCGGCCATCGCGTTTCTTGATGCATGCGTCGCCCGCGTTCTCGATGGCATTGCAACTGCTGGCATGAGTGACCGCACTACCGTGATGATCGTTTCAGATCATGGCTTCAAGCCGGTGAAGAACCAACTCCACATCGGCAACGCCATTGCGGAAGCAGGACTGCAGAATGAAGTCTTTCTGCCCGAAGGCGGCTTCGCGATGTTATACGTGAAGCCGGAGCACGCCGCGGCAACCATCGCCACTTTGCGTCAGAAGCTGGCGGTGACAGAGGGCGTGGCGGAAGTCGCCGGGCCGGAGCGCTTCCCTGCCCTGGGCTTGCCGTTGCAAAGCGCCGATCCGCAGATGGCCGATCTGATGGTCTATCCCAAGCCGGGCTACGCGTTTGCTGCGGTCACCGGGAGCGCTGTCAGCACACCGGTGCCCTCCACGTCCGGCGCACACGGCTATCTGAATACCGATCCGGAACTGGATGCTATCTTCATCGCAAGCGGCCCTGGCATCAAACCCGGCGTCGTGCTGGAGAGAATGCGTAATGTCGACGTTGCGCCGACCATCGGCTCGGTGCTGGGCGTAAAAATGAACCCTGATATTTCCGGCCGCACATTGACGGATATTCTGAAGTGAGATGAGCGCATTGCGGAAGATACTCTTCAGGCTGGGGTTGTTGGCGGCGCTGGCCTATCTGGCAGTGATGGTTCTGCTGGTCACGCAGGAGACGCGTTTGATCTTTGCCGCAGGGCAGCAGTTAGGCAAAACCCGGCCGTCAATTCCCTGGCAGGAAGCAGGTTCTGTGCCCGGCTGGGTTGTGCCCGCGGCGAAAAGTGACAGCAGCCCCTGGGTGATTTACTTCCACGGCAAAGGCGCTGACATTGCTTCGGGTGGCAACATCCATCACTATGAGCAACTGCGCGGGCTTGGCTTGAACGTGCTGGCACCGGAATACACAGGCTTCGGCGGCGTAATCGGCGAACCCTCTGAGGCCGGACTCAATGCAGACGCGATGCGTGCCTACCTGTACCTTCGCAATCAGCGTCACATTGAGCCCAAGAATATCGTGCTCTACGGCTGGTCACTGGGCTCGGCGGTGGCTGTCACACTGGCTTCGAAGGTCGAAAAAGCTGCCGTGATTCTGGAAGGTGCGCCTGCTTCGGTCGCTGCGATTGGTCAGCATCGATATCCGGTGTTTCCGGTCCGGCTGCTGATCCACAATCCCTTCGAATCCATCGAGCGCATCGGCAGGATCGGCGCGCCGGTTCTGTTCCTCCACAGTCCCGAAGATCAGACCGTCCCCATCAGTGAAGCCCGCCGTCTCTTTGAAGCAGCGCCGCAGCCAAGACATTTCGTTGAAGTTGCAGGGGGACACAACAACGCCAGCCGCACGGACCCCCACTTCTTTCCGGCAATCCATTCGTTTCTGCGGGACCTGCAATTGCTTCCGTGACTGATTAGGACGAGTGACGCGACCAAAGCAGGTTGATGATCCAGTGATTTCCCTGAGGCGAAAGTTCCAGGGTAATCGTATTTCGGCGGGAATCCGTCCAACTGCCCCAATAAGGCGGCGCATGGGAGCTTCTTGTCCATCCTGCCTGGCGCCAGTAACTGTCATAGTAGGCGAAAACCGCCCGCGGATCCCGTTTGGTTTCAAAGCGTAAAGACAATAACCGCGGGTCCATGGGATTGAAGTAATCCGTGCTGACCATTTCGGCATCTTCGTAGCGGGGGATTGTACTTTTCACGCCGCGCAAGTAAACGGAACCCCGCACATAGGGAAAGACAGCCAATAACAGAGTGATTACCACCGCGGCAATCATGCAGTTGCGCTCAGAAGCCTCCCGCGGCCGGAGCACGAAGCGTGTTGCGAACAGGACCGCAGCCAGCCCCAACACAAACAACGCGGGCCAGACAACGAGTACAGCGAGCCCCAAAACGGGATCGTCCCCCTGCGCCGAGTTCGCAGCCAGCAGGAAGCCGAACCCCAGAGCCGGTATTAGCCGGGCGGCCCAGGGAAGTTTCTCCGCTTTGACTCTTGCACCGGTATCATCCATCGCCATCAGTTCTGACCATTATATAAGAGAATCAACGCTTTACCGTGTGGTTCAGCACGTTCGGGGTGATACCATGGGCTTGCGGTTTGAGACCAGATTCTCGCTGCCCTCACATCTATGAAGCTCACCTTTACCAAGACAGACGAGGCACCGGCCCTCGCGTCTTACGCACTCCTGCCTATCGTGCGGGCCTACCTCAAAGGGACCGGCGTGGAGATCGAAACTGCCGATCTTTCCCTCGCGGGCCGCATCGTCGCCAACTTCCCGGACCGCCTTCGTGATGACCAGAAGATTCCCGATGATTTGACGCGCCTGGGTGAGTTGGCCAAGACTCCGGATGCCAACATCATCAAGCTTCCCAATATCAGCGCCTCCATTCCCCAGTTGCGCGCGGCGATCGCGGAACTGCAGGGCAAGGGTTATGACATTCCCGACTACCCCGAAGCCCCCTCGACCGACGAGGAACGTGCCATTCAGGCCCGGTATTCCGTGGTTCTCGGCTCCGCGGTCAACCCCGTGCTGCGGGAAGGCAACTCTGACCGGCGCGCTTCAAAATCTGTGAAGGCATTTGCGCAGAAGCATCCGCACCGGGGCATGAAGAGCTGGCCGGAATCCGGCTCCGTGACCCGCGTGGCCCACATGAACGCCAAAGACTTCTATGGCAGCGAGAAATCACTGACCGCCGCTGCACCCACGGAAGTTCGCATCGAATTCGTGGACGCCGCCGGTACGGTGAAAGTGCTGAAGCCCAAAGTTTCGCTGCTTGCCGGGGAAGTGCTGGATTGCGCCGCGATGAGCGTCGGAGCATTGCGCAGCTTCTACAGCGAACAAATCGCCGCTGCCAAAGCCGACAACGCACTGCTCTCCCTGCACCTCAAGTGCACCATGATGAAGATCTCAGATCCCATCATGTTCGGCCACTGCGTCTCCGTTTACTTCGCTGACGCACTGGAGAAACATGCCGCCGCCCTCCAAAGCATCGGTGCCAACGTCAATAACGGTCTGGCCGACGTGCTCAAGAAACTCGACCAGCTTCCCGCTGAACAGAAGGCGGAGATTGAAGCCCATATCGCGGCCTGCTACGAAAAGGGCCCCGGCATCGCCATGGTGGATTCCCGCGCAGGCAAGACGAACCTCCATGTCCCCAGCGATGTCATCGTGGATGCTTCGATGCCCGTCGTGATCCGCGACGGCGGCAAAATGTGGAACAAGAACGACCAACTGCAGGACACGGTCGCACTCATTCCCGACCGTTGCTACGCCACCATCTACCAGGCCGTGATCGATGATTGCAACGCGCACGGACAGTTCGACCCCGCTACCATGGGCAGCGTATCGAACGTGGGCCTCATGGCACAGAAGGCCGAAGAGTACGGCTCACACGATAAGACCTTCGCCGCAGCGGGCAGCGGCACGATCCGCATCGTCGATACCGCAGGTACGGTTCTGCTCGAACAGAGCGTGGAAACCGGTGATATCTTCCGCGCCTGCCAGACCAAAGATGAAGCCATCCGCGACTGGGTCAAACTGGCCGTAACCCGCGCCCGCGCCTCGGCCACCCCGGCGGTGTTCTGGCTGGATCCAAAGCGCGCCCACGACGCCCAGATCATCCAGAAGGTGAACGCTTACCTGCCGGAACATGATTTGACCGGCCTGGAAATCAAGATCATGACGCCGGTGGACGCGATCCAGTTCTCGCTGGACCGCATTCGCCGCGGAGAAGACACGATTTCCGTCACCGGCAACGTGCTCCGCGACTACCTGACCGATTTGTTCCCGATCCTCGAACTGGGAACCAGCGCCCGCATGCTCTCGATCGTCCCTCTGCTGCAGGGCGGTGCGATGCTTGAAACCGGTGCCGGCGGTTCAGCCCCCAAGCACGTGCAGCAGTTTGTGCAGGAAGGCCATCTGCGGTGGGACTCTCTCGGTGAATATTGCGCTCTGGTGCCGTCGCTGGAACTGGCGGCCAACAAGAGCGGGAACAATCAGGCCGCGATCCTGGCCAAGGCGCTCGATTATGCCATCGGCCAGTATCTGGAAGACTCACGCTACCCGTCAGCGAAGGTGAACGAGATCGATAACCGCGGGTCCACATACTATCTCGCTCTGGCGTGGGCGCAGGCACTTGCCGCACAGGACGAAGACGCTGGACTGAAACAGCGCTTCGCCCCCGTTGCATCTGCTTTGGCGGCTGGCGAAGCTGCGATTACCCGGGAGTTGATCGAAGCGCAGGGCAAGCCGGTGGATATCGACGGCTATTATTTCCCGAATGAAGCCAAGTGCTCCGCCGCCATGCGCCCGAGTGCGACGCTGAATTCGATCATCGATCAAATGTAGGGCTTCTCGGCCGAGACGATCCACATCGGTCCCAGTGCCGTCAGGAAGAAGGAGCGGGAATACAAAACCGTTAACCCGCACTCCTGGAAGGCACTGGCGTAGGCATGAGTGGGCAGATAGTCGCCAACCAGCAACCGGCCTCCGGGTTTGAGAACGCGAGCTATTTCCTGGCAGGCGCGCTTCTGCCCTTCATCCTCTTCGATGTTGTGGATGCAGAACAGCGAGAAAACTACATCGAACGACGCTGCGGGAAACGATAAGCTGCGGGCATCTTCCGTGCGAATGGAAATCCGGTTCTCCACACCCTCCAGCTCGATGTTTGCCGCGAGTTGGTCGAGGGAATTGTTCGAAAGGTCTTCCTTGCGCCAAATATCGATCCCCACCGCATTTCCGCCCTTGCCCAGCCTCTTGGCAGCCGCTATGAGCAGCAGACCCAAGCCGGTGCCGACGTCCAGCACACGTTCATCCCCCCGCCAGGAAATGCTGGACACCATGAAATCCCGCGTGCGGAGCTTACCCAAAAGGCCATAGAGGAGCATAATGATACCGAGTGTGGTTGGAATTGCGCTGAGCAGAAGCAGCAGAAGTCCTGCCACGTGCAACCAGCCGCTCAGGTTTGCCGCTATGCCGCAGCCAGCCAGCAATCCCGCACACCCTGCGGATAGCATGGTAAGCATGATGCCCGGGGCGTCGAAGCCGTACTTGGGAGATTTGACATTAATTAGTGTACACGGCTGTATCTAAATGGCAAGCAAGCAACCAGCGAGGCCTGTTGGCCGCCCCCGCGATGAAGAGAAAACTGAAGCCATTCTCACGGCTGGCTGGGACGAATTCCTCCGCCGCGGAGTGCACGCCGCTTCGCTCGAAGCCATTGCACGGACCGCAGGAGTATCACGCGTCACTTTATACCGTCAGTTTCCGGATAAAATGGCACTCTTCCAAGCCACTGTCCAGCAACAGATGGAGCGGCTGCAAACCACGCAGTTACCGCCCGATCCTTCCATCCCGCTCCGGGACGGACTGATCGGCTTTGGGCTTGCCCTGATGCGCTACCTGACCTCGCCCAGTGTGATTAGTTTTTACAGTGCGCTGGCCGGCGACCTGCGGCGTCATCCCGATTTGGCCCGTGCCTTTTACGAACACGGTCCCGCTGTCACGCTCAGCAACCTCACTTACATCCTCACCGCCGCTCAGCAGCGTGGCGAACTCTGGCTCACAGACCCGCGGGAGGCCGCCGAGCAGTTGATCGGCATGTGGCAGGGCCTCTCCAACTACCGCCTCGCGCTCGACGTAGATACACCGGAGTTAATCGCTGGACTGGAAACCAGGGTTCGCAACGCCGTAGACGTATTTCTTGCCGCCTATTCGAGGCCCTGAGTCAGGCCTGTTACAAGGCCAACTTCGGCCTGGGCTGTGTCTTTAAATGCCACGGTTTCCGCATCTCACGGTGCAGCATCTGTGCCGCCTTCTTGTTGCCGTTAATCGTTTCATGCACGTCATCAAAGTGAATGCGCTCCCCGGTCCGGAACGCGATATCCCCCAGCAGGCCGCCCTTCGACAAACGGTGCCCGTAGCGAACATTACAGGTGGTCTGTAAGTTGCGCGACTTGACGGCATCCAGGAACTCGCGGATATGTCCCGGTGAATCCGGAATCGTTTGCGGCGGCGGAACGAAATCCTCTATCTTCTTGCCTTTAACCCAGACCTCATGTTTCGTATAGTTGGTGACCAGTGAGGCCTCCGTGCCCTCAAATACACAGCCGATGCTGCCCATATGTTCGAAACCAGTCACGGGAGTAGCGCGCAGGCTGAAGGTGTAGACGAAGTTGGGATATTCGTACACCGCCTCCACAACATCGGGAGTCTCCGTGGGATCATCCTGCAGCCACTTACCGCCGGTGGAAGATACAGACAAGGGAGCCTGTAAGTCCAGCGCCCAATAGACGACGTCTGAGATATGGCACCAGAAGTCCATATACATGCCGCCCGAGTAATCCCAGAAATACCTATAGTAGAAATGCGAACGCAGGGGTGTGTAAGGTTTCTTCGGTGCCGGACCCTGCCAGAAGTCATAATCGAAACCTTCCCTCGGCGCGGCTGGTTCCTGCGTCTTATAGGGTGTGATCGAAGAGGCCTTCCAGGCGTGCGCCCTCACAATTTTGCCCAGCTTACCTGACTTCACAATCTCCACCACACGCCGGTAATTCGGATTTGCGTTGTGAATGTGATTGCCCATCTGTGTAACGCGGGCATGATTGAGTGATGCATCAGCCATGGCGCGGCCCTCGGCCACGCTGAAGCTGAGCGGCTTCTCGACAAAAACATCCTTGCCTGCTTCGAAAGCCTGCACCGTGGGGATGGCATGCCAGTGGTCCGGCGTCACCACGGTAACTGCATCGATATCCTTGCGCTCCAGCAGCTTGCGGAAGTCGGTGTATCTTTCCGGCGCCGTGCCGCTGGCATCCTTTGCGACGGCAATCGCACGGTCCAGATGCAGCGGGTCCAAATCGCAGATCGCTGCCACTTTCACATCCGCCTGTTTCAGAAACTCACGCAGCCGGGAAGTTCCCTGCCCGCCGACGCCAATCATCCCCATGACAATCTGATCATTCGGGCCTTTCGAAGCGGCGAGGGCGCGGTAGTTTGCAGCCGTGAGCGCGGCAGTGCGGAGCAGATCTCTTCTGGTCATCGACATATCCTTCCCATAGTAGTTATCATGGGCGGTACAATTCCTGAAGCTATGACCCCGGTGCCCTCGTCGCGGCACTGCAAGCCTCCGCCCATCCTGTGTTCGAGTTCCGACAGGGCGAACCGATCCAGCCACTGTACGGCACCTGGCGCTTCCAACCAGGCGACTCACCGCAACGCGACGGCATTCTCACGTGGGCCAAACCGGGATTTCGACGATTCCCATTGGGCCACGATGGACCTGCAAGGCGCTCCCGCCGTCAGGGACCCCCGCCTTTGGCAACCTAGGCTTCATGCCAGGATGGACCGCACGTGGTTATCCCGGACATTATGGTTTCGCGTGATATCGTGCGCGAATCCACATCCAGGATCCCGGGCGGCCTCTTGCTGGGTTCCTGCTGTCGGCAATACTGGAGAACCTGCGGAGCGGAGAGGTAAGGGATCGTATTCTTGGCCAGTTCACAAGTATATTCGTCTCCATCCTGGCACTGCTGGGAGCTATCGGCGCGTTCGCACTGTGACCGGAAGACGACATCACCGTGGTGCAGGTCAACCTTTCCGCGGCTTGACTTAGCGCAGATCCACTTCCAGCAACTGGATCGAGTAAGCCGGTACCGTGTGCGTGAGCTTGCCGCCATTGACAGAGAGCTTCGATCCCACCGGAACAATTCGCGCGGGCGCAGTAATCGAATTCGTCGCCCAGGTTGTCGCCGCATGCAGCGTCTGAACATTTACGGGATGAACGCCGCCACCGGCCCCGGTAAGTGACAGTGTTACCGGCTGCGCCATGGACGACGCATTGACCAGCTTGATACAGGCCTTCGCACCTGGCGTGTAGGTCACCGATTGGAAGAACTTATCACCGGCACCGCTCAGGTCCGCCTGTGCCGTTTGACTGCCCAGACACGAAGCAAACATCACCTGTGTGTAATAAGACGGCGAACCATAACTCGTCATGGCATCATACCCGATCAGATCACTGCTCCACTGCATGCCGCCGGGATTTACATTCACCAATAGCGGTGCATAAGCTGCCATGACGACAATGTCGCTGTTGCGCTCCAGTCCGGTAAGGAATGCTGCATCGCCAAGCGCGGAACCGAAATTCGGAGTCGGGGAACCCTCGCGCGTCGCCCACTCGCCGACGAAGATCTTCGGACCCTTGCGGTCGGTTTGATCGTACTTCTTCGCCAGATCAAACATGCCCTGTTCCCGCTGGTAGTAATGATCGTCGAGCACGTCCGGCGTCATTCCCTTCACCGGCATGGTCGCAATGATTTCCAACTTCGGATACTTAGCCTTGATCGCCTTGTAGAACTGCGCGTAGCGGCCATCATACGTCTTCGCCTTGTCAAAGTTATCCTCATTGCCAACTTCCACATAGCGCAAAGGGAATGGCGCCGGATGCCCGTTCTGGAAGCGGACGGCACCCCATTTCGTCTCCGGTCCGCCTGTCACGTATTCAATTTCTTCGAGCGCTTCCTGCACGTAGGGATCGAGATCCGGACCAGGCTTCACCACCTGTCCGCCCAGCGAGTACCCGCCATAAACCGCCAGCACCGGCTCCATTTTCAGGTCTTCACACCATTCCAGGAATTCCAGCAGCCCCATGCCGTCCGTGGAATGGTAACTCCAGGTGCCGGGATGTGTGGGACGGTCCACCAGCGGGCCAATCGTCTTCTTCCACTGGTAGCGGCTCTCGATGCGGTTGCCCTCCAGATAGTTGCCCCCGGGGAAGCGCAGGAATGATGGCCGCATCTTGGCAAGCATCTCCATCAGATCCGGGCGGTTCCCGTTCACGCGGTTCTTATAGGTCGGCGGAAAGAGAGAAACCAGTTGGAACCATAGTGTCCCAGGGCGCTCCACCTTGATTTCCAGATGATTTTCAGCCGACGCTGCACCCGCGGCGGACTTCATGCTGAACTTATACTCTTTCCAGGCCGAACCCTCCACACTTACCGCGGTGCCGGCCAGCACCTTCCCGGTAAGATCCTCCACCAGTTCCACGCGAAGTGGCACCGCACCGGCGGCATCGCTCTTGGCGAAAAACGAACCTGTGAAGGGCGTATTCGCCCGGACCGGCATCCCCCAGTAACCTTCATTCAAGAGCACGGCCGGATTCGCGGCATCGGCACGCGTCACCTCAAACTTGCCACTATTGGTCAGCGCGGAAGATGGCCCGGTCTTCGAATCCACCGTAAGCTTCGCAGCTGCCGTTCCCTTCTCCACCACATACCAGTTCAGGACGCCGGTCCAATCCGAACGGAAGGTCCGGTTGCGAACCAACTCGGCATAGAGTCCGCCATCGTAAGAGTAGTTGATCTCCTCTGTCATCAAGCCATAGAGCATCGGACTCACCGGTGCCTTGGGCTGACTGAGATCAATCTTCAACGCAGCACCCGGCTGCGCCTGCAGAAGCACTGCCGCTGCACTGAATGCGCCAATCGCCAGAAAAGGGAAACCACACAGTTTCATGCCGTCTAAGTTATCAGAACGCTGCATCGCCGATTCTCACCGGTGCAATGCGATCCTATCCCCATGAGGCTCGCTTTCCCCGCGGCTTGTGCTGTCGCCGCCTGTATCTGCGCTGTACTCCTCACCGTCCGCATGTTTCTCGGGCCGTTCGGGGGACCCGTTCCCATCCACTCGCCCCTGAATCTCGAAGGCATCTTCGCGCTCCTTGTGCTGCTGACCGCCGCGCTCCGCAGCCGCAAGACTCCTATTGAACTCCGCGGCTATTGGCCCGGCTGGGTGAGCCTGGCTGTCATCGCCATCCTCATTCTGGGGGCATTTGGGCGCAATTTGAGTTTTCCCCTGCTCGCCGACGACTATCCCCATATCTGGAATGCGCGGCACATCACCTGGAATTCTGCGCTGGCACACTTCACGCAACCGGAACCCGACCGTTTCTTCCGGCCACTGGTGTATTGGGCATACGGTCTCGAAGCCCCTTTTGCCGGCTTGAACCCCGCGATCTGGCGCAGTATCAGCCTCATGTGGCACGTCGCCGCGTCGCTGCTGGTGTACGGCGTGTTGCGCGCCATCCATGCCGAGCGACTGGGTGCCTTCGCCGGAGCCGCCCTCTTTGCGGTCCACGGCGCGCGCCCGGAAGCCGTCTTCTGGGTCGCGGCACGCTTTGATCTCATGGCCGCAACGTTTGGATTACTCGCCCTGTGGCTGCTGCTCAAATGGCGGACGAATTGGTCGCTCGCTGCCTTGATTCCGGCCCTGCTCTGCAAGGAATCAGCCTTCGTGTTCCCGTTGCTTGCGTTGCTGTTCGTCATGGTGGAGAACCGCTCCTGGACCAATGCCGCCAAACGGCTCTGGGGATGGTTCGCCGCCGCTGCTGTGGTCTTTGCCTGGCGGCTCCATGTGCTGGGCGAAATCGGTGGCTATCACAATACGGCTGATGGACGGCCCACCATCTTCAACCTGCGGCTTTCCACCACGCTAAAAGGCTTCTTCGTGCGCGCCTGGGCCGCATTGATGGTGCCACTGAATTGGACGGATTCGCCGGACATCGCCATCAGCCTTCTTGGCTTCGGAGCGCTGCTGACCCTCGTCTGGTTTGCCTGGCGCGGTGGCAACCGGAAGCTGATCCTCACGGGTCTTGCCGTCTTCCTGATTGCGGCGCTGCCTGTCCACCAATTCCTGTCGATTGGTGACGACCTTGAAAAGTCCCGCGTTCTCTATCTGCCGTCAC
Source organism: uncultured Acidobacteriia bacterium (assembly GCA_903923395.1). GTDB lineage: Bacteria > Acidobacteriota > Terriglobia > Bryobacterales > Bryobacteraceae > BOG-234. Next base: position 111,374 of record CAIXXM010000030.1, read on the forward strand.
TCGGTTTCGCGATGGTGCTCGCCGGACTTACCCGCGGACCGCTTGCCGTTAACCTGCTTGGGATCTTCCTTGCGTTTCACCTCGCGGCACTTGATCACAACCTGGCAATCTGGCAGCGCACCGGAATCCTCGCCCGGCAGACCTGCCAGCAGGCGGAAAGTCCGCAGGGTTACGCCACAGTGCCAGACATGCCGAACGTGGTGGATGGTGTTTACTTCCTGAAAACCGGCTATCCACATTGTGCGTGGCTCGACGGCAAGACAACACCAGCGCCGCAGACGCTCCATTGGGATGACAAGACGCGCCGGCTGAGGTAACTTCAGCTTCGGAGGAACCGGCCGGTGTGTGTATCGGCTTTTGCCACTTGCTCAGGCGTTCCCTGCGCCACCACTTTGCCGCCACCGCCGCCGACTTCAGGCCCCATGTCGATGACCCAGTCCGCGGCACGGATCACATCCAGATTGTGCTCGATGATGAGTAATGAACCGCCATTATCAATCAAACGCTCGAAAGCTGTCAGCAGTTTGGTGATGTCATCGAAGTGCAGTCCGGTGGTCGGCTCATCGCAGATGAACAGAGTGCCGTCATTTGTCGATTGTGCCAGGTAAGCCGCCAGCTTGACCCGCTGCGCTTCCCCGCCCGAAAGCGTCGTTGCTGACTGCCCCAGCCGCAGATAGCCCAGCCCCACTTCATCGAGTAACTTCAACTTGGTGACCAGCCGCCCGGTGTCATGGAAGAAACCAATCGCCTCCCGGACGGTAAGTTGCAGGACCTCATTGATATTTAAGCCCTTGTACTTAATCTCCAGGATCCCCGACTTATATCTCGTCCCTTTACACTCATCACAGACCAGTTCCACATCGGCGAGAAACTGCATCTCTACGGTGACTGTGCCATCACCCTGGCAGACCTCGCAGCGTCCGCCGGGTACGTTGAATGAGAAATGGCCCGCGGAATAACCGCGCTTCTCAGCCATGGGCACGGCAGCAAATAAACCGCGAATCACGTCAAACGCTTTGATGTAAGTGACCGGGTTGGAGCGCGGCGTACGCCCAATCGGCGTCTGGTCGATCATGATCACTTCCCGGATCTTATCCGCACCTTCCAGCCTGGTGCAGGTCATCCGGGGAGTATCATTGACTCCACCCGTTTCCTCATCCTCAGTTTCTTTTTGCTCTGCCTGGATCAACTTCGATTGCAGGGATTTCCAGATCACCTCATGCACAAGGGAGGATTTGCCAGAGCCAGAGACTCCGGTGATCACGCACATCAGCCCCAGCGGAACGGTAACATCAATGCCCTTGATGTTATGAATCCGCGCCCCGAAAACCTGCAGGACATTCTTCTTATCCACTTTCCGGCGGTGTTTCCGGTGACTTACCTGGGCATCTCCACGGAGATATTTAGAAGTAAGTGAAGCGCCACCATCGGACAGCAACTTTGCGTAATCCCCTTCGAAAACCACGCTGCCGCCGCTCTCCCCCGCACCCGGCCCGAGATCGAGGATATGATCGGCAGCCTTCATGACGTCCGGATCATGCTCGACCACCAGGATGGTATTTCCGAGATCGCGCAGTTCGTGCAGGATGTTGATCAGCCGTTCGGTATCGCGGGAATGGAGTCCAATGGAGGGCTCATCGAGAACATAGAGCGCACCCACCAGACGGGAACCAAGACACGTCGCGAGTTGGATGCGCTGTGCTTCGCCGCCGGAGAGCGTCGCGGATAAACGGTCCAGAGTCAGATATTCCAGGCCGACATCATAGAGGAACTTCAAGCGCTGCTGGATTTCCACCAGCACTTTGCCGGCGATGCCCTGCTCTTCCGGGGTGAGCACCAAACCGTCGAAAAAGTCTCTGGCCTCGCTGATGTTCGCGCGCGTGGCTTCCGTGATGGTCTTGCCGCCCACCTTCACATACAACGCTTCCTTGCGCAAACGCGCCCCGAGGCACTGCGGACACTTCGCATAGCCGCGATACCGGCTCAGAAACACGCGCACATGCAGCTTGTATTTCTTCGTGTCCAGAAAGTTAAAAAACTGGCGGACCCCGTCGACTTTCTTATCACCCTCCAGCACCAGTTCCTGTTCGGCTTCGGTCAGGTCGGCGAAGGGGACATTCAGGCGGACACGTCCCGCGGCCTGCCGGCGGAAATCCAGATACCATTCCCTGCCCTTTGGCTTGGTCCAGGGCTCTACGGCACCTTCTTCGAGAGACAAGCCACGGTTGGGGATAATCAAATCCGTGGAGTAATCGATGGTGTTGCCGAAACCCTGACATCGGGAACAGGCCCCGGCCGGTGAGTTGAAGCTGAAGAGCACCGGCTCGGGTGTGCGGAACTCCAGCATGTCGTACTTGCAGAGAAACCGCTCGCTGAACAGTAATTGCGTCCCGGCTTTGGGACCGGAAGCGTACTCAAAGATCGCGTCGCCCGCCTCGCGGTAGCAGGATTCCGTGGAGTCCACAATCCGCTGGCGTCCATCGCGGCTGATGGCAATACGATCCACCAGGGAGTACACGGGCTTCGACCAATCGAGATCAATCAGTGATTCGGGTGTGGAGAACTCAAACGTCTTGTCGCCCTGCCGCAGACGGTTGAAGCCGCGGGCGCGCAACTCCATCAGGCGTTCTTTGGGAACATGCCCTGCCTCATGAGCAACAGGAAACAGGATATAGAAGCGGGTCCCGTCGGCTTCCTGCAGCAGTTCATGCGCTACATGATCGACGGTGTCTTTCCGGATCTGCCTCCCGCACTTCGGGCAAAACGTCCGGCCGGCGCGCGCCCACAAGAGGCGCATATAGTCGTAAATCTCAGTGGTGGTGGCCACCGTGGAGCGGGAATTGCGCGTGGTATTTTTCTGCCGGATGGCGATGGCCGGGGCAATGCCCTCAATGTCGTCCACCGCGGGCTTTTCCATCCGCTCCAGGAATTGCCTCGCGTAAGCGGACAGCGATTCCACATAGCGCCGCTGCCCTTCGGCATAGATGGTGTCAAAGGCAAGAGAAGACTTGCCTGAGCCAGAAACACCCGTGACCACAGTCAGGCAATTGTGCGGAATCGCAACCGTCAAATTCTTGAGGTTGTGAAGACGCGCACCCTTTACCAGGATGGCCGATACTTCGTCAGTTTTTTGGGAGGGATTCAACGCAGCGCCGATCACTAAATTTTACCAGTCACGCGAACCAAATCGCGTATGGCGCGTATATATCTACAGACGCTGCCATGAACCCCCTTCAGGCAGATTAAAGGGGTCCGGTTTTTGAGATTTCCGGACCCCATCCCGCGATCTAACTTTCCTTCCAGAAAATTTCCGCGTCTGAGCGGCGCACATAGTTGGCGTCGAGAGCTTCGGGCACACTGATATTGGACTGCGCCAGCCTGCCAATTCCGCCCGCCAGTGCCAGTGGCGCTTGCAGAAACGTATCTCCGTCGCGCACCGGCACCACCGTGCGATCGGAACAGATCCATTCCACTGCAGCCGCAGGCAACTCGCGCACAAATACTTCCATCGGACAGACGCGCTCATCCAGAATCTGGTGTCCAGAGGCATCCCACAGCGCAGCGTAAACCTCCCCGCGCCGTGCATCGATCACAGTGGCGCGCAGTGGCGCTACCCCCAGCTCTGCCAGCACACGAAGGTTCGAAACGGCTGCCGCAGCCTTGCCGTTGACTTCCGCTAAAGACTTCACGGCCGCGAGACCAATCCTGACTCCGGTAAACGACCCTGGTCCTGCCGCAGCAGCGAATAACCCGACGTCTTGCAGCGTGCACCCCTGCCGTTGCAACAGAGCGGAAATCTCCGGAAAGATCACCCCGCTGAAGCCCTCGGGCTCATGCAGGGACACCTCTTCGATAACGCGTTGCCCGCTGACCAGAGCGATGCTTCCATGTTCCCCGGTTGTATCCAACGCCAATGTCAGCATCATTTGCCCAGTGTGAAGTTTTTGTCCACGGAATATAACTTCCCCAGTCCATTCAGGCCGTAGAGTTTGATATGCAGCGCCGCAGGGTAATGCAGTGCGATATTTGCCGGGATTTCAAAGGTTCCCTGGCTGCCTGTACCGAGCACCCGGAAGCTCTGTTCATCCACAGTGACCTCCCCGGTCCACTCAAACAAAATCCGCTTGGTGGCTTTGGTTTCGCGCTTCAGTTTCACGCGGAACTGCACAGGCTGAGACAAACTGAAATCCCCGGAAGGCAGTTCGATATCAAAGGGCACCTTATCGGGATTCGACTCAATCAACTGTAACTGCAGTGGCGGTTGATCCTCGCGGGAATCGAACTTATAAGTCCGCAACATACTCGCCTTGTGCCCTTCCCGTGAGATATGCAAGACCCAGTCATGCGAGTTATCCGGCGGCGTATCCGTGAAGGCCTCAAACCGCTGGCTCTTGAATGGAAAGCGCTCCCCGTTTACCGGATTGATCCATTCGAAGTCATATTTCTGCTTCTCCAGATTGACCGTCACCTGGCCCGGTTGCTCCAGATACACCAGATACTCCACACCTTCGTAAGCCAGACCGCGTCCGTTGTCTGTGTCGAAAAAGGGCTCCAACTCCCAGTGCCGAGTGCCGCTCATCACCTCAAACCATGCTTTCATCGCCGCGGCATCCGCCTCATTGTGGATCACCGGCGAGGGATACTGCCCGTTCATGGCTGAAGTCCACAAAGCGCGGCGGAAGCTGGCACCATCCGCGACATCGAAGTGATTCACCGCCGGAAACTGAAACGCCTGCTGCTCCACAGCTTCGAGCGCAGTATCTGTCGTGGTGTAAGACCGGTACCGCAGCCACCCATCGTCAGCCAGCGGAGCAGACGAACTCTTCGCCCGCGATGACCTGGCATGTTTGTAGGGGTCAAAGTGATTGATTGCCTCGCCGATTTCCTTCAACAGCGCCCGGCCGTTCGCAGTGGACTCCCAATCTTCAATGCCCTCCCAAGTCACATCAAAGGCAGCCAGACGGGAAATCACATTACTGAACCACTTCTGTCGCGACGCACGGTCCGGCAGCAGGCGGTTGATCAGGTTGTCGCCGCCGAAAAAGGCAACATCCACCAGGATGCCGTGCTCATTGGCGTACCGGATCTTGGCTTCGGCCTCCTGCAATAAACCCGGCGTCGCAAAGTCCTTCGCGGCAGTGCCATCCACCAGGGTGACGGCCAAATGATTGAAGTGCTGCGCCGCCCGCGCATCCACCATTTGTTTCCACGCAGCAAGACTCATTGCCGGGAAGCCGGGCACCGTTGCGCCCATCCAAAGGTGGGGCGTCAGCACCGTTTCGTCCACATGCGCGAAGTGGTGCAGATTCGCCGCTCTCACCCAGCCGGGGTTCTTATTGGGCGTGGCTGTAAATGAACCGGTCTTGCCGTCAAACGCAGCGAGTCTTGAAGTCAGGCGGAAATCATAGTTCCCCGTCTCAGTGGGCGTAAACCGGATCACCCATCGCGTGCCGCCATCCCAGAAGGCATTCATCAAGGCGGTTCGTGCGCGTGGCGAGCGGAACTCAGCGTGCAGGTCCACCGCACTGCCTGGCGCGGCATCGGGAATTTCAAAAGCAATATCGCAAGGGGTATAGCGCGGTACGGGCGGGCAGACGGTCTGCGCCTGCAGACAGACCGCCGCCAAGAACAGAATCCACCGGAAGCTCATACCCAAGAGTCTACGCGCCTGCCGTGCAGCAAGTTACCGGTTCGCACGGTACCAGGCAAGCGTTGCCCGCAACCCTTCTTCAATCGTGAACTTCGGTGCGTGCCCCAGTTCCGCAACCGCAAGCGTTGTATCGGCCTGCGAGTGCTTCACATCACCGGCGCGCTCCGGCCCATAATTCGCGGGCAACGACACGCCTTCGATCTTCTGCAATGTTTCCCACGTCTGGTTCAGCGTGATGCGCCCGCCATTGCCGGCGTTATACATTTTGCCCGAGCAACTGGCCGGCGCCTGCGCAGCCTTCAAATTCAAACCCACCACATCTTCCACAAACGTGAAGTCGCGTGAGGTCTCACCGTCGCCGTAAATGGTTGGATTCTTCCGGTCCAGCAGACACTTCATGAAGATCGAAATCACGCCCGAGTAGGCGCTCGATGGATCCTGCCGCGGGCCATACACATTGAAGTAACGCAGGCTGATGGTTTCGAGCCCGAAACACGACGCCCAGACCGACAGATAATACTCGCCCATCAGTTTTTGCGCCGCGTAGGGAGACTTTGGATTCGGCTGCATCGTCTCCACCTTCGGCATCACGGCCGAATCGCCATATGCAGAAGACGAGGCCGCGTAGATCACCCGCCGCACACCGGCTTCTTTCGCCGCCCGCAGCACTTGAAACGTGCCGTTAATGTTCGTCTCATGCGACAGGACCGGTTCATCAATCGATCTCGGCACAGACGGAATTGCCGCTTCGTGGTACACAATCTCCACACCGTCGAGAGCGGCCTTTACGGCGTCGAAATCGCGGATATCCACATGACGGAAATCCACGTTGCCCCGGACCTCATCCAGATTCTTTGCAAAGCCCGTCGCCAGGTTGTCGATCACGGTGACGCGGGAAGCGCCCGCGCCCAGCAATCCCCTGACGATTCCGCTGCCGATAAAGCCCGCGCCGCCTGTCACCGCGAAATTCATTTCGAGAATGCCTCTGCAGCCTGTGCGTTCAAGTATTGGATCGAATCACGGGCGATATTCCAGTCACCATAGTCGAAGTTGAAGGCTTCCAGAGATACCCAGCCTTGATAATTCAACTTGTCCAGCGTGCGTAACAGGGTCTGGAAATCGTAGTCCGCGGTGCCGGGATGGTGTCCGTTCATCTCATTCACGTGCACGTGTTTGATGATGTCGAAGTATTTTTCAATCACAACGTCCTGCGTTTCGGTTTCATCTTCCGAATTGTGGGTATCGAACATGGTCTTGACTGCGGGGCTGTTGATTTCCGCGACAACTTCCGCCGCATCAGCCAAAGTGTTGATCACGTCGGATTGTGATTTCGGCAGTGCCTCAACCAGGATGGTGGCACCACGCTCTTCCGCATGTTTCGCAATCGAGGCAAGACCGTCAATGTAATTCCGCGTCGCCTCGCCGGGGGTCAAACCGCCAGTGGAATTGCGCTGCTTCGGTGACCCGAATACCATCACGCCATTTGGACCCAGGTCGGCGCAAAGGTCCACCAGATTGCGCACGTGCAGCCAGCTCGCGTCACGGAAGGCCTTGTCAGGCGTGGTGACATGCACCGGTTTTGGACCCACCAGCAGCCAGTGCAAGCCGGCAAAGGTCAGCCCTTCGGATTGGATGATATCGGCATAATCCTTGCGCTTCGCCGCGCTGATATCCAGCGGATCAGCCGCCAGAGTGAACGGCGCGATCTCAATTCCTTCATAGCCGCAGGCTTTCATGATGCGGCAGTGTTCTACAAACGGCCTTTTCTCAAAGGCTTCATTGCACATGGCGTGACGGATGTGAATAGGCATCGGTTCTTCCCCAGTTTCACATATAATCTCGTATGGACAAGCCCAAATGACCACACGCAGAGACGTCCTCACCACAGCCACAGCCTTCACCATCATGAGTTCCGCCACCGCCCTCAAGGCCCAGGCGAACTCCGCATTAACCGTCGGCCTCATCGGCTGCGGACGCCGTGGCACTGCTATTTCCCAATGGTTTGCGAAGAATGAATTCGCGCGCATGGCCGCGCTCTGTGACATCTACGATGACCAGTTGGCGGGCGCGCAGAAGATGTTCTCCGGCGCGAAGACCTTCAAGAACATGGACGATGTTCTTGCCAGCGACGTCGACGCCGTCTACATCGCCACCCCGCCATACCTGCACCCCGAACACTTCGAAAAGGCCGTGAAGGCACGCAAACACATCTTCATGGAGAAGCCAGCCGGTGTGGACCCCGCCGGATGCCGCCGCGTTCTTGCCGCCGCCAAACAAGCCGATCCGAAGAAGCGCATCACCGTCGATTTCCAGCAGCGCTACGGCAAGGATTACAAGAAGGCATATGAGGTCGTAAAGTCCGGCGAACTTGGCCGCATCGTGCAAGTGCGCGCCTCCTGGCTTGGCGGCGGACTGCCCGTCCGCGAGGGCGTCAAGGAGGATGAGGAATTGATGCGGAACTGGCTGTTCTACCGCGAAAAGTCCGGCGACATCATCGTCGAACAAAATTGCCACAACCTCGACGTCGTCAACTGGTTCACAGGCATGCCCCACCCCGCCCGCGCCACAGGTTTTGGCGGACGCATGGTCCGCAAGAGTCCGGGCAACATTCTGGACAACCTGGCCGCGACGTTCGTCTACGAAAACGGCCTGATTCTCAGCTACTCCGCCAACCAGATCTCGCAGGGATCCACCGATATCAGCGAAACCTTCTACTGCGAAAACGGCTCCATACGCACCTCCCGCAAGGGCTACACACTCTGGCGCAAGGGTGCCAAGACGCCGGAGGAGGTGACCACCAGCTACGACATCACGAAGGACGCTGTGGATGAATTCGTTGATGGTTCGCGCAACGGTGTCTACACCAACGCCGCACCCGCCGCGGTCGCCAGCACCTTGACTGCGATCATGGCGCGCGAGTCGATCTACAAGAACGGCCAGGAAATGCTCTTCTCGAAAATCGAGAGCATGTAGTCTGGAAGTTGGAACTCAATACCGTAACCGTCAACCGCAAAGGTGCCGAGCGCTGGCGCAATGGCCACCCCTGGATCTTCCGGTCTGACATTCTCAACACCGCGGAAGCGCAGCCGGGCGACCTCGTTCGCGTCGTGGATCACCGCAAAGCCCCTCTCGGCTTCGCCCATTACAGCGCCAGCTCGCAGATCGCCCTGCGAATGCTTGGCCGCAAAGATTTCTCTCTGCGTGACCGCATCCGCGCCGCACAAGCCTTCCGTGACCGTGTCGTGCAGGATTCCAACGCCTACCGTTTGGTGCACGCCGAAGCTGATTTTCTACCTGGCCTCACGATTGACCGCTACGGTGATCAGTTCACCGTCCAGGCGCTCAACCAGTCGATGGACCGTCTGCTGCCTGAAGTAACCGAAATTCTCCGTGATGAATACCATCCGACGGCCATCATCGCCCGGAATGATGCCTCCGTTCGCACGCTCGAAGAGCTGCCGCGCGAAACCAAAGTCATCCACGGCGAAGTCCCCGGCCCTGCCGCGATCCACATGAATGGACTCCGCATGGAAGCCGATCTCATCCACGGCCAGAAAACCGGCGTGTATCTCGACCAGCGGGAAAACTACCCTGCCGTTGCGAAATGGTCCCGAGGGCGAGCGCTCGATTGCTTTACTTCCACCGGCGGCTTTGCGCTCCATATGGCCCGCAACTGCAGTCACGTGGAAGCCGTGGATTCCAGCCGTGCCGCGCTCGATACCGCCGCACGCACCGCCGCCGCAAATGGCATTCAAAACGTGTCTTTCCGGGAGGCTGACGTTTTTGAACTCCTCTCCAATTACTCTTCGGCGCGGCACACTTTTGACACGGTAATTCTGGATCCCCCGGCCTTCGCCAAGAACCGCAAACAGCTCGACGGCGCTGCCCGCGGCTACAAGGACATCAATCTGCGCGCCCTGCGGCTGCTTGCCCCCGGCGGCATTCTGGTCACTTGCAGTTGTTCGCATCACATGAGTGAAGCCATGCTGCTCGAAACAGTGGCGCAGTCCGCTCTCGATGCCGGCCGCACGCTGCGGGTTCTGGAGCGCCGCATGCAGGCCTCGGACCATCCGGTGCTTCTCACTGTGCCGGAGACCCTCTATCTGAAACTGCTGATCTTTGAGGTCACCGCTTGATATGGCGCTGATTCTCGGCATCGAAGGCTCCTGCGACGAGACCGCGGCCGCAGTGCTCTCAGGCGAAACCACGGTGTTGTCTTCCGTTGTCGCCAGCCAACTCTCTGTGCATGGGAAATATGGCGGTGTCGTGCCGGAACTGGCCTCGCGCGAACATCTGCGTTCCATTGTGCCGGTGGTCCGGGAAGCGATGCAGCGCGCGGCGGTCACCTTCGATGATCTGGATGCCATCGCGGTCACCAGCGGCCCGGGACTCGCGGGCGCACTGCTGGTGGGCCTCACTTACGCCAAGGGCATCGCCTTCTCCACGGGCAAGCCGCTCATCACGGTGAACCACATTGAAGGGCACATCCATGCCGTGGTTTTGGAAGCCCGCCAGAAGGGAACGCCGGTGGAGTTCCCTGCCCTCGCCATGATCGTGAGCGGCGGCCATACACACATGTTCGCCGCCTCAGCCGCAGGCAGCTACCAACTCCTCGGCAAGACGCGCGATGATGCCGCGGGCGAGGCCTTCGACAAGGTCGGCAAGCTCCTCGGCTTCGGTTACCCTGGCGGACCGGTCATCGACAAACTCGCCCCCTATGGCAATCCGAAAGCCGTCAAATTCACCATCGCGAAGATGAAGAGCAACCCGCTCGACTTCAGCTTCAGTGGACTCAAAACCGCCGTCTTGCGCTGGTCGCAGGCCAATGCGGTCGACGAAGAAGTGCGGGTGCGCAAGGCGCTGCTCAAGACAGATCCGTCACCGGCTCTGGAACAGTGGCTCGCTGTCACGCCACAGCGCACGCTCGATGTGCTTGCCAGCTTCCAGCACACGGTAATTGAGGAGATCCTGAACCATGCCGAAATGGCCGCGGAAGGCCTCGAAGGGATTCGCAGCATCATCATTTCGGGTGGCGTCGCCTGCAATGCCGGCCTGCGCCTCGCGGCAGCCAAGGCGGGTCTCGGTGTTCCCGTACACTTCCCCAGCCCCGGACTTTCCACGGATAACGCCGTCATGATCGCGGCCGCTGCGGTGCCCAAGTTCGATCGCGGGATCTTTGCGGGCATGGAAGCCGCGGCGCAACCGAATCTTACTTTGGCGAACTGACCCTTGCCCCGTCAGACCTTGCAGATAGCGAACGCCTCTTCCAGACTCTTGATCTGCGGTGACGCCGCGGGCACAAACTCATGCGCAATGAAGCCCTGGTAGTTGAGATCCGCGATGGCTTTCGCTACGGCGTTCCAATTCAGCTCCTGTGTGCCGTCGATCTCATGCCGCCCCGGCACGCCGCCGGTGTGGAAGTGGCCGATGAAGTCGATATAAGTGCGGATGTTGCGGATGATGTCGCCCTCCATGATCTGCATATGGTAGATGTCATAGAGCAATTTCACACGCGGTGAGCCGACTTTCTTCATCAACTCCGCGCCCCAGGCCACGTGATCTGCCATGTAGTCCTTGTGGTCTACTTTGCTGTTGAGAAGTTCCAAACAGACGGTGACGTTCTTCTCTTCGGCGTAAGCTTTGATCTTGTTCAAACCGGTGAGGCAGTTGGCCAGGCCTTCGCCATCCGGCATGCCTTTCCGGTTACCGGAGAACGTAATCACATTCGGCACCACCTTCGCCTCCGCAGCCAGAGTGATGTCGCGCTTCACGCTTTCGAGAACCTTCTCGTGGTTCTCCAGGCGGTTCAAGCCGATCGGAATGGTGTTGGGGGCAGTGCCGGAGGTCATGGCGGGCACCAGACCATGGGAAATCACGGTGGCGTATTGTTCCGGCGTCACCAGATCAATGCCTTTGAGGCCGATCCGCTTGGCTTCCACGCAGAGTTCATCGAGTTTGAACCACTTCTGGTAGGTCCAGTAGGAGACGGATTGCTTCAGGCGGCCAGTACCCTCCACGGCAGGTAACAATCGGGCAGCGGCAAAGGCCCCGGCAGCAGTCTTCAATGCGGAACGGCGAGTCATCATCTCCGGCATCGTACCAGAAAGGCGGTGTGCCGGAGAACACACCGCCCTCTGTTTACTGGTTAAAACGAATAGCGCAGCTGGAAATCAATGATTCTCGCCCCGGGGTTGTTCGTCGAGTTGATGTCATTGAACGCATTCCGCGTCTGGCCGAAGGTGCTGTTGATGGTGATGTTGCCCGTGCTGTTGGGAACCAGGAAGAAGTTCGCGTGATTGAAAACGTTCAGCGCCTGCACGCGGAACTCAATCGACTGCTTCTCTTTGATCTTGGTCCGCTTCACCAGGCTGAGGTCCAGATTCGTGAACCAGGGGCCATAGACCCAGATCTGGTTGCCGAACTGGCCCGGTGTGGTGGGCGGTCCAATGTAGGGTTGCGTGGTGTCCACGGCCTGCGGAATCAGGTTGAAGGCCGCCAGCGTGTTGTTGATGAGCGATTGTGGCAGGTAGGTCACAATGCCGCTGGGCTGCTTCTGAATGCTGATCATGCTCTGCAGTTGACTGGTGGTCATGTTGTGCAGCACCGCGCCGCCATCGATGCCGTTGAAGGTCAACCGGCCGCTGAGCAATTCGGAAGGCGTGCCGGATTGCAGACGTGCCACGCCCGCCAACTGCCAGCCTTCAAGAGCCTTCTTCACAAAAGCATTGCCGTTGGCAAGAAATGCCTTGCCGGGTCCGAAGGGAAGCTCATACACCCAGTTGCCCTTGATACCGTGGCGCTGGTCAAAGGCAGAGGGATAAGTAACACCCGTGCGGTCCCGCAGGGAAAGAATGTTCCCCGTTGCGAGAGAGTGCGACAGCGTATAACTCGCACCAAGCAACAAGCCCTTCGAGAACCGCCGCCGGACTTCCGCCTGCATCGAGTTATAGTTGGTGCCACCCTGATTTGTGGTCAAGTTCGCTGCGGATCCACCCGTTGCCGGATTGACTTCGAAGAGGTTCGCCGCGTAGCCAGCACTCGTCAAACGGGCCATTTGCGACGTGTTGCTGGCAATGCTGTTCGCCAGCGAGCCGCTCTGTCCCTGGGCTACATAGGTGGCAAGTGTAGAGTTGGCCGAACTTGCCAGAGCCGTGGAAATGATGGGGATGTTTGTCTGCCCCGGCAGGTTCTGGTTGAAGAAGTTGGTGCTCTTCAAGCTGGTGAGTGTGGCCAACTGCGCTACGGTAACTCCATTCGCGATCGCAAGATTATTCTGCGCTGCAATGAACTGGGTGTTGAAGCCGTTCTCCACCACATTCACTTCGTTGAGGTTGACCGCTGTCCAGGTCCGTCCAGAATGGTTGCCCACATAGCGGACTTCGAGCACCGTGTCCTTATCCAAAGGCCGCTGCCAGCCCAGATTCCAGGAAGACACATAGCGAACCTTGAGATTCGGATCATAGTCGTAAATCTGGTTGCCGGGCAGCACGGGCAATGGATAATTCGGCGTGCTGCTGTATGGAGCGGAAGGCAGAGTTGCATTGCTAAATAAAACACTGCCCGCCGGTCCGAAGGCCGAGGTGTTGGTCGAAACCGGATCGGTGCCGACGTTGATGCTCACACCCTGATTGTTGCTCCAGGGCACGGTGAACTGTTCGCGGACCGTGGCGATGGAGAAACCGCCGCGCAGCACCGAACCGCCTGCGGGAGCAAAGATTTTGCCGACCCAGCCATCCATCTTGGGGATCACATAGGCTACGCCAACGGTGGGCGAGAAGAAATGCGTTCCACCGTAGCCGGTAACATCGGGACCCACCAGACTTAACGTCGGCGTGGAGCCACCGGAAGCACCGGGCTGGAAGAGATTCCCTGCGCCGGAGATGCCGAACAATCCCGCATATCCGGGGCGGGTGAACGTATTATTCAAGCTGTGAAAGGGGGTCTGGTTTTCCAGGCGGAGTCCGGCATTCAAAGTCAGGCTGCGGTTGATCTTCCAGCTATCCTGCACAAAGAAGCCATACTCCTGCTGCTTGTAGCGTGCCACCACACCATTGGGACCATACGTGTGGTTCTGGTCATTCAGTGCCACGGTCTTGGTAATAGCGGATACGCGGCCCGTCAGCATGGCGTAGAGGTTTTCTGCGTTGGTCAGATCGCTGGAGGAAGCGCCGGGGAAATTCGCCGCTGTGAACATATTCAGTGCCGGATCATTGCTCTGGATCGCGAAGGCTACTTTCGGGATCACCTGGGTGGAAAAGCTCTGTGTGTATTCGCTGATGCGTGAGTAACTGGAACCAAAGACCAGCAGATGGCTGCCCTTCACCCAGTTCAAAGAACCGTTCAACTGCTTGACAGGGTCATTGCGGCGGGAGTAACTGCCGCTGCCGCTATAAGGCGTTGTCACGTAAGTAAAGGCCGGCGCATATCCACGCCAGGGGTTGAACAGATCCGGCGTCACATCGTTGAAGAAGAGCACGTTGCCGGAGCCCATGCCGTAGCGAATTTCGCTGGTCAGCGTGGTAGTCCACGTGGAACGGAGAGAAGTGGCACCAGTCCAGAAGGCTTCACGCTGTCCGGCCACAACCTTGGAACCTAGCACTGTGCCGCTGCCGGGGAAGGCCGGAAGCAGGCTGTTGATACCGTCCGGGAAGAGCCGGTAAGGGTTGACACCGCCGGTGATATCGAAGTGGTGCTTGCTGTTGATCACATAGTCGAGCTTGCCGGTGGGGAAGTCGATCTTATGGCTGCCGGGGGCCTGGAAGTTGAAGTTATTCCGGTTATAGTCATTCGCGCTGGCGACGCGGGAAGTAAGAGAACCCTGCAACGTTGCCTGTGCGATCTGACTGAGGGTGTTACTGATGATCGGGTCCGGCGTGGAAGGTAGTCCGTTCGCGGCAGCGGTGTTGTAAAGGTTGACCTGGCGGACGGTTCCCGTGGAGTCCTTGTAAGTGAAAAGACCGCCGCGGGCGGAATCCGTCAACGTGGTCAGCTGGCCACGGATGGAGGATTCATTCCAGCTCTGCGGAAAGCGGAAGATTTCGTAGTTGAAGAAGATGAAGAGCTTGTTCTTCTTGATGGGTCCGCCGATGTGCGCGCCCATCTGGTGCAACAGGATGCGGTCGCGGCTCAGGCCATCGATGTTATTGAAGTAAGTGTTGGCATTGAAGTAAGTGTTGCGCTCTTGAATGAAGGTGCCGCCATGCCAGTTATTCGTGCCGGACTTGGTGACGAACTTCACCTGAATCGCACCTTCTCCGAGACTTTCCGCACCCGAGGCCGCGTTGGTGACGGAGACTTCTTCAATAGCATCAGTACGGGGGTAAACCAGCGGATAGAAGGCACCGCCCGAACCATTCTTGTTGATGTTGTCCTGGATGTTGACGCCATCGAGCGTCATGTTCACAGTGGCCTGGGGCAGCCCATTGAAAGTTGTATTGCGCGGACCAGCCGGGCTTTGTGTGCCGGGCAGGGTCACGATCAAGTCTGTCGCGTTGCGGCTGGGAATTGGAAGATCGGAAACCTGGCGGCCGGTGAGATCACTCGAAACCGTGGCGGAGGCGCTTTCCACCACTTCCGCGCCACCTGTTACTTCAATCACTTCTGTTACTGCACCGACTTCGAGCACCATGTTCACGGTGGCTGGAATGCCGGCGTCCATCTTGACGCCCGGCCGGTTGGCAGTCTTGAAACCGGCGGCCTTTACCGTGACGGAGTAAGTGCCGGTACCCAGTGCGGGTACGGCCCAGTGGCCCTTGTCATCGGTTAGTGTGCCGATGTTCTGCCCTGTTTCGCCCTTCACCGTCACCACGGCTTTGGCGATGGAGGCACCTTGGGCATCGGTGACGGTGCCATCCATCGTACTGGTGTTGGTCTGTGCAAACGACAAGGCCGCAAAAGCGGCCAATGTCAGAATTCTGACGTATCTGGAAATCACTCTTCTCTCCCTCGGAAAACAGCGTTCTGTAATACCCCTGTCTTAGGGGACGCCGGGACCGCGGGAGACTTTCGCGCAGTTCCAATTTCACTTCAAAGTGATTACGTTTCTCGTGAGTATACGACGGAATTCATATTCTGTTACAAACTATTTTTGCCCCGTCAGTGTATATCCGGGAGGCACCTGAAAGAGAGAGGCCGAAGGTTCACTGCGGCTAATATTCGTGAGCCGGAACGTATCTTCTCCACTGCGGGGATCGGTCCGCTTTGTGAGTACATATGTCTGCAGTTCCGAAGAATACCAGCGTTCATTGAGCAGCTCGATCGGACGGTCATTGCCGATGGAATTCACTTCTATTACGGATTTCGACCGTTTGCCTTCGGCCAGAACGCCTTCGATGTTCTGCTGGCCAAGGGCTTCTTCCGTGCCAGCAGTCTTCGTTTTTTCGACACGGTAAGTGAAGCTTTGCTGCGCCAACGCCTCAATCGTTTCGGCCTGCATTTTCTGAGTGGCAAGACGGGCAGCCTCTTTGGGGTCACCCACTTTCTCGCCATTCGAAGAGCCGCTTGTCCTGAAAGAAAAAGTTGTAATGGGCTTGCCCGGTTCTGCCGGGACGTAGCTCATTCTCGAGGCGACATTAGTCTTGGTGTTCAACGAGTAACCAGTGTTGGCCACTGGGTCCCAAATTGTTATTTCGTCACCGTTTTCGCGGCGCGTTCTACCTGCGCTATCCCGAAAGACCCGTGTTTCGGATTGTGTGTGAATTCGAGTTCCATCAAAGAGCATCTGCGTGTGCTCCGAAATTTCGGTAGCGGAGTAGGGTGCACCCTTGACCACGTTACTGGAAACGAGACCGCGGAGCGAGACGACCTTCATTTGCGCCGAAGCCTGAATTTCTGCTTTCAACTTTGCGGTCAAGGCGTCACTATTCTGCGCGTATGCGCCGCTGGCAAGAGCGGCAATCACCATAAGCTTCTTCATTCCTGTCCTTCTCCTTCTTCTGTCACCAGACACAGCGCATGAATCCGCCCGTCCGGCGTCACCAAAACATCCGCCAACACCTCATCGGGCCCCAATGCGACCCGCATCACCACAGCCGTTTCGAACGAATCCTCATCCGGCATCGCGATCTTTTTCTTCGCCCGCTTCACCACAGTTTTCACCGGTGCCACAACCGCGGGAGGATTTACTACAGGCGGCTTTGAAACAACCACATGCTCGATCTTCGGCTGGCTCTTCGGCAGCAGAACAAACCAAGCCGCAAGCCCAGCCGCAAGCACCCCTGCCGTCGCGAACCGCCAATCGAAGCGCCGCCGCATGACGATCACAGGCGCATCCACATGCCCCAGCGACCGAATGCTATCCATCACGAAAACGCCGCATTCCCGCACCGTTTCGCAGCGCCCGCGGCACTCGCCGCACTCCAGCAAATGCGCGCCAGCCGCTGGAAATTCCCCATCCAGGTATTCCCGCAATTGGCCATCAGTCAAACACATGCTCATCGCCTGTCTCCGAATCTCGCTTGATAGCGGCGTGCAAACTCAGCCTCCGCGCGGACCAGCAGAGTACCCACAGAACCTGCACTCACCTCACAGGCCGCAGCCAGTTCCTTGTAACTCATGCCCTCGGCCCGCAATAACAGCAGTTCCGCATCTCTGGGCTTTAATTCCCCCAACACCCTGCGAACCTTGGCATCACGCTCGGCCTGCAGCAACTTATCCAGAGCCTCCGGTTCCACACGGTCCGGGACCGCAGGCAGCTTGCGGGCCCGCGCATTGGCACGCGCCACGTCCAAACCCGCATTCGAAGCTGTCCGGTAGAGCCAGGGCAGCAGATCTTCCCCGCCCTTCGGCTGCGAGGCAAGTTTGGAGAATACATCCGCCGCAATTTCTTCGGCACGCGCCCGGGTTCCGGTGACACGCACCAGCATCGAAACAACCCGGGGGTAGTGTGTCGCGAACAATTGTTCGAACATATCCGCCACCCCGGGTGATTCTGTTTGCTGCACACTGCTAATACGAATCAGCGCTGGATTTTGTGACAGAAATTCTGCGCGCGGCCAAAACAAGAAACGTTGCCGCTGCCAGGTAGATCACGCAAGTGAAACTCAGCACGGCGGACATTCCCCAGACACCGGACCACCGCGCCAGCAGCACCGGCGCAAAACCGCCACCCAGCCAGCCGAACGAATTCATCAACCCCGCGGCTGCCGCGCGGCGCTCCGTGCGCACCGCATCATAGAGCGACGCGAAAATGTTGGCATCATAGAGACCCTTGAAGAGCCCGAAGCAGGTCATGGAGACGATCAAAACCGGCACCTGCAGCGCTTGTCCGGTGATGTAAAGAAAGGGCATGCCGCAGAGCAATCCGGCAGCCTGTGTCCAAATGCGCGCGGCGGGGTAGCGTTTGGCGAAACGGTCGGCCAGCCAACCGCCGGTCAACACGCCGCAGAGCGAAGCCGATTGGATGAAAGCCGTCGCATTCCACCCGGCCACGGAAAGCGACATCTTGAACTTGTCATAGAGGAATGTCGGCATCCATGAAAGAAAAGCCGCTGCCACGAAGTTCGCGCAGATGAAGCCGCAGATGAGATACACCACTGTGGAGCGCCGCAACAAAGTGAACGGATTCCCCACCGACGCAGGAATCGCACCGGCCCTCGGCGGCTCCCGCAACACGAAAACCAATACCGCCGCAAGCGCAATACCCAACAAACCGAAGATAGTGAACATAGGCCGCCACCCCTGCATCTGCGCCAGCCAGCCAGCGATGGAAGCCCCGCCGATGGTGCCCGCATATACGCCCGATTGATGCAATGACATGGCACGCGAACGCGTCGCACTTGAATGGTAATCGCTCAGCATGGACATGGCTGCGGGAAAGTAAAATGCCTCCGCAAAACCACCCAGCGCACGGCAGGCCACCAGTTGCCAGTAGGTCTGGCAGAAGGACGTCAGCGCCGTCGCGAAGGACCAAAACACCAGCGCCCCCAGGATGACTTTCTTGCGCGGCCAGCGGTCCCCGGTCATGCCCGCAATGGGTCCGGAGAGCGCATAGAGCCACATGAAAGAGGACCCGACAACACCGAGTTGAATCGGATCGAGCCCCAAGTCTTTCTTGAGCAACGGAAAGACGGAAAAGATCGCCTGGCGGTCGGCGTAGTTAAAGACGCAAACCATCCAGAGCAGCGCAACTGTAGCCCACTTGGTCATGGCTGGTTCAGTTAGGGCCTGGGCAGCCGCTGGAACTTGATGGTCTTGCGCTGGTAGGTGTACGTCATCAGCAGGTCGCCGTTAGAGGCTTCAATGAGCGCGGGGTAGGAGTATTCACCGGGCTCGGTCTCAATGTCCTTCCATACCTTCCAGGTCTTGCCGGTATCTGTGCTGACCGCCAGAGTCAGCGGCGTGCGGCCCTGCAGCGTGTTGTTGAAGATCATCACCAGACGCCCGTCTTTGAGGCGTATGGCATCAATGCCGGAGTTGTTGTTGATCAGGTCCGTTGTGGTAACGGGGCTCCAGGTGAGTCCGTTGTCGAACGAATCCGCCTGGCAGATGCGCCCGATGGTCTTGGTGGCCCGGGCATACAGCCGGATATGACCGCCGCCCAGATCAATGAGTGAGGGCTGGATGATGCCGTGGGTTTCGCCGGGCTTCGATGCCGTGCCCGGTGCGGTGAGCGGACCAATGCGCGTCCAATTCTTCGCATGATCCGTGGAGCGTTCAATCCAAACCGCCCAGGAACTGTAGCTCTCCACCGATGTGCCGCTCAAGATGGTGCCGTCTTTCAGGACAAGCGGCTTCGCCCGGATGGGACCGTAGATGCCGGCGGGAAGATGCTCCACGGGTGACCAGGTGAGCCCCTCGTCTTTGCTGAAGCGGCGGGCGGCCGTCCATTGCGCGGGGCTGGGTCCAAATTTGAAGTAGAACCAGAGCACGCCATCCGCCGAATGGAACAGCACCGGGTTGTACGCCGCGATGTTGGGCTCGCGTGCGAACTCGACGGGCTTCGACCAGCCAGCTTTCGTCCGGCGCGACATCCATATGGCGACATCCGGGGCACTTTCGCGCGTGCCGCCGAACCAGGCGGAGAGCAAATCTCCGTTCTTCAACTCCACAATCGTGGAAGCGTGGACTGACGGAACCGGCATTGGATCCGCAATCATTTCGGCGATTTGGGCCTGCAAAATGCATGCTGTGAAAAAAGCCATCACGGCGATAAAGATTTTCATACGTTGAACAGATAGGATATACGGGGAGGTTCCACGTGGCAGATCAACCGACGAGACGACATTTTTTCTATGGAGCATTACTTGCGGGGGCTGTGCCCACCGCTGGATTCGGAAGCACGCCTTCCTTGAAGTTCATGGGCTACAAATCGCCCAACGAGAAATTGAACATCGCGTCCGTTGGCGCCGGCGGCAAGGCCGATAACGATATCGATGGCTGCAAGGGCACGGAGAACATTGTTGCGCTGTGCGACGTGGACGCCAAGCGCGCCGAAAAGAAGTTCAAGGAATTCGAAAAGGTTCCCAAGTACAAAGACTTCCGGCAGATGCTGGACAAAGAAGGCAAGAATATCGACGCCTGCATTGTCACCATCCCGGACCACATGCACGCCACCGTTGCCATGCACTGCATGGAACGCGGCAAGCACGTCTATGTGCAGAAACCGCTGACCCGCACCGTGGCCGAAGCGAAGATGCTGCAGGACGCGGCCAACAAGTACAAGGTCGCCACGCAGATGGGCAACCAGGGCTATTCGAATGAAGGCACCCGCCAGGTGGCGGAAATGGTGTGGAGCGGCGACATCGGCAATGTGAGCGAAGTCCACGCCTGGACCGACCGCCCCATCTGGCCGCAAGGTCTCACCCAGATTCCCGCTCCCACGGCTGTGCCCGACACTCTCGACTGGGATCTCTGGCTGGGGATTGCTGACGCGCGCCCCTATACGCAGGGCGGCGAAGGCTATCCCGAAAAGCGCTTCGGCGGCAACTTCTACAACCCGTTCAACTGGCGCGGCTTCTATGATTTCGGCTGCGGCGCGCTGGGCGACATGGCCTGCCACATTCTGGGAGCACCGAATCTGGCGCTGCGTCTCGGCTGGCCCACTTCCGTCGAATGCGTGAGCAAAGAGGGCGCGAGCCCGTTCATGTTCCCGAAGAAATCGGTCATCCGGTTTGACTTCCCGCAGCGTGGCAACATGCCTCCGGTGAAGATCTTCTGGTATGACGGTTTGAATGCACAGCCGGAAATCGCGGCCGCGCCGAAGGGCGAATGGTTGGGTGATATGCCCACGGTTCGCCGCGGCGGTCCAGGTGGCGGTGGTGCAGGTGCACCCGCTGCCCGCCCTGCCCCGACTGGTTTCGTCGGCAACGTGTTTGATTACGACGCCTACAAGACCGCCCGCGCGACCGAAGGGATCCGCATGCCTTCGCCCGATGGCAGCCTGTTTATCGGCGACAAGGGCATGCTGACCACCGGAACCTACGGCGAACAAACCCGGCTTGTCCCGACCGAAAAGATGGCGGACTATAAGTTCCCGGCGAAGAGCCTGACCCGCTCGCCCGGTCACTACCAGGACTGGATCCGCGCCTGCAAGGGTGGCGACCCGGCCTGCTCGAACTTCAACGTGGCAGCACCGTTCGTTTCCTGGATGCTCCTGGGCGTGATCGCGCTGCGAGTGGAAGGCAAGCTCGAATGGGATGCCGCCAAGGGCCAGTTCAGCAACAACAAGGATGCCAACCAGTACTTGAAGCCGCACGTGCGCAAGGGCTGGTCGATCTCCTAAGTCCGTTCGCGGATGTCAAAAGCGCAAAGGGTGCGGTGCGCACCATCAGAAGTTGAGAAACAGCGTCGCACCGCACTCCGTTTTGCGCGTGTTCCTCAGAACAAAGGGCGCGCTTCCGGGGTATCGGGAGCGCGCCTTTTTTATTTTAGATTCCTGGTGCTGGTAGTGCCTTGCCAAGCGCCACACCGAGCCGCCAGAGTACATGAGGCATGGCAGAGCTAAGCATGGCCTCCGGAATTCCAACGCCCGTGATCGCATCGCCGCGAAGTATTCCAGAGAGTCCATGCATGACAGACCATACGAACAGCGCATCCAATTCCGCGGGGCATTCACCGGTCCTGCCGGGAAGCTGTTGGATAGCCTCCCGAAGTAGCGAAAACGCGTGCGCCGCCTGCCGCATCATCTCTAGATGCTCTGTGGGGTTCGGCAGCGGCGTTTCAAACATCAAGCGGTAATGGAGCGGGTGCGTGCGTGCGTACTCCAAATACGCCTTGCCCATGTTCCCTAAATCCTCGGCCGGGTCCAAACTGCGCGGCCTTTCATCCAGATAATCCGCAAAATCCGCATACGCCCGGCCAACCACAGCCGCCAGGATGTGATCGCGGCTTCGGAAGTGCCTGTAAGGTGCCTGGTGAGAGACGTTGAGGCGTCTTGCCACTTCGCGCAGGCTCAGATGCTCCAGCCCTGACTCTCCGATGATTGCCAGCGCTTCCTCCACGCAGGCCTTACGCAGATCCTCCGGCTTGGGTTTTGTCCTGATCATTCTGATGTTTCGTCATGCCGCCCATCACCAAGCCCAAGACCCGGACGCGCCCCCACCGGGGCAGCATGGAAAGCGAGAATTCCAGGAATTTCGAGAGAAATCCGGGACGGACAGTGGTCTTGTGGCCTAACGACTTCAGTGTAGCCGCAGCCACCACTTCGGGAGTCGCCGCCATACTCATCCGCATGTTCGCCCGGTCTGCAAAGCCGCTTTGTGTGGGCCCGGGCGCAGAGGCAATCACATCCACACCTGCTGGAGCCAATTCGATCCGTAGCGCCTCAGCCAGGGTTTGTATGAACGCCTTGGTCGCCGCATAGTTGCCCGCGCGCGGCACGCCCTGGAAGGCCAATAGCGAACTCATCAGGACGAGTCCACCGCGTCCCCGCTGCACGAACCGCTTTCCGAAGTGGTAACTCATCGCCGTGACCGCCCGGCAGTTGACGTCGATCATGTTGAGTTCCTGTGCCAGCGAACCGGAAAGGAAAGGACCGGAATTGCCGAATCCCGCAGAGGCCACCAGAAGACCGATATCCAGACTGGATGTTTCTTCACACACCCGCTGTGCTTCCTCAGCACGACCCAAATCGGCGGCAATTACCAGCGTTTCGATGCCGTATTTCCCGCCGAGTTCCAAGGCCAAACCATCCAGGACCTCCCGCCGTCTGGCCACCATTACCAGGTTCAGCCCGCGCTTCGCGAGTTGGCGGGCGAACTCACGGCCAATGCCATCCGAAGCCCCGGTCACCAAGCCCCAGGGGCCGTAGCGTTCCCGCCACTTTGTCGTGTCGCTCATCTGCCCACCTCGATTTCAATCCGTAAACTTTGTTCTTCCTTGAGGGTTATTGCGGCCTCTTGAAAATTAGGAGCGCGCATACGGTGCCTGGCATTATCAGGAAAACCCCGCGCAGCGGCGTACAGTGCACAGCCGATTTCACCCGCGCTGGACTTGCTGCCGGAGACTTGTATCACCAACGCAGCGGCCTTTGCGGAAGAGCCATATCCGGCAAGAAGGATGAAGAGATTACCAAGGAGAAATGCGGGGCGGGAGATCATACGCGCAGCTCCTGTTGACAGTGTCTACATTTGGTCATGCCATGTAGACACCGTCAACGCTGCGGGCGATTCAACTTTCTTTGGGAAATGAACTAACTGAGAATCCGCAAGACTTCGTTCATCGAGCCTTGCCGGTAGCCTTCCAGATCCAGGGTCACATACTTGTACCCCAGCGCTTTGAACGTTGCCGTCAGCTTCCCGGCCATTTCGAGATTCAGCGCTTTGGGCAACTCTTCCCGCGCAATCTCAATCCGGACCAGTCCGCCGTGAAAGCGTGTGCGGAACTGCCGGAAGCCCAGGGCCTTCAGCTCTTCCTCACCCACTTCAATCGTCTTGATGTTCTCAATCGTCACGGGCGTCCCGTAGGGAACACGCGAGCTCAAACATGCCGCGGCAGGTCGGTCCCAGGTGGGCAGACCAGCCAGGCGGGAAAGCTCGCGGATCTCGGCCTTGGTTAAATCCGCATCCACCAATGGTGCCTGCACCTGATGAAGTTTCGCGGCGCGCTGGCCCGGGCGGTAATCGCCCAGATCATCCTTATTCACGCCGTAGACGATGTTGGTATAACCCTGCTCCGCTGCATATTTTTCGAGCACGGTGAACAGCTCATCCTTGCAATGGAAACAGCGGTTCATGTCGTTCTTCGCGTAGTCCGGGTTGTCGAATTCATTGGTTTCGACATACTCATGTCGTATCCCGAACTGCCGCACGAACTCTTCGGCGTCACGCTTGTGGGACGTGGGAATCGACGCGGAATCGGCGGTAATCGCGATCGCATTGTCACCGAGGGCCTGTTTCGACGCCCAAGCCAGATACGCGGAATCCGTACCGCCAGAATAGGCCACAATTACCCGCCCCATACCCTGCAGCAGGTTCAGCAGTTTCTCTTCTTTGGCGGAATTCAGCACCGGCGTCATAACAGTCATGATACCGGAATCCGCCCTAAGCAAAGATGCCCCGATGAACTTCCCCCGCCGTATCGGTCAGGCGGAAATCGCGCCCGGAATAACGGTAGGTCAACTTCAGGTGATCCATACCCATCAGCGCCAGCACCGTCGCGTGGAAGTCATGGATATGCATCCGGTTTTCCGCCGCATGATACCCGAACTCATCCGTGGATCCATACGCGAAGCCCGGCTTCGTGCCGCCACCGGCCATGAAAAGCGAGTAGCCGTACGGATTGTGATCCCGGCCGTTGCCGCTCTCCGAAATCGGCGTGCGCCCGAATTCACCGCTCCAGATCACCAGCGTGTCCTTGAGTAAACCGCGCGCCTTCAGGTCCTTCAACAATCCGGCAATCGGCTTATCCACTTCCGCCGCGTTCTCATTGTGTTTGTTGAACAGATCCGAGTGCTGATCCCACTTGTAGCTGTGTGTGCACTGGATGAAGCGAACATCTTTTTCCGCCAGGCGACGCGCCAACAGACACTGCCAGCCGAAATCAGCCGTCTTCGGATCATCCAAACCATAGAGTTTCTTCGTCGCTTCGGATTCGCCCGAAACATCGAAAACCTTCGCCGCTTCGGCCTGCATACGGAACGCCATCTCGAAACTCTGGATGCGCGTTTCCAGCTCATCATCGGTCTTCCAGAGTTCCTGGTGCTTGCGGTTGATGGCCTGGATCATATCCAGCTCATACCGCTGCTGTTCCCGCGTCAAACCCTGGCTCGCCAGATACTCAATCGGCTCCTTCTGGATTTCATTGACCTGCATGCCTGCATGACCAATCGCCGTACCCGCCACAGAGCCAGGCAGGAACCCCGAGGCCCAGTTCTTCGAACCGCCATGCGACAGCGCCGGCTTGATGGTGATGTAGCCCGGCAGGTTCCGGTTCTCTGAACCGAGCCCGTACAACACCCAGGAACCGAAGCTCGGCCGTGTGAAGGTGAACGTGCCCGTGAAGGTCTGCAGCAGCGCCGCCCCGTGGTCAACGCCCTCACCCACCATGGAACGCACCACGCACAGATCATCCGCACACTCGCGGATATTCGGCAGCAAGTTACTGATCGGCAACCCGCTCTGCCCGCAGTTCTTGAACGTCCACGGCGACTTCATCAAGCCGCCGGTCTTGTTCGAGAAGCTCAACGGCTGCTTGATCGGCAGAGGCTTCCCGTCATTGGCATCCAGATACGGCTTCGGGTCGAACGTATCAATCGACGAAGGGCCGCCGTGCATGAAGAGGAAGATCACCCGCTTGGCCCGTGCCTGGAACATGGGCGTCTTCGGAGCCAACGCATCCACGCCATCCGCGCCCGCCAGCACTGATTGCAGACCCAGCAACCCGGTCCCGCAGCCAGCGGCACGCAGGATCGCGCGCCGGGACATCTGCGTCAACCCGGGAGCCTTCTGGATAAAGTTGTGCAATTCCATCTTTCTGGGGTCCATTGTGTCTCCTCTAATACACGTACATGAATTCGTTCGAGGCCATCAGCGCATGCGTAAAGCTCGACCAGGCCTTCGCTTCATCCATGTCCTTCCACTTCGTCCGCAGGCTCTGGATATAACTCAGGCTGCGGTCGACTTCCCCTGCATCCGGCTTGCGATCCAGAATCCGCACATAGAGTTCTTCCAGGCGCCGGCGGTCCTGTTTTTCCTGCTGTAACACCCGTGCCGCCAGGTTCTTCGCCTCCCGCACCACCAGCGGACTGTTCATCACAAACAGCGCCTGCGTTGCCACCGTGGTATTCGCCCGCTTCCCATCCGGTGTCGCAGCATCGCCGAAATCAAAGAGCGCGTAAAGTGTTGGCAGGTTCGAACGGCGCAGCGGCAGATAAATACTGCGGCGGTTTGTTGCTTCCGGATTCATGCTGATGCGGCTCGCCGAGGTTTCCCCATCCGTGCCAACGCCGGGGTCCAGCGTGCCACCCATGGTCACATCCAAATCCCCACCCAGGGCGAGGAAGGCATCACGGATTTCTTCAATGCTCAGACGCTGCCGGGGGAAGTGCGAGATCAAACGATTTTCCGGATCCTTCGCCTTTGTCGCGTCGTCATAATTCGCCGCCTGCTGATAAGTCTTCGACAGCATAATCATGCGGTGCATCTTCTTGATGGACCAGCCGTTCTCCATGAAGGTCCGCGCCAGATAGTCAAGTAACTCGGGATTACTGGGCTTCTCTCCCAAACGCCCGAAGTTATCCGGCGTGCGGCTCAAGCCATCGCCGAAATGCCCCTGCCAGATCCGGTTTGCCATCACACGCGCGGGCAAAGGATTGCGGGGATCCACAATCCAGTTCGCCAATTCCAGACGCCCGCTCTTGGTCTGCACGGGAGGCGCTGGTGCATTCAAGGCCAGGATCGCCGGCACCGTGCGCTCCACTTTGTCTCCCAGGCTGTGATAGTCGCCGCGAACGAAGATCTTTTGATCCATCGTCTCGCCTTCTTTCACGGCACATGCCATCGGAATCTCTTCCGTCGGCAGATTCTTTTCGAGCTTCGCCGCTTGCTCCAGCAGCGCGGTAACATCCTTCGCCTTCTCTGCGGGGAGCAATGCAACCTGCTCTTCCCGGGTGCGGAAGGCCGGTCCGCCCTTTGACCATGTTGCCGCGAAAAATGGATACTGCGCCTTCACGGGCTCCGGTCTGGGGCCAGCCAGCTTGCCAGACGACGGGAACCGCTGCTGCGCCTGCCGCCACCAGCCCATATCCTGGTCATACTGGGCCGCACCGCGGTGGAATTCATCTTGATACTCACGCGCCACCTGCTGCCGTGTCGCATCGGTCGCCGCATGCCACTTGGCCAGTTCCGGACGGTCTTTCTGCGAGAGATAACTTACCCAGGCACCGAGTAACTTCGCATCCAGCTTTGTCTCCGCGGCAACGGCAGCCAGCGGTTCATTCTTCGCGTACACACGGTAAGCCGCAGCCATCAACGCAGGGATCTGCTTTTCCTGCATGTCGCGGTTCTTCTTGGCTTCACGGTCAAAGTCCACGATCTTGGTGATCTTCTTATCCAGATCCAGATACTCATTCCACTTCTTCCGGAACGAGTCAAACTGCGCCTGCGGAGCGAGCGGGGTCTCAATGGGGTCGCCTGTCTCACCTTTCGCATAACTCAGCGTGGAGGCGAAAATCGCGGCGAACTGATAGTAATCGCGGGTGGCGATGGGGTCGAACTTATGGTCATGGCAGCGGGCACAGTTCACCGTAAGTCCCAGGAAAGCCTTCGAAGTCACTTCAATCTGGTCATCCACCACGTCATAGCGCTTCAAGGGAAGATCCTTCTGCGCCAGCGCCTTCTTCCCCAGCGCCAGGAAGCCTGTCGCCACAATGCCGCGGTAACCGACGCCGGAATTCGGATCCGCCGCCAGAATATCCCCGGCCAGCTGTTCTTTCACGAACTGGTTGTAGGGCATATCGTCATTGAAGCTTTGCACCACATAGTCGCGGTATCGCCAGGCGTGCGGATAGCGGTGGTCTTCATCGCTGCCGGTCGAATCGGCGTAGCGCATCACATCGAGCCAATGCCGGCCCCAGCGTTCGCCATAGCGAGGGGAAGCGAGCAAGCGGTCAATCACCTTCTCATACGCCTTGGGGGAGTTATCGGCGAGGAATGCCTGCAGTTCCTGTTCCGTCGGCGGCAGGCCTGTGAGGTCAAAGGTCGCGCGGCGCAACAAGGTTGCCTTATCGGCCTGTGGTGCCGGCTTCAACCCGTTCTTTTCGAGATTCGCCAGAATGAAGCGGTCAATCTCACTGTTCGCCCAATTCTGCGTCTTCACGGCAGGTGCCGGCGCTTTGGACATCGGCTTGAAGGCCCAGAAGTTCTTGTCGGCATCCGTGATCACGCCGCGCAATGACACCGGACGCACCCCGGTACCGGAGAGTGATTCTCCCGCGGCGGCTACAGAAGCGGGAATCGGAGCCCCGGCCGCCAGCCATTCCTTCAAATCGGATATCGCTTCCGGCGAAAGCTTGCCCTGAGGTGGCATTTTGACGCGCCCCTCATAGCTCAACACCTGATACAGCAGACTCTTTTCCGGCGCATCGGCCTTGCCGAAAATTCCGGTCGCACCAGCCTCCCGGATGCCCTCAGGCGAACTCAGATCAATCCCGCCACTCTTCAATTTCGAGTTGTGACACCCCTGACAGCTCTTCACGAACATGGGCCTCGCATGCTTCTCAAAGACTTCCAGTTGAGCGGGCGTCTGTGCCACTGCGGGGAGCGCAGCCAAAACGAGGAGGGAAAGGGACAGTGAGCTGCGGAGATGCATAGGTTTTTGGTCTGCTTTAACGATAACTCGCTTGCACCGGATTATATCGCAAGCAGGCCGCTCTTCCCTACTGCAGCGTATGAACCACCACCAATTCCACCTGGATGGGAGTCTGCGCCTTGAACTTCGCCCGGATCACTGCCTGAAAATACTTAGGCAATTCTCCCTTCGCGCCGCGCACCGAAGCCACCAGCCGAGCCGCATAATCCGGCCGCGTCACGTATTCGACGGCTGCCCGGGTCCCCTCTGTCGTGGTGGAGGCCAGCATCAGGATTCGCCCCGCGCCATGCAAACCGGGCAAGCGCGTAATCAAGGCGTGGCTTTCGATGAGATTCGTACGGTCCGGCGTCCACGTCTCGACGAACGTCTTCGGTTCCCCATTGCGCGGACGCAAGTTCGTGATCCGCCCGTGCTCGATGACGAAATCCTGTTGCACGGGAAGATCCTTCGCCTGCAAGTTGAACTTCGGCGGACCCACAAAAATCACGTTGTGTTTGCCGATCTCTTCCCAGCTCAGCGCGCTGCTCATCACCAGGCTCAGTTCTTTGTGTGCTGCGAAGAAGAGTCGGGCTAAATCAAAAGCTCTCCACAATACGCCGGAGCTGTGCCTCCCGCAACGTCTCTTCCGCCGCCGCTGGAAGGGACAGCGGGCGAACTGAAGGAATACACGGTTGGGGTCGAGGCATTTGGCAAACCGGCCGGGTATGACCCGAAGGTGGATTCCTCCGTCCGCGTGCAGGCCGGCAAACTCCGGGCCCGGCTCGAAGAGTACTATCGCGACGAAGGCGCGGGCGATGAACTGCAATACCAAATCCCTTCGACGTCCGCCATGAGTGGGCGTTGTCTGATTTCTACGCCAAGTACATCGGCTCATTCTCTGCGATGTATGGCGCCCCGAAGCTGCTCAACCGCAATATCATTCTGCGCGAACTCGCTGGTGGCTGGAATATCTCCACACGCTTCACGGCGCGCTCCAGCACACCCGTGAATGTCGTCTCCGGCGCCGACTATGCCCTCACCGGCACACCCAACCAGCGCCCCAATGTGAATGGAAACCCCATCCTGCCCTCAGACCGGAGCTTGAGCGAGAAGCTCGCGCAGTGGTTTGATTCCACGGTATTTTCAAAACCAGCCAACGGCACTTTCGGCAACCTGGGCCGCAATGCCCTGCTCGGACCCGGACAGAATTCCCTGAACGCCGCCATGCTCAAGAACTTCCCGTTCACACACAGCAACAGGCGCTATGTACAATTCCGCATGGAGGCGTTCAGCTTGTTCAACCACCCCATCTTTTCGAATCCCGGCAACTCACTGGCCAGCAACCTTGGCAAAATTACCAGCGCCAGTGGTGACCGCCAACTCCAAATGGCCCTCAAGGTGGTTTTCTAAGATGCTTCCTCTCTTCACTCTGTTCCTTGCCGCCTCCGTGCAGGATCCCGATGCCCTCCGCATGAAGATACGGGATACCTTCCACGTTCCGCGCACGCTGCCCGCCGTCGAAACCCGCACTTACGGTTCCTTTGAACCCGAACCGGGCGTAACCGCGGAGCGCATTTCCTATGTCACGCAGTTAGGCATGCGCGTCCCCGCCATCGTTTACCGCCCCACCGCCACGGCCACCACGAAACGCCCGGCGCTGGTGATCGTCAATGGCCACGGCGGCGATAAGTACACCTGGTATTCCGTCTACTCCGGCATTCTCTTTGCCCGCTCCGGTGCCGTGGTCATCACTTATGACCCCATTGGCGAAGGCGAGCGGAACATCAACCGGAAAGACGGAACGCGCCAGCATGACCGCTATGTCGCGCCCGATGAGAATGGACGCTATATGGGTGGACTCATGATGATGGATCTTATGCAGGCCGTCAGTTATCTGCTCACGCGCCCTGACGTGGACCCCAGACGCATTGGCGCCACAGGTTACTCCATGGGTTCCTTCGTCACCGCTGTCGCCTGCGCTGTGGATACACGCATCCACGCCTGCGCTCCCACCGCCGGCGGCTTTCTCGATGGCACAGGCGGTTACTGGGATTCCAGCACCAAGAAGATGTGCCAGGCCATCCCTTACCAGTCACTGGCTTTTCTGGGCGACCGCGGCCCCGTTCTCTACAGCCTGAATGCCCTTCGCGGACCGATGTTGATCCACAACGGCACCACGGATGAAGTCGTCGCCATTCCGAGCCATGGGCCGGACTTTTTCGCACAAATGCGGGCCGACACCGTCAAGGCGTTTGGAACCGGCAAAGGCGTCTTCACTTACAGCTTTACGCCCGATGGCGGCCACCGCCCCTATTTCGTCACACGCCCCGTCGCCACGTGGTTCCATGAGCAACTTCACTTTCCGAACTGGAAGGCTATCTCCGACGGCGAAACAAAGATCAGTGATTGGGCGAAAGCCAACCAGGTTCCTATGGACAAGGCTTATGCCGATGATCACCGCGAAGGGGGCACAATCGCACTCGGCAAGAATATCCCCTGGCCCGCGCATGATCAGTTGAATGCCATCCCCGAAACGGAATGGCGCGAACACCAGAAGGACTATATACAGGAAGGCTGGTATGAGCGGATTCCCCGCACTGTACAGTAATACTAATGCGTCATCGCATAGATGACATAGTTGACGCCCAGCTTGATGCCCAGTGAGGAGAACTTCTCCGGGTAAGACGGGTCATCGGCCCATTCCCAGGAATCGCCGACGTCATTGTTGAACATCATGGCCACCATCAGCCGGCCTTTGTCGTCGTAGATCCCGCGCCAGTGAGGCACTTCGCCGTCATTCCGGCAAAGACACGCGCGGCGCATGCCCCATTGCCCGGGAATCGTGAACCGCTCATCCAGATCATAGACCGCATGAAAGCTTGGGTCGCCATCCGCAATCTCCACAATCGGACGGTTGGGGAAGATCTTCGCCATGGTCTCGTTGAAACGGTCCCATTCTTCCGTACCCCAGAAGTCATCCAGCAGCAGAAAGCCGCCGCGCAGCAGGTATTCCCGCAAAGTCTTCACCTGGGAATCGGTCAGCAGCCAATCGCCCATCTCACCGGCAGTTAGCCAGGGCCAGTCATAGATATCATCCGTATCATCGGGATTCACCGGCTGTTCCACGCTGCGCGTATGTACGCGGGTGAGCCGCCGCAGCGCCTGTGCGAAATGCCGGTCCGCTCTGGGATAATCCTGGCTCCAACTGGTTCCGCCCTGCGTCCAGTCCAGCGCGCCTCCCCAGCGGCGGCGGCTGAAGCGGGCATTCGGATGCGGCGGATACATCAAGCGCGCAAAGGTCCATTCGGTGCGCTCCGCGTAATCGGCCGGAAGTTCCACGGCATCATAAGCCTCTAAACTGCGCAGTTGCCGGAAAGGCTTTTCAAACGCGCACACTAATCCGGCGAACACTACAGTACAACCAAGCACCGAGAATACGGTTCGTCTGGTCATGCGTATCTGGTGAGAATAGCATCAATCGTTGCCGTATGGCTTCTCGGCATTTCCACGGGGGCTCGGCGCCATCTGAAATGTTGCCAAACGGTCAGGATGCGCCGGATCATACACGGGCAGTCCCGGCAGCAGATACTTCGCCAGCGGGAGCTTCTGTTCCTGGATCGCCGCCACAATACACTTCGCCAGTTCATAACTGCCGTAGTTGTTATGGTGCGTGCCATCGCCCGGAGCGAAAGCCTTCGGAGAATCCGGTTCCCCAATCGCCTCATAAAGCGTCTTGCTCATCGCGTTCAGATCGATGACCGCAACGTTCTCCTCTTTGCCCGTTTGCCGGACGGCCTCGGGATAATCACCAAGCGAGTTGAAAACCTTTCCATCGGGCCCGAAATTCCGGCGGTTCATTGGCGTGATGAGGACCGGAGTCACCCCCTTCTTCCGCGCCTCCGCAATCGTCCACTTCAGATCCGCTTTGTAAGTCGTGAAGGCTCCCACGCCCTCGCCCTTTTCCTTCATGTCGTTATGCCCGAACTGGATCAACAGAAAGTCCCCCGGCTGTATGAGGGAAAGCACCTTGGCCAGACGCCGTTCCCCAATCCAGGACCGGATCGTTTCGCCGGATTCCCCATGATTCGCAATCGCCACGGTTGGCTGGAAGAATCTTGTGATCATCTGCCCCCAGCTGTTGAAAGGCTCGCCCGGTTGATCGGTCGAGGTGGAATCGCCTGCAATGTAGATGGTCGGAATCTTCCCGGCGGGTTCGATCTCAATCTTCCCCACCGCAGGATGTGCATCATTGAACTCGAGCGTCAGACGCTCATCCCAGGCCAGCGCCTCAGACGTGGTTTCCCGCGGCTTCAATTTCACCGTGGTCCCATCAGGAATCTGTGGCGTGCGGATGTTGACGATGAAACTGCGCGTCACAGCTTCCCCGGCATTGGTGGCAACGCCCTCCAGCATCAGGCGGCGCAACTCCGCCTTGACCGTTGTGAGGGAAGGCTGGTCCGTGCCTCCCAGAGTCAACGTGACCTTGTAGTTCCCTTCCGGCACGGCTGCGGAAAAGAAGAATGGCTTGGCGCTCACAGCGGCGTGCGGAGTGAGTTTGATCTCCGCACCGGAGTCATACCCGAAGCCTTTCTCTTTGGAGTAAACATCGCCCGGCACGACCTTGCGGCAATTCGAAAATGCCGTTTCCCCCAGGCTGAAACAGAGCGGCTTCATTTGCGCGGGCAGCAGAAACGGTACGGCAAACAGGCACAACAGAACAGAGCGCATGGCCCCATTGTATGTCCTCCCGATATGATGTTATTTGACCAATCGCGCCGAAACTTCGTTTGAAAAGAATAAGATCAAAGTCCTGCTTCTCGAAGGCGTCCACCCCTCAGCTGTAGAAGCCTTCCGCAATGATGGCTATACGCAGATCGAATATCACGCCAAGGCATTGCCCGAAGCCCAGTTGATTGAAGCAGCGCATGATGCCTACTTCATTGGACTCCGCTCTGCGACCAACCTCACCCGCAAAGTGATCGAAAGCGCACCGAAACTGATGTGCGCGGGCTGCTTCTGCATTGGCACGAACCAAGTGGATCTGGAAGCCGCCGAAGAGCGCGGCATTCCGGTCTTCAACGCCCCGTTTTCGAACACCCGCAGCGTGGCTGAGTATGTGGTGGCCGCGGTCATCATGCTGCTGCGCGGCATTCCTTACCGCAGCGCCGCTGCCCAGCGCGGCGAATGGGTCAAGACGGCTGCCGGTTCCCGCGAAGCCCGTGGCAAGACGCTCGGTATCGTCGGTTACGGTCACATCGGAACCCAGGTCAGCGTTCTCGCCGAAGCGCTCGGCATGCGGGTGATCTTTTATGACATTGAGATGCGTCTGGCCCTCGGCAACGCGCAGCCGGCCGCCTCGCTCGATGAACTGCTGGAACACGCAGATGTAGTTACGCTGCATGTTCCGGAGACGCCACAGACCAATCTCATGATCGGCGCGGCGCAACTGGCGAAGATGAAGCCCGGTTCGCACCTCATCAATGCGGCCCGCGGCAAGGTCGTCGATATTGCTGCTCTCGCCGAAGCTCTTCGCAGCAAGCACCTGGGCGGCGCGGCAATAGACGTTTTCCCGAAGGAACCGAAAGGTGCCGGCGACGAATTCCAATCCCCTCTGCGTGGTTTTGAGAACGTGATCCTGACGCCCCACATCGGTGGCAGCACGGAAGAGGCACAACAGAACATCGGCCTCGAAGTAGCCGGCAAGCTGATCAAATACAGCAATAACGGCTCCACCATCACGGCCGTCAATTTCCCTGAGGTTTCGCTCCCGGAACACCCCGGCAAACACAGGCTGCTCCACATCCACCGCAACCAGCCCGGCGTGCTCTCACAGATCAACAGCGTGTTCTCAAACCGGAAGATCAACATCTCCGCCCAATACCTGCAAACCAACCCTCAGATTGGGTATGTGGTGATCGATGTGGAAGCAGATACCCGCGCCACCACGGCGGAAGCGCGTCAACTTTTGGAATCCATCGACGGTACTATCCGCACCCGCGTACTCTATTGAATGCGTTGACCCAATGACCGAACCGCCGCTTCCGGATGACCAGCAGGACGAACCACGGGGGATCACGAACCTCTTCGGGGACGTGCTTGGCAATATCTGGGACGAGGATGACGCGGACGAGTCTGAATTGCAGCAGCTTGGCCCGTACCGCATCCTGCGGCTCCTTGGCGAAGGTGGCATGGGTACGGTTTACCTCGCCGAGCAGGATTCCCCCAAGCGCTTCGTCGCCCTGAAAGTCATCCGTGCCGGGCTCGCAAGCGAAGAGATGCAGCGCCGCTTTTTGCTTGAAGCCGAAGCACTGGGCCGGCTGCAACACCCCGGCATTGCGCAGATCTACAGCGCCGGTACAGCGGGCACCGGGTCTGGCACGCAACCGTATTTCGCGATGGAATACGTGGCTGGCCGCCCACTCCTCGACTTCGCCAAAGATCTGGAACTGCACCAGCGCCTCGATCTGCTGACAAAGATCTGCGACGCCGTGCAGCACGCGCACCGCCGCGGCATCATCCACCGCGATCTCAAGCCCGGCAACATTCTCGTCGACGAAGCTGGTCAACCGAAGATTCTCGATTTCGGTCTCGCCCGCATCACCGATACCGATATTCACGCCACACAGCAGACTAATATCGGCCAAATCATCGGCACGCTGGCTTATATGAGTCCCGAGCAGGCGCTGGGGGATCCGCTCGCGCTTGACACACGTACCGACGTTTATGCCCTCGGCGCGATTCTCTATGAACTCCTGGCAGGCAAACTGCCCCACACGCTGCACCGGGTGATGCTCCAGGAGGCTCTGCGGGTCATCCGCGAAGAAGAACCCGCGCCTCTGAGCAGCATCAACCGTTCCTACCGGGGCGATATCGAGATCATTGTCGCGAAGGCTCTCGAAAAGGATAAGGAGCGGCGTTATGGTTCCGCAGGAGATCTTGCCGAAGATATCAAGCGCCACCTGCGCAGCGAGCCAATCATTGCCCGTCCACCCAGTGCGCTCTATCAACTGCAGAAATTCACCCAGCGCAACCGCGTGCTGGTGTCGGCTTCCGTGGTTCTACTGCTGGCGGTCACCGCCGGTGGAATCGCCAGCACATGGCAAGCCATCCGCGCGACCAAAGCCGAAAGGCTCGCCGTCGAGCAGAGCCAGCGCGCCTCCGCCGCAGAGAAAGAAGCGCGCACCCAGGCCCTCACGGCAACCGGGCAGCGCAACGCAGCCATTGCCGCGGAAAACATTGCCACACAGCAGCGCAATCTCGCATTGGCGGAAAAACAGCGCGCCGATGCAGCCAGCGCTGCCTCGGGTGCCGTGAATGAATTCCTGCGAAAAGACATCCTCGCCCAGGCGGAAATCACCAATCAGCTTGCCGCGGGAAACGCTCCGGATCCAGAGATGAAAGTGCGCACTGCACTCGACCGCGCGGTGCAGAAGATCCCCTCACGCTTCGCCACGCAGCCTGCCGTGGAAGCGGAACTGCATAAGACCATCGGGGACAGCTACCAAAGCCTCGGCGTTCGCGTGGAAGCACGCAAACAACTGGAAGCTGAACTCGCCCTGCGGCAGCGTTTGCATGGGCCCTATCATCCGGAAACACTGGATTGCCTCAACCGCTTGAACCGGCTCCTGCTCGATGAAGGCAAATATGATGACGCTTTCCGCGCCACCCAACAAACACTGCAGCGCATCGAACGTGTCACGAAGCCAGGCGATGAACTCCGGCTGCAGGCAAGAGATACCCTGGGGGCGGCAGAGATCAAAGTCGGCAAGTTTCCTGATGCTATTGAACTATACAAGGGTCTCGCCGCAACACGAAAAGCGACCAACGGAGTCGATTCACCGCTGACGATTGCGGCCATGGCAGGTCTCGCCGTTGCCTATGAAGGGGATCGCCGTTTCGAGGATGTAATACTGCAACTTAGGCCCATCATCGCGTTCGAAGCGCGCACGCTGGGGGCGGAACACCCGGAAACACTGAATTCCAAAATCCACCTTGCCCGCGCTCTGGATGAACGGCAGCAATGGGCCGAAGCAGAGCCGCTGGCGAATTCTGTCCTCGACGCCCACCGCCGTTTGCGCGGCCCGGATCATCCAGTGACCATTGATACGATGACGGTCCTTGCCGGCATTTACCGGAAATCCGGCAAGTATGACGAGGCCCTCGAACTTAGTAAAGAGATCTATCAGCGGCGTCTCCGCATTCTTGGCCCGGATCATCCCGATACCATCGCAGCGCACAGTAACATCGCGGCGGTTTATTCTTACATGCACCGCCTCCCGGAATCGATTGAAATCTTCAAGCAGGTTCTCGATGACAGGCGTCGCATTCTGGGACCGGATCACACCCTCACCATCGTCTCTCTGATGAACATCGCGGTGACATGCGCCAAGGATCACGATTACGCAGCCGCGGAAGGCTGGTACCAACAATCCCTCGATGCCAGCCGCAGGCAGAAGAACCCGATTTTCAATAACATCATCAGCGGCATGAACGGCCTGCAGGGAATGGCCTACCGCCGCGGTGACTACACACGGGCGGAAGCCATGGAGAAGGAAATCATTGAGTACCGCCGCAAGGTCCGCGCGTTCCAGCCGGGGCGCATTCTCAATGAGCAGATCATCCTCGCGGAGATTTACTACAAAGAGCAGCGTTACACAGAGTGCGAAACACTGGTCCGCAGTGTGCTTGAAGCGGAAAGCAAACTCAAGAAGGACGAAGTCCACATGGATGGGCTTTTCCAGTCCGTAGCGAAAAGCCTGCTGGGCGGTGTGATGGCCCGGACCAACCGCCTGGAAGAGGGCCGGCCGCTCTTACTTGCCGCCTACCAGGAACTCCTCGGCATGAAGAATGAAATCATCGAACTTGAGCAGTTCTATATCACGGACGCCAAGAACCGCGTCGATGAATTCGTGAAGTAGCACATTGGCTACTTCACGATCTGAAATGCATCCACCTGCTTGCCATCTTCCCCAATCTGGCGGAGCTTAAAGGTCTTGCCGATGATATCGATTACACCAAAGCTGTGCTGATCTGCAACGTACTTATACGTAAACGGCTGCCACTGGCCCGGCTTCGCCTGCATGGCCGGATCATACAGCCCCGCGCCACCTGCGCCGCTCACAATGTAAACCACTCCCTGCGGTTTGCCGCCGGCACCATCCGCGAAGTTCTTATCGAACTGGAAGTCTCCGTTGACTTCCCCCTTCGGACCCGGCTCGCCCTTCGGTGCAAAGGTCATCGGATAAGTTCTCTGATAGTTATGCACATGTCCCGCAAACACCACGTCGACTTTGTTCTTCTCAAAGACCGGTGCCAGATAGCGCATCCACTGGTCATAGAAATGGTTAGTCGCGGAGTTAAAGCCCGGATGGTGGAACGCAACAAACTTCCAAGTCGCATTGGATGAGGCAAGGTCTTTATCGACCCACGCCTTCAGTTCCGGATTGTTCCAGTCCATGTAAGGGTTGGAGTCAAGCACCGTCCAGTGGGAATTGCCGTAATCGTAGGAATAACTGGCCATCTGGGGATACCTTGGACCGGCAGCGCTCATGAAGGAAGTCTGCGCCGCTGTATCCGTTCCAGTTAGAGCATGTTGTGTCTTTGTGCCCTTGACCATGGGTCCGTTGAGGGGAAGATCCCAATACAGAAAGTAAGCGAGTGAATCCGGGAAGCGGCCGAAGTTTGCCAGCGCCGAATCATGATTTCCTGGAGCTGCGATGAAAGGAACGGAAGAAAGCAGCGGTGCGCCAGTCTCCGGCGAGGCCTTTTCCGCTGCGTACACAGGGAAAAACTTCTTGCGGTATTCCGAGATCCTGCCCGACGTGTAGACAATATCGCCCGTGATGAAAAGGAAATCGGGATTCTCTTTGTACGCAGCGTAGGCGATGACGCGCTGCCCCGTCGTATCCTGCGCGCAATCTCCAAACAGGACGAAGCGGTATGGCTGCGAAGCCGACTTTCTTGCAGTCGCCTTGGAAGTGAAAACCTGCTGGCCAGCCTTCAGAACGCGGTACGAGAACTCTTCTCCCGGCACCAGGCCTGTCAATTGTGCCCGGTACACCAGATGCTTTGGAATCTCCGGCGCATTCACCTCCTGCGGCACGGGTTTCAACATGGCGCGCCACGCTTTGTCCTTCGATGTCTTCACCTCAACGGCAAACGCGGCTGGTTGCGCATCGGTGTGCCAGAGCAACATCAACGATTCCGCTTTCGCCTCCTTCGGTGCGTTGCCCAGCTGCAAGTAGGGCGTTTCCAAGAAGACGGAAGACTGCTGGCCGAACAACAGCGAAAAGGAGCCGGCCAGGATCACGGCGAGAAGCGTTTTCTTCATACTCTCTGCTATTATCTACGCCGACTGTGAATGGAAGATGAAAGTCTATGTGGGGAGCCGCGAGATCACGGCATCGGCGTCCTGGTGAAAGTTCCCCAAGCTCATCTCGAAACTGGGACACGTGAGGATGCCGCGCACCGGTTCCGGCAAGAGATCGGCGGGAGGGCGCGGTGTCCGGTCCAGAAATACTGCGATCACGCTCAGCCTTAATTGCAGTGCCTCCGCAAGAACCATGCGCACGGGGTCATTCGGATCGTCAAGCGCGCGGCCTCCATTGGCCCCGGGTGCGCGAAGCCATGCCCGGCCAATCAGTGCGATCACAGCGTCCCCGGGATGCGGCACCACAGGCGTGTCCAATACTCTGGACGGACCAAAGCGGGGCAGCAAACGAGCCTTGAGGCGCGCCGCATAACCTTCCGCATCGTTCGTCCGAAACAGCACTATGACCCTGGCCATGCCTTCCTCCATCGTGCCATCGAATCCACCATCCGCAAAGTCGCATCAGAAACGTAAATGTCACAGCCAACTGGTACGCGCTCCCTCGATGCCCTGTTGGAGGCCCCGCTTGCCTCCGAAGGTGACGGCGTCGTCATTCACCGCGCCTTCCCCACACACCAAATGGGCGAGATCGACCCGTTTCTTCTTTTCGATCATTTCGGCCCCATCGACCTTGCACCCAAAGAAGCCCGCGGGTTTCCGGATCATCCCCACCGGGGCTTCGAAACGGTCACGTATGTTTTGGACGGGGAGTTTGAACACCGCGATTCCTTCGGGAACCATGGCCGCATCGGGCCTGGCGATGTGCAATGGATGACTGCGGGTTCCGGCCTGGTGCATTCCGAAACGCCTGGTCGAAATCTGTACGAACACGGCGGACGTCTGCAGGGCTTTCAGATCTGGGTCAACCTGCCACGCAAGGACAAGATGAAAGCGCCGCATTATCAGGAGATCTCCGGGGAGAAGATACCGGTTGCGAAATCGCCCGGTGTGGAGTGCCGCGTGGTCGCGGGCGAGGCGCTCGGCGTGCAGGGAGCTGTGCAGACGCACACCCCGATCCAGTATTTGCATTTCACGTTGCAACCGGGCGCGACCGTGCTGCAATCCGCACCGGCAACGCAAAATGCGATGCTCTATGTCATTGAAGGCATGGCGGAAACGCAGGGAACCGCGGTCGGGCGCTTCCACATGGCCACGTTTGCGGGTGATGGCGACCAAATCGCATTCCGCAATCCCGGCGAGGCACCTCTGCAGGCATTGCTGCTGACCGGCGAACCATTGCGGGAGCCCATCGCGCGCTACGGTCCCTTCGTCATGAATACGCGCGAAGAATTGCAGCAGGCCTTCGATGACTATCGGGCAGGCCGCATGGGAACCATTGCCTGAGGATGTTTTCTTAGCAGGAACACTCTAAAGTCCAAGCGCTATCCCGCCGATTATTTCCGCAGGATGATGGAACACCCGGATAACGAATCTGACCAGGCACTTTCGCTGCTGACGGAAGACGCGCACCGGGGCCTGCAAAAGCTACAGGCTGTGGCAACGGGTGATGCTTCCGAGGTGCTCGAACTGGCTCTCCTGCGCCGTCAACTCGAGCACCAAAAGCAGGAAACCGCAAACGCAGTCCTCGCTGCTGCCGAACTTCGGCGTCAAATGCAGGAGGCGACAGCCGCTCAGGAAAAGAGCAAGAGTAAGCGACTGTGGTCCGCTGGCACGCCCGATGTGCCTCCGGCCCAACTGAAGAAACTGCAAGGCGAGGTGGAAAGAGCGAAGTCTGCACTCGATAATGAGCGCCGCGCACGCCGCTCGGAACTGGATAAAGCCTCCGAAGAATTGGAACAGCTGCGGTCTTCCATGCGCGTCTCCGCCGTGTATGGCCAACCGCGCAACAGGCATGCCGGGACACTGCGGACGGTATTTACCGTACTGGTGCTGGCCGGGATTGCGGCAGGCATCGCGTATACCATCCACAAAATGCCCATTATTCAGGCCGCGCTCAGCGTGTGGGACGTCAAGGAGGTTCCTCCCGCGCCACCACCCAAATCCACGGAGGCAATTGAGAGCGACACCATCGGCAAGCTGACGTCATTCGGAGGACAGGGCTCTGACTTTTCCCGCGCTATCGCCCGTCTTGACCGGCTTCTGAATTCGCTGCCGGGGAAACCGCAGGACGTACTCAGGGCGGTGAAGACCATAAAATCAACGCCCGAAAAGACGGTGTGCGGCTTCGAATGGGCCAATGGCCAGCCTGCCATTGTCTATGAGGGTAATAAGCCTGGGAATCGCAGCCTGTCCATCTCTGCAACCGTGAATAACTGTGCGGACGCCGTGGAACAGTTTCTTGCCAGTGCGGAGAAGGAGGCAGCGGCACCTCCGGCGAATCACTGACAGCCTTGGCCAGAAGTTACACTAAGAGATTGGCCCGATGACAAATCCTATGACAGGCGTCCTCCCGGTGCAGGCTCTCGAAGCCATGGTGGCGAACGGACAAATCCGCCTTCACGCCCCTTTGCTGCCGGACCAGATTCAACCGTCCTCGCTGGATCTACGCCTCGGCCCCGAAGCTTACCGTGTCCGTGCCAGTTTTCTTGGAACTGCCGGTGCCACGGTTTCGAGAAAGCTTGAGCAATACCGGCTTCATACCCTGGATCTGACTCGTCCGGCTGTACTCGAAAAGGGCTGTGTTTACATCGTTCCCTTGCTCGAAGAACTCAACCTGCCGCCAGAGATTTCGGGCAAGGCAAACCCGAAAAGCTCAACGGGACGGCTGGATATCTTTACCCGCCTGATTACAGATGAAGGCCGTCAGTTTGAGATTGTCCCGCCCGGCTATAAAGGCCGTCTCTTTGCGGAAATCGTGCCCCGCACGTTTAGCGTAGTGGTGCGACAGGGAGACCGTCTTTCTCAACTCCGTTTGTTTCAGGGCGAGTATCGGCCTTCCGACGCACTGCTCCGGGAACTGGGGAACACAGAGACGCTCGTCTACCGTGATGACGCTGTAGAGGAACCCTTGATTCACGACGGGTTGCGCCTTTCCGTGGATCTCGCCGGGATTGATGGTTCGGAAATCATCGGTTTTCGCGCCCGCAAACATGCGCCGCTGATTGATGTCACCAAGATCGGGCATTATGACCCTGCTGATTTCTGGGATCCCATCCGGCGGAATGCCTCGCGCTCTTTGATTCTCGATCCCGAGGATTTTTACATCCTCGCCTCGCGCGAAAAGGTACGTATTCCGGCGCAGTATGCCGCCGAAATGGTGCCTTATGATCCCACCATCGGCGAGTTCCGTATTCACTACGCAGGCTTTTTCGATCCAGGCTTTGGCTATGGATCGGGAGAGATTGCCGGGACTAGGGCAGTTCTCGAAGTTCGCTCCCACGAAGTGCCTTTCATTCTCGAAGATGGACAGGTGGTCGCGAGCCTCGTCTTCGAAAAACTCCTGGAACGCCCACGGGTGCTTTATGGCGAAGGGATCGGCTCGTCGTATCAGAAGCAGGGTTTGAAGCTCAGCAAACATTTCCGGACCTTTACTGAATGAAGCAATTTGACGTTGTTGGCGTTGGTCTCAACGCAACCGACACCATGCTGGTTGTCCACCGCTTCCCCGCCCACGGCGGGAAGGTGCCTTTTGAAAAAGAATTCGACTCGGTGGGTGGCCAGGTTGCCAGCGCTATGGTGACCTGCTCCAAGCTCGGATTGAAAGCCAAGTACATTGGCACCGTTGGCGATGATGCACGCGGCATTTTGCAAATGCAAAGTCTGCGCGATTCCGACATCAATCTGGATCATGTCCAGCAGCGCCAGGGCTGCCCCAACCAGTCGGCCTACATCATCATCGATACCGCAACCGGCGAGCGCACTGTGCTCTGGAGCCGTCCCGATTGCCTGGCAATTTCCCCCGAAGAAATCACCCCGGACCAGATCACCTGCGCCCGCCTGCTGCATATCGACGGCCATGACACCCGCGCCGTGGAACACGCCGCCCGCATCGCCCGGCTGAACGGTATCCCCGTGACCGTCGATGTCGATACGATCTACGCCGGCTTCGACAAGGTTCTTCCTTTGGTCGATTACATGATTGCCTCCAGCGAGTTCCCTGCACGCTGGACCGGTATTGAAGATCCCTTCGATGCCCTTCGCTCCATTCAGGACAAGTACGGTATGAAGATCGCCGCCATGACGTTGGGCGCGCATGGTTCACTGGCGCTGCTGAACGGCCATTTTCATTACTCCCCCGGTTTTGTGGTGAATTGCATTGATACCACTGGTGCGGGCGATGTCTTCCACGGAGCGTTTTGTTACGCGGTGCTCCAGGAAATGCAGATCGGCGAAGCTCTCGAGTTCTCCAATGCCATGGCAGCCTTGAATTGCACCGCCTTCGGAGCCCGGGGAGGCATCTCCACGTTGGAGGAAGCGCGCTTGCTGATCCGTACGGGCCAGCGCCGCGGGAATCTGGATATCAGCAGGAAAGTCCTCTAAGACAACATGTTTCCTCTCCGTGACGACCGGCCGACGTACACCCCGCCCACGGTGACGGTATTGCTGATCGCCGCCTGCGTACTCGTCTTCCTGTTCGAACTCACATTGGACGACTATAGCCGGAACTTTTTCATTTCCGTCTTCGGCACTGTCCCTGGCCGGCTCCATCCCACCACCCTGGTGACGTCGATGTTCCTGCACGCCAGCTGGAGCCACATTATCGGCAACATGTTGTTTCTATGGGCCTTTGGCAAGAGCTTGGAAGATGCCATGGGACACGGGAAATTCCTCCTTTTCTACCTGGCTTCGGGCATCGCCGCCGGTCTGGTTCACGTGTTGTTCAATCAAGGTTCGGTGATTCCGGCCGTTGGGGCCAGTGGTGCCATTGCCGGCGTCATGGGTGCCTACCTGATTACATTCCCCCGTGCCTACATCAAGACCCTGGTCTTTTTCTTTTTCGTGACCGTGGTGGAAATCCGGGCCGAATTCATTCTCATCTACTGGTTCATTACCCAGCTATTCTCGGGCTACGGCTCCATCGCTCACTCCCACGTCACAGATTCCGGCGTCGCCTGGTTCGCGCACATCGGCGGCTTCCTGGCCGGCATGGGGCTGGTGAAGGTTCTGGGAACCCGCTCCCGCTATATTCCAAGACGCGGCGGATACTACTGGTAAGGAATCCCGAGGCAACTTATGCTTGACATTCTGGCAATTGCAGCACATCCCGACGACGTTGAACAGACCTGTGGCGGCACACTTCTCAAGATGGCCGAACAGGGTTATCGAACCGGCATCATTGACCTCACGGCGGGCAACATGGGCACCCGCGGGACGCCGGAATTACGTGTGGAAGAATCCATGGAGGCCGCCAAAATTCTGCGCGCCACGCATCGCGAGAATCTCTATTTCCCGGATGCAAGGCTCGAGAATTCCATGGCTGGCCGCATGACTCTTGCCCATAAGATCCGCACGCTGCAGCCCAGGGTCGTCATCCTTCCCTATTGGACCGGGCGGCATCCCGACCATTACCGCTGCTCAGAGATTGGTTACGAAGCCTGCTTTCTCGCTGGACTCCGCAAGTTAGATCAATACACTGAGCCGCACCGTCCCTTCAAGATCATTTATTCCTCCATCTATGCCAATGTGGCGCCAAACTTCGTCGTCGATATATCGAACTTTTTTGAGCAGCGGATGCAGTCGCTCTTCGCCTACCGTTCGCAGTATGCCGTGACCGGAGACGAAGGTGCTGCACTGTTTCCTGATGAAGCGGAAATCCGTGACCGTCTGGCCGGTATCGCGAGATACTACGGCAACCTGATCGGCGTGAAGTATGGCGAACCGTTCGCCGTCAAAGAAACCATGCGCGTGGATGACAT
Source organism: uncultured Acidobacteriia bacterium (assembly GCA_903923395.1). Taxonomy (GTDB): domain Bacteria; phylum Acidobacteriota; class Terriglobia; order Bryobacterales; family Bryobacteraceae; genus BOG-234. The sequence goes on from CAIXXM010000030.1 coordinate 155,934, forward strand.
CGTCGCCATGCAGGTGCGCAGTATATGAGCGAACTCCGCTGGCATCCGTTATTGAAGGAGTGGGTGGGCGTCGCGGGTCTCCGGCAGGACCGCCCGCAGATGCCCCGCGACTGGTGTCCATTCTGTCCCGGTTCGGGCAAGGTGCCCGCGCAATACGATACGTTTCTCTACCCCAATGATTTCGCGGCCTTGAGCAAGAACTACGCGCCGTTTGAAGATAACCCCGGCCTCTTTCACAAAACCGGTGCGCGGGGGACCTGTGATGTGGTGCTCTATCATCCGGGTCACACGCAGTTACCCGCACAAATGTCCGCGGCGCATTGGCGCAAAGTAGTGGACCTGTGGACTTCACGCACCGCGGAACTCTACAACGACCCCGAAGTCGAAACGGTCTATATCTTTGAAAATACCGGGGAAGCGATCGGGGTCACCATGCCACACCCCCACGGGCAGATCTACGCATTTCCCTTCACACCGCCGTTGATCGCCAGGGAGTTGATTGCCGCACGCGAACATCATGACAGCCATGCGGCATGCCTCTATTGTGAGATTCTGCGGGAGGAACTCGGCGCGAAGCTTCGAATTGTTCTCGAAACTGACCACTTTGCAGCCTTTGTCCCGTTCCATGCCCGCTGGCCTGGCGAAATGCAGATCTACTCGAAACGTCACGCGGATTCCCTGCTTGCGCTGAGCGAAGCCGAGAAGACGGATCTCGCCGCATTGATTCGTGCGATACGCCAAAAATACGATAACTTATGGGGCTTCCCCATGCCGTTGATGATGGTCCTCCGGCAACGTCCCGCACGCGGCGACCATGCTTACTTCCACTTCCACATTGAGTTTCTTCCCATCCAGCGAACTCCGTCAAAGCTGAAGTATCTTGCCGGCGTGGAGAGCGGCGCGGGAACGTTTCTGAACGATACAGTAGCCGAAACCAAGGCCGAAGAGTTCCGCGCTGTGGCACCCACATCTTTATAACACCGCTATCCTGTTGTATCCTATCGGGAATAGCTTTGATTTCAGACAGGGTGCAACTCATGACTCGAAATATCTGCGCAGTCTCTTTTCTGCTTTGTGCGGCGTTGTTTGCCCAATCGACCTCTCAAATTACTGGTACCGTGAAAGATTCCACCGGAGCGGTGATCCCGGGCGCTTCCGTGACCGCATTGGATGAAGCGACCGGGATTCTCTATAAACAGACCACCACCGGTGCAGGCCTGTATGCGTTCCCGGCATTGCCTGTTGGCAGCTATTCCATCTCCGCGGAGTTGAAGGGTTTCAAGACCTCGAAATCCACTGGGAATATCTTGCAGGTCAATACGCCGCTGACAGTGGATGTGACACTCCAGGTAGGTGAATCCAGCGAAACGATTTCCGTAGAAGGCAGTTACGACAAACTGCAGACCACAAACGCCACACTGGGGGCTGTGGTGGATGAAAAGTCCGTGCAGGAACTGCCGCTCAATGGTCGCAACCCATTGTCGCTACTCTTGACGCAGCCGGGCGTGGTGCAGCGCTCCCCGAATGCGGCCGGCTCCGGCGTCCACGTCAATGGATCCCGTGACCGCGCATATAACGTGACGATTGACGGTATCGAAGCCAACGAATCCACGGTTCCGAATCCGGTGTCGAACCTCTACCGGCTCACTCCCGATAACATCACCGAGTACAAGGTCACCACTTCCAATGGCACGCCGGAAGAAGGACGTAACTCCGGCGCGAATATCTCGGTCGCTACCCGCCAGGGTGGTAATGCGTTCCACGGCACCGTGTTTGAATTCCTGCGCAATAAAGATTTCAACTCCAATGAGTTCTTCGCCAATGCCCAGGGCACGGAGAAGCCGGATATCAAGATGAACCAGTACGGGGCGGAACTGGGTGGTCCGGTGAAGAAGAATAAGACATTTTTCTTCTTCAGCTGGTCAGACCAGAAGATCAACACCACACAGCCAATTGACCAGACCTTCGGCAATCCAATTGTCTATACGGACACCGCGCTGGCCGGGGTTTACCGCTACTGGGTTGCGGACCCCAAGAACCCCTTCACGCTGAATGGCACCGTGATCTCACAGAACTCCACGGCGCTGGTGGACAAGCGAACCGGGGCACTGGCACCGGGGATTCGCAACTGCGCAAGCCCCACGGATGCCAACTGCGTGCAGACCTTCAACTTTGCAAACAATGATCCCAAGGGCATTGGAGTAGATAAGACGATTGCCAAGCTGTTCGCTACTTACCCGAAGCCCAATAACTTCGGCGTTGCGGGCGATGGTTTGAATACCGCAACTTACTCCTGGAACTCGCCGACCAACTTCCGTGGCCCGAATTACATGGCCCGCATGGACCACACCATCAACCAGAGCAATACAATTTTTTTCCGCGCGCTTTGGGGCGGGTACAACACCATTGGCGGTGATCCTCTGAATAGCCGCCCGCAGGTCTTTCCGGGCTTCCCGCCGCTGGGTGAAGTCTACCGCACCACGCGGAACTATGCTCTTGGTTACCGCAGTGTGCTTTCGCCCCGCCTGGTCAATGAGTTTACGCTGGGGCTGAGCCGGTTCATCTTCCTCTTTACACAGGGCGAAGCCAATCCGGCATGGCCGAACGTGGTGCCTTATTCGTTCGCCAACGCCTCCCTGCCCTACATCAATACGCCGCGCACTTACCGGTCCGTGACTACGCCGCAGTTTCTGGATAACCTGACTTACATCAGCGGGGCGCACGTCATCAAGGGAGGCGTGAATATGCGCTTCTATGAACACAATGACCAGCGCGGCCAGCCGGGTGGCACCAATGTCACACCAACCCTGAGCTTCGCGTCCGGTACGAAAGCGCCGATCGGCTTCAATACCCCGGCTCTGGCAACCAGTTCGGCCGCGGGTATCGCCTCTACGGATAACACGCGTTTGCTCGGCACCATTAATGACATCATGGGGCTGCCCGCGTCACTGAAGCAGGTCTTTCTCGGTGACGTGGTGAATAACACCTTTGCGCCCTTCCTCTCTGGAAACTCAGTTTCTCTCTGGAATGAAGGTCAGCGCTTGAAGCAATATGATTCCTTCGTCCAGGACGAATGGAAAGTGCGCCGCAACCTGACTATGACGTTCGGACTGCGGTGGGAGATCAACCCGGCCGCAACAGAATCCGGCGGGCGCGTTTATGTGCCGAACAAGCCCATTGACGGCTCACAGGGTCCGGTCACCTTTGTCCATGCCGACCGCTGGTGGAATAACAACAATCTCGGCGCTCTTGCCCCGCGCCTTGCTCTGGCCTGGGTGCCCGGGAAGGATGGCAAGACTGTGATCCGTACGGGCTGGGGCATGTACTTCGATACGGTATCCTCGTTCCAGGTTACGGCCGCGGCGGGGAAAGTGCCGGGACTCACTTACAGTTGCTCTTCGATTCCCGGCGGTGCGACGTCGACTGGTTGCAGCAGCGTTCCCGATATCCGGATTGCACAGGGCTTCCCTCTGCAATTGCCGACACCGACAGCGCAGCCGCAGTCACAGTTGACGCCGGTGGCTCAGATCTCAACGAACGCGCCTGCGGCGACGGTGTTTGATCCGAACTTGAAGCTGCCCACAGTGCATGAATGGAACTTCAGTATTCAGCGGGAACTGCCGAAAGGCTTTGTCCTGGACATGGGCTACATCGGCAAGCGCGGTCTGCGGTTGTTCCGCGGCTATGACCTGAACCAGATCAATGCCGCCCCGCTGCTGCCTATGTTCCTGACGATGCAACAGAACAAGAAGCTGGGCTGCAATGCCGATGGCACCGGTTGCCCTGCGGGCGTGACCGGGTCTTCTCTCGCTCTGGTAACTTCCGGTGTCCTGACGCAATCCTTCGTCAATAGTTCCACCACATCCACGGATCTGGCCCAGAATGCGCTCGGTAACTTCGCAGGGCGTATTGAACAAACTACACTGGCACTGCATCTGCGTCCGAACCAGCAGTTCTCCACGATCACTTATCTCGATTCGGGCGGTGACTCTTACTATCATGCTTTCCAGTCCACCTTGCGGAAGCGCTTCGAGGGCGGGTTATTGTTTACGGCATCTTACTCGTTTGCAAAGTCGATGGATGATATGTCGATTGATCCGGTCGGTTCTTCGTCCGGCGGTGGTCTAAGCACCACGAGTTCGAAGAATGCTGCTGATATTTCGAACTGGAGGAATGAACGCGGGCTTTCGGACTTCGACCGCAAACATACGCTCACGGCGTCGAGCGTGTATGAGTTGCCCTTCGGCAAGGGAAAGATGTTCCTGAGCCATATGCCGAAGTTGGTGGAGCGGATTTTCGGTGGATGGTCGACGAATGGAATTCTGACAGCTTACTCCGGTGAGCCGTTCAGCGTGCGCTCGGGTGTCTATACGAATAACATCTCGCACCAGTCGCGCGTGGCTCTGGTGGGTCCGCCGCCTTCGACGGATCTGACCAATGTCGCTGGCGTGATTGGGCCGGTGATGTTCGCCGGTGCAACCGCGTTTGCGTATCCCGCGCCGTTGAGTGACGGTATTGGACGCAATACCTTCCGGGCGCCGGGTTACTGGAACCTGGACCTTGGCCTGACGAAGAAGTTCGATGTTACCGAGCGGATCAAAATGCAGTTCCGCGCCGAGGCGTTCAACGCGCTGAACCACGCGAACTTCGACAGTCCGCAGAATGCAACGTCAGGTTCCGCGGCATTTAATGCGACGACCTTCGGACGCACCTGCTGCGCGACGGTGGCTCCGCCGAGCACGCAGACCATCATCCAGACGGGCGAAGCAGCTCGGATTATTCAGTTTGCGCTCAAGCTGAACTTCTGAGGAACTCGACGGCTGGGAGGTGTCGTTTTTCGATGATAAGCCGCCCAGCCGTCGCTTTTTCTTTGCAAGTGCTGAAACAACCGTGCCAGCCAGGTTTCACTTATGCGCTGGATTGCGGCGGCGCAGAGGATCTGCCGAGCTGAGATTCATTGCACCTGCAGCGGCGCGAGAATCTTCGCGTCGCTCATCGCGGTGATCTTCCATTTGCCTTTCACAAGGCGCATTTCGATCTGCACGCGTTCACGGCGGTTTTCCAAGCCGCCGAGTTCGGCCTTGCTTTTCAGCTGCACAACCCAGTCGGTGTCCAGCAGACGGATCCCGCCGGGGCCGTCCTTTTCCTCAACCACATCTATGGCACAAACGACATCAGCCTGTGCTGTGACGGCGGCGATGTTGCTTTCCACCGTCCAATACTGCTTCAACGACTTGTCAAAGCTGTCCATCGCCAGCGAAGAGTTGCCTGCAGTCACTGCGGACGCGAGTTTCGCCAACCGGTCCGTGGTGGTTTCCGGTGGCGTGGCGGCGGTTGCAAGTGCCGCCACGCTGAGGAGAAGTGCCAGGAGGTGACGCGTCATGGACTTAGGTCCGGTAGCTGGCGTTGATGTGGATGTAGTCCTCGGTCAGATCGCAGGTCCAGAAGGTTGCGCTGCCCTTGGTCTTGCTGGCGATGCGGAAAACGATGGAGACATCGGTATCGTCGAGACGCAACTTCATGTCCTGCTCATCGAAGGGCGAAGCCAATCCCGCGCGGCAAACGCGAACATCCTGCAGCGTGATATCCACCGTGGAGGGATCAAAGTTCACGCCTGAGGATCCGGCGGCCGAAAGGATCCGGCCCCAGTTCGGATCAGAACCGGCGATGGCCGTCTTGACGAGCGGAGAGTTGGAGATGGCACGGGCGATAGTGGCAGCGGCCGCGTCTGTCGCTGCACCATGCACTTCGACCGACACGAGCTTGCGGGCACCTTCGCCATCGCGGACGATCTGACGTGCCAGCGACTGCAGGGTTTCGGTCAGAGCCTCCTCGAAGACGCTCATTTCCTTCGGATCCGGACGGACACCAGAAGCACCATTGGCCATCACGATGAGCGTGTCATTGGTGGAGGTATCGCCATCCACGGAGATGCGGTTGTAGCTCAATTCGCCAGCGCGGACGAGCATGCGGCGAAGCAGTGTCTGCGGGATGACGGCATCCGTCATGACGAAGGCCAAGGTGGTCGCCATGCGGGGGTGAATCATGCCGGAACCCTTGGTGACACCTGCGATGCGGACGGTGCCGCGGCGCAGAGTGACCTCGCGGGAGGCGCCCTTCGGCTGCAAGTCCGTGGTGAGGATGGCGCGGGCTACATCCGGGAGCGAATTATCGGCCAGCCTTTCCACCAATTCGGGCAGCTTATCGAGGATCTTGTTCTCATCGAGTTCCACGCCGATGACACCGGTGGAGGCGGGCAGCACCTGGTTTGGCGGCAACTTCAACAGTTTCGCGAGTGCCTTCGTGGTGTTGCCGGCTACCTTCTCTCCGGACTTCGTTGCGCAGTTCGCGTTGCCGGCATTGACCAGCACCGCGCCGCACACGCCCTTGGAAAGGCGGATGTTTGCTTTGGCCAGCTTCACCGGAGCGGCCTGGACGCGGTTCGTAGTGAACAGCGCAGCAGCGGCGGCGGGGACCGTGGAAACAATCAGGGCCAGATCATCCTTTTGTTCTTTGCGGATGCCGGCATATGCAGTGGCGTATTTATAGCCCAGTGGTAAGTCGAAAGGTCTCATGCTTCAAATCGTTCCGTGCGGGTCAACCGGCTGCCGTTGGCGAAGACATCCGCCGCCATGCGTTTCCGGCCTTCCAACTGCACTTCCAACAACTCCAGTGCGGCGCCATCGCCCCCAACAGCGAAAACGCCATTTTGATGTATTAGCGTGCCCGGAGGCAAATCCCGCGTGTCCAATACTGTACGCGAAACTGCGCGGGAACGCCACAGATGTATTGACTGGCCACGAAACACGGTATGTGCTCCGGGCCAGGGCAGCAACCCGCGGATGAGATTGTGGATCTCTCCAGCAGGCTTGGTCCAGTCAATCCGCCCGTCTTCCTTCTTCAGGATGGGAGCGTGAGTGGCCAGGGAATCGTCCTGTTTTTCAGGGGTAATACGTCCCAAAGCGAGAAGCTTCAGGGTTTCGACAAGCAGGTCAGCCCCTGCTGTTGCCAGCCTTTCGCCTAATTCTACAGCGGTTTCGTCGGGGCCAACAGGGGTTTCGTACTTGGCGAGCATATCGCCGGTGTCGAGACCCGCATCGATCTTCATAATCGTGACGCCGGATTTTTCAAAACCACGGGCAACGGCCCACTGCAACGGCGCCGCGCCACGCAACTGTGGCAGCAAAGAGCCATGCACGTTAAGGATGCCGAGACGGGGAACGTCGATAATGACCTGCGGAATAATCTGACCGTAACCAACCACAATCATGACCTCCGGCGCGAGTTCCTGCAGGTGCGCAACGGATTCGGGGCGGCGGATTCGTTCCGGCTGATACACAGGGAGACCATGGCGCAAAGCACATTCTTTGACGGGCGATGCGGCCAGCTCCTGCTTTCGGCCTTTGGGACGGTCGGGCTGGGTAATCACCTCCAACACGTGGTGGCCCGCCGCCAGAAGTCTTTCGAGTGTGGGGACGGCAAATGCCGGGGTGCCAAGGAAAACGGTTCTGAGGGGTGCTAGTCCCACTCGCCCGCCTTCTGGAGTTTTTTGATCTTGCGCTTGATCAGGTCACGCTTCAAGACGCTGAGGTGGCTGAGAAAGAGCACGCCGTTCAGGTGATCGATCTCATGCAGCATGGCGCGGGCGAGCAGATCCTCACCCTCAATCTCAAAAGTGTTGCCTTCCACGTCAAGGGCACGGACCACAGCCTTCTTCGCGCGGGTCACTGGTTCACGGAAACCCGGGATACTGAGGCAACCTTCTTCGCCGGTTTGCTTGCCCTCTTTGTGGATCACCTGCGGGTTGATCAGGACGATCTTGCGTTGGACCTCGCCCTCTTCCGGTTCCCCGCCTGTAGTGTCAATCACGCAGAGTTGGAGCCCGAGGTTCACCTGCGGGGCCGCGAGTCCCACGCCGCGGGCCGAGTACATCGTTTCGAACATGCTGTCGACGATCTCGCGAAGTTCCGTCGTGCCGAATTCGCTGACCGGGCTCGCCTGTTGCTCCAGGATCGGGTTGTTCAGATACTTGACGATGCGGTAAACCATCAGAACGCCCTCACCTGCTGCTGATAATTCTCGAAGTTGCGCAAGGTTTCGGCAAGCGAATCGCCGCCAAACTTCTCCAGCATGGCACCGGCCAGCACGATTGCCACCATGGCTTCCCCGATCACGCCTGCCGCAGGAACTACACAGACATCGGAACGTTCATAGGCCGCCTTGGCTGGTTCGCGGGTGGTCAGATCAACGCTTTCGAGCGGGCGGCGAAGAGTGGAGATCGGCTTCAGGAAACCGCGAACGCGAAGGTCCTCCCCATTGGTCATGCCACCTTCCAAACCGCCGGCACGGTTATTGCCGCGGTAGAACGAGCGTTCGTCTTTGTTGTAGTGAATCTCGTCCTGCACTTTGGAACCAAAGCTCAGGGCACCGTCTTCGGCGAAACCAATTTCCACGCCCTTCACAGCTTGAATACAAACGATTGCCTGCGCGAGTTTGCCATCCAACCGGCTATCCCAGGTGATATGGGAACCCAGGCCCACAGGCAGACCGTGGGCAACCACTTCAAAGATGCCGCCGATTGTGTCGCCCGTCCGGTAGGCCTCGTCGACCAGTGCCTTCATCTCTGCTTCGCAATCCGCATCCACGCAGCCCAGAAGGACTTCGGTCTTCTTGCTGTGCGCCACAATTTCGCCCCACTCCACAACCCGTTCGAGCCGCTTCGACCCAACCGCGATCACGTGGCTGAGGACCTCAATGCCGAAATTCTTGAGAAATTGCTTGGCGACGGCACCGATGGCGACTCGCGCCGTGGTTTCACGGGCACTGGCCCGTTCGAGGATGTAGCGGGCATCGGGGAAGTTGTACTTGATGGCACCGGCGAGATCCGCATGCCCGGGGCGCGGCCGGTCCACTGGTTTATGAAGCGACGGGTCACCGCTTTCCACAGGCAGCGATTCGGTCCAGTTCTTCCAATCGGCATTGGGCAGGAGCATGGCAATCGGCGAACCGATCGTCTGGCCATGACGGATGCCCGAAACGACAGACACGCGGTCCGTTTCGATCTTCATGCGTCCGCCACGCCCAAAGCCTTGCTGGCGACGCCAAAGTTCGTGATTGATTTCTTCCAGGGATATGGGGATTCCGGCGGGAAGCCCTGTCAAAGTCGCCACGAGACATTCGCCGTGGGACTCTCCCGCCGTTTCAAAGCGCAGCATCGGGTTGAGAGGTCGTTAATCCTCTATGTTGACAGAAAAGGTGGGGGTTGCGCTAGTGGTGGGGGGAAATCCGAATTCCGCTGGCTGGAGAGTGTCTACTGCGATCTTTCCTTGAAAAGCAGGGAAAACATATATTCCCGGGCGAATTCAGAGTGGCTGGTTCGCTCCCAGGCAACGAATGCTGCATTGGCCAAATTTACTTTTGATTCGGCATCGGCAGGATCAAGCGGCTTTTCGAGGTTATAGTCGGCTTCATGCCGGGCTTGTTGCAGTTGGACAAAAGATTGCGCAACACTCGACAACTCAGACAGGAGTTTCTTCGTCTCGGCGTCCCCTCCGTACCTTTGCTCGAATCCAGGCCCCACGATGAACTTTCGCGATACTTCCTTCATCCGGTTGTGCTCGAAGATCCGCGCCAGGCGCGCTTAGTGCACCGGTTCGCTCCAGCGCAAGACGATGGTACGGATCAAAAGGTGAAAAAGTGCATAGTACGCAGAAGAAACCGCCCGGCGGATGTTAGCTTGGTTCGGTGGCATCGTCAGGAGCAAATTTGCCTGTTCAAGCAGTTGCTCGGGTAACTCACTGACCATTTACCTTTGGCTCTCGAAGTTGAAGTAGGAGTGCAGTCCGAGTTCTTCGCTGCGCAAAATCCGCAGAAGGGCATCTGAGACCTGCTCTGAGAGCCGCACAACGGTATCCGTTGATGGCTTCTTCGCTTTAAGTGCGATCTCAATAAACACCGACTCGTCCCCGCTCCAGTCGCCGTCGAGGCGATACTGAATCCCGTCAATCTCGGGATCGTTGAGGAAAACCTCCTCAAACCGTTTCATCCGTTCGCGAATTTCCGATTGGTACACCAACCCGGACGCAATGATCGCCATACGTCTAGCTTAACCCGAATTCAGTCACCACTACCGCTTCAAGGGATCTTCCACCCAGGGCGGCGTGGCATCGATGAGCCTTGCCAGTTCCGGCTCAATCTCTTCCAGCCGGAGCTTCATATCCCACGCGATCTCGCGGTAACTGAAGTGTCCCTTCACCCCGCTGCGGACGCGCGAAATGTATTCCACCTCAGCGAAATCCATCTTGAACAGGAAGCGCGACTTGGCCCCGAACGGCAACAGATATTGCCGGGCAGGGTCAGGCAGTTGCTGCATGACTTCAAGCGCTGACTGCATGGCTGCTCTGTACAGTGGCTCGGCTCCCGCCTCTGTCAACCCTTGCGGCACTTCGTAGCCATGCAAACCGTGATACGCCTGGCGGTATTGATGGCAGCGGCGGTGGCGGTGCATGTCGCGGTAGGCACCAACGTCGATCAGCATGTCGTAACAATACTGACCGCCCCGGAAGGCCCGCAGCAAGTCGTCGCGCTTGCCGCGGGACTGTACAGCAACATCCAACACTTCCGATTTCCTTGCACGGCTCCAAACCCGGACCGTCTCATAAATAGCCCGGAACGAGTAGGTTGTCACGGGATAGAGCAAGGTCGCGGCGATCTCGGTCAGCACGTCATCGGGCTTGATGAGATCCACACGCGGCGGAACGGTATCCGCCTTGAGGGAAAGGTTCTCCTTCGCCCACTGCGCCACATCCGCGTTCGATTGCGCCAAATATTCATCGGGCTCCGCATGCCGGGCCAGCGTGGGAGCCAGCGGTTCGCTGCTTGCGGCATCCCAGGCACATTCCGGCGTGGCCGCACAGGCCTCCAGCATCTCCACGCCCAGTTCGCGCACTTCCTGGAATTCGGAAACCCGCAGACGCTTGATCTGCTTTTCCAGCGTCCGGATACTCGTCACCTGCCCAACATTGGTCGGAACACCCCAGAAAAGCAAGTAGCGGGCCACGTCGAAAGATCGGGCCGCAATGTTACGCGCATAGGCATCAGGCTTCATTGATTCGGGCCGGGGCAGCTTCGCGCAGAGGTACTCAAACATCTTTTGATGGATGAGTTGATAGTTGTGCAGCAGGGCTTTGCCGGCGTCCGTGTATTTGGAAGCCTTCAGGCCTTCCAGTTCCGGCGGCACAATGAACCCCGACTTCGAGAAATCCTGGTAACGGGACGACTTCGCCTGCCCATCCCACAGAACCTCATCCTCAATCTCGCTGGCGGCAAGTTCGCTCACCCCCTCAAAACACATCACAGTGTGGCCAAGATCGGCAATCGACTGGTGGCCGTACTGGAAGTAGAAACTCTCCAAAAACTGCTGGGAATTGTGGGTCCGGACCCAGTCCACGGACTGGCGGATGGAATCAGCCGAACGGCTATACCGGGCAAGCGCATACGCCGAGCGCTCGGGCGGCATGGGGGCAACAGTGATGACGCGTTTGGGCAAACCGTTATGATAACGGGTTGCGACTGAAACTTAGAAGACTCCACCCCGCAGCTCAGATTCCGAAGTACGCGCACGGCCCGGAAGAGGACGCCGGCATGGACCTCCACGCGGTGGAACCAGTCACAATTCCCATGGGTGGCTCCCGGCTGGTACCGACCGGCCTCGCGATTGAACTGCCCGCTGGCTATGAGGCCCAGATCCGTCCCCGCAGCGGCCTGGCACTGAAGGCTGCCATTACGATTCCGAACAGTCCGGCAACGATTGACCCCGGGTATCGCGGCGAGATCAAGGTCATCCTTCTGAACCTCGGCAAGCAGGATTTCGAGATCCAACCCGGTGACCGCATTGCCCAAATGGTCATTGCAAAATACGAAGCCGTGGTCTGGGAAGAGGCTGACCTGAGCGATTCCGCCCGGGGTACGGGTGGCTTCGGTTCGTCCGGGGTGTAAGGCGGGAGCATGTTGCCCACGGCACCGGATTTCTATCTCTTCGCGTTTGCCTTGTTCTTCCTCTACTGGCCGCTGCGCGCCTGGCAGCCGAAGGCAGCAGTGTGGCTGATCTGTCTGGCAAACCTCTTCTGCTTCGCGAAGTGGGGCTGGGTGCTGCTTGCCATCATTCCCGTGGCTGCGACTTTTGATTACCTGCTGGGAAAAGCAATCTTCCGCGCCACCACGATGCGCCGCCTGCTGGTCTCCTTGAGTCTGCTGGCCAACGTGTCCCTGATTATTTTGAGCCGGTATATCCCTCTGCTCGCAGGGCCCGATTACGTGCGCTGGGTCTTGCCCTTGAGCCTTTCGTTCTATGCCTTTCAGGCGATGACCTATACGATCGACATCTACCGGAAAGATGCGAAGCCCGCAGCAAGCTTCGCGGATTACTTCGCGGCAGTATCGTTCTTCCCAACCATCATCGCCGGCCCCATCAATCCAGTGTCCAAGCTTGCTGTACAGTGGCAAAAGAAGACCGTACTCTCTGCGGCAGAAGGCAGCCGCGCCGTATTCCTGATTGGCCTCGGGCTGGTGAAAAAGTTCCTGATCGCGGACTATCTTGCCAAGAACCTCGTCAACCGCGTCTTTGATCTGCCCACCCTCTATTCCGGCGGCGATTGCCTGGCTGCGGTCTATGCCTATGCCTTCCAGCTTTACTATGATTTCTCCGGCTACAGCGACATCGCCACCGGCGTTGCACTGCTGTTCGGCATCAAGGTGGCCCTGAACTTCAACTCACCTTACCGGGCGGAGAGTATCGCGAATTTCTGGCGGCGCTGGCATATTTCTCTTTCCAACTGGCTCACCAACTACCTCTACTATTCCCTGCCCGGCAAGCGGATCAAAATGATGCTGTATCTCAACCTGGTGATCACCATGGCGATCGGCGGCATCTGGCATGGGGCCAGTTGGAACTTTCTGATCTGGGGTGTCCTGCATGGGCTGGGCCTCGCCTGCTTCCGCCTGATTCAAACCAAGCAGCAGGATTCCCCGCTTTGGTTGCGGGTGCCGAAAATCCTGCTGACCTTCCACTTCGTTACTTTCGCGTGGATCTTTTTCCGCACGGCGGACCTGCAAACTGCGCTCTTGATGCTGGGCCAGATCGCCTCAATGAAATTCACGTTCGACAATGTGACTCCGGGGTTTGCCTTGATCCTCGCTATCGCGATTATCTGCCACTACCTGCCAAAGAGCTGGATGGACTGGAGCATGGTCCGTTTCAACCGAATACCGGCACCGCTGCAAGCCGCCGCAGCTGTGGGCTTGATACTTTCGATCCGCTACGTGGCAGCAACAGGCGCGGCGCCATTTATCTATTCAAAGTTCTAAACGATGCCTGAGTTCCTGCCCAAGAAAACCGCATCCGTACTCGCACTGCTTTGCGTCTGCTTCTTTGTGCTGCCGCGTGTCATGACCATTGGGAATCTGCCGAAACTGGGTGTCGACGACCTGATTGCCGCGTTTTCCCTGCCGCCGCTCCACAAGCCCGAGCCCGTGCAGGAGGAACCCCAGGACGAGACGCCGGAAATTCAAGCCCATGCGCCTATTCCCCACTTAATCGTGCCCAAGGGGAGCCTCGACCGCTTCTTCCATGGACTGCGCAACCTCGAAGAGGGCAAGCCGGGCACAGTAGTCCGCGTCCTGCATTACGGTGATTCCCCCACTACCGCGGATTCCATTACCGCCGATATCCGGAAGATCCTGCAAGACCGTTTCGGCAATGGAGGCCACGGCTTTGTCCTGCTCGCCAAGCCCTGGGCCTGGTACGGACACCGCGGCATCGGCCTCGAATCGAAGGGCTGGAATATTGAAGCCGCCAGCATGCACAAAGCTCCAGATGGCGAGCATGGTTTGGGCGGCGTGAGCTTCAAGGGCCAGACCGGGGCTTGGACGCGAATCACTCTGCCCGATGAACAACACAGCCGGATCACGGTCCACTATTGGGCGCAGCCAGGCGGCGGAACAATCAGCTTGACGGCGGGCGAAACCGTCCTTGGCAATGTCGAAACAGCAGCGGCGGAAGCCAAGCCGGACTGGGCTGAATTTTCTCTACCCACCGGTACCAAGGTCATCCGCCTCGAAGTGACCGCCGGACCCGTAAGGGCGTTCGGTGTCCGTCTCGACCGTGATGGTCCGGGTATCCAATACTCGAGCCTCGGCATTAATGGGGCGCATGTGGAGATGCTGCTGCGTTCCTTCGAAAAGAAAGCCTGGGCGGCGGAACTGCAGCATGAGAACCCGGACTTGCTGGTGCTGAACTACGGGACCAACGAATCGATCTACGCCTCGTACATTGCGAAACAATATCCCGGCGATCTGCGCAAGATCATCGACTTCATTCACCAGGCGATCCCGAATACCCCGGTGCTGGTCATGAGCCCCATGGACCGTGGTGTTCTCGGACCCGGCGGCGACGTTGTTACACCAGATACACTTGTGGAACTTATCGCCATGCAGAAGAAGATTGCGGACGAGACCGGCTGTGCCTTCTTCAACACGTTTGAAGCGATGGGCGGTGCAGGAACCATGCGCCGCTGGTACAAGGAATCACAACCCCGGCTGGTCAGTGCCGATTTCATGCATCCTCTGCCGCAGGGCGCTGCCAAGGTGGGAGCACTTGCCGCTGATGCGCTGATGAAGGAGTATGACGGCGGTGTAGCCAAGTGAAAGCTGTACTGCTCGTTCTGCTGACCTTTGCCCTGCCCTGCACTTTTCTCGAAGCCTCTCCGTCGGCGAAAAAGAAAAAGAAAAAGGCCGCTGCTGTTGTTTCGGCTGCGGCACGCGCCAAAGCGAAACAGCAGATCTTGGACAGCATTACCGTCGCTGCGGCGCACATCGAAAACCGTGCCGCGCTCACACCGTTCTTCACGCGACTGCAGCGCTCGAAAGAAGAGCCAGTCCACATTCTGCAATTCGGTGATTCCCATACCGCCTCTGATGACTGGGTGAATGCCCTCCGCGAACTCTTCCAGAGCCGCTACGCCAACGGCGGCCCGGGTTTCGTCCATGCCGGACGGCCCTTCAAAGGTTACCGCCGCTTTGACGCGAAGGGCAATGCCACAGCTTCCTGGATCACACAGGGAACGGTGACCAAGCGCTATGACGGCATGGACGGCCTCAGTGGGATCTCCATATCCTCCACTGCGCCGTCCGCATCGGTGTCCTTGCAGGCGGCCGGGTCCACACTGGCATTGCATTACTTGCAGCAACCGGGCGGCGGCGAGTTTGACGTATTGATCGATGGGCAGGTGGTGAGCCCGGTCAAGACGGAAGGTCCTCTGTCGCACGGCTTCTTCCGTGTGGAGCCTCCATTGCCTGGCGATCACTTTTTCGAACTGCGCAAGGCCGATACTTCCCCGGTGCGGCTGTATGGTTGGGCGCTCGATAACAAGACTGGCGTGACGGTCGAGATGCTCGGCATCAACGGCGCACAGATCACGCTGCTCAATGAGTGGAACGAAGAGCTGTGGACGGCTGCCGTTCGCCAGAGGGATCCGGCACTCGTCATATTGGCCTATGGGACAAACGAGGCCAATAATCCGAAGTTCAATGCAGAGCAGTACCGGCAGGATTTGACGGCGGCCATCGCCAAGGTTCGCCGTGCGGCACCCATGGCCTCGGTTCTGCTGGTGGGTCCACCGGATTGCAGCAAGGCAGGCAAGCCTCTGCGCCATCTTTCTGAGGTCATTGATGTGCAGCATATGGTCGCCAGGCAGGAAACCGTTGCATATTGGAATCTACGCAAGTGGATGGGCGGAGCGGGCAGCACGAACCTGTGGGTTCGGGCAGGCCTTGGCCAGCAAGACCATATTCACCTCACCGCCGAAGGCTACCGTCTGGCGGGTAAGATGCTCTTTGACGATTTGGAGGCCGCGAATACGGAAGCCCGCGGCGAACAGGGACAACAGAAATGAACAAACAAAACGAGATCATCCGCATCATCCAAAAGGTTTCCAAGCAGAGTGCGGCACCAGATACTTCGGAGTCGCTGTTTGACGCCGGGTACCTCGATTCCTTCGCACTGACAGACATGATTGCGGTGCTGGAAGAGAAGTTCGGTATTTCCATTCCAGACGCAGACGTGACGCCGCGGAAGTTTGAAACAGTCGAAAAGATCGAAGAGTATCTGGAAACACACGGCGTCTAAGTTGCCATGGCAGTAATTCGCAGCTTCGGAAAGTATCTTCCGGCAGAGATCCGTACCAACGCCTGGCTCGCGGAATCGCTCGGTGTGACGGCGGAATGGATCGGGCAGGTCAGCGGGATTCGTGAAAGGCGCGTAGCCGGACCGGCGGATTCCGTTGTCTCCATGGGTGTGGAAGCCGCACGCCAGTGTTTGGAGAAAGCAGGAGTAAAAACCGCGGCAGTGAAGATGCTGCTGGTCGCTTCCGGTTCTTCCGAGCGCATTTTTCCCGGGCCAGCCAGCCAACTGGCAGCGGCGCTGGGACTTGGCGACACGCCTGCGATTGATCTGCCGCTCGCAAGTGCCGGGGCTTTGTTCGGGATGGCGCTGGCCGCCGGGCTGGCAGATGCCACGGGTCCCGTGCTGGTAGTGGCAAGCGAACTAATGAGCCGTGCCGCCATGCTGGAGCCCGTCGAAAAGAACATCGCCATTCTGTTTGGCGATGGTGCAGGTGCATGTTTGGTGATGCCCGATGGCCCCGGGTTGCAGGTACTACACTCCGCCCTGCATTCCGATGGCGCACAGAGCAATGAGTTATCGCGCGGACTCGACAGGCGGATTTTCATGAATGGCATGAGTGTCATCCGCCATGCGGGAAAGAATATGCCGGGCGCGATTCGCGAAGTCCTCGCCGCTGCGGATGTTACTCCCGCAGAAGTGGGACAATTCATCACCCATCAGGCGAATCAGAATCTGATTGACCGGGTGGCCCGGGCGATCGAAGTGGAACCGGAACGCTTCTATTCCAACATCGGAAGCTACGGCAACACCTCCTCGGCTTCCCTGCTGATCGCCGCGCAAGAGTGTTTTGAGGGGAAGAACTTACCCGAAGGAACCAAGGTCTGTTTCGCCGCCTTCGGAGCGGGCTATCACTGGGGTGCCTTGCTCACGGAACAGAGATAGCAATTCAGCAGAGTTGATATACTCCGCGCCATGCCCGGGTTTGGCTACCACCGGGGTACGATGATCCTGCAAATCGGTCGAAGAAGTACCCAGTGCTTTACTTGCTCGATGGCGAAAGCGCATTCGATGCCTGCACAGCCTTTCAGCATGACGAAGTACACGCGGATGAAACGCTGACCGAACTCATCACAGCACGCAGGATTCCGCCTGTGATGGCGGTCGCAATCGATAGTGCGTCGCCGATTCTCGCCGATGGGCAAAGCACCACCCCATGGCAACAGCCGCAGGTTCAATTGACGGTGACGACAGGAGAGGCACCATACCGCCGGCGACTTCGGAAAGCGCCTGGCTGCTGGATTACAGTTTATCTACGAAAACAGGCCGCTCAAGCAGTAGTTGCAAAGCAAAAACTGCGGGCGGCCTGTGGTGCTTGGTAAAGCTTGGAAAGTTTGGTGGACGGAAAGGGGTTCGAACCCTCGAC
>CAIXXM010000031.1 GCA_903923395.1 uncultured Acidobacteriia bacterium
CCGGCCGGCGCCGGCACCGATGCTGGTGTGCGTCCGTTCGGCCGGCGCCTGTGTGTTCGCGTGCCCGCGAGACCGCGCCGCCGCCTCGGCCCGAGAGCCGGCTGCGGTATCATCATGATGAGTGCCGTTTCGGACAATGAAAAGGTGAGGACACGGGAAGCCATGGAAAGAAGACCAGCCCGTTCCGAGCAACGACCGACTTCGAACGTTTCGAACAAAATACGGACGCGAGAGGCAACAATGCGCGGACTGCGTCCGCAGGCTGCGCGGGCCCTGGAGGGCCCAGAGGGGCGCTGCATCGTCGTCGCGACGAGTCCCGGCCCGTTCCGGCGGGTCTCGGCGCCGGTAGGCGCCGCGTGTTGCGGGGGTTAAAAACACCTATGGCAGGTGATCATGGACCCCGTGCCGCAACAGGGCGCGAAGTGGAAAAACGCCCTTGGCGCCGACGCTCTTTCCGCCTATGCCGCTTCCGGCGGCGGTATCGAAGCACCGTATTCCGCGCTCACCAAGTACGCGGAGGAGTTCTGGGACCGTTGCAATTCCGCCGGTGGCGCGGTCGTGCCGCTCGTCATGTCGGGCTGGGACCGCCGCCCCAGGGTAGTCCATCCCATGCCCTGGGAGACTTACCAGAAGCCGGGAGTGGGGCTCGACCGTTACTACCAAACGGCAACTCCTGCCGCGATTGCGGAACACCTGCAACATGCCGTTTCCTGGACCCTCGCCAACAAGAAGGCAGCCCCGGCGCAGGCCATTCTGATCTATGCATGGAACGAGAATGATGAGGGCGGATGGCTGACACCCACTCTGAACGAAGGCAGCGCCCGGTTGGATGCAATCCAAAAAGTGCTGCGCCGCCCATAGCGTTCCGTTTTGATTCACAAATTTGGTGGATTATTCAGGCCGGAAATGGGACACCCTGGAATACGCTCAGATTCCTGGGTCCATCTGCATCTATCGCTGGATGTTCGTGCGCCATTCTGGCGCGCGTGCCCAGGCAAAGACAACTTCCCGAAACAGGCGGTGTATTCGTCCATTTCCGTGGCTGGCACGGCCAAAGCCCAAGACGCGGCTAGCTAGAGCAGTCGCGTCTGCCCAGTCCCCGCGGAAACGCGGTTGGTAGCCGCGTGTCCAACATCACAACTGATTGTGACTGCTTATTCCAGACATGGAATGATCACCATTCTGTGTGAATCACTCCACTGGCAGCTTGTTGAAAAATCCGACATACCGCTTGATGGCGCGCGCGGGAGGGGCATCTCGCCACATTTCTCAACAAGCTCATCCAGCAGCCCGTGGATTCAGCCAGCTTCATGTTCGGCACCAGGAAGATGCAGTCCTGATACCAACACTCCAATTGGCACTGTCGCTCCTCCTGCTGACCTTCTACGCCTCTGCTGCGCCTATCGTTTTCACTCTGGGCGCGGACCCCGTGCAAGATTATCTCGGTGAAGATGTTGGTCCCTGCGAAGGCACGCTGACCAACACCAATCTCACCGGCTTTTTCTGTTTGGATCAGGATCTCGGGTCCACCTTTGGCACGCGTTATACGGGTACGGAGTCGGCCCCGTTGACGCAGCAGGAGCAGGAGGCGGCGTTTCTCGCTGCTTTGGATCTGGATCTGGGTCCGTCAGTGAATGGCCCGGTCTCGTATGCGATCTGGGAGGTCATGGGGACCATGGCCAGCAATGCGATTGTCCCCGCGGCAGCGAAATACATCGAGCTCGCCGAATACGCCTACGCACAGAAGTTGATTTGCAGTTCTGTTCTGGATCAGGCGATCATCTTCACGCCAAGCGATGTCACCGTGCAGCTGTTCATTACGGCGGTTCCGGATGACTGCGGGATTGGTGCGCCGCAAGAAGTAATTGTTTATCCGGCTCTTTCGGCCATTTGCTTCGAAAGTTCCATGACCACCAGCATCGCGGTTGGTCCAATGCCGAGCCACATGATGCGTGAAATCACCTGGTGGCGCATAAAAAATCCATGCACTGCGCTAACCACCAACACCGTGTTTTCCGTCATTCTGGCTATGTGTTCCGTGAAGTGCATGTCATTACCACCTGCTCTACAAACGCTGTTGCAGCCCGGAAAGTTGCTCAGCTTTGCCAAGGTTTACAAACAAACTTTGTTCTTAACATTCATAACGGCCGGACTTGCCGTGGCGCAGACCACGCAATTGCCGCTCAAAACGTGGATTGACAAGGACACGGGCCACCGCATCGTCCGTCTGACCGACGAACCGAACAGCGCCAGTCTGTACTTCAATCAGAACGGCTATACGGCAGACCGCAAGAAGATGGTCTACACCACGCCGGAGGGGATTTCGGTCCTGAATTTGGAGACCAAGGAAGCGAAGTCAGTGGTCAAAGGCCGCGTGCGGATCATCGTGACGGGCCGCAAGAGCCAGAACGTTTATTACACCAAGGGTGATGCCGTTTTCGCGACGGACGTGGATACGCTGCAAACCAAAGAGATCGCCAAGCTTCCGCCCCGCGGCAGCATTGCCACGGTGAATGCCGATGAAACGCTGTTGGCCGGCACTTACATTGAAGGTAACGGCACGGATTACAACCAGGCCGCCCGTCAGTCGCCCAACGCTCCGGCGCAAACCCTGGAGCAACCTCTCAGCAAGGGGCAGATGATGGAGCAACGGCTGGCGGCCCGGCTGCCCATGGCCCTCTTCACCATCAACGCGAAGACGGGCGAAACCAAAGTGATCCACCGCGCTACAGACTGGCTGAACCATCTGGAGTTTTCCCCCACTGACCCCACTTTGCTGATGTTCTGTCACGAAGGTCCGTGGCATAAGGTCGACCGGATCTGGACCATGAAGACCGATGGCACTAACATCCGCAAGATCCACACGCGCACCATGGCGATGGAGATCTTCGGTCATGAGTTCTGGAGTTCAGACGGGTCCACTATCTGGTATGACCTGCAGACACCGCGCGGAGAAGATTTCTGGCTGGCCGGTTTCAATGTGAAGACCGGCGCGAAGACCTGGTATCACCTGCAGCGCAATGAATGGTCGATTCACTTCAATGTGAATGATGACGCCACGCTGTTCTGCGGCGATGGTGGTGACCCGGGCCAAGTGGCGAAAGCTCCAGACGGGCAGTGGATCTACCTCTTCCGTCCGCAGCTTTCTCCGGTGAAGAAGGATGGCACTCTGGATGAACCCGGTTTCGTGCATCCCGGTGTTTTCAAGGCGGAGAAGCTCGTCAATATGTCCAAACACAATTACCGTCTGGAGCCGAATGTGAGCTTCTCCCCGGATCAGAAGTGGGTCATCTTCCGTTCCAACATGATGGGACCCACTTACGCGTTTGCGGTGGAAATCGAGAAAGCCAAGCAGTAGCTTAGCTGACTTTCAAGACCACACGGAACTTCGCCTTGCCGCTCATCATCCGCTGGTACGCCTCATTGGCCTGTTCCAGCGGATAAACCTCATTCATCGACCGTACCCCGGTGAGTGCGCTGAAGTTCAAGGTATCTTCTGATTCAATCGCCGTTCCCGAAGGCCAGCCCGACACCGAACGGCGCGCCGCAATCAGGTTCAGTGTATTCACGGGCAAAGGTTCCATGCCCACGCCGACGATCACTAGCTTGCCTTCCCGCGCGAGGCCCGGAATGACGGCGGCAATGGCGTCGTTATTGGTCGCCGTTGCCAGGATGACCTTCGCCCCGCCCAGTTTCATCAACGCCGCGCCGGGGTCACCGGCCTGGCTGTCGATGTAATGGTGTGCGCCGAGTTGACGGGAGAGCGGCTCCTTGTCCGCACCGCGTGCAATAGCCACGGTGTGGAAGCCCATCTTGACTGCGTACTGGATCGCCAAGTGCCCCAGGCCGCCGATGCCGAGAATAGCCACTAAATCACCGCCCCGTGCGCCACTGTTCCGCAGCGAATTGAACGTCGTAATACCCGCGCACAACAGAGGACCGGCTTCCACCGCGCCCAGACCGTCCGGGATCAGGGCTACGGCTTCTTCCGGTGCCACCATATATTCCTGATAGCCGCCATCGTATGAAAACCCGCAGATCTTTTCGTTCGCACAGCAGATGAAATCGCCGCGGCGGCAGGCATCACAGCGGAAGCAATGTCCACCATGCCAGCCCACGCCGACGCGCTGTCCCACGCTCCAGCCCTGTACATCGGCTCCCAGAGCATCAATGACGCCAGCCACTTCATGGCCGGGAACCCTGGGATACTGCAGGCCGGGCCAATACCCCTCCACCGCAAGAGAATCGCTGTGGCAAACGCCGCAGGCTTCTACTTTGATTCGAATTTCACGGGGACCCGGAGCGGGGATTTCGCGCTCCACCATTTCCAGCGGTCCGCCGGGTTTTGTGATTTGCATTACACGCATCGTTGGCATAGACAGTCCTTTGACTCAGCAGTGCGCCTGCAGGCTTCCAACATTTTGCGGCGGGGAATATAGTGGTGTCGATGAAGCTGATCTATCCTGTCCTCTTCCTGACCTTGGTTTCCGTTGCGGCTGCGGCGGACCTCACCGGCAACTGGGTCGCGGGAAACCCCGGTTCTGATGGCTTCGCCCGCAAGCAGTATTTCGATCTGAAACTGGAAGGCGGCAAGATCACGGGCCATGTCCGGACGGGTCAGTTCTACTACACAGTGGCTTCCAGCACCGGTACTCCAGAGGCTTTCACTCTGGATGTCGAAATGATGGACGGCTCCCAGAAGCGCACCGCGAAATTTGAGGGCAAGCTGGTGGGGGATTCGCTCCACATCATCACCCGCCGCAACGGGAATGCCAGTGAGATTACGGCACGGCGCGCGCCCGCCGGGGAAGGTGCCATGCCGCCCCGCATCCAGTTGCCCACGCTCCACAAGGTGCCGGAGAATGGACTGGCGAAGACCCCGCCCATGGGCTGGAACAGCTGGAATAAGTTCGCCGGGCGCGTGGATGATGCTGCCGTACGGGGCATGGCCGATGCCATGGTTTCCAGCGGCATGCGCGACGCGGGCTACATCTACATCAATATTGATGACACCTGGGAGGGTGAACGCGACGCGCAGGGCAATATCACCTCCAACAAAAAATTCCCCGATATGAAGGCGCTGGCGGATTACGTCCACAGCAAAGGCCTCAAGATTGGCATCTATTCCTCTCCCGGACCCAACACTTGCGCCGGTTACGAAGGCAGCCACGGCCATGAACTGCAGGACGCGAAGACCTGGGCGGCGTGGGGGATCGATTACCTCAAATACGACTGGTGTGGCGCCCGCAACCTCTATACCGATGCGGAAATGCAGGCGGTCTATCAGGTGATGGGCGATGCGCTGGCCCAGGCCGGACGCCCGATTGTATACAGTCTCTGCCAGTACGGGCGGCAGGATGTTTGGAAGTGGGGGCCGGAGGTGGGCGGCAATCTTTGGCGGACCACCGGCGATATCCGCGACGCCTGGGATTCCATGACGAAGATCGGCTTCGAGCAGAACGATCTTGCGCCCTATGCCAAGCCCGGGCACTGGAATGACCCCGATATGCTCGAAATCGGCAACGGCAAGATGAGCGCGGAGGAATACCGGACCCACATGAGCCTCTGGTCGATCCTCGCGGCGCCGCTGCTGGCTGGTAATGACCTGCGGGACATGACGCAGGAGATCAAAGACATCCTCATGAACCGCGAGGTGATTGCGGTAGACCAGGACGCCGCCGGCAAGCAGGGCCGCAGGATTTCGAAGGAAAACGATATCGAGATCTGGTCCCGTGATTTGGCGGATGGCACGAAGGCTCTGGGCATCTTCAACCGCGGTGCCGTTGCGCAGAAGGTTCCGGTGAAGCTGAGCCAGGCGCGGGATCTTTGGGCGCATAAGGATGTGACTGCTCCGGGTACGTATGCGCCGGAAGTTCCCAGTCATGGCGTGGTCCTGCTGAAAGTAAAAAAATAATTTTGCGGTTCGTGACAGAGTCCGGCAGACTTTCTTGTTTTCCTTATTGAAGCTTTAGGCTTCTCAGGAGAAACAAATGAAACGATCCGGCACGTCCCTTCTACTCGGTGCGCTCATCGCAGCTTCTTCGGCCACCCTGGCGCATGCGGAACTGTCGCTCATCCAGACGATCAACACCGGTACGCTGGGGTTCAGCGGTTTGGGCGGCGGTGGCGGTCTCACCGTCGATGGCAACGGGAATCTGATTTTTGGCACCAACAGCCACACCGTTGTGACCTACAACCCGAACACGGATACCACGGTGTCGAGTTTCAACTCGCCAGCCGGGGACCGGGTCGTCTCCACGGCCATCGCCCCCAACGGAACTCTTTGGCTGGCGCTTGACGGCTATTCCGGCGTTTATTCTTACAACCAATCCACCAGCACTGCGCTGTATTACTCGGCGTCCCAGGCCGGTTTCGGTTGGCACAATTCTGATCAAGTCACCGTGGACAGCAGCGGTGCCGTCTACGTGGCAAACTTCTGCTGCAGCGCAAACGGTGGCGACATCATCAAGTTTCAGCCGAATGCCAATCCCGCCACACAGGGTGCTTTCGCTTCGTACCAGGCCTTCAATACCTATGCGGCCACTGGTTACACCGGGCCCGAGGGCGTCGGTATCGACAAGAACGGCAATGTTTGGTTCTCGCAGGGGAATGGGGTTGTGGGCGAGTTCAACTTCAATAACGTCTCGGCGGGAGTGACTTACACGCAGAGTCTCGGAACGGGTTACAGCACCTACGGGCAGTTCGCCAATGATGGCAATGGTGATCTTTACGTGACCGCGGACGGGGGCGTCTTCAAGCTGAATGCATCGACGGGAGTCTGGTCAAACTATCTGACGCCGGGAGTTTCGTCCGCGACTGGTCTGGCCTTTGATGCCGCTGGCCACATGTTTGTCGGTAATGTAAACACCGTGTATGAATACGCAGCGCCGACGCCGGAACCGTCGACTATCGGACTGGGTGCACTGGCTCTGGCTGGCTTTGTGGCGCTAAAAAAGCGCCGTTTTTCTTCTGCGCGATGACACAAGCCGTACGCTTTTCTTGTTGCTTCTGATGAGAGCCTGCTTATGCTATCCCGATTCAGCCGCGTCGTATTCTTGCTTGTTGCCGGTACTTCCCTCGGATACTCCGAACTGGTTCCAGTTTCCCTGAGCGGCTGGAATCAGGATGTGATTGCAGAGAACACTGCCGTGAATCCATTGACGGGAACGACCTCCGACGCAGGGGCGGGCTGGGTCTGGTATGAAAGCGGTGCTCCGAATGCGCCCGGAGGGAGTCCTGGTCTCCCGGTGAGCGGCTCTTTTGTGAGTGCGGTGAATGCCGCGGTCACGTTCCAGTTTCAAAATTACACCGCGGAGAACGTACTGTTCGGCGGATCAGCTTCAACCGCAACCCTGACTGCTGCGGGCACAAACGCGTACACCAGCCTCGCGTTCCTAACCTCCTGCCAGGGCAGTTGCGGCTTCGCGCCGACACTGCATTTTGCAGATGGCTCAACGCAAGCACTGGGGTCCACTTCTGACCCGGATTGGACATCAGGAGGGCAGAGTAACGTGGCACTCGCTCATGCCGGGTTGCTTTTGCGCAGCACCAGTTGGTCCGGATATTACTCCGGGACACTGAATATGTACGAGCATGATTTCACTGTTGCGGCGATAGATCAATCGAAAGCCGTGACCAGCATCAGTTTTGCGCTCACCGGTAACGAAATGATCTTCGCCGTGAGCGGTGCGCAAGGTGCCGTGGCAGCCGCGCCGGAGCCTTCCACGTTCTGCTTCCTGGCGGGAGGCTTGGCCGTGCTGCTGCTGGTGCGGTTTCGTGAAGCCGCTTAGCGCGACTTCAGCGGGTCCGCCGGTAAATCCCAGCCCAGCTTTTCGCCCTTGTTTTGTTCTTTGAGCCACCGCAGCAGCGGTTCAAAGTATTCGACCATGGCGGAGGCATCGGCTTTGTCTTCGCCGGTCATCGCCTTGAGCGCCTCGGGCCAGGGTTTCGATTGCCCCAGTTCCAGCATCTTCGCCAAGTTTGCTCCGGCTGTTTTCGAATCAAAGAACGAACAGCGGTTCAACGGACCCTGATAGCCGGCCGCCCGGCACATGGAGCGGTAGAACTGGAATTGATAGATGCGCGCCAGGAAGTAGCGGATATAAGGCGTATTACCGGGAATGTGATACTTGGCGCCGGGGTCAAAGTCGGCTTCGCTGCGGTCCACCGGCGGCGCGACGCCTTGATATTGCTCGCGCAAACGCCACCACGCTTTGTTGTAATCCGCGGGCTTGGTCTGACCGGAGAAGACTTCCCAGCGCCACTTATCAATCAACAGGCCGAAGGGCAGGAATGCGATCTTATCCATGGCCGTGCGTAGTAACAAGGGTAAGTCGGCTTCCGCGGGCGGTTCTTTCTCAATCAGGCCGATCTTCTTGAGGTAACCGGGAGTAATGGAAAGTGCCACTGCGTCTCCGATTGCCTCATGAAAGCCGTCATTCGCGCCGCTTCGGAATGATGGATCGAGCTTGCGGTAAGAAAGATAGTAATACACGTGACCTAACTCGTGGTGCACGGTGATGAAGTCATCAGAGGTGTCATGGATGCAGAGCTTGAGGCGCACATCCTGATCGGTATCGATATCCCAGGCGCTCGCGTGGCAGACTACATCGCGGTCGGCCGGCTTCGATAACATGGAGCGCTGCCAGAAGGTCTCCGGCAGTTTTGGAAAGCCGAGGGAAACGAAGAAATTTTCGCCGAATTCGACCACCTGCCGGGCGGTGGCTTTGCGCTTGGTCAGTATGTCGCCGAGGTCGAAGGGTTGCGGGGCGGCAGGCGGTGCGGCGAGGTCATAAATATTCCCCCATTCCTGCGCCCACATATTCCCCATGAGATGGGCGGGGATGAGTCCATCTTTGCGGGTGGCTGCTGCGCCGTACTTCTGAATTAGCTTCTTGCGTGTGTACGCATGCAGTTCTTTGTAGAGGGGTTCCACCTGTTTCCAGAGACGTTCCAGGTCCGCGGAAAACTCCTCAGGCGTCATGTCATAACCCGCGCGCCAGATCGCGCCGGTATCTTTGAAGCCAAGTTCCCGCGCACCTTGATTGGATAACTCCGCGAACCTCGCATAGCGGTCTTTCATGGGTGCGCCGATGGCATGCCAGCCAGCCCAGAGCTCAGCCAACTTTTGGGGATCGCGGATGGTGACCATCTGCTCTTCCAGGTCGTCGATTCCGTAGCATTTTTCCTTCGGGCCGCCGGGACAATATTTACCTTTGCCGTAGCTGCCGTCGAGCGACGCAGCCACTTGGGTCAACTCCTCCCGCAGTTTCGCGTTATTCGGTGCCGGCATGGGCAGAGAGAGCTTCAGCAGCAGGAATTTCCGGGCCAGGGCAGGTGGCAGTTTGAGTCCGTCATACTTCTTTGACTCCATGACGAGAGCCGTGGTGCGGGCGATCAACTGGTCCGTGAGGAGCGCGTTGAGTTTTTCTGTGTCGTCATTGATATAGGTTTCCTGCACCCAGGTGGCCCGCTGGGAATCAATGCCCAGCTTGAGGAGTTCATTTTCCGCCCTGGTCATAAAGGCTTCGGCCTGAGCGATGGTAGGCTTTTGGGCCGCCGCGGAAACCGCAAACAACAGCAACAACGACAGGAGACGCATACGCGCTGAGTTTACCGCAAACCACTCTCAATATTCCGTAAAGAATCGGTGCCAGGCACCGATTCTTTACGGGTGGTTTACGCGCGCGGCCCGAGCCCACCGGGCGCATGCTGTCTCGAAACGAAACAATACGCTTGCCGGCCTGTTCTGTTTTCGCCTGGTCCCTTCGTTTGGATACCTCTAAGCCATTGAAAGTACGACGCCTAATTACGGCATTCTGATTGCAAACCTTCCGGGCATGGTACTCGATGCAGCCATTCAATCAAGAGTATTCCCGTGGAGCGGCGGCCTTCGGGAAGGTAGAATCTTCCGTGCGGCGGCTCCCCGGCCGAGATTCCCATTGAAGCGCACGCGCGAGCCGGAAATCGTTGCAGGCTATCCCTGCTGTCTCAAAGAAGTCGGTTGCAGCCAGTCGATTCGCACCGTGACGCGCAGCCTGAGCAAAACCCGGATCGTCGTGATTTGGGATGCGCAGCGCCTCGCCCCTGCACCGGGAACAAAGATGTATGTCTCGATCAGCCTTCCCCACGAGCGGTCCGGTGCCCGCACGCTCATGGAGTGCGCAGCCACGGTCAGTCTGGTGGAACGGATGACATCAGAAAGCACGGTGGAACTACGGATCGAAACGGCACGGTTTCGCGAATGCCCTCCGGGTTACAAGCTAAGTTGTGAGTAACCGTCAGCGAACGGAGTAGACGGTCTTCCCGCCGACCACGGTCTGCAGTACTTTCAACTCCCGCAAGGCCATCGGTTCTACTTTCAACGGGTCTGCGTTGAGGATGACGAAGTCTGCCAACTTTCCCGGCTCGATGGAACCTTTCTTCGCTTCTTCAAAGTTCTGCCAGGCTGCCGTCGATGTTACAGCGCGCAACGCCTCCAGGACACTAATGCGCTGCTCCGGCCCCAGAACCTTACCGTCCCTGGTGACACGGTTCACGGCGTCCCAAACCAGCATCAAAGGATTCACCGGAGTTACCGGCGTATCATCATGCACCGTAAATGGAATGCCCCGCCGCAATGCGGAAGCCAGAGGACTGATTCTCGCACCGCGCGCCGGACCCAGGAAGATATCGCGGTGGCGGTCTCCCCAGTAATATACATGGCCGACGAAGAAAGATGGCGTCACTCCGAGGCGCTTCATGGTGTCGAGTTGGTCCTCACGGGCCATCTGGGCATGTTCAATCCGGTGTCTTACATCAGGTCTGGGGAAGCTCTTCTGCGCGGCCTCAAAGGCGGCCAGGATATCGTCTATCGCCGCATCGCCATTGCCGTGGACCGCGATCTGGTAGCCTTCGCGGTGATACTTCGTAATCATGTCGATCAGTTCCTGCCTCGCGCGACGGGAGTAACCGCGAAAGCCCTGCTGTGCCTCCGGTTGCTTATAATAGGGAGCCTCAAGATACCCCGTATAGCCCTGAATGGAGCCATCCTGCAGAAGTTTCACTGCGCCCACGGTCACGCGGTCCGGCAAACCAAGTTCCACGGCCTTTTCCCTGCTATCAGGAACACCGGGTCCGCCGGATAACATTGCCACAATGCGAAAGGGAATTAGATCCTGGGACTCACGGAAGTTGGCGACCGCGGCCTTGGTAACTCCCGCGATCACTGCGGTGGTCACACCCTTCGAAACGTACTCATTTGCCGCCCGCTGCATAGCCTCCCGCCGCATGGCTGCCGGTTGCGCGGGGACGTGAGACCCAACCAGGCCGATGCTTTCTTCAATCACTCCGGTCGGTTCGCCTTTCTTGTCTTTCAGGATGGCGCCGCCTTTGGGTGCGGCCGTGTCACGGGTAATCTTTGCCAGCGCGAGTGCCTTGCTGTTCGCTGCTCCCAAATGCCCGGAAACGTGGACAACCCAAACGGGATGATCCAGTGAGACGCGGTCCAGGTCATTGCGGTTCGGATGGCGCTTCTCCCGCAGCAGGGTGTCATCGTAGCCCCGGCCCACAATCCAATCACCGGGCTTCGCCGTCGCGGCTTTCCGCTGGAGTGCAGCGACGAGATCCTCAATGGATTCGATCTTGCCGACCGGTGGACTGCTCAAGTCCACCGTGAACAGGCCGAGTCCGCCTGAGCCGGGAAAGTGATCGTGCGCGGCGTAGAAACCCGGTAACATGGTCTTCCCCTGCAGGTCCTCTACCTGTGTCTCCGGGCCAACGAGTTTCCTGATCTCCGCTGTTGTGCCGGCTGCGGTAATCTTTCCATCCTTCACCGCGACGGCTTGCACAACGGTAGCCGCCTGATCCATGGTGTGGATGGTGCCGTTGAGCCAGATCCGGTCGGCTTGCAGCATCAGCATGGCGTAGAGAAAAAGCATGGGGTCTCCGATCAGAAGTTAAAGCGCAGGGAGAATTCGATCATTCTCGCTCCGGGGTTATTGGTGCCCGCCACGGTGAAGTCACGGAAGGCCGCGGTGGTTTGACCAAAGCTGTTGTTATTGTTCAGTGTTGCAGTGGTTACGGAATTCCCAGCGTCAGAAAGCAGGAAATTCGTGAAGTTGAAGATATTCAGGAACTGCGCCCGGAGTTCAAAGTTCTTCTGCTCCGTGACCTTGAATTTCTTCGCTATGTTGAAATCAATGTGCGTCTGCCAGGGGCCGTATAGATAAATACGGTCGCCCAGTTGGCCGGCCACTGTGGGCGGCCCGATATACGGTGCGTTGGGGTCCAGGTTCGCCAGCGTCTTGCCGCCAGTTTCGAAGGCTGCTTCCGTATTGTCAATCAGCTTCTGTGGCAGATAGTAGACGATGCCGCCTGGGTCTTTGCGGATGCTCATCATGGACTGCAACTGCTGCGCCGTCATGTTATGCAGAATGACTCCGCCATCCGCCTCCAGACCCTGGTTGCCTGTGGAGTTAAACACCTGGCGTCCACCGCGGAGTAACTCCGGTGATCCAGACTGCAGCCGCGAAACCCAGGCGATCTGCCAGCCCTCTACCAGTGAACGCACGCCGTGGCTGCTCCGGGCCAGAAAGCGCTTTCCCGTTCCAAAGGGCAACTCATAGATGAGGTTGCCTTTCCAACTGTGTCGGATGTCCCACGGCGAAGGGCCTTTGTCATAGGCAGGGTTGCGAAGAGTCGTCGGCTGGCTGCGCGCTCCAGACCTGCTGGAATCCATATTGCTGAGCGCTTTCGCGAAGGCATAACTCGTCTGAAAGAAGAGCCCTGCCGCGACTCTTCTACGGGCTTCCAACTGCAGTGCATTGTAAGTGGATTGACCGCCATTCGTCGTCAGCATGGAACCTCCGCTGCCCACCGTCGGATTCACTATAAAGAAGTTCGCCGGATAACCCGCGCCGGTTAGATTCTTCATTCGCGCGGCATTGAAGGCAATCGCATCCGCGAACCGGCCTGCCTCGCTGTTCTTCAGATAAGTCGCGAAAGTGGTATCGCTTGAAAGTCCCAGCGCCGTGGAGATGATCGGGATATTCTTCTGCCCGGGCAGGCCCTGATTGCCGAAGTTCGTGCTGGAAGGGTTGGTTTGGCGCGCGATATTCAGGTTGTTCTGTGCGATGAGGAATTCATTGAGAAAGCCATTCTCCACGATGTTGACCTCATTCAAGTCAAAGCGGCGGACGAGGCTGGTGCCATGGTTGCCCACATAGCGGACATCCACGGCGGTCTTGAGTATCTCCCGCTGTAAACTGAGAGTCCACGATTGCACATACCCGGGCCGTAGGTGCGGGTCGAAGTCATAGACTCCGTTGCCTGAAGTCGCGGGGATGGGGTAGGATGGCGTGGCGGCCACGGACAGCGAAGGCAATGTCGCATCACGAAGCCACACGCTCCCTGCCGGTCCAAAGGCAGCTGGGTTACTCGATGGGGAGATGCTCGTCGAAAGTGTTCGGCCCTGATTGGAGCCCCAGCCATTGGTCAGGAAGACATCCAGACCTTCCCGCACGGAGGCGATGGAGTATCCACCCCGCAGCACGAGTCCTGTCTTTCCCGGCGCGCGCCAGGCGAAGCCGAACGAAGGCTCAAACATCCGCCAATAAACGGGATAAGGTTGGGAGTCACTGTTCGTCTGGTTATACTGCGGCGCACTGCCAGTCAGCACCCCGGGTTCGAATAAGTGCCCCACACCAGATACTCCATAGAGTGCTGCGTAACCGGGGCTGGTATAAGTTCCCCCTGTGCTGACGTAGGGAAGCTGCACATCCCGGCGAAGGCCGGCGGTAACCGTGAGGGTGGGCATGACCTTCCATGCATCCTGCACAAAAAGACCAAGCTGGCTTTGGTGGATGGCATCCGTCGTCGGATTGGCACCATACTTGCCGGTAGTAGGATTCAGGTTTACGGAACTGCTGATGCTTGCAATCCGTCCGGTCAGCAGGGCGTAGAGTGAGGCGGCGTCACTGCGGTTAGTCGCGGTGCTGTTGGGGAAGTTCGCAGTCGTGAAGATAGCTGTGCTGCCGGTGTTGATGGGATCGCCGGTGGCAATCCCTAAACTTACCTGGGGAATCATGGCCAGTCCGATACTTTGCTGCCAGAGACTCACATAGGAGAAGTTACCGCCGAAGGTGAGCAGGTGCGCTTCTCTGGTGAGCGTCATATTCTCACTGCCCTGCCATGTGGGACGGTCATTTCTGGTTTGACTCGCTGTGGTGAAGGGATTCGACACATAGTTGAAGACCGGTGCTGTTCCCTTCCATGGTGCGAACTCCGCTGCGGTCACATCGTCCCGGTAGAGCGTGCTGCCGGCCGTCATCCCCAGGCGGAATTCACTAATCCAGTTGGGTGTGATGGTGCTGCGGAGGGAGGCGGTGGGCGAGTAAGCGATTCTGCGCGCTCCGCCATTCCCGGCGGTGAGCGGCGTGCCGAGTACGGCACCTGCTCCCGGCAACACGGGATAAATGCCATTGACCGCATCAGGTACGGCGACATAAGTCTGATAGCGGTACGTGAAGGCGACCTGGTTCCTGCTGTTTACGTTCGCATCCACTTTTCCCGTAATCCAGCGCCGGTGATTATTCCCGGGGACCTGAAAGTATAAGTCACTTCGATTGTAATCAGACGATTTCGCGATCCTGCTGACCAGGTTTCCATTCGCTGCCAGGCTGTTCATCTGTTGCAGAGTAGAGTAGATCGAAGGGTCAGGCGTTGTGGCATAACTTCGGATGCCCGCGGGAAGACTTGGATTGATCTGCACCGCCAGCGAATATAAGTTGATATTCTGCATCTGGCCGGTGGAATCTTTGTATTGGAAGATGCCGTTGATAGCATTGGGGTTCAGCAGGGAAGCGGAGGAGTTATAACTCTGGGGCAGCCTGAATTCCTCATCGGCAAAAAAGAAGAACAGCTTGTTGCGGAGGATGGGGCCGCCGACCCGTCCCCCGAACTGGTTTAAGTTGATACGGTCGCGGGGCAGGCCATTGATCTTGTTGAAGTAGTAGTTGGCATCCAGTGCATCATTCCGTATCTGCCAGAAGACACCGCCGCGGAACTGATTGCTTCCGGAACGGGTGACGAAACGAACCTGTGCCGCGCCTTCGGAAGAACTCTCCGCGCCCAGTGCGGCCGTTTGCACGCTGACCTCTTCCACCGTGTCAGCCCGCGGCATCAGCCAGGCAAGGAAACCATCGCTGCTCTTGAGGACGGCATCCTGAATATTGACCCCGTCGAGAGTAATATTCATGCTCGACATGCCGAGGCCATTGATGGAGGTGGTGCGCTGTGTTCCCGGCGTTGCGGTTCCCGCCTGCGAAACGATGAGATCCAACGCATTGCGGCTCTGAAACGGCAACTCGCTGATCTGCCGTTGCGTCATGGTGGAGCCGACGGTGGCCGACTCGGTCTGCAAAATCTCACCGCCTCCCGAGACCTGCACCGTCTCTGCCACCGCGCCCAGTTCCAGTTTCGAGAAGACCGTTGCCGGGACGTTCGGCTCCAGAATGACGCCGGATGTTACAGCCGTCTTGAAAGAGGCCGCGGAGATGCTGACGGTGTATTTGCCCGTGGGCAGCGAAGGGATGGTCCATTCACCAGTGGCGGCAGTCTTCGTCTGGAATTTCCCGCCGGATGCCTCATTTGTTACTTCCACCAGCGCGCCGGCTACGAACTCGCCTTGCGGATCACTCACCGTTCCCCCAATGCGGGACGTGATGGTTTGCGCGGTCAGGGGCAGGCAGTTCGCTGCCAGAAGCAGGATCAGAAGCAGGATCACAAGGAGGTGTCTGGCCATGGTGGCAACAAGAGTAGCCGGAGACGTTCGTTCTGTCAATGCGGGCGGCCTTGCGGCGCGGGTTCCCAGTGCGGATAATAGCGGGATGCAGCACTGGCACAAACGCGTGGTTTCCGCCGCCTTACTGGCGCTGGCTTTCGTGCTGCCGGCTGCCCTTTACCCTGCGGCTGATGCGGAGACGTCTTTCATCGGCGCCCGCGGCCGCTTGTGGACCTTCCAGAAAGTGATCCGCCCTGCTATCCCCCCGGTGCAGGACACCTGGATCGCCAATCCCATTGACGCTTTCCTTCTTGCCGCAATGCGCGCGAAGCAACTGGACCATTCGCCTGCGCTGCAGAAGACAGCACTCATCCGCCGCGTGACCTTCGATCTGACTGGATTGCCGCCCGCGCCTGAAGCGGTCACGGCGTTCGTGAATGACCGTTCGCCCGATGCCTATGAAAAGCTGGTGGACAAGCTGATGTCGTCGCCTGCTTACGGCGAGCGGTTGGGCATGAAATGGCTGGATGTAGTCCGTTATGCCGATACCAATGGCTATGAGCATGATGGTGACCGTCCGCACGCGTGGCGTTACCGTGATTATGTGATTTCCTCGTTCAACACGGATAAGCCATATGACCGCTTCATCCGGGAGCAAATCGCCGGGGATGATGCTTATCCCGGTAACCCGGAAGCCCTGATCGCGACCGGTTATCTACGCGCAGGTTCAGAGCATCTCACCTCAGGCAATATTGATCCGGAGGAATCCCGGCAGGAAGTTCTGACGGAGATTGCAACCAGCGTTGGACAGACATTCCTCGGCATGACGGTGAACTGTGCCCGTTGTCACAACCATAAGTTCGACCCCATTTTGCAGGCTGACTTTTACCGGTTACAAGCCGTGTTCGCGGGAGCCAAAGGCAAAGAAGTCGAACTGGTCAATGCAGAGGAGAAAGCAAAGTGGACTGCGGCGCAAGCGGCTTATAAGGCCCGTCTCAAGCCGGTGGAAGATGCGTTGAAGGCGCTGGCTCTGCCGTTTGAAACAGCGCTGAAGGAGAGACGCCGGGCGCAACTTCCGGCGGATATTCTGGCTGCGGAAAATACGCCGAAAGAGAAGCGCACGCCGGCGCAGGCTGCCATTGTGAAAGATGCCGAGGCGCAGATACAGCCGACTTGGGATGAAGTCGTGGCGGAGATGCCCGCGGAGATTAAAGCCGCACGGGAGAAGCTTCGCGAGACCCTGCATCTCATTGAGGCCACTGCACCCGAGCCTCTGCCTTCCGCTTATGCCTATGTAAATACCGGAGAAGCTGCGCCGCAGAGTTACATCCTGCGCATGGGGGATCCGCACGACAAACTGGACCCCGTTGAGCCGGCCGTGCCCCGTGTGGTGAAGGCTGACTTTGAGATTCCCAGAGACGCGAAGGGGCGGCGGACGGCGCTCGCGGACTGGCTGGCTTCAAAAGAAAATCCACTTACTGCCCGCGTGATGGTGAACAGGCTCTGGCAATTGCGCATGGGGACTGGTTTAGTGCGGACTCCGAATGACTTCGGCGTGATGGGGGATAAGCCGGAGTCCCACGCCTTGCTGGACTGGCTGGCAGCGGAGTTCATGGACCAGAACTGGAGCATCAAGAAACTGGACAGACTGATTGTAACTTCGAGCGCTTACCGGCAGAGTGCGGATGATAACTCCGCGAAAGCAAAGCTGGACCCGGAGAACCGCCTCTACTGGCGGATGAATCACAAGCGCCTGGAAGCAGAGATGATTCGCGACGCTGCTCTTCTTGTGTCAGGCACTTTGAATCCACAACTCGGTGGCCGGCCCGTGAAGCTGCCGCTGGAACCGGAAGTGTATGACTTGATCTTCACGGAATCAGAACGGGATGGTTTGTGGCCGGTCAATCCGGATAAGACGGTACAACACCGGCGAACGGTCTATCTGTATAACAAGCGCGGTGTCCGTTTGCCGCTGCTCTCTGCGTTCGATGAGCCGGATAACATCACCTCCTGCCCGGTACGCCCTGTTTCCACGCATCCTTTGCAGGCCTTGTCTTTGTTCAATTCGCCAATGATGCAGGAGACGGCGGGAGATTTCGCATCGCGGCTCGAAAAGGCCTGTGCCAAGGACCGCAACTGTGTGGTGGATACCGCGTGGCGTTTGGCGCTGGGGCGCGTGCCGCGCATGGAGGAGAAAACGCTGGCACTCCGCTTTCTAAATACCGGCGGACTTCTGCCGGACTTTGCCTTGGCCCTCTTCAACAGAAATGAGTTTCTCTATGTCCCTTAACCCGCATATCAAGAACGCAGTTACCCGCCGCGATGTGCTGGTGCGGGCGGCGCACGGGTTCGGATCGTTGGCGCTGGCTTCGATGTTGCCTGCCGCAACGAGGGTGAACCCGCTGGCGCCAAAGCCTCCGCATTTTGCGCCAAAAGCGAAGTCTGTCATCTTTCTGTTCATGGTGGGCGGTCCCAGCCAGGTGGATACCTTTGACCCCAAGCCGGCCTTGACGAAGTATCATGGGCAGCCTTTGCCGGAGAGCTTCGGGAAAGTCATCAGCCAGTTCACCAAGGGTGACACGCCTCTATTGAAGAGTCCGTTTGCGTTCAAGAAATATGGGCAAAGCGGGCGTGACGTTTCTTCGCTGTTTCCGCATATTGCGCAGTGCGTGGATGATATCTGCTTTGTCCGCAGCTTCAAGACAGACAGCACGGTGCATGCTCCTGCGATGTATCAGGTCAACACAGGCCGCACGCTCATGGGATATCCAAGCATGGGCTCCTGGGTGACTTATGGCCTGGGCAGTGAGAGTGAGAACTTGCCGGCCTATGTGGTGATGCCGCAACCGGAAGGTACGCCGGAGGGTGGTACGCCCTGCTGGGGTGCCGGGTTTCTGCCTGCTGTCTACCAAGGGACGGTGTTCCGGTCCGGCGCAAATCCTATTCTCAATTTGAAAGCGCCGGAAGGGATGTCCAGCGCGCGGCAGAGAAAGGCGCTCGACTTTCTGCAGCAGATGAATGAGATGGATGCGATGAACGGCGACAGTGAACTGGCCGCGCGCATTAACTCCTATGAACTTGCGTTCCGGATGCAGTCCCATGCGCCGGAAGCGGTGGACTTATCCAGGGAGACCGAAGCCACGCGTAACTTATACGGTCTCAACCAGAAACATACGAATGAGTTCGGGACCCGCTGCTTGCTGGCGCGGCGGCTGGTGGAGCGCGGTGTCCGGTTTGTGCAACTCTACTCAGGCGGCGGGCCGGTCTCTGTGCAATGGGATGCGCACAAAGATCTGGTGGGGAACCACGAGAAGATGTGTTCGATGACAGACCAGCCCGTAGCCGGTTTATTGAAAGATCTCAAGCAGCGCGGTCTGCTTGAATCCACGCTGGTGGTTTGGGGCGCGGAGTTCGGACGTCTTCCCATGTCACAGGCGGGCGGCGGGCGGGATCATAATCCGCATGGCTTCACCATGTGGTTTGCGGGCGGCGGCGTAAAGCCGGGCATCGCGATCGGAGAAACAGATGAATTCGGTCTGCGTGCACTCAACGGCGGATACCCGATGCGGGATTTCCACGCCACTATTCTCCATTTGCTGGGGTTGGATCAAAACCGCCTCTGGATTTTGCACAATGGCCGCAATGAAAAGCTCACCGATTTCGGCGGGAATGTGATCAAGGAAATGCTGGCTTGAATCGTTGAGACCGGCGGCTCTGTTATTTCTACAGGCTCGCCCAGCCAATAAGGATCAATCCAGCAGCGTAACTTGCGAACATAAGTGCCAGCAGTGTGCGGGTACTGTCCCCGGCCGCGCAGAATTCTTTCCACACAAACACTCCCCAGATCGCCGCGACCAGCGTAGCTCCCTGGCCGAGAGCATAAGATACCGCGGGTCCGGCAACACCGGAGGCCAGTACATTCAGGCTGAGCGCGAGCATCCAGATCAATCCGCCCAGAATGCCGAGCGAGTGGAGCCGCGCACTTCCCGCCGTGTATTCAGACAGGCGCAGTCCGTTGAGCTTGACGAAGATGGTATTCACCGCGAAGTTACTGCCTGCCACACCGAGCGCGAAGAATAACAGCGCAGTGTAAGGCGTGAGCATTCCCGCTTGTATCGAACCACTGCGGAAGCCCGGAGAAATCGCTGTCATGAGTTGTGGATAGAAGACTCCCATCAGACAGCCGGCGACGACCGCGAAGATCAATCCCCGGGCTGCTTTGCCTCCTGTCTGCCGTGGCAGCCGCGCATGTGCAAGTGCGGATAAGATCATCGCGAGAACAACCAGTGCGACTCCGCCGAAGAGAAAGGCCGGGTTCCCTTTCGGCGCACTTAGATAACTCTTCACCGTGCCAATTACCAGGGCGAGACCAACTCCTACAGGGAAGGCAACGCTCATCCCGGCGGCATCAATAGCAGCGACCAGCAACAGGTTCGACACGTTGAACTCCAGTCCGCTCAGGAGTGCAGCGCCGATGGGGCCTGCGGCAGCGTGGGAAAGGTTCGTCAGACCGCCCTCGCCTGCCGTTCCGAAGCTGCCCGGGGCAGCCAGGAAGAGCAGCGAAAAGAGCAGCACGCCGAAGCCGTAATCCCAGTAATAGAGTGGAAACGGCCAGCGTTCGCGGCCCGCGAGTTTCTGGGTGTTTGCCCAGGAACCCCAGCCCAGCATGGTGATCACGCAGCAAATAATGGCCACAAACGGGCTGTCAACTACAAACATATGGTCTCCCTGGTGGCGGTTTGGAGTAAGTCGTCCACTTCCTGGCGGGTTGGCATGGAGGGCTGCGCTCCCCGTCGGGTCACGGAGATCGCCGCCGCAGCACAGGCGAACCGGGCAGCGCGGTCTTCGTCCTGGCCTTCCATGAGGGCAACCGCAAAGGCCGCATTAAATACATCGCCGGCTGCGGTGGTGTCGAGGGCTGTTACCGGCCAGGCGCTGTGCGCGCGGACACCGGCCTCATTGGCGATGACACAGCCCAGAGCACCCAGCTTCACGATGACTCCGGCTGGCCCGAGCTTGCGAAGTTCCCGCGCTGCCGTGGCGGCGCCGTCATAGCTGTCGATTTGTAGTCCCGGCTCGCCAAGCAGGATGGCGGCTTCGGTCTGGTTGGGCGTCAGCCAGTCAGTCAGGCGAAGCAGTTCCGCGGGAAGCGGCCTCGCGGGAGCCGGATCCAGAATCGTGACCGCGCCCCGTTCGCGGGCATGGCGCATGGCGGCGAAGGTCGTGTCGAGCGGGATTTCGAGTTGGGCCAGCAGACAGTCCCCCGCACGAAGTTGCAGGGCTTCCAGACCGCTGGCATCCAGTGCAAAGCTGCCGTTGGCTCCCGCGGAAATCATGATGCTGTTTTCGCCGTTCGGCAGCACCAGGATCACCGCTGTTCCCGTTGCTCCGGCAATGGTGCGGACGCTGCTGATCTCTGTGCCGGAAAGCTGCAGGCTGCGCAGCAATTCCGCACCGAAAACGTCATTACCCACTTGGCCGGCCATCCTGGCTGCTCCACCAAGTCTGGCCGCGGCGCAAGCCTGATTCGCACCCTTGCCGCCCGGTACCGTGACCAATTCGCTGCAGGCGAGCGTTTCGCCGGGTACGGGGATACGCCCCGCTTCCAGCACGAGATCCATGTTGAGACTGCCCGCAACGACAATTCTCCGGCTCATGTGAACGACTATTTCATGCAAATGTCCGGCAGGAGTCAACCCCTTTTCGATAAGCTCTTGGATCATGCGCCGTTTCCTCGTCTTCCTGATGGCAACACTGCCCCTTTCCGCCCAGAGTAATGCCGTGACGGACCGTTTCGTCCCCGCTGCTTTTGCGAGCCAGCAAATGGGCGGCATCCTGGGGGCGCGGATGCGCGTGAATCTGGAAGGCCGTCTGCTGCATGTGGATGAAAAAGGGATTCTCGATTGCTTCCGCCAGCGGCCTGGCCATCAGGATTGGGCGGGCGAACATGCGGGCAAGTTCCTCGATGCCGCAGCGAATACCTGGCTCTATACGCACGATGAGCGCCTCAAAACCTTGATGGACCGCGTGGCGAAGGAGTTGATCTCGACACAACTACCAGACGGCTATCTCGGCACTTATCTCGATTCCAAACGCTGGACCAGCTGGGATGTGTGGGTGCATAAGTACGATCTGCTGGGCTTGCTCGCGTATTACCAGGCGACCGGTGATGCAGCGGCGCTGGAGGCTTCCCGCAAGATCGGTGATCTGCTGGTTCGGACCTTCGGGACTGGACCAGGCCAGAGGGATATCATCGCCTCCGGAACGCACGTCGGAATGGCCGCGACCAGCGTGCTGGAGCCGATGGTGCTGTTATACCGGCAGACTGGTGACCGCCGTTACCTGCTGTTCTGTGAGTATCTGATTCAAGCTTGGGAGCAGCCGAATGGTCCGAAGATTCTAAGTTCCCTGCTGTCTGGCCACAGTGTTTATCAGACGGCTAATGCCAAGGCGTATGAGATGCTTTCGAATCTGGTGGGCCTGCTCGAAATGTACCGTGTTACGGGCAAAGCGGAGTATCTGCGCGCACCCCAAATGGCATGGAATGACATCGTGGCGCACCGCTTATATGTGGATGGAACCACCAGCGCCGCGGAACACTTCCATGATGATGCGGAATTGCCCGCGGACGAAATGTCCAATGTCGGCGAAGGCTGCGTTACAGTTACTTTCCTACAGTTGACTCTACAGTTATTCCGGCTGACGGGAGAGGTGAAGTATGCAGAGCAACTGGAGAATACGGCTTACAATGCGGTGCTTGCCGCGCAGGACCCAGTGAAGGGAAACATTTGTTACTTCACACCTTTGAACGGGAAGAAGGGGCCGACGCCGGGTATCAATTGTTGTGTTTCGAGCGAGCCCCGCGGTATCTCCATGATTCCCGGCCTGGCCTGGGGGACTTTGGCGGACGGCGTTTCGGTGCAGTTCTATGTTCCAGGGAAAGTGGTCCTCGGGGATATTACGCTCGAAACAGCAACCACTTATCCGTTGGAAGGAAGCGTCAAGTTAACTCTGCGGCCTGCTGCTGCGAAGCGCTTCCCGCTGGCGCTGCGGGTTCCTCAGTGGACAAAGCGTTATACCGCGGTTGTCGCGGGCAGGAGTTACGATGGCGTTCCGGGGGAGTGGCTGAAAATCGACCGTGAATGGAAGCCCGGAGATACGGTCGAAATCGACATGGATATGACCGCGCGCCTGCTGCCCGGCGGACCCAGCAATCCGCATCAGGTTGCCATCATGCGCGGTCCGCAGTTGCTGGCGCTGGACAGCACGGTGAACCCCAAGCTGATCGATCTGCCTGCTGCTGGTCCGCGCGTGGCGGAGTTACAGTTGGCGGATGCACGCGAAAAGTTGCCGCTCAGGTGGACCGGCACACAGGCCTACAGCCTCGACGGTGTGGCAGGTGGCAAGCTGAAGGAATTGCTGCTGGTGCCGTTCGCTGATGCCGTCAACTACCGGGTCTGGCTGCTGCGCCCCTGAATTGGCGGTACAGTGAAAGCCAGTGAGAACCTCTGTTTTTGAACTGTTCAAAGTCGGTGTAGGGCCGTCGAGTTCGCATACCGTCGGGCCGATGCGGGCCGCGCGGGAGTTTGTTGCGCGACTCGAATCGGCAGGGCTGTTAACCCGGACGTCGCGTGTGACCGCGGAACTCTTCGGGTCGCTGGCACTGACGGGCAAAGGCCACTCCACGGACCATGCGATTCTGCTGGGTCTGGCGGGGGAAGACCCTGCCACGGTGGACCCGGCTGCGATGGAAGGCAAGTTGGCTGCGATCCGCGGGCAGAAGTCGATTGCCTTGCTGGGCAGGCAGACCGTGCCGTTCGATGAGGCCGTGGATCTGCCGTTTCACAAGGATCTGGTGCTGCCCGGGCATCCCAACGCCATGCGTTTCACGGCGTTCGATGCGGACCGCGCGGTGTTGGCGACGGAGGTTTACTTCTCAATCGGCGGCGGGTTCATCCAGCGGCAGGGCGCACCTGTGGCGCGGGATGCCAACCGTGCCGCTGTTCCGTATCCGTTCAGTTCCGGCGCGGAATTGCTGCGGATGCCACTGCCCATGTGGCAGGTGATGCTGGAGAACGAAAAGGCCTGGAGACCGGAAGCTGAGGTTCGGGCGC
The DNA here is from genome assembly GCA_903923395.1 of uncultured Acidobacteriia bacterium. Classification (GTDB taxonomy): domain Bacteria; phylum Acidobacteriota; class Terriglobia; order Bryobacterales; family Bryobacteraceae; genus BOG-234. The sequence goes on from CAIXXM010000031.1 coordinate 23,875, forward strand.
ACTTGGCGCTGGTATGGCAGGTGATGGAGGAGTGCGCCGAACGGGGTCTGCGGACGGAAGGAATCTTGCCGGGCGGGTTGAAGGTCCGCCGCCGGGCACCGCGGTTGCTGCATAAGCTGGAGACCAGCAAGGTACATGATCCGCTGGCGGTGATGGACTGGGTCAACGTGTTCGCGATGGCCGTCAATGAAGAAAATGCCGCCGGGGGGCGCGTGGTGACGGCTCCAACGAATGGCGCCGCCGGAATCATTCCCGCAGTGGGGCTCTACTATCTGCGGTTTCTCTTTGGCAGTCGCGAGGGCATCATGCGCTACCTGCTGACTGCCGGTGCGATTGGCGTGCTCTATAAGGAAAATGCCTCGATTTCCGGGGCTGAGGTGGGCTGTCAGGGCGAAGTGGGCGTGGCGTGCTCCATGGCTGCCGCGGGTTTGGTGGCTGCGCTCGAAGGTACGAATGCACAGTGCGAGCATGCGGCGGAGATCGGCATGGAGCACAACCTGGGCATGACCTGCGATCCCATCGGCGGACTGGTACAGGTGCCTTGTATCGAACGCAATGCCATTGGTGCCGTGAAGGCGATCAATGCCTGCCGTATGGCGATGCAGGATACCGATGGCCACATCGTGCAGTTGGATCAGGTGATTAAGACGATGTACGAAACGGGGCTCGATATGCAGAGCCGTTACAAGGAGACTTCGCTTGCGGGGTTGGCGCTGAATGCGGTCGAATGTTGAAGCCGCGCGGGAAGAGCTGCGGGAAGCGCGGGCCGTCGCAGTTCTGACCGGCGCGGGGATCTCGGCGGAATCGGGCATCCCCACCTTTCGCGGTGCTGGCGGGTATCGGAAGAGTCTGCGGTTTGAGGATCTGGCCAGTCCCCAGGGTTTTGCGGCGAATCCCGTACTGGTTTGGACGTGGTACGAAGAACGCCGCCGGCAGATTGCGAAGGCGAAGCCGAATGCCGGACATGAAGCTCTGGTGGAACTGGAGCACCGCAAACCGTCGTTCACTCTGATCACGCAGAATGTGCATGGGCTGCATGAACTCGCGGGATCGCGCAAAGTGCTGCGGCTGCACGGCAATATCTGGAGTATCCGTTGTGAGTCTTGCGGGGCGGAGAGGATTGACCGCAGCGAGCTGGACGTGTTGCCGCCGGTGTGCGCGCAGTGCGGCGGGCGCGAACGCCCCGGTGTCGTCTGGTTTGGGGAGAGCCTGCCCGCGAACGTCTTGAGCCGGGCCTCCCGCGCGGTGATGGAGTGCGATGTGTTGCTGGTCGTTGGCACTGCCGCGCAGGTGTATCCGGCGGCGGGGATGATCGATATCGCGCTCTGCGGGGGCCAGCCGGCAAAATCCTGACCGCCCTAATCAAAAAACCATAAAGAAATGGTGCCAGGCACCGATTCTTTAGTTTTTCCTTATTGTTTGGGGCGGGTGGATTGGCGGACCACCAGTTTCGGTTCCACCAGAATCACCTTCGGCTTCATCGGCGTCTTTGACTCGATCAACGCCAGCGCCAAACGCGCAGCCCGTTCGCCGATCGCCTGGCTGCCCTGGTCCACGCTGGTCAGCGGGACGCGCAGATAGCTGGCATAACGGATATTCCCTGTGCCGCAAATCGCAAGATCTTCCGGGATGCGCTTGCCGCTGTCCAGCGCCGCCTTCATGGCCCCCATCGCGATGGGATCGTTCGAAGTATAGAGTGCCGTGGGCGGTTCATCGAGACCCAGCAGATCCATCATCGTCATGCCGGCTTCATCTTCGCCCGCGTCACCGGTCTCACTCAGCGTGCGGATATATTCCGCCCGTTCCGGAATGCCGTGTTTCGCCAGGGCCTTTTGGTAGCCACGAAGGCGGCCTTCCGCGGTCGTGACGTCTTTGCCGCCGATGTAAGCGATCCGCGTGTGCCCGCACTGAATCAGATGTTCCGTGCCGATTTGGCCCACCAGTTCATCATCCACGCCCACGAAATTCGCATCGAGATCATCGATCCGCCGGTCGATCAGAACATACGGAACCTGCTGGTCTTCAATGGTTTCGAATACGTGGCTGCCGCGCTGCGTGGAGGCGACAATAACCGCGTCCACACGGCGTGCCAGGAGCTGATCGATTTCGTCGTGTTCCAGTTCGCCGTCTTCATCGGAACTGGCAATCACCAGGCCGAAGCCCTTCTTGCGCAATACGCTGGTCATGCCCTGCGCCACTTCCGCAAAGAACGAATGCAGCAGTGCGGGGACGACGAAGCCGATGATATTCGACCGCCCCGTAACCAGCGCACGCGCGGCTAGATTGGGACGGTAATTGAGCTCCCGTATGCGCTGCAAAACGCGCGCGCGGGTCTCTTCGCTAATGTCATCGTGGTTGCGCAGCGCCTTGGAAACCGTTACGACGGAGACCCCAAGTTCGAGCGCGATATCTTTCATCCGGACAGCGGCCATGTGTCCTACATGTTACGCCATAATTCCGCGGTGTACGTTTCCGGCCACATCCGTCAGGCGGAAATCGCGCCCGTTGTACTTGTAAGTGAGCTTTTCATGGTCCATGCCGAGCAGGTGCAGCACAGTGGCATGGAAGTCATGAAGGTGCATCCGGTTTTCCGTTGCGTGATAGCCGATCTCGTCAGTCGCGCCGTAAATGAAGCCGGGTTTCACGCCGCCACCGGCCATCCAAAGCGTATACCCGTAGGGGTTGTGATCGCGGCCATTCGCACCCTGGGAAACCGGCGTGCGGCCGAATTCCCCTGACCAGATGACCAGCGTGTCTTCGAGCAAGCCGCGCGCCTTCAGGTCCTTCAAAAGGCCGGAGATCGGTTTATCGACCTCCTTCGCATTCTTCGTATGGCCCACGACAAGGTCGGAATGCTGGTCCCACTTGTAGCTGTGGGTGCATTGGATATAACGGACGCCCCGCTCAGCCAGCCGGCGCGCCAGCAGGCACTGCCAGCCGAAGTCCTTCGTCACTTCCTCGTCCATGCCGTAGAGCTTTTTCGTTGCCTCGGATTCCTTCTCCACCTGGAAGGCCTCCGGTGCCTGGGCCTGCATGCGGAAGGCGAGTTCGAAGGCCTGTATGCGCGCTTCCAGCTGCGGATCATGTTTGCGCAATTCCGCGTGCTTGCGGTTGATGTTCTGGAGCATATCCAGCTCATACCGCTGCTCATCGGGCGTATACATCTTGTTCAGCAGGTATTCGATGGGCTCGCCCTGAATATCGCTCACCTTCATGCCCGCATTGCCGATCGCCGTGCCCTGATAGGAGCCGGGTAGAAACGCACTGGCCCAGTTCTTGGAGCCGCCATGCGAAAGCGCCGGCTTGATGGTGATGAAGCCGGGCAGATTTTGATTCTCCGTGCCGAGCCCATAAAGCACCCAGGAACCCATACTGGGGCGGATGAACGTGCTCGACCCTGTGAAGCTCTGCAGCAGTGCCGCGCCATGGTCCACGCCTTCCCCGACCAGCGAACGGATGACGCACATATCGTCCACGCATTCGGCAACGTTGGGGAACAGTGAACTCACCGGGATACCGCTCTGGCCGTAGTTCTTGAATTCCCACGGCGACTTCATCAACATGCCGAGGTCCTTCGAAAAAGAGAGCGGCGCTTTGATGGGGGATGGCTTGCCGTTATCGGTATCGAGCCGGGCTTTGGGGTCGAAGGTATCGACTGACGAGGGTCCGCCATGCATGAAAAGGAAGATGACGCGCTTGGCCTTTGCCGGGAACATGGGCGGTTTCGGGGCCATCGGGTTCACCGGAGCCGCCGTGTCACCAAGTGCTTCCTGCGCGAGTAATCCCGCGAGTCCCATGAAGCCGAAACCGCAACCCGCCGCACGCAGCATGGCACGTCTTGTGGCGGGTTTCTCTTCCTGGTGGTACAGGCGCCGCAGCGCGTTTAGAGATTGGTCAGAAAGGCTCATGAGGTTACTCGATGTAAATGAACTCGTTGGAACTGAAAAGTATCTGGCAGAAGCTCTGCCAGGCTTTCGCTTCAGGTTCCTTGAAGCGCTCCTGCATGTTGCTGATGTAAGTGAGCGCGCGGTCGGCTTCTTCGCCGGATGGCTTGCGGTTGAGGATGCGCACGAAGGCCTGGTTGATGCGCTCGCGCGGGTCACTGGCTGCCGCGAAGACTGTCTTCGCGAGTTCAGACGACCGCTGCTCCACAAAGCCGCTGTTCATCATGAAGAGCGCCTGTGGTGCAACGTTGGTCAGGGAGCGGTGTCCGTTGACGGTGGTGGCGTCGCCGAAGTCGAAGAGGTTCATCATGTTGGGCAGGTTGGCGCGGCGGAGCGGCACGTAAACCGTGCGGCGGGTGAGTGCCTCGGGCTTCATCGAGAGACGTCCGGAACTGTTTTCGCCATCCGTGCCGAAGCCGGATTGCAGGGTGCCGCCCATGGTTTCATCCAGCTTGCCGCTGATGAAGAGCATGGAATCGCGCAGTTGCTCCACGCTCATGCGCTGGCGGTTGAAGCGGCTGAGCATGCGGTTTTCGGGGTCCACTGTGTAGGCTTTGTCTTCGGTTTCCGCCGCCATCTGGTAGGTGTTGGAAAGCATGATGGCCTTGGTGAGTTGCTTGACTGACCAGCCGTTTTGGATGAAGCGGTTCGCCAGGTAATCCAGCAGTTCCAGGTTATCCGGACGCTCGCCAGTCTTGCCGAAGTTATCCACGGAACGGACGATGCCTTCGCCGAAGTGCCAACTCCAGATGCGGTTGACCATCACGCGGGAGGGCAGGGGATTGGCGGGGTCCACCAGCCAGCCGGCGAATTCCATGCGGCCGCTGCCCTGGAACTGCTTCGGCGGATTGTAACTGGAGAGAATCGCCGGCACAGCCACGGGTGCATCTTCGCCGGGGTTATTGAGATCGCCGCGGATGAGCACCTTCTGGTGCACCGGCTTATCTTCTTCCACGGCGTCCGCCATATCGGGTTCCGGCATGGCCTGCTTCTTGAAGTCGTCGTAGATCTTCTTCAAGTCCCCCAGCTTTGCAAAGGCTGCGGGGGGGAAGATCTTCTCCTGCTGCTTTTCCGCTACGGCGAAGATGCCATTGCCCATGAAGAGCTCATTTACAACAGGGGATTTCTTCGCGTCGAACTTTGGTTTCTCCGGCGGGGCCATGTCGCTGTCCGCGGGAACCTTGCGGGCCTTCTCCCGCCATTTGTCGAGTTCGGTATCCCAGGTTTTGAGGGCCTTCTCCGCATCGGCCTGCATCTTTGCCGCGATCTTCGGCACATCTTCCACGGATGCCTTGGCCAGTTCCGCCCAGTGCTCTTTCGCCTTGGGGTTGGTAATCATGCCCGCCAGTCTTTTCACGATTGCTTCGTCGAGACCTTCGCGGGAAGCCTTGGGATCGCGCGCGGCCGTCAGATACGCCGCCAGTTTCGCAGCCATCTCATGGGAATGTGCCTGCACCTGTTGTTCGGCGTACTCATCCACGGCGAATTTCAAAGACTTCAGGTGTGCCTGCTCTTTTTGATACTGCTTGTACTTCGCTTCCGGCACCAGCGGCTTCAAGAGCATCTCAGAAACGAAGGCATCGGGCTTGGCGAAGCTCTTCGTGCTGGCGAACATGCCGGTGAGCGAGTAGTAATCGCGGGTCAGAATGGGGTCGAACTTATGGTTGTGGCAGCGCGCACAGGCCATGGTCATGCCGAGGAATGCTTTGGAGACAACGTCGACCTGTTCGTCATAGACGTCGTAAAGCATCTTCTTCTTGTCCTGCTGTGCGAGTGCTTTGGCACCGAGGGCCAGAAAACCAGTCGCCGTAATGGCCCGCTTGTTGAACTTGTCTTCCGTATTGCCGGACATCAGATCTCCCGCGAGCTGTTCGCGCACGAACTGGCTGTAGGGCATGTCGTCATTGAAGGCCTGAATCACATAGTCCCGGTAGCGGAAAGCGTAGGGATAGCGGTGGTCTTCGTCATTGCCCGTGGAATCGGCATAGCGGGCTACGTCGAGCCAGTGCCGTCCCCAGCGCTCGCCATAGCGCGGTGAAGCCAGCAGGCGGTCGATGAGTTTCGCATAGGCTTGCGGGGATTGGTCCGCCTCGAAGGCTTTGATCTCATCCGGCGTGGGCGGCAGGCCCGTCAGGTCGAGCGTGGCACGGCGCAACAGGGTCAGCTTGTCGGCCTTCGGTGCGGGTTTCAGACCGCGTTCTTCGAGCTTCGCAAGAATGAACTGGTCAATCGGGTTCTGGACCCAGGCCTTATTCTTCACGGCAGGCGGAGCGGGGTCTTTGCGCTGCTGAAAGGCCCAGAAAGCCTTCTGTTCCGGCGTGAAATCCGCAGGTTTGGCTGCTGTGGAAGTGGCTTTCGATTCCGCTGCACCGGGCCACGGCGCACCCATCTTGCACCATTCCGCCAGCTTCGCGAGGTCATCGGCCTTCAACTTGCCCATGGGCGGCATTTTGACCGAGCCTTCATAGCTGGTGACAACGAGAATGCGGCTGGCTTCCGGCTTGTCTTTCTTGAAGAGTCCGGCTTCCTGGAAGCCCGTGGCGGAACTAAGGTCCACGCCGCCGCTCTGCAGTTTGGCGTTATGACAGCCCTGGCAGTTCTTCACCAGCAAGGGGCGAACGTTCTTTTCGAAATATTCGACCTGGTCCGGGGATTGCCCAAACACGGCGGAAGCAAGCAGGGTAAGGGACAGAATCCGTAAGGAAAGCATATTGACTTTATCGATTACTTCTTTGTGATATTATCACGATCCGGGCGGCTGGACCGTCCTGCCGGGGGCTTCCTTTTGTACAAAACACTCCTTTCTGTGACAGCAGTTTTCGCTTTCTTCTTACAGGCAGCCAATTGGCCGCAGGCAGCGGGCCCGAACGGCACCTGGGCGGTGGCGGATAAAAACGCCCCTGTCGAATGGTCCGTCGCGCGCGGCAAGAACATTCTATGGCGGACTCCTCTGCCGAATGGCGGACAGAGCGGCATCGCCGTCTGGGGCGACCGCTTGTTCCTGACCACCTTCGAACCATGGAAGAAGGGGCAGAAGCCTTTTTCCGGTGTGATTCTGGGCCATTGCCTCAACGCGAAAACGGGCAAAATCCTCTGGAGCGTCCGCCTGGAAGGTCCCACGGTCAGCCCCATGATGTACAGCTACAGCGATTCCACCTCGCCCGCGCCCATCACCGATGGCAAGACGGTATGGTTCACGAATAACTCCGGCGAAATGGGTGCTTTCGATATGAATGGCAAGGAACTGTGGCGCCACAAGTGGACACCCTGGGGCGAACCCTATCCCTTCAACAAGCAGCACAAACCGATTCTCTACGGCGACTGGATCTTGAACGTGGAACCGCTCGATGGCAATCCGCCGGAGAAGAAGGGCTGGAATTACATACGGGCGATTGATAAGAAGACGGGCAAGACTGCCTGGATCGCCGAAGATGGCACCACGACCTACACGACTTCCGTGTTTGGACTCCGCAAGGACGGCGCTCCCGCGGTACTCACCGGGCGCGGCGGCTGGCACGATGTGCCGGAACGCCCTGTCGGTTTGAGTCTGATTGATCTGCGCCCCGGCAGTGCAGGGAAGACCATCTGGCGCTTCATCGCGCCCACAGATTCAGAAGGGAAACCGCTCGCCGAACCCGGTTCGGTGCAGGCTCCCACCTGGCAGGCGCTCTACACGCTGCACTGGGATAAGCAGTTTGCCTACTGGTTCCGTTTGAATCCCGAAGAAACGCATCTCGTGCTGGATGCAGAGACCGGCAAGGTGGTCAAGGAACAGTCCCTGATTGAGAACGTGGATTACCGGCAGTGGGACCCCGTGGCAAAGAAATACATCGAAAACCTGAACGTGAAGTTGCGGGAGATGAAAGACCTTTCGCCGCGAGTGAAACAGGCTCCGGGCGAAGTGATCCGGGTGATGCCGGCCTGGCACGCCAATATTGTGGCGGAGGGTTATCACTACTTCCTCTGCTCCACGGCCCACCGCAGAAATGGGCATGCGCCGAAGGGCAAGGGCGGTCCGTCGCACAGCATTGGCCGCGTGAATATAGCCACGGGCAAGGTGGAATATCTGGAAGTACCTGTGACTGTGATCCGCAAGCCGGGCGAGCCGGATGAGAAGGTCTACGGGGTAGCGGTGAACACCAAGACTGTCGACAACGAGGGCAATGACGTGTCGTCTGAAGCGCGTTCGAAGACGGACGGCTGGGAGATTCCGGCCTTTTGGGGCGCGCCCGTGGCTTTAGGCGGCAAGGTGTATTTCACGACGACGCTCGGGATCACCTATGTGGTGGATGCCGCGGCGAAGGTGCTGAATGAGAAGGCTGTGGTGGCCATCAATGACCTGGGGCCTTCGGGCGAGACCTGGAGTTTGAATACGCCGAGTTATTCGAATGGCGTACTCTATCACCGGAGTTTGAAGGAAGTGGTGGCAATTCGGAAGTAGAATCAGGTTATGGCTTCGATTGCAATCCCGGTTCTGGAGTGGAAGGAAGTTCCGTCGCAGCGGAAGAAGTTCACCCGTTCCGAGCTTGAGCGCTTGGAGGCGACCGGCCTATTTGACGGCCAGCGGCTGGAACTGCTCAACGGAGATCTCATAGACAAGATGGGACATAACCCTCCCCACGCAGATGGCATCGTGGAATTGACCTATTTGCTGAATCAAATTTTCCGAAACGGGCGGGTCCGGGTGCAGGTTCCGATTGAGTTGCCTGAGCCGGATGCGAATTGGAATCAACCGCAGCCGGATTTGGCCGTGACTCCTGCCGGAAAGAGATATTCGAAGGGCCATCCGGCAGGCAGCGATCTTCTGCTGGCGGTGGAAGTCGCGGACAGCAGCGTCAGGCAGGATACCGGTCTGAAGCGGTTGCTGTATGCGCGGGCTGGCGTTCCGGAATACTGGGTGCTTGATATTCCGTCCCGCAAGTTGCTGGTTTACCGGAAACCGGAAGGTGGGGAGTTTCAGGAAGCAGTGGAACTTTCCGATGCGGAATTCGTGCCCTACAGTTCGAATGCCGGTGTGCCATCGCTGGTTCGTGATTTGTTGCCGTAGCGGTGTCGGAAGTGGTGGCAATCCGGAAGTAGAATCAAGTTATGGCTTCGATTGCAATCCCAGTCCCGGAGGGCAAGGACGCGTCCGCCGCGGCCGTCGAATTCAATGTTCGCAGGAAGCGCTTCACCCGTGCTGAAGTGGACCGCCTGGAAGCAATTGGGTTTTTCGCGGGTGCCCGGTTTGAATTGATCAACGGAGATCTGGTGGACAAAATGGGACAAATTCCCCCGCACGCCGGTGGCGTAAGTAAACTGGCCAAGCTTTTGGCGAGGATCTTTCCTTCGGTCACCATTCGGACGCAAGCCCCGGTGGAAGTCTCCGCCGCCGACGCTGCCATCAGTCTTCCAGAGCCAGATGTTGTTGTCCCAAATCACCCCGGCGATTTTCTGGATCGCCATCCCAGGGCCGATGAAACTGTGCTGGTGGTGGAAGTCTCTGATTCCACTATCCGCCAGGACACGATCACGAAACGCGCCCTCTATGCGCGCGCCGGTGTCCCTGAATACTGGGTGCTCGACATCACCGGACGTAAGTTGCTGGTGTACCTCGATGCCGCAAACGGAGATTTTCAGAAATCCTTTGAGCTGGATGAGACCGGAACCGTGCCGCACAGCGCGGAAGCCGGTGTTCCAACACGGATCGCATCCCTACTGCCTTAGACGGGTATAAACTATCCGTGTGCTGCAAGTCACCTCAACTCCGGAACAATTCGATGCGATCGTAGTGGGCTCAGGCGCCACAGGCGGGTGGGCCGCGAAAAAGCTTACCGAAGCGGGCATGAAAGTCGTCATGCTCGAAGCCGGCAAGCGGATTACCCCCAAGGATTACACCGAACACGTGAACTCCTGGCAGATGCCGTATCTCGGCATGGACCCCAAGATCAAAGAGAAGCGTCCCATCCAGGGCCAGTGCTACGCCTGCCACGAAACCAATCAGGAATGGTTCGTGGATGACACTCTGAACCCCTACGTGCAGGAGAAACCTTTCAACTGGATTCGCATGCGCGTGCTTGGCGGACGTTCCATGAGCTGGGGCCGGCAGAGTTACCGCCTGAGTCCTCTGGACATGAAGGCTAAGTCGCACGATGGTTATGGCGATGACTGGCCGGTGACTTATGAAGAACTGGTGCCTTATTACGAAGAGGTCGAGCGGTACGTTGGTGTCACGGGGCTCGAAGAAAACCTTCCCCAGCTGCCCGATAGTATCTTCCAGCCGCCCATGGCTTTTACCTGCGGTGAGCAGTTACTGCGGGACCGTGTGAAGCAGAAGCAGGGCCGTGTTGTCACCATCGGCCGTGCCGCCGTGCTGACCAAACCTTTGAACGGCCGGCAGGCATGCCATTATTGCGGACCCTGCGAACAGGGCTGCATGACTTCTTCTTACTTCAATTCCCCCTCCACAACCTTGAAGGATGCCATGGCGACCGGGCGGCTCACTTTGCTGACCGATGCTGTTGTGGCGAAGGTCGAAGTTAGTGGCGGCAAGGCGACGGGCGTGACTTACATGGACCGCACCACTAAACAGGAGCGTACGGTCAAGGGCAAGTATGTGATGTTGTGCGCGTCGACTTTGGAATCAACGCGCCTGATGATGCTTTCCGGGATTGGTGCACAGTCAGATGCGTTGGGTAAGTATCTGATGGATCATATTTACGGTGGCGGTGCTTCGGGCACCATGCCTGGTGTGGAAACGCGCGCCTGGGCTGGTCCGCCGCGGCGCCCGAATGGCATCTATGTGCCGCGCTTCCGGAATGTGAAGGAGAAGTCGACCAACGGCTTCATCCGCGGTTACGGCTATCAGGGCGGCTCCGCGCCGGGTTTCTCCTACGGTGCGCCCGGGTTCGGTGCCAAGTACAAAGAAGCGGTTCGCGAGACCAGTTATGGGATCAACCTGGGTCTTTGGGGTGAGTGTCTCGCGCGCAAGGAAAACTACGTCACGCTCGACAAAGACCAGAAGGATGCCTGGGGCATTCCGGTTCTCCGGATTCATGCGGATTGGAGCGACAACGACAAGGCATTGTTCGAAGACGGGCGCAACCAGGCGGCGGAGATGCTGGAAGCTGCCGGTGCGAAGAACGTCCACAAGACGGGAGGCTACTCGGTACCCGGCTTCTGCATTCACGAAATGGGGACGGCGCGCATGGGGGATGATCCGAAGACCAGTGTGCTGAACAAGTGGGCGCAGGCGCACGATGTTTCGAATGTCTTCTGCACGGACGGTGCGGCCTGGGTCTCCAGCGGATGTGCGAACCCGACGCTGGGGATGATGGCGATCACGGTGCGGGCGTGCGATTACATGGTGCGGGAAGTCGCAAAGAAGGCCTGAGCAATCGGGCAGTGATCCAAAAAACAAACGCAGGCACCGGGGAAGGATCCGCTGCCTGCGTTTTTCGTTTGGGGAGTGAAAAATCCCTTATTCTTCGTCGTCGTCTTCTTCGAAGTCTTCGTCCAGATCTTCATCCAGATCGTCGTCGTCGTCCTCGTCGAGGTCATCATCATCCTCGTCCAGGTCGTCGTCTTCGAAGTCGTCGTCCTCATCTTCGTCGAGGGCATCGTCCTCGTCTTCATCCTCTTCGTCTTCGTCGAGATCGTCGAGGTCGTCATCTTCTTCGTCGAGATCGTCTTCTGTGTCGTCCATCTCGTCGAAGCCCATGTCATCGGGGTTGCGACGGGCCGGGCTCATTGCCCATTCCCGTTCGGTCGCGAAGTCATCCAAGTACGCCATATCTCCTCTTGATTCCGGGCCTGCGCCAGCCGCTGAAGCATAGCAGAATACCCGACTCCATCTGTGATTTCAAAGCCGGAAACTACTGCCTTCGATTGCAGTGTACACGGTCCGGGTGCGCAGGAAACACCGCGACGCGAAAAACTTGAAAGAAGAGCGGTTTCCGCGCTCTGCGATACACTAAAGATTCAATTCATGAAGCAGCGAATTCGCTCCACAACGGTGCTCTGTGTGCGCCGGGATGGAAAAACGGTGATGGCGGCGGACGGCCAAGTCACTTTTGGTGGTGAAGTCCTGAAAGCAAACGCGAAGAAGCTGCGGCGCCTCTACAACGATAAAATCGTGGCGGGGTTCGCGGGGTCAACGGCGGACGCATTCTCTTTGTTCTCGCGGTTTGAGGCCAAACTGGAGCAGTTCAACGGCAATCTGCCCCGCTCCGTGGTGGAACTGGCGAAAGACTGGCGGACCGATAAGATCCTGCGGCATCTGGAAGCAATGCTGCTGGTGGCGGATGCGAAAAACACGTTCATTCTCAGCGGCAACGGCGATGTGATTGAACCGGATGAGCAGGTCGCGTCGATCGGCTCCGGTGCTCCTTACGCGCTTTCTGCGGCGACGGCACTGCTTCGGCATACGAAGCTTGGGTCCAGGGCAATCACCGAAGAAGCCATGCGCATTGCCGCGGACACCTGTATCTACACGAATCAAAACATCATCTACGAGGAACTGGCTTAAATGGTGATCTATCTTCCGGTCAATTCGGTGGAGGAAACGCCGGTTCTTGATGAACTGACGCCGCGCGAGATTGTGCGCGAACTCGACAAGTACGTGATTGGGCAGCCGGAGGCGAAGCGGGCCGTCGCGATTGCCTTGCGGAACCGTCTGCGGCGGCAGAAGCTCCCGCCGGAAATGGCCGATGACGTGATGCCGAAGAACATCCTCATGATCGGGCCCACCGGCGTCGGCAAGACGGAACTGGCACGGCGGCTGGCCAAACTGGCGAACTCCCCCTTCATGAAGGTGGAAGCGAGCAAGTTCACTGAGGTCGGGTATGTGGGGCGGGATGTGGAGTCGATGATCCGCGATCTGGTGGATATTGCCATCGACATGGTGCGGGAAGAAAAGCTCGACGAGATTGGCGACCGTGCCGAGAAAGCCGCTGAAGAGCGGATTCTCGATATCCTGCTGCCGCCGGCGCCGGAAGCAGTGGATGGCGTGGAAGTTGTGGTGGAACCCGCAGCCAGGGAAACCGCGACAAAGACCAGAGAGAAATTGCGGGAGAGGCTGCGCGCGGGCAAGCTGGATGAACGCTCCATCGAACTGGAAGTGAAAGACCGGATGCCGGCGTTCGAAATCGCCAGCAACGTCAATCTGGAAGAGATGGGCATCAACATCAAAGACATGATGCCCGCCATGTTCGGTGCCCGCAGCAAGAAGCGGAAGATGACTGTGGCCGATGCCATGGATTATCTGGTGCAGGAAGAAGAGCAGAAGCTCATCGACATGGATCAGGTCACCCGCATTGCTCTTGACCGCGTGGAATCAAGCGGCATCATCTTCCTCGATGAAATCGACAAAATTGCCGGCCGGGAAGGCGGCGGCGGACCGGATGTGAGTCGTGAGGGCGTCCAGCGCGACATTCTTCCCATCGTGGAAGGCACCACGGTGAATACCCGCTATGGCTTCGTGAAGACAGATCACATTCTCTTCATTGCCGCCGGTGCGTTTCATGTCTCCAAGCCGAGCGATCTGATTCCGGAACTCCAGGGCCGGTTCCCGATTCGCGTCGAATTGAAGTCCCTCTCGGTGGAAGATTTTGTCCGGATTCTGAGTGAGCCGAAGAATGCGCTGGCCAAACAGTATGTGGCGCTGATGGAGACCGAAGGCATCAAGTTGAACCTGACGCCGGATGCGCTTGAAGAAGTGGCGCGGTTCGCGGCCCAGGTCAATGAATCTTCTGAGAACATTGGGGCGCGGCGTCTGCACACCATCATGGAAAAGCTGCTCGAAGAGATTTCCTTCGAGGGGCCGGATCTCAAGAAGAAGAGCGTCAAGGTGGATGCCGCGTATGTGCGCAAGCAACTGGCCGCGATTGTGAAAGACCAGGATCTGAGCCGGTATATCCTCTGATGCGCTGGCTGCTGACCATCCCGCTGTTCGTGGTGCTGACAGGCTGCGGCTTTGTCAGTGAACCCCTGCCGCCTGCTCTGCAGCGCCCGACGCGCGTGACGGATCTGGCCGCGGTGGAGCGTGGTTCGAAGATCATTGTGCAGTTCACCCTGCCGGAGTTCACCACCGAAGGCCTGCCGATCAAGAAAGCGCACTCGGTCGAGTTGCGTTATGGCGTCTGTCCGGTGAGTCCGTTCAAGTATGAGCCCTGGGAGCAGGCTGCAGAGGTCAAGCGCGATATCCCGTGGCAGAAGGGCCTGGTGCGGCTGGAACTTCCCGTGGAGAAGCTCATCGGGAAAGATGTGGTGATCGGCGTGAAGGTGCTGGGGCCGGCGGGCCGGAACATTGGGTGGTCGAATCTGGTGCAGTTGGTGCCGGTGACGCCCCTGCCAACTCCGCTGGGCGTCGCAGCGAAAAACGTCGCAGCCGGCATCCAGCTGGAATGGCATGCTGCCGCGGCGCATTTCCGTGTGTTCCGTAAAGTGCAGGGCACCACGGACTGGGTGCAGGCCGGATTGAGCGACAAGCCGTCCTTCGTGGATGACGCCATCGATTACAGCAAAACGTACCAGTATTTCGTGCAGACGATTGAAAAGTCGGGCGAGGCACTGGCGGAGAGTGATCTCTCCGAGATTGTGGATTTCAAGCCCGTGGATACGTTCCCGCCCGCGGTCCCTGGCGGGTTGACGGCGGTTCCGGGGGCGAAGTCGATTGAGCTGTTGTGGGACCGGAACATTGAAGCCGATCTCGCGGGATATCGCGTTTACCGCGATGGCAAACGGCTCGGCGACACGATTGTGTCTCCTGCTTACAGCGACAAGGCTGTGCAGCCGGGAACGAAATACAGGTACCAGGTCAGTTCAATTGACCGGGCAGGCAATGAAAGCGCTCTGTGCAGTGCGGTGGAAGCCGTCATTCCCTGAGCGCGGGATACACTGGGTTTAGACAAAAAAGGAAAACATACAGCCATGAAATTCTTTCTCGACACCGCTAATCTTGATGAACTCCGCCGCGGCGCGGAATGGGGCATTGTGGACGGCGTTACCACAAACCCCAGCCTGATTGCCAAAGAAGGCCGACCGATCAAGGAACAGGTTGCCAAGATTTGCGAAATCATTGACGGACCGGTGAGTGCGGAAGTGGTCGCGGTGGATGCCAAGGGCATGATCGCGGAAGGCAAGGAACTGATCAAGATCCACGAGAATATCGTGGTCAAGGTGCCTCTGACCCGTGACGGCATTGAAGCCTGTTCGGCACTGAGCAAGGAAGGCATCCGCGTCAACGTGACGCTCTGCTTCTCGCCCGCGCAGGCCATCCTCGCGGCGAAGGCCGGCGCTTACTTCGTGAGCCCCTTCGTGGGCCGTCTCGATGACATCGGCCAGACGGGCATGGATCTGATCCGTCAGATCGTGGCGATCTATGAGAACTATCAGTTCGACACCCAGGTGCTGGCGGCATCCCTCCGCGGACCCATGCACGTGGTGGAATCGGCTCTGGCCGGTGCGCACATCGGCACCATGCCCTACAAGGCCATGGACGCTCTCTTCAACCACCCGCTGACCGACAAGGGCCTGGAGCAGTTCCTGGCAGATCACAAGAAGGCTTTCGGCGCATAGTTGAACGTGCAGCAAGTGTTACAGCAGGTGGTACAACAGCCCGGGGCCATTGGCCTCGGGCTCGCTGTATTAGCCATCGTCATCTGTGCCGCACTGGGTATCTGGCTTTACCTCAGACGGCGGCCGACCCCGGAAGAACTGGAGCGCAGACGCAGGGAAACTCTGTATCTGCGCGGCAAGATCAGTGACGGAGAAGTGATCGAGTTTGACGGGACCTCCATCATGTACTCGTATTACGTGGCCGGTGTAGGCTACACGGCGATGCAGGATCTCTCCGCGCTGCTGGATTTCCTGCCCTCGGACCCCATGGCGCTGATCGGGCCCGTCTGTCTGAAGCATGACCCGCGCAACCCTCCAAACTCGATTGTCGTCTGCGAAAAATGGAGCGGCTTGCGCCATTTGGAAACCGGTGCGGGCACACGTCCCGAACGGGTAGCATAAGAGCTATGAAGAAGCTTCTCCTCTGTTTGGGTCTCATTGCTCTGTTCGCCTGCGGCATGCTGGTGGGCGCGAATACGTTTGGGCAGCCGCAGACCGTGCTGCATGTGATTACCGTGAAGTTCAAGGCCGATTCCACGCCCGCGCAACAGCAGGCTGCTTTGGATGGCGTCCGCAAGATGGCGGCTGAAGTTCCCGGCATCAAGAACGTTTGGCTCAAAAAGATCAAGGTGCAACCGGCGGATTTCAGCACCGTGATCGCCATGGAATTTGAGAGCAAGGCAGCGTTCGATGCCTATACGAACAGCCCCGCGCACAAGGCCTGGGAAGCAGTCTATCTGCCAATCCGTGAGCAAAGCACCACGCACGACGTGACGAACTAAGAGGCCCGAGCCAGATCTTGCCGCAGTCAGGCCCTATCCCGAAGAACCCCCGTGCGGGCAGCTTGCTCCGCCAGCTTGGTCTGGTGAGTGCAACGGCGCTGGTTGTGTCGAATATGATCGGCACGGGGATCTTTGCGACCACGGGCTTTCAAGCCGGCGACCTCGGTGACGGACGCTTGATTCTGGCGGTCTGGGGCATTGGTGCCCTGTTTGCCCTTTGCGGTGCGTTGAGTTATTCCGAATTGGCTGTGAACTTTCCCAGTTCCGGCGGTGAGTATGTTTATCTCACGCATGCCTTCGGACCGGCTTGGGGTTTCATGAGCGGCTGGGTCAGCTTTTTTGCCGGCTTCTCCGCGCCCGTTGCGGCCGCGGCACTGGCGTTCTCTGATTACGCAGGCTACTTTCATCCCGCTTTGAAGCAAGGTGGAACCGGGTTGCTGCGGGCAGGCTGGGCCCAGGTTGTCGCGTCGGCCTTGATTGTGCTTTTGACTGTGGTGAATCTGACCGGCGTGAAGCGTGTCGCCAGACTGCAAAACATCCTGACCGCGACCAAGCTGATTGTGATTTTCGCATTCATCATTGCCGGCTTCACCGTTGGCCATGGGAATTGGAGTCATCTCTGGACCCCCGCCGTAAGAACTTCCACAACGGCACTGCCAGCCGCTTTTGTGGTGAGCCTGTTATGGGTGATGGTGGGCTACAGCGGATGGAACGCGGCCACCTACGTGGGCGAAGAGGTACGGCAGCCCGGGAAGACACTGCCGCTGTCTCTCGGTATCGGCACAGCGATTGTGAGTGCTGCCTATTTGGGTTTGAATTTGCTGTTTATCTACGCGGCTCCGCTCGATCAGATGCGGAATGTGGTGGCCGTGGGCTCGCTTGCCGCCCATAACTTGTTTGGCGCAGGCATCGGCGGTGTCTTCTCTGCTCTGATGGCCGTTTCCCTGATTTCTACGGTGAATGCCATGATCACCATCGGACCACGGGTATACTACGCCATGGCACACAACGGCGCGTTTCTGAAAGCGGCGGCCCAGGTGCATCCGCGCTGGCATACTCCGGTGGTGGCAATTGTCTGTCAGGGCATCTGCGCGGCGTTGCTGACCATGACTTCATTTCCTGAACTGATTGTGTACATTGGCTTCAGTTTGACGTTTTTCACGGTGATGGCAGTGGCATCACTATTCGTGTTCCGCCAGCGGGAAAACTGGCAGCGGCTGCAGGCTGTGAGCTTTCTTTTTCCGTTGATCCCTGGAGCCTATATTCTGGTAGGACTCTGCATGATTGCATATGGAATTATTTGGCGGCCACTGCCGTCACTGCTGGCCTTGGCCACGATTCTGGCAGGTGCAGGGGTCTATGGGTTCAGCCGCAGGAGGGCGCGTTGAACTGTCCTGTTTGTGCCGCCTCCGCTCCCCGTGCGGGCCGCAAGAGCGATTACACCGCATACCGCTGTGCTTCCTGCCGCCATCTGTTCATGTGGCCGCCTCCTGCAGATGTGCTTGGCCTCTACACAGAGAAATACTTCACTGGTGGCGAAAACGGCTTCGGCTATGTGAACTATGACCTCGACAAGCAGCCGATGCTGGAATCACTGCACCGCTATCTGGATCTTCTAACCGCCCGGACTGGTGGGCCGGGCCGCCTCTGTGATATCGGCACCGCGACCGGATTTTTTCTGGATCTGGCACGGCAGCGGGGCTGGGAAACCACGGGTTATGAGCCTTGCGCGTATGCGGCCGCCGCCGCACGGGCCAAGGGTTTGAATGTGATTGCGGGAGTGCTGCCCCGGGGGGCTGGTCCTTTCGATGCGATTACCGCACTGGATGTCATTGAGCATGTTCCTGAGCCACGGGAATTTGTCCGCACGGTGCGCTCTGCCTTGCGTGATGACGGTTACTTTGCCATCAATACCCCCGATAGCAACAGTTCGGTTGCCAAGTGGATGGGCATGGACTGGCACGCGATTCTTCCGCCGGAGCATCTGCACCTGTTCAATGCAAAATCTTTGAAGATGGTGCTGGAGCAGGAGGGTTTCCGGGTACTCTCCACGCAGTGGATCGGCAAGCGTTTTACCGTCCAGTACATCGCACAGACGCTCGCCCGCTGGCGCAGGTTTGCGATGTTCCGCAGTATCGCGGACGCATTGCAGCACACCTCGATCGGGCAGCTTGATTTGTCGCTCAACTTGAAAGACAACCTGTTCGTGATCGCCCAGAAGAGGCAGCGCGAACGGTGAGCCTCCCTGGTTTGCAAAGCCCGCCCGGTTTCAGCCGCAGGAACCTGTATGTCGCGGCAATTGTAATCGTTCTGGGCTATCTGTTTTACTTCACCCGCGGTGGTTTATCTTTCTATTTTGACAACGATGATATGTACAGTATCTATCTGGGCTGGTCGAAGCCCTGGTCGGAATTGTTACTTGGCGCGTTGACGTTTTGGAGTACTTCATTCCGGCCGTTTGGGCTGCTCGTCTACCGGAGCCTTTTCGAACTGTTTGGCTTTGATCCGCTGCCCTTCCGCATTGTTTGCTTTGCGCTGGCTCTGTGGAATGTTTGGATCAGTTCCCGGCTCCTGCGGCAATTGACGGGTTCGGAGATGATGACAGCCTTCGGAACGTTGTTGTTTGCTTATCATGCCCGGCTGATGGAAATGTGGATCCGCACGGCGGTAATCTACGATATCCTCTGCTTCACTTTTATCTACACGGCACTGAGTTTGTATGTGGAGGTGCGTAAGTCCGGGCGCTTCCCCGGTGTCTTGCGGTCAGCGGGCATTCTGTTGCTGTACCTGCTGGCCATTGATTCCAAGGAGATGGCTGTCGCATTTCCCGTGTTCCTGCTGGCCTATGAGCTTCTATTTGAGAAAGTATCCTGGAAGCTTGGCCGCTACTGGATCATCGCGGTGACCGGCTTGATGGCGGCGGGCCTCATGTGGAGTAAGTCGCATGGCGGGCCATCCACCATGAATGATCCTTCGTTTACTCCGTCTTATACGCTGGAACGGTTCGAACATAACGGCAATGGCCATTTGCGCCATATCTTCCTGCTGAATCAAGATATTACCGGGCATTGGCCGGTTTATGTATTTGCCGCGTTGCTGTTCGTGGCCGCCCTGCTGCGCAGCCGCGTATTGGTCTTCGCCTGGGTGCTCCTGTTCTTTGGCATACTGCCTGTGATTTTCATTCCTCCCAGAGGCGGCTATGTTCTCTATATTGCCTATTTCGGCTGGGTACTTTACGCTGCGACTCTGCTGGGGATGATGGTGAATCTTGCGACAAGGTCCTGGCCCGGTTACCGGACTCCGGCTGCCATCGTTTTGTTTCTGCTGATCGGGTGGCGCTTCGGGAAGGCAAACCTGCATGATCTCCGGCTCGATAAGACGAAAGCATGGCTCAATGAGAGTCCGGCCCAGGTCCGTGATTTTGCGGCGCAGATGCGTGCGTTGCACTCCCGTTTCCAGCCAGGCACCAGGATTCTGTTATTGCAGGATGCGTTCCAGACAGATGAGTGGACACCGGTATTCGTCGGCAGGCTGATTTACAACGACCGCTTTCTCACAGTGGACCGGATGAAGATGCTGGATGTGAAACCGCAGGATTGGAAAGACTATGAGTATGTCTTCGACTATGTGGACGGGCGGTATGTGGAGCGCAAGGGGAAATAAGACAGGCGGTGTTATTGGTGGAAGGCCTTATGCTGGTCCCTCATCCCGTGAACGATTCTGACAATCTTCACGTACTGAGAATCCATCGTGTAGTAAACGATATATATCCCGCAAGGAATACAGCGCAGGCCGGCAGCCATGTCTTCGCGTTGGATGCCAGCCTTGGGATTCGAAGCGAGCACCTTGAATACCGACACGATTCTTAGAATGAGGCGATCCGCGGTTTCCGCGTTGCCGGATGCTTCTGCAACATAGTCCCAGATGGAATCAAGATCCTGCTCTGCCAATGCGGCGACTTGGATCTCCATCATCGGACTGGAGTGCCGGAAGATTTCTGGAGTCGCTTCCTGCCGCGTGCATTGACCCTTGTGGCCAGTTCATCCAGGTTGTCGACGTTGAAGGCGGTAAACCTTCCCTCTCTGATGTCAACCAGTCCCGCTGTCACATCCTGACGCAAAGACTCGGTGCCGTCTTCGCCAGTGTCCCTGGTCTGCGCAGTATTGCGGGCGAGACTTTGAAGGAAAAGCCTGGCTGGCGTTAACTCACTATCGGCGATGTGATCCACCAGATAATGCAGGTCTTCACGGTTTGACTGAATCTCCATTGCCCGCTCCTGTATGCAAGGATTTCACTTTCCCTTCCAAACTTCAACCTTCCGGTAGTCCCGGCTCAATCCAACTCATCGCCGGAGTGAAGCCGCAGGAATTCCGCGTCAATCTCACGCCGGCCGTCAAAACCTTCGTGCACGCCATGCCAGAAACGGATTTGATCCTCATCCATCCGGTAGCAGAGATACACTTCCTCGCCACGGAAAAGCGTGGGGAAATCGATCAGGCCCTGGTCCAGATCTTTCACCACACAGCCCATGTCTTCCAGTTTGTCGACGGCTGTTTTTAAGGCCACTTCACTGTTGTCACGCTGCGTTTTCCAGGATTCCGCGTAAGCAACATCCAGCGAAATTCCGCCCAGCACCATGATGCGCTGTACCAGCACCTGCAGAGCGTCCGTCGCCTCTTCATAACGGCTCTTCGCCTGGACCGCTTCGCGGATTGTCCTGCCTGCTTGCGCCAGGAGCCGCGTCGCCTGTTTCAGGGTGAAGTAGCGCGGCATCTTTACGCGGTCACTTCTTCAGGCTGTGCAGAGCGGGCGTAGTGGGAATCCACGTAACGGTTCAGAATGTCCATAAACTCGGCAACGATGTGATCTCCGCGGAGCGTCGTAGCCAGTTTGCCGTCGATGTAAACCGGTGCCACCGGTTCTTCAAAGGTGCCGGGCAGGGAAATGCCCAGGTTCGCGTGCTTCGATTCGCCGGGTCCGTTGACGATGCAGCCCATGACCGCGACTTTCATCTCTTCTACGCCGTCGTACTGCGTCTTCCAGACGGTCATCTGTTCGCGGAGATAGTTCTGAATTTGATCCGCCATGTCCTGGAAGAACGTGCTGGTGGTGCGCCCGCAACCCGGACACGCTGTCACCTGCGGGGCGAAGCTGCGGATGCCGAGCGACTGCAGAATCTGCTGGCTCACAATCACTTCTTCGGTGCGGTCACCGTTGGGAAGCGGAGTGAGGGACGCGCGGATGGTGTCGCCGATGCCCTCCTGCAACAGGATGGAAAGCGCCGCCGTGGTGGCGACAATGCCCTTGGCGCCGAGTCCGGCTTCCGTCAGGCCGAGGTGCAGCGCGTAATCGCTCTGCCGTGCCAGGGGACGGTAAACATCCACCAGATCCTGCACGTTGCTGACCTTCGCGCTGAGAATAATATGGCTCTTCGGCAGGCCGTAGCGTTCCGCGGCCGCCGCCGATTCAAGCGCACTGACCACAATGGCATCGAGCGTCACCTCGCGGGCGTCCTTGGGTTCCGCCAGCAGGTTGTTCTCATCCATCATGCGGGTCAGCAGCGCGCCGTCGAGCGAACCCCAGTTCACACCAATCCGGACCGGCTTCTGGTACTCAATCGCCGCTTCAATCATGGTGCGGAAGTTGTCATCGTGCTTCTTGCCGATGTTCACGTTGCCGGGATTGATGCGGTACTTCGCGAGGCGGCGGGCACATTCCGGATACTTCTTCAGCAGGAGGTGGCCGTTGTAATGGAAATCACCCACAATCGGCACATTGACGCCGAACATGCGCAGGGTGTCATAGATCTTCGGCACGGCAGCCGCGGCCGCTTCCGTATTCACCGTGACACGCACAATCTCAGAGCCGGCTTTCGCCAGCGCCATGATCTGGTTGACAGTTCCGGTAACATCCGCCGTGTCGGTATTGGTCATGGACTGGACCACAATCGGGTTGTTGCCCCCGACCTTTACTCCACCCACATTGACTTCGACAGACTTCCGGCGTGTGATTTGAGCCATATTCCTCCAGCTTGGAAACTTCTATTTTAACAGCCGTTCCGGGAGCGCCCGCGTTTTCCGATACACTTACGCAGATGAGTCTTCGTCTCTGTACCTCCGCCGTCTTTGCTCTGCTGCTGGGCGGGACGTTCCTGCTCACGGATGCCCCGGCGCAATCGAACGCCGTGAAAAAGATTGTGGATGGCGTCTGGTTCCGCGAAGGCGACCTGAAGCTGGGCCACTGCAACAACGCGATCATCGAGATGAAGGATTACCTGATCATCGTGGATGCGAACTATCCCTCCGGCGCGCGGCTCACCATGGCGGATGCGAAGAAGCTCTCCACCAAGCCCGTCAAATATGTCTTCGACACGCATCATCACGGCGATCATCTCTATGGCAACGCCGTCTGGACTGCCTCCGGTGCCACAACTCTGGCATTCCAGGGCGTGACCGACGAGTTGAAGCGCTATGAGCCGGGCCGTTGGAAAACCACGGGCCGCCCCGATGTGGATGAACTCAAGCTGCCCACGGCCGAAGCGCCGAAGCAGTTGATTCCCGCAGCGACGAAATTCACTTTGAACGATGGCACCCGCGAGGTCCAGTTCCTGCAGGTGGGCTGGGCACACACCAAGGGTGACGGCATGGCCTGGCTGCCGAAAGAGCGGGTCCTCTGCACAGGCGATGCGGCCACGAACGGTCCCTACAACTACACGGCAGACGGCAACATCACGAACTGGCCCAAAGCGATGGAGGGCGCGATGCAGCTGGACCCTCTGTATGTGATTCCCGGCCATGGTCGCTCTGGCGGCAAAGAGATTTTGAGCGGGCAGTCCGCGTATATGACGGAACTGCGTGCGGCGGTGGCGAAGGAAGTCGCGGCAGGCAGGAAGATTGGCGATCTTGTGCAGACGAAAAACGGCAAGACGACGACGCTGGTTCAAGTCTCCGCGGCGGTGCAAAACTGGGTCGGGGGATCGCTTCCGGGCCAGGTGAAAGACGCCTATACAGAAATCACGACGGGGAAAGCTGTAGGAGAGCTTCCTCATCCGTAGAAGCAATTGATACACTACGGCTTAATCTTTTCTGCCCTCGTGTTTGGGCACACTGACAGGAGATTCACGGTTTGCGTTACATCTGGTTTGTTCTGCGCGGCTACAGTTTCGTATTTGAGGCGGTTCTGAGCGCCATGGCTCTGGCGTTCGGCATCTTCCTGCATCTGATTCCTCCCTCGACGGTCAACCTCGGCTGGCTGCCGTGGACTGGCACCACGCTGGCGGCGATGCTGGTGGGTCTGGGCATCTTGGGCTTGCTCTCCGTGCTGCTGGCCGCGACGGGCACGTTCCGCCTGCTGCACTTCCTCTTCGCTGTCGCGGCTGCAGTGATCCTGATCCGCGGCTTGTTCCTCGGTTCGTGGTCATTCCATGGCATGGATGACTTCAAGCAGTCCATTTACCTGTGCGTTGGCGCGGTAGTGGCGGCACTGGGTTCACTGCCGGTCAACGTCAGTGCCAAAACCTCCACCCGTGCCTGAAACAGCACCAAAGCGGCTGCTGTCCCTGGATGCGTTTCGTGGCGCAACCATCGCCAGCATGCTGCTGGTGAACAACCCGGGTGACTGGGGCCACGTGTACCAGCAACTGGAACACGCGGAGTGGAGCGGCTGGACGTTTACAGATCTGGTCTTCCCCTCTTTTCTTTGGATTTCCGGCGTCTCTCTGACGCTGTCTTTCGCCAAGCGTGTGGAAGCCGGTGCGGATAAGGGTAAGCTGATGCTCCATGCGGCTCGCCGTGCGGCGCTCATCTTCCTGGTCGGGTTTCTCATTGCGTATCTTCCCCGCCTGGATCTGGCGCATGTGCGCATTCCCGGTGTGCTGCAACGCATTGCGGTCTGTTATCTGATCGCCTCTGCCATTTTCCTCACTCATCAACTGCGCGGCATCCTGGTCTGGATCGCTGGCTTGCTCACCGTCTACTGGATGCTGATGACGCTGGTGCCCGTGCCTGGTTGCGGACCCGGCGTGCTGACCAAGAGCTGCAATTTCGCCGGCTGGATCGACAGCATGGTGCTCACCGGCCATATGTGGAGCCAGACGAAGACCTGGGACCCGGAAGGTCTGATCTCCACGTTGCCTTCCATTGCGACGGCACTCTTCGGTGTCACCTGCGGGTCCCTGTTGCGGAGTGCTTTGAGCATGGCAGAAAAGACAGCATGGCTGTTCACCACTGGCTGCGCGCTGATGCTTTCCGGCGCGGTGATGAACATCTGGCTGCCGATCAACAAGAGCCTCTGGACCAGTTCCTTTTCCGTCTTCATGGCGGGCATGGCATTCACCGTCTTCGCGTTCTTTTACTGGATCATTGACGCGCAACAGTTCCGCAAGTGGGCGCAGCCGCTGGTGATCTACGGCAGCAATGCCATTGCAATCTACGTGGTTTCCGATATCATCGTCATCACCATGAGCAAGCTCCACTGGCATGCAGCGGCTTATGCGCCTTTCAAGGCTGTCGCTCCGCCCTATGTGGCTTCGGTCTTATTCGCTCTGACGCATGTTCTGGTGATGGGGCTGTTTGCGTGGTTTCTTTACCGGAAGAAGTTGTTCGTCCGGCTCTGAACATGAACATACAAGACAGTCTCGGGCAGTGGAAAGAGCGCAGTGCCCTGACAGAGGAGCAACATGCGCTGTTGCTGGGGCTTTCACGTGGCGAACCTGCGTCTGTCTATCTGGAACTGAATATCCTGCTGTATGCCGGCGTGCTGGCCTTGATCGGTGGACTGGGCTGGACGGTCACCACCTGGTCGCAACAACTGGGTTCCCTGCTGATTCTTACCCTGCTTTCGGTTTTGTTTTGCGGCAGTCTCTGGTACAGCTTTACCAGGGCGGTTGCCTGGTCCGCGGAGAAAGTAAGTTCTCCGAATTTGATTTTTGACTATGTGCTCTACTGCGGGTGCCTGACGTGGTCAGTGGAACTGGGCTACATCGAAAAGCACTTTCACCTGCTGGGCGGACAGTGGGACAGTTATCTGCTGGCGACAGCAGTTCTGTTCGGCTTCTTCGCTTACTGGTTTGATAACCGCTTTGTTCTCACGCTGGCCCTCTCTTCGCTGGCTGGCTGGTTCGGATTGACGATTTCTCATTGGCCCGCACATCAGGACGCTGCCTACCGGCAATGCGCTCTGGTCTACAGTGCCACGCTGATGGCGGCGGGGTTATTGCTGGAACGCCGCGGCTGGAAAGCACACTTCCTGTGGACCTATCTCAATATCGCAGCCAACGTACTGTTCTGGGCCTTGCTTTCCGGGGTCTTTCCAGCGCAGGGCTATTGGCCGTGGATCTTCGGACTCGTGCTGGCCTGCGGCACTTCCCTAACTTGGGGACTCAACCGGCGCGAGTTTTCATTCGTTGCCTACGCTGCGGTTTACGGCTATATCGGCGTTAGTTCTCTTCTGGTGCGGAACGTGCACGACGCCACACCGGGCTTCGCCTATTTCGTGATTACCGGAATCGGCATGTTGTGGCTGCTGGTCTCCATCGCGCGGCGCTTTGGCAGGGAAGCATGAGAGCTTACGAAGAGGCAGATGAGGAAGCCCTCCGTGCGAGGGAGTTGCTCCAGGATTGGCTGGGCGAAGGGTTTCTGACGGAAGCCCAGGCCCGGCAGTTGGAAAGCGAAACGGTTTGCGAACTGCGCCACACGAAGGGCTTTTTGCGGGTGGTTCTATTCTTCTTCACGCTCGTGATTGTGGTGGCGGTGGTGGGGCTGCTGTTTGCACTGCTGCGGCCCGCGGGAAATGGCGGCGGGGTCTTTCTGTTCTTCGGACTGGTCACTTACGGCGCCGCCGAGTATGCCGTCTCCGAATACAAACTCTACCGCTATGGGATCGAAGAGGCACTGCTGTTTTGTGCCGTGGGTTTATTTTGCGCAGGAATCCAATTGACGGGATTGGTGATTCCGCCGGCTCTCGCTGGAACTGGTTTGTACCTTTGGATTTGGCTTCGTTTTGGAATTCCATACGCTTTCCCCGCGGCACTGCTGTTTTATGCCTTCCTGCCGGGGCACTGGATCACTGTGCGGGAGTCCGAACGGATCGTCATCGTGCTGGGTTTTGTGGTGGGTTTGTTCCTGCTAAGAAGCCGCCGTGAAACGGTCGCGGGGAGTTTTCTGGAACGGGAATATTCCTTCGCGGAAGCGCTGCTGTGGCTGGGGATGTATCTCGCTTTGAACCTGCAACTGACCTCCATGCGCGTGGTGGGGCTCTGGTCCGGGCAGTTACTGCCAGTTACTGATTTCAAGAAGAGCTTCTACTGGGCCACCTGGGGCATCACCTGGCTTCTGCCCTGGTTGATTCTCTGGCAGGGTATCCGGGCTCGAAACCGCTTCCTGACGGGAGTGGGCGCGTTGACTGCGGTGCTGACTCTGCTCACCAACAAGGCCTATCTCGGCTGGGCACGGCAGACCTGGGACCCCATGCTGCTTGGCGCGGTCCTGATCCTTGTGGCGCTGTGGCTGCGGCGCAAACTGGAGTCCGGAGCCGATGGTGTGCGCTCTGGTTTCACTGCGCGGCGGCTCTCCGGGAGGGAAAGCAAGTTGCTGGAGGCAGCGTCCGTGGCGTTCGGCATGACAGCGGTCCACAGCCCTCCGCCTGCCCAAGCCTCTGACTTCCAGTTTGGCGGCGGCGATTCCGGTGGCGGCGGCGCAAGTGCAGATTACTAGCCGGCAAAGGCCGGGGCGGCCTCATCACAAACAAGCATTCGCCGCCGCCCCGAGGTCCGTTTCGCCGGCGAATACTTTAGGAGCGGAACGTGACGCCGGCAAAGCTCACTACGCTCTGTTCGTCGATATTCCACTGCTCGTACTTTTCGAGCGTGCCCTTCGCCCCAGGCACGGCCTTCAGGAACGTGTAAAGCGGTGAGGAGCCGCACCACTTCAGGTCATCACGGTTCTGCTGGATGCGTTCCCAGAAGCCTTTCGCGTCGCTGGCGTTGAGGCTCTTGATGCGGTCCATGTCCCGCACTTCCACCATGGACATTTCCTCCTGCCCGGCAATCGCTTCGAAGTTGTCGCCATAGCGCGCGCCCATGTGGGCCATATCCACGCCCATCACCCAGAGCAGTTTGTCTGCCTCCCGCGCGTGGATCTCGCCCAGCGCGCCGAGGAAACGCTTCACATTGTCGTCATCCTCCGGCATGCCGCCTTCGAAGATGCTCTTGGCGTAGGAACCGCAGAGAATCGGCAGAACCTTGATATCCGGGCCGTAGATGGATTGCAGAAACAGCACCTGGAATTCGATGGAATGCTCCACCGCGTGGCAATAGTCTTCATTGCCGATGGCATCGGGAGCCTTTGCCATCAACTCATCGAAGAGCGTCAGGTTCGTGGCGGTTCGCCCATAGGGTGTCTCATAGGGCTTGCGCGTGAGCCCGAAGCGCGATGGCGCGCCGTAATGCGACGTGCCCAGAATGACGAAAGTACGGTCTTTATACAACGGCGCCAGCTTGCTGTAGGCTGCCTGATACGACTCATAGCCGCCTCCCGGACTGACATGCGGCGCGGCAATGGCGACGAGATCCTCCGCTGGTTCCTTGTCCCCTTCCATCCACGCGTTCATGACTTCCCGCAGTTCGTCCGCTTCCTCCGGGTACGCGGCACCGGCGTGCGAAGCCACACGCACGGGTGCGGCCGCGAACTCCGCGTGCTTCTCCGCCTTCATTCGTTCATAGGTTTCGTTTTCGAGGAAGCCGGCCGCGGAGAGTGCGGAATTCAACTGCTCCTGAATCTGGCCCACCTGGAAATCGCCGGTCATTTCGACGAGCATCTGGCGCAGGTCCAGATCGGTGTGCTTGCCATCCCAGTAGGCCAGGCATTGCACCAGCGGCGGCGGAATGATCAGGACCGCATCGGAATAGCGGAAGGAATCGCGGATCAGTAGCCCGGGCTGCTCCTCCACGGGAGAGGGCATGAAATCCAAGTCGTGGCGGAGACGCGAAAGGAGGGCAGACACCTCGTTATGGTATCGCCCTCCTTTGCTTTGTTTCCGGGAAGAAGTGTGCGGGTTAGTTGTCGCGGCGCTTCAGCGTGGGGCGTTCGTCCTGATCCGGCTTCGCAGCCTTCTCATCGCCGTTCGCATCGATGGTGCCGTTCGGGTTGCGGCGCAGCGTGGGCCGGCCGGAATCTTTGCTGTCGTCCGACTTCCGGCGGTTATGCAGTGCCAGCACGCGACCTTTCACATCATTGAACTCGCTGGTGGAAACCACATACTCGGGCTTCGCCTTCAGGTACTTCTGGATTTCCAACTGCGAATTCTTGATGCGGTCATCGGTCATGGGGTGGGTCGAGAAGACTTTCGCCATGGTGCCGGGCTTCTTCTTTTCCTGCGATTGCACTTTTTCAAAGAAGTCGACGAACGAGGTCGGGTCATAACCGGCCTTGTACATATACTGCAGGCCCAGGAAGTCGGCTTCAGATTCGAAGGCGCGGGAGAAGGTCAGGAAGCCCATGGGAATCGCCAGGCCCGCTGCCTGCCGGATACCGTATCCGGCCCAGCCGCCCAGGAAGATCAAGGGAATCGAACCGTAGTTCACCAGATCCGCGCGCGACGCCTGCCGTGTGCCATGGCGTGCCGCGACGTGCGCGATTTCATGCGCCATCACGCCAGCCATTTCCGCTTCGTTTTCCGCGTTGATGAGAATGCCGGTGTTCACGAAGAAGAAGCCGCCGGGAAGCGCGAAGGCGTTGATGGTGTCGTCGTCCAGAACTTTAATGGTGAACGGTACTTTGGCGTCAGAGTTGCGAACCAGATTCTGTCCAACTCGGTTCACATATTCCGCAATGATGGGGTCATCCACAATCCGTGCCTGGCGCTCCACTTCCTGCGCCATCTGCTTGCCAAGTCCGATTTCTTTCTCAATCGAGTAGAAATTGATACCCTTGCCGACATCCCGATTGCCAATCTCGTCGGGATCGGTCTTCTTCTTATCACCTGCCCACGAAGCGGCAGGGAGCAGCAGCGCGAACAACGTTACATACGCGACCGTTTGACGGGAGAGCACACCCATAATTACAGAACTCCTGATTGCAGTATAAACCCGGGAACTGCCACTTTGGACGCGGTGGGGCGAAATTGCGTTACACAACCCGCACAGGTGTGCGCTCAGGACACGCGGATGATGACTTTGCCGAAGTGCGCGCCGGAGAGCATGTACTCCATGGCTGCGCGCGCTTCTTCGAAGGGGAACACGCGGTCGATCACCGGCCGCAGCCTTGCCGCGGAGATTGCCCGGTTCATTGCCTCGAACATGTCCCTGGAGCCGACGTAAATGCCCTGCAACCTCACAGACTTGATCAGCAGCGGGCGCGGATCGATTTCGCCGCCGGTGAGGACGCCGATCAGCGCGATGTGTCCTGCCCGGCGGATGGCTTTGATGGATGTTCCGAGGGTGCCCGCGCCGCCCACTTCGACCACATGGTCCACGCCGGTGCCGTTCGTCCAGTCACGGGCGACTTTGTCCCACGCCGGGACGTCCTTGTAGTTCACCACCGCACCGGCCCCGAGTGCTTTTAGGTGTTCGATCTTGGCATTGCTGGAGGATGTGGCGAAGACCCTCGCCCCGGCCAGTTTGGCGAACTGCAGCGCGAAGATGGAGACGCCGCCGGTTCCCTGCACGAGCACGGTTTCGCCCGGCTGCAGTTGACCCGAAACGAAGAGTGCATTCCAGGCGGTGACGGCGGCGCAGGGCAGGGCAGCGGCCTCTTCATACGAGAGATGCTCCGGGATTTTCACCAAGCCTTCCTCGTGCAGGCAGACCTCTTCGGCCAGCATGCCGTCGATTGCGCCACCCATGGCTGTGGCGAACTTGGCGTCGTCCACATCGCCGGAAATCCAGCCTTGCATGAAAATGCCAGCCACACGGTCGCCGGGTTTTACGCGGGTGACGCCTGGTCCTGCCGCGATGACTTCCCCGGCACCGTCAGAAAGCGGAATGCGCGGGGCCGGAATTCCCCGTCCGTAAGCGCCCTGGGCGACGAGGAGGTCGCGGTAATTCAGCGAACAGGCGTGGACTTTGACGATGACCTGCCCCGGACCCGGAGTGAGGCTTTCGCGTTCGCGGAGTTGGAGTTGGTCGAGCCCGAAGCCAGTGGAGAATTCGTAGAAGCGCATGTGGAGTTGGATGATGCGCGGCGGGCGGGGGACGCCGGGGAATTATGAAGCTTTTCGGTCCAGCGCTTCTATTCTCATCTGCTGCGCGGAGATGGCTGTCATCAGTTTCAGGGTGCTGTCTGCGAGGGAGTCGACCTTCTCGTCGATGTGTTGCGCCGTTGTATCTGTCTGAATCAGGATTTCACCAAGTCTGGTGATCATGGCGTCCTGCCGCTTTTGTTCCTGCTCAAAATCAGCGTGCCGCTTTTCGGTGGCTGCTTCGAAGTCCACAAGTCTGTGGCCCAGCAACTCGAGATTCATTGTCAGAGCCTCGAGTCGTTCTTCAATCGTCATAGCTGCCAGTCAGAATAACAATTCTCTTGCTCCGGGCAAAGGGTGCAGGTAAAGTAGTTGCATATGCAACGATTAATTCTCTTCCTCCTTGCGGCAGTATCTCTGTTCGCCCAGAACCAGGCGCCTCCCAAAGTTACGCACGTCCTCGCCACGCTCACTGTGAAGCCCGGCGTGCAGCGCGAACAGATCATGAAGGTCATGCAGACGGAGGTGCGCGATACCGTCAACCTGTATCTGGATGGCAAGATCCAGCAATGGTGGGCGCGTGGCGATGGCAAGGGTGTGGTCTTCCTCCTGGATTGCAAGACGGTGGAAGAGGCGAAGGTCATTCTTGAGAAGCTTCCGCTGATCAAGGAGAATTTCGCGTCCTTTGACTACATGCCGCTGGGGCCGCTCTCTCCGCTGCGGTTGCTTGTGCAACAGCAATGAGTCTGCCCGATCTTGGTTGTGCGTGCGCCAACCTCCGGCGGGCGGCGCGTCTGGTCACGCAGTTGTACAGCGACTCGATGGGCGGCACGCTGGAACCTGCGCAGTATTCGCTGCTCTCCGCATTGCACCGCGCCCCTGGCTTGAGCCAAACCCAACTCGGCCGCGTACTGGGGCTCGATAAGACGACGCTCTCCCGGAACTTCAAGGTGCTGCAGAAGAACGGCTGGGTCGAGGTGGTACCTGCCGCCAGGGATAAGCGGGCGCGCGGTTACGGGTTAACGAAGGATGGCCGGGAGATTCATGAAGCCGCCCTGCCGGGTTGGGCGACCGCGCAGGACAGGCTTCGGACAGCGCTTCCAGACGGGGAATGGGAGCGGTTGTTTGATGTCCTCAATCGCGTGACCAGCGCGGCGGTGGCTCTAAATTCCGTACCTCACGGGTCAACTCACACTGCTCCTTAAGCAAACCGGCGCGGAGACTGGCAGCTTCACCGGCCAGTGTGTTTCATTGTTTCCGATACCTCATCCCGTATCGCTTGCTCCCGCTGCTGGTCGCTGCCCCGCGTGCGGATTGCCCCGGCGGCGGCCAGCATTTTGGCGGCAGCATCCTGGTGGCTGGACATCGCAATCTCCAGCGGACTGTCGCCGGCCCTGTCCAGTGCATTCATCGCCGCACCACGGGACAGCAGGAGTTGAATGAGTTCCACATTCCCTCTGGCAGCTGCACCATGCAGCGCTGTCTTCCAGTAATAGTTATCTTTCGCATTCACCGGAACGCCATGATCCAGCAGCGCTCTCACTGTCCGAACTTCGGATCGCGCCGCCGCGTACGTCAACAAATCCGCCGACGCAGGGGACTTTGCCATCTGACCTGCAAAGGCCGTCTGCCAGAAGCCTTCCGGGAGACTGCCGGTCACAATCAACGCAGCAATCGCGCCGAGTGACATCCAGCGCTTTCGGGAAACCCTCTTCTTCTTGACCAGACCATGGATTGTGATGACCAGCGCGATAACTGTCCAGAGCAGCAGCAGCGGCGGGAACAGGAACAACACCGCGCCGTAATCGTGTGCCAGAGAGAAGCCAACCATCTGGGGACCTAACTGCCAGGTCAGAAATGTCTCTTCCCAAATCAAGCGGGCGAATAACATCGCAGCGCCGGTCGCAAGGAACCAGCCTATCCCACAGAACCACTTCGACATTGCAGATCAGCTTAGCAGGACGTGGATGAGTTATTCCACTGCGACATGCAACACGCCGGACTGCCCTCCGCTGATAGACTCCAATCAATGTCTGCTTCGAGCGCGATCCCCGACGCACATAATGCACCCCAAACCCGCTTCCTGATTGCGGGTACACCCCGTTCCGGAACCAACTGGCTTGTCACCGAACTCGACGCGCATCCCGAAATCTTCTGCGGCTGGGAAATTCTGGACGAACCCGAATTCATGGAAGCCCCTGCGTTTGCCGGCCACCCGTGGGAGGGCTTGCAGGCGTTTTACTCGGCTTCCCGTGAAGGGAAAAAGGCTGCGGGCTTCAAGCTGATGTACTTCCACTGTTGGATCAACTATCCGGAGCACCGGCAAATCTGGGACAAACTCGAAGCCGATACGGATATCCGCATCATCTTTCTCACCCGTCAGAACCTGCTGCGACTCATGGTGAGTTGGGAAACGGCGAAACAGACCAGCCAATGGGCAGTAAAGCCGGGTGAGAAGGCGCTGGGGAAGGCTTTGCCCTGTGTGCTTGATCCAACTCTGTTGCTGCAATCTTTTGCGGATATTGAAGAAGGCTTCGGGCGGATGCGCTCCGTCTTCGCGGCTCATCCGCACATTGATCTCACCTACGAACAGTTAGTCACGGCCAATGGACCATGCCAGCTTGCCGTTCACCACTTCCTCGGAGTAACTCCAGCATTCCAGCAGGGCCGGACACTGAAACAGGAAACCCGCACTCTTCGCGAAGCGATCCGTAATTACGACCAAGTTGCAGAAACGCTTGCCGGGACGCGTTATGAATGGTTCCTGACTCATCCGGAACCGGGGGCTGACTACTAAGTGATCAGCTTCTCCACAATCTGCCCTGCCACATCCGTCAAGCGGAAGTGCCGTCCCTGGAACTGGAATGTCAGGCGCTTGTGGTCCACGCCGAGACAGCGCATGACCGTAGCCTGCACGTCATGTACATGCACTGGATCTTTGACCACATTGTAGGAGAAATCATCGGTCTCGCCATAAGTAAGTCCCGGTTTGATGCCGCCGCCGGCCATCCACATGGTGAAGCAGCGGGGATGGTGGTCGCGTCCGTAATTGCCATCCATCAACTTACCCTGACAGTACACGGTGCGGCCGAACTCTCCGCCCCAGATGACCAGAGTATCTTCCAGCAAGCCGCGCTGCTTTAAGTCGGTAACCAGCGCCGCGGAGGGCTGATCCACACTCTGGCACTGCAGCGCGAGGTCACGGGGAAGGTCACTGTGCTGGTCCCAGCCGCGCTTGTAGATCTGGATAAAACGAACGCCGCGCTCGGCCAGACGCCGGGCAAGTAGACACTGCGCGGCATAACTGCCGGGCTTGCGGGAATCCGGGCCGTACAGATCGAAAGTACTCTGCGGCTCCTTGGAGAGATCAGTCAGTTCCGGCACGGACGTTTGCATCCGGTAGGCCATTTCGTATTGGGCGACGCGGGCTTCGATCTCCGGATCGCCGTAGGTCTCCGCGCCCATCTGGTTGAGTTTGCCGAGGCCATCCAGCATTCGACGCCGTGTCGCCTGGTCAATCCCCGCCGGATTGGAAAGATAGAGAACAGGGTCGCCGGAGGAGCGGAAATTCACGCCCTGATACTTCGAAGGCAGAAAGCCATTTCCCCAGAGCCGCGAGAAGAGCGGTTGATCGGTATTGATCGCGCTGGATTGCGCAATCAGGACCACGAACGCCGGCAGATTCTGGTTCTCACTGCCAAGGCCATAACTAACCCACGAGCCAAAGCTGGGGCGGCCGGGTTGCTGACTCCCCGTCTGGATAAAAGTGATGGCCGGGTCATGATTGATCGCCTCAGTGTTGACGGTGCGGATGATGGAGATATCATCCGCAATCTTGCCGGTGTGTGGCAGTAACTCGCTCAGCCACGCGCCGGACTTGCCGTATTGTTTAAAGCTGAAAATAGACTTGGTGACCGGGAAGGAGCTCTGTCCGGAAGTCATCCCGGTAATCCGTTGCCCCATTCGCACGGAACCTGGCAATTCCGTCCCGTGAAGCTTATTCAGTGCCGGTTTGTAATCAAAAAGGTCTAACTGTGAGGGCGCGCCGGATTGATGGAGATAGATAATCCTCTTCGCCTTGGGTGGAAAGTGCGGCAAGCCCTGGAGCCCACCGGTATCCGCCTGAAGCAATGCGGCCAGGGCGGGAATCCCGATGCCCGCTGCTCCGCGTTGAAAGAAGTGCCTGCGTGTGAGCTGGATCATTGCTTTGTTATCGTCTCGTCGAGGTTCAGGATCATGCTGGCTACGGTGGTCCAGGCGGCCAGTTCGGATTTGTTGAGCTTGGGATTGACGGGGGCTTCGCCATTCTTCAGCAGAGCTTCTGCGCGGTCCTCATGCTTCTTGAATTCGAGCATTTCCGCATTCAGTTCTTCGCGGAGTATCTTCACCTCCGCCGGCTTCGGAGCGCGGGCTGTCGCGAGTTGGAAGCCATAGCCGAGGCGCTGTTCCGGTGTGGTGCCGCCCTCCGTCATGATCCGTTCCGCCAATGCCCGCGCAGCTTCCACGAAGGTCACATCATTCAGCAGAACAAGCGCCTGTAACGGGGTGTTGGTGAGAGAGCGGCGAGCGGCGCACTTCTCGCGGTCCGGCGCGTCGAAGGTCGTCATCTCGGGTGGCGGAGCCGTGCGTTTCCAATAGGTGTACATACTGCGCCGGTGCAATGCATCGCCATGGTCCTGCTTATATGTCTGCGAAGTAAAGCCGTCACCGAAGGCAATGGCTTCCCACACCCCCTCCGGCTGATAGGGATTCACACTGGGACCACCCAGACTTTCCTTGAGCAGACCGCTGAGGTAAAGTTCGCCGTCACGCAGCATCTCGGCAGGCAAACGGAACCTGGGGCCGCGCGCGAGCAGACGGTTCTCGGGGTCCTTTTCGAGTAACTCCGGCGTGACGCGGGAGCTTTGCCGGTAAGTTGCGGAAGTTACAATGAGCCGCTGCACCGCCTTCACATCCCAACCGGTGCGGATGAATTCGGTAGCGAGCCAGTCCAACAGGATTTGGTTACTGGGTGGTTCGCCCTGTGCGCCGAAATTCTCAAGAGTTTTGACGATGCCCGTCCCGAACTCCATCTGCCAGAAGCGGTTCACGGCGACGCGTGCGGTAAGTGGGTTCGCCGGATCGACCAGCCACTTCGCCAGACCCAGCCGGTTGGCGGGCAGACCGGCCTCCATGGGAGGCAGTACGGAAGGCACCGCGGGGGTAACCTTTTCCGTCTGATTCCTGTAATCTCCACGCGCCAGAACAAAGGTTTCCCGCGGATTGGCAGTCAGTTCAGACATCACCATGGTGGTGGGAATCTGCGCCGTGAGTTTCTTCTCTTCTGCGCGCAATTCCTTTAACTCCGCCCATAACTTCTGGTCGGCTTCCGGCGCAGCCTTGGTCAAGTAATAATTCCGCAGCCAGGTCTTCTGGTCATTGGCACGCTTGGCCGGCAGTATGTTCAGTGTTGCCCGCAGCGGTTTCTGTTCCGCAAGATAGGTGACCTCAGAACCGCGCAGTGTGCGGGTGTAAATTCTCAGATCATCGATGCGCCCTTTGTAGAAAGGGATCTCGAGCGTGGGGCCATGATCGCTGGCTTCGGTCTTTACGGGTTCGGTCGGCACTAGCGTTCCGTTCACGGCGATCTGGAAGGCCGTGCCGTCAAAGTTCACGGCCACATGATTCATGTTGTCCGGCCAGGGAAGCCGGCTCACTGTGCGGACCGCGACTGCACCCAATCGTACATAGAGTTTCGGCACGCGTTGCTGCACTCCGGAAAGTTCAAAATCGTCGAGCCACATTTCGAACTGGCCCTGCTGGAGCACCGGGATTCGCAGCTTGTTGTTGATCTTGAGCCAGAGCGCAACGGCGAAAGGCTTCCTGGCATCGAAGGCTGGGACATGCGCGAAAACTGCGTTGGTCTGCCCGTCGAAATCGGCACCGCGGTCCACGGCGGCATTCGCATAGGTAAGGTCGCCTTTCACCACGCGGCCATATTGATGATTACCGCTGGAGTCCGCCAGATTGCCATCGAATTCATAGTGGGCGGTGAGACCGTCCATGGTCTCCGGCTGTAATGAGGCGATCAACTGCTGCTCCCAGGCCAGCTGGGCCTTGCTGATCCGGTCTTCACTCAGTGCTTTCTCGTGCGCGGCGATCAGTTTCTTGAGTTCGTCCTGCTTTGTTTTCTGTGATGCAGTGGGTAACTGCAGAAACGGCTCTGCATTGCCGTTCCGCCCGTCCAGGCCTTTCTCATTCACATTATTGAAGAAAGCAAAGAAGCGGTAGAAGTCTTTCTGGGGAATCGGGTCGTACTTATGATCATGGCAGCGCGCGCAGCCCATGGTGAGGCCCATCCAGGTTGTGGATGTTGCCTCCAGCCGATCCACTACATACTCCACCTGATATTCTTCCGGGATCGCGCCTCCCTCAAAGTTGATCATGTGGTTGCGGTTGAAGCCGCTGGCAAGTTTCTGCTCCAGAGTCGCATTCGGCAAAAGATCTCCCGCCAATTGCTCGATGGTGAACTGGTCATACGGCATGTTCTTGTTAAAGGCTGCGATCACCCAGTCCCGCCAATGCCACATTTCGCGATTACTGTCGATGTGATAGCCGTGGGTGTCGGCGTAGCGGGCAAGATCCAGCCATTGCATCGCCATGCGTTCGCCGTAGCGGGGAGATTGCAGCAGGGCATCCACGCGTTTTTCGTAGGCGTCGGGACTCTGGTCCGCGAGGAATGATTTCAATTCAGCGGGCGTCGGCGGCAAACCGGTGAGATCATAACTGACCCGCCGCAGGAGCGTCGCTTTGTCTGCCTCCTGCGAGTGCTTCAAGCCTTCCTGCTCCAGTCTGGAGAGGATGAAATTGTCGATGGGGTTTTTCACCCACGCCGGTTCCTTGACCGCGGGGATAGCAGCACGCTTCGGTGCGGCAAACGCCCAGTGGGTCTCCCACTTCGCGCCTTCGTCAATCCACTGTTTCAGGAGCGTGACCTGCGTTGGCGTGAGTGACCGACCGGAGTAATCCGGCGGCATCTTGTCTTTGCCGCTGGAACTGACGCGGGCGAACAGGTGGCTTTCCGCGGACTTGCCTGCCACGATCACATTGCGCACAAATGCACCTTCCGCCGTATCGAGGCGCAGATTCGCCATGCGCTTGGAGGCATCCGGCCCGTGGCATGAGAAGCAGTTGTCCGACAGGATGGGGCGTATTTCGCGGTCGAAATTCACGGCAGCCAGTCCGGTGACAGGCAGCAGCAGGGTCAGGAGCAGGTTGGCGTGGCGCATGAACAGCCTCTAGTTTATTATCTTTTGTCAACCGCAGGTGAGCAGGAAAAAGTACAATGCAGTACTCATTCGCATGAAACTGAATGTCTATCATAAGTTCCTGATCACCGTGATTGCGTTGTTTCTTGCCATTTATGGTTACAAGAAACTGAACTCCTATATGGCGGAAACGTTCTCTCACAGCGATGAGAGACTGGCCGGGGAGCCGCTCCCGCCGGTGGAAGCGCCGGTGCCGGGAAGTAATGCCGATGCGGACAAGTCTAAGGTGCTGAAGGATGGCTTCGAGAAGATGAACAATGATATGAAGCGCCCGGACTTCCCGATGCCGGAGGTGGAAGCTCCGAAACGGCTAAACGAGGCACCGCCGGATCATTTGTAAGCATCCTTGTCCGCCCGGGCATATGAAAGTTACACCCGCACGAACCAACGCCGCCGGTACATTACCCACGCAAGCAGAAACATCACCCCTGTGTACGCCAGTGAGTAAAGCAGCGATGCATTCGCTGGTGAAGCAAGGGGCACAAAGATTGTCTGGTAAATGAGTTTCCGCCAATGTAACAGCGACAGTATTTCCTCCGCGAACTCTGACGCCAGGTACACCACAATCGCATTGCTCCCCAGGATGACGAACGGTTTTGTCCACCGCTTCCAGCCGCAGCCATCGATCAGCCAGAGGCAGATTCCGAAGACCGTGAAATCCAAACCGGCCATGAAAAGCGAGAACGACGAGGTCCATAACTTCTTATTGATGGGCAGCCATTCGTGGCAGATCATACCCAGGCCCAGCAGCAGGCTGCCAAGTACAAACATCCAGGTCGTCCGTTCCGCCAACTCGCGGCGCAGACGCAAGAGATGCCCGGCCATCACACCGAATAACATCGTCGCTATTGCCGGCAGAGTGCTGACAATGCCTTCGGGGTCCCAGGTCTTCGTGTTCGCGTAGTTATGCGAACCGAGCAGCAGACTGTCAACATAGTGCGCGAAATTCCCCTCCACATCCAAATGGCCCGCACCGATGCCCGGCACCGGTGCCAGCGTCATGATCAGCCAGTATGAAGTGAGCAGGCCGATGATCCATGCGATCTGTCCACGCCAGGGTGTTGTGACATAGATCGTTCCTGCGATGGCGTAACAGATGCCGATACGCTGCAGGACACCCAGCAGCCGCAGCGTGTGCAGATCATATTCGGGGAAGCCGTAGAGCAGTAATCCAAGTGCGTAGAGAATCACCGCGCGGCGCAGAATCTGCAGGATTAGTCTTCCCTTCGGAACTCCCCCGGACAGGCGCTTGGCCAGAGACAGCGTCATGGCGAGACCTACAATCCACACAAAGGAGGGAAAGACCGTGTCCGTGATTGTCCAGCCATCCCATTTTGCATGGTGGAGCGGAGCATAGGAGTCGCGTCCGCTGCCCGGCGTATTGACGATGATCATGAGCGCGATGACCGCGCCACGGAAGACGTCGAGAGAAAGTAGGCGGTTGTTCATTTGGTCTTGAGTTTTGCTCCGGAATACGGTGCACGGTCCCAGAAATCGGTGTGTGGATCTGTGGCGCGTGGATCGCCGGTGTCCTGCATCCATGCTTGTACTTTTGCCGCGAGGGCAATCTTCACCTTGGCAAGCTTTGGATCAGCGGCAAGGTTGTGGACTTGATCCGGATCGCGCTTCACGTCATATAACTCCTCGGCAGGCCGCTTGCCCAGAATCAGATCGAAGAAGGGTTGCGGCTTGTCCTTGAGTAACATCTGTTTGGTGGGTGAGTCATCCACATCACCGTATGGACCCACCGCCCAGTAAAACTCGGGGTCCCCGGCGGGCCAGCGATCCGGCTCAAAGTTGCGGAGATAGAGGAAGTCCGCTGTGCGAACGCCACGGACCGGGTAACTAAGATCTCCTTTGCGGACATTCGCGTGGCGTTCGCGCTCCACAAACATCTCTGCGCGGCGGTGGTTTGAAAAGAGGCTGTAAGTGGTTAGTGTCTTCGGCGCGGCGATTCCCGCGGCTTCCAAAAACGTAGGGGCAAGATCGCCGAACGAAACATAATCTTCGCGGACCTGCCCAGCCCGGATCATGGCTGGATACCGCATGGCGAGCGGGGTTCGGACACCGAGGTCATAGCAGTTGCCCAGACCGCGCGGCATCTGCCAGCCATTGTCGCTGGTCATGACGATGAGCGTATTATCGAGTTCCCCGCGCGCTTCCAAAGTCTTCAGAATCTCGCCGCATTCAAAGTCGAACTGCTCCACTTCACAGTAATAATTCAGAATGTCATCGCGGACCACTGGCGTATCCGGCAGATGCGCCGGAACCTTGACTTTCGCAGCATCCATATGTGCCTTGCGTTCCTGCCCGCGGTTCCAGGGCACATGCGGATCATGACTGCCGAACCAATAGCAGAAGGCCTGCCCGGCCGGCTTGGCCTGGAGGAAAGCGTCAAAATTCGGATAACTTCGCCCTGCAGGATTATGTGCCCAACCGGCTTTCTCCGGCGAACCGGGTCCCCAGCCCTTGTCTGAGAAACCCGTAAAGTAGCCATCCTTCTCCAACAGGCCGGTATAAGTGGGGATGTTGGGTGACATATTGCCGTAAAGGCTGGCCGCTGCGCCCAGACGGTGCGTCTCCTGTCCAGTCAGAAGCAGCGCCCTCGATGGCGAGCAGGATGGATTCGGAGCGAAGGAATGCGTGAAGAGCACGCCTTCCCTGGCGATGCGGTCAAAGGTTGGTGTGCGAATGACCGGATCCCCCGCGCACGCCGCATGTGGCCAGGCCCAGTTGTCCGCAAGCAGCAGTAGGATGTTGGGGCGTGTTTTTGCAGCCTGTGCTGCCACCGCTGCTGCACTGAAGAGGAAGGTCCACCGGGTCATGTTTGTGGTCAAAAGCCTGCGGATGAGGGTATCACAAAGGCTGCATGGTCTTGGGCGTACAATGACGCAATGTCTGCCCGAACCTTGCTCCGCGCTGCGGTCTTCCCCTGGCTGATGCTGACTTTACTGGCGCAGACGAACCCCGTCACATCTCTTTCCCCTGAGGCGAAGGCAAAAGCAGGTGCGCGCAGCAGGGAACTCATCGCCGCCGCGCCACGGCTCCCCTTTATCGCCAAGGAGTTGCTTCTTGAGCCACCGTCGTCTGGCTGGGAACTAGGCATGATCTCCTGGATGTCACTGGATGCCCGCGGCAATATCTTTCTCATCCAGCGTGGCGACAAAGCTGACCCCATTGTTGTGGTGGATCGCACGGGTAAGGTTCTGCGTTCCTGGGGCAAGGGCATGTATAAGATCCCGCACTCGATCCGGCTTGATCCGCAGGGAAATATTTGGACGGTGGATGCCGCTTCCTCCACAGTGTATAAGTTCTCACCTCGCGGGGAACGTCTTCTGACGATTGAAGTTGGCGGGCAGCCCCGAACAAACAGTGCTTTCAATGGAACCACGGATATTGCCTTTGCCGGGAGCCGTGTCTTTATTACCGATGGCTATGGCAACGCCCGGGTGCTGGAGTATACGCTGGACGGGCGCAAGGTCAGGGAATGGGGGCATCGCGGTATCGGCCCCGGAGAATTCAATCTGCCGCACTCCATCGTTTCAGATGGCAAGAAGCTCTGGATTGCAGACCGTGAGAATGGCCGTATACAGCGCTTTACGCTGGAGGGTAAGTACGAAGCGGAGTTTCCGGTTGGCAAGACTTACTCGCTGCGTCTTGCCGGAGGTCTTTTGTATGCTGCCCTGCATCCCGTGGACTTGCCAACTTCATCCCCGGGATTGCTGGTAAAGCTGGATAAGTCAACAGGCCGGATTCTTGGCTGGGTCGAGATGCCTGAAAAATCCGGCCTGCATTCTATTGACGTGACCAGGGAAGGGGAGTTGTTGGCGGCTTACGGGAATCACGTCATGATCTACGCGAAACAGTAAGCTGCTCAATGGCCGGGTGTACTTACCCCTGTGCGATCAACTTTTCCAGATAGGCCTTGGATGCGAGAATATCCTGCGTTTGCCGCGCGCCTTCGATTTCCCGCTCGATGGTGATGGCCCCGGTGTAGTGTAAGTCGCGCAGGCGCTTGATGACAGCTGGAAAATCTACTTTGCCGTTGCCGATAGGCACTTCTTTGCCGAGGTTCTTCGGGTCGGTTGGGAACAGTCCATCCTTGGCATGCAACCCGCGGACATATTTACCGATGACATCCATGGCATCCACAGGATTTCCCTTGCCGTAAAGTATGAGATTCGCTGTATCAAGGTTGACGCCGAGGTTGCCGGTGCCGACGGTTTCGATTAAGCGAAGCAGCGTCACGGGGCTCTCCTGCCCGGTTTCACAATGAATCCAGAGGCCCTTCGCTTTGGCATGAACAGCCACTTCCTTCACTGCAGCAACGGTTTCCGCGAAGAGTGGATCACCCGGAAATTCGGGAATGAAACCAAGGTGTGTCTGCAAGGCGGGAATCCCGGCCTCCGCCGCGACATCGAGCGCCAGTTTCAGTGCATCAATCCGGGCGCGGCGGGTTTCGGCAGGCACCAGGCCAATGGTTGCGG
Organism: uncultured Acidobacteriia bacterium; assembly: GCA_903923395.1. Taxonomy (GTDB): domain Bacteria; phylum Acidobacteriota; class Terriglobia; order Bryobacterales; family Bryobacteraceae; genus BOG-234. The sequence goes on from CAIXXM010000031.1 coordinate 66,165, forward strand.
GGCCTTCGGTAAAGTTCCAAACCATCTTGCCCGGGCCAAGTTCCATGATTGCCGTGGCCTCCACGTTATTCTTCGCCAGCGCTGCTTTCAAGGGACCTGCATCACTCAGTTTCAGGCCTTGCACGTTGATCTGGCAGGTGGGAAAGCCAAGCGATTTCACGCGGCTCACCGCAACGTTGGGATCTTCCCCCTTGCGGACCCGTGTGACCACACCCAGACGAAGGGGCGTTGGCGCTGCTTCGAGCGACCCGGCGGCGGCAGCCAGGGCCGCGCTCTGTAGAAATGTTCTTCGGTTCAAAATCGACACGCCGTATCTTACTACGTCACTGGAACTTGAGGGTCACTGTGTTGGCAGGAATGCCATCCACGGTCAGGACGAGATCGGCATCACCGCGTCCCGCGAGTTCCGGGGGAAGTTGAATATTCACTTGATCCAGACCCGCAAAGCTGCCCTGCGCGCCCGCGTAGAGAACAGGCGCACTTACTCCACCTATAGTGCATGTGACATTGGTTTTGGTTCCCCGGATGCCCGTGCCGTAGAGGCTTAGATAGACCGTGGAATTTCCATCCAGGGCGATTGGTGCCGCGGTACAGCCGGAGTTGCAGGTAAACACAGGCAACCCCGTTTGCTTCTGCGTCGCATTGTCGAACCGGGATGCAAGCGCTGCGGGAACACCATGTCCCGATGCATCAGCGGTGAAGATGCCAGGAGCCACGGCCTGTATAGTCACGCTGCCAGAGAGGGTTCCCACGGGAGTTCCAGCGATCTTGAAAGTTGCCGCGCCCGTTGCCGTGCCCGGTGGAACAACAAAGTTCACCTGTCCAGGGGCGGTGAGTACCAGAGCCGCGCTGCGACTTACTCCGGCGCTGTCTGTCACGGTCAGGCTGGTGCCGTTTAGTGCCGTGGGCCACGGTATGGAGGTGGCTGTCACCAGCCGCCAGCCGAGGTTCATGCCGTACAACGATGCAAGCATGTCCGGTGCCACGGTCGGGCCATAAGAGGCGGCGGAGACCATGACCGGAGTACCCGCGCCGGCAGGTGGTACCGTGGTGCGCAAAGTAATCTTCAAGGCGGCACCGGCCGTGCCTTTCACGGCAAAGCTGAGGCGCAGAGTCGGGCTCAATTGATCCACGGTAACGCCAGGGTCGGCTGACACCAGCGAGACGGCGGAGATATTCAGTTCCAGATGTATCGTGCCGGTATTGGTTTGTGTGGGGTCTGCGACGGCAACCGAGATAAGCCCCTGTCCTTCATGCATTAGCACGGACGCAATGCTGTCACTCTTGATGCCATTCGAAGTCGCTGCGGCCCAGAAGTTGGCAGCACGCAGGCCGAGCCCCGCATGAGAGACAGCCTGTGCATTCGCATCGTTCTGAATTACTGTTACTGCAGGATTGGCCGCGTATGCTGCCGTCTGGTCTTTCGTCTTCCCGGGCAGCAGAACATAGGAGTAACTTCCAGCCGTGGGAGCAATTCCATGGCTGAACCAGATGGTTTCATACGGAGCGCTCAATACGGTTGCGGAGTAACCCGCATTGATATCTTTCCAGGAGCCGCTGGTGTTGATCTGTTGTGCGGTCCAGCCCGGTCCGTTGGGGAAAACATAACCGATACTTGCGCTGGCGGCTGGGGCGGCGAGGTGAGCCCAGGTGCCGCCGGGGTCCGCCGAGAATACAGAGCCCGAACTCAAGCGACGGTTCTCCACTACAGTCTCAACAGCCTGTCCCGCCGCAGTGGAGCGGATATCTGCTCCCAGCGCAACAATCTCATCGTCAAACAGAAACCATGACTTCCGCGCTTTCAACTGCCCGCCATCCGGCTGCAGATACATCATCACACTGCTGTAACTATCCAGCGCCGCGCCACCCACCGCGTTGCTCCCGCCCGTCTGGCTCTGCCTGGCCTGTGAGCCTGCAATTACCGTAGTGCCGGGCAGTCGCTGGGGGTCAACAGTAGGCCAGAAGATATCGGCGAACTGTGTCAGGTCAGAATTATAGAGATAGAGCATGCCATCACCGGTATGCCAGCCGTGAAGATTCTCATTATTGATGCTCTCATAGTTATAAATTCGCGTGGAATGCATGGCGATCCCGGCCGCCCAGGTGGGCCGCAGATGGACCACACGATCCATGGAGGCATAGATCCGGCTCGAGTAGGGCAGTTCCGCCGGCGCGACTGTTGAGTCATCCAGCAGGTGCCGCGTGGCGGTGATCTGATCGAGAGCAAGCCCGGAGGAATAGTCGCGCGAAGTGTCATCCACCAGCCAGCGTTTGACCCAACTCTGGATCACGGCAGCTTCCGCGGGCGCGGCTGAGGGGATATAGCGAAGCATCGCCGCGATGGTGCTGTGGCCGATGCCATGATCCGGGGAACTGGTGCGCGAAATCGCCCGCCCCATCACCATATTCATCATGGCTCCTTCATAGAGCAGTGGTGTGAAGGAATCGCTGATCCACTTGGAGACATTCGCACGACCGGGATCTTTCACGTCCCAGGGCGAACCTGCCAGGAGCGCGAGAAGATTCGCGATATCCGTCAACAGCACCAGTCCATAACTGCCGGTGTAAGGGTGCTTGGTGTGTTGTATGAAGGAGCCATCCGCATAAAAGCCGTCGGTGGATGTGACATAGGCAAAGACCGGGCTTAAGTAAGTCACGGCGGACTGCACCCGCGTACTGTCTTTGATCAGGATGCCGCGAAGCAAGGCAATACGGCACTTATCCGCCAGGTTGGCACCCGTTGACACCGTATTTACGATCATGATGCGCGGATCAGAATCGAAGTGATCCACCGCCGCCATATATCTATTCAATTGGTCCGGCGTGAGTTGGTCGTAGAGCAGAATCGCAATGTCCACAACATAACCAGGCGATCCGATTTCAAAATCCCACCAGTTATCGTATTCCTTGGTTTTGGAGTTATACCGGTTGGCATCCATCCAGTCCATGCCTGCCAGAATATCGGCCAGCAGCGGCGCGCTCTGGTATTGACTCTGTCCTGGAGTTGCCCAGCCGATGGCCATATCCCGCAGCCTGCCGTAGTTACTGCTGATATCCGCCGAGACTGTTGTGCTGGCGATGTCCGTCCAAAGCGCTGTCCGGTTGGCGCTGCGCACGAGCGATGCGGAATCATTCTTCGCCGTCGATTCAACGGCGGCAATTTTCGACTGCACCGCGGGCAGCGTCGCATCGGGCGTCCCGCCGGTCAGCGTCTGCCGCCAGCGCAGGCGGAGCGAGTCAAAATCATCCCCCAGGGCAAGAGCGGGCAGCAGCAGGAGGAACGCGAGGGCCTGGAATCTCATCGTCCTCAGCTTATCGCTTACTGTGCCGGCCGGGAAACAGCCCCGTCATAAATTGCCATTGTGACGTTGAGGGGCCATCAAGTTCTGCAGCAGTTCCTCCACCACTCGCGCGGAAGTTCCAGACCCGGCTCGTTCTGCAATGATCATCGATAGGAAACAGTAATGCTGCACAGAGTCAGAGATCTTTCCCCCGAACAAAGGCAGGCCGCCGAAACTCTTCTCGGCCACGCCCTGTCGGAAGACGAACTGCTGAGTATCCGTAGTGTTCGGGACACCCCAATCCTCCCTGCAAAGTTGTCCCCGGGCGAAAGCTTGGCCTCTTGGCAATCCCTCAATCAGCGTTACCCAGTAGACAGCCAAACAGACGCCGAAGCGTACGAAATGGCGGCTACCGAGGCCATCCGCTTCGCCCGCCTTACCTTGCACCCATTCGGGACGTCAACGACCTCGATATCATCCAGACCGCCGATCTCGGCGTAGCCGAAATTCTCCGCACCAATGACAATGACTTCTATGATCTTGCGATCATCAACTTGTGCTCCTCCCGGGGGATCGAAGTCTGTCGTGAGAATGAGCTTCTCCGCCGACATCGCAAAGCAATAGGCAGCATCTTTTTGCAACGCAATCACACCGTGAACCCGCCTAACCTGCCATTAGCGCTGTGCATTCTTCCTCTTCCGCAGCCAACATGCGGAGAGCAGGCCGGTCAAGCCCATCCAGACGGTGCCTGGTTCTGGCGTAGCCGCCGAGCCCGCGGAGGCAGCGTCCGCAGCACTGGCGAACTGCGTCGACGTGTTCGCGACGAAGGTGGCGGCGCCGGTGCTGGTGTTCACGGAGTAGATAGCATCATGACCACTCAATTGCAGATACGCGTAGAGAACCCCGTTGTTGGTAAACATCCCGCTCACTTCATTTAACGGGAGGCCTGTGGCGCCGACTTCCGTCAACGCTCCCGTGCTCAGATTTGCCGTATAAAGCGCATTCGTAGCTGTCGGCACCGTTGAGTGACTGCAGCCTGTACCGTTGGAGTTGGTTTCGTCCAGCGCCACGTAAAGCATGGACCCCACACCAGCCATGCCCGCCGCCAAGTTCGCGCAACCCGTGTAACTCGTCATAGCGCCAAGGTTCATTGGGCCGCCGCTGGTCAGATTGTCGAGACCAAGGTAGAAATTGGATGGTCCGGAACTCAGGTAGCCACCCACATAGAGTGAATTCCCGACCTGTGTGCCGATTTGCGCGTAAGCCAACGACGTTGTACCGACGGCAGTGGTCGCCCCGGTTGTGGTGTCGATCTTGTAGATGTTGGAACCGTTGTCGCCGTAGAGGACCCCGCCGACATAAGCCATTCCGTTAAACACAGGCAACCCGGTTGCGATGGTTGTGAACGCCCAGGTGGTCGTATTCAAGCTGCCAAACGAGCCATCCTGGTTGCTGACGTATTCAATCTCCGCGAATGACGGTGCCGCCAGGGCCATGAGCAGGACGAGCGGCGCGGCAATCTTGAGTTTCGGAATCATTATGGTTCTCCTCTTCAGCCGCCTGGGCTCTAAACCCGGGCTGCTATGAAGGAAAACAAGAACTGAGCGGTTTCTCTATCACCGCCACTGCATTTCGTCCGGAAAATCTACAGCACCACCATCGGATGATAAACATGCGGCAATACGATCTTGCCGATTGCCACCACTTTGCCTTCCGGATTCACTGCCTTGACGTGCCCCACACTGGTTCCAATTCGAAACGGAGACACGTGGAAGTCGCGGCCCTGGCGGATGTGCCGGACCGTCAACTCATCCACATACACACTCGGGAACTGTGGCAGCAACTCATCAGCAGGCACCAGCGCATCTTGCAATCCACCGTTCTGTAGTTCCTCAAGCGTCTTCGCCTGCCCGATATGAAATGGCCCGGACTTTGCCCGCACCAGTTCCTCAATGTGTCCGCCACAACCCAGCAACCGCCCTAACTCATGCGCAATCGACCGGATGTAAGTCCCCGCCGAACACCGCACATGCAACCGTGCCAGCGACCCTTCCACGGAAACCAGTGTCAATTCGTAAATCTCCACTGGCACCGGCTTCAATTCGACCGCGATGTTTTTCCGCGCCAGCTTATAGGCCGGAACACCGTTGATCTTCTTGGCGGATACCGGCGGAGGCACTTGTTCGATTGGCCCGCGCATGGTGGCCAGCAAGGGCTCCAGCATGTCGGCAGTCACGGTAACTTCCGTCTTCGCGCCGGATAACTCCCCTTCGCAGTCGTAAGTGTCCGTTGCATAGCCGAACCGCACCGCTGCATCGTAGACCTTCTCGCTCTTTTCCCAAAACTGCGCCAACCGCGTCACATTGCCGATCATCACAGGCAACACGCCGGTTGCCAGCGGATCCAGCGTGCCCAGGTGACCCACACGCTTCGTGCCCGCAATGCCGCGCATCTTCGCCACCACATCGTGCGAAGTCCAATTGCCTGGTTTGTTGACGACCACTACGCCGTCGATTGCTGTTATTTCCATTCTTCGAGCCCGGCCACTGCGCGCAGCATCGTCTTGCCAATAATTTCGAAGCTGTGCGCGCCGAGTTTGTCCATTGTGTCCTGCGGAGTATGCCAGAAGGCATTGTCGGGACCGTAATCAAAATCAATCAAATCCAGCGCCCGTACCCCTTGTTGCAGAAAAGGGATGTGGTCATCTTCCATCGGCCCGCCCCGGCGCGGAAATGCATCGGCATAACCCAGCGCGGCCGCGGCATCCCAGACCAACTGGCGCAGTCCCGCGTGGGAGCTTTCTTCCCAAACCAGATGCAGGTCCTTATCGCCGATCATATCCACGTTGATCAGCGCCTTCAGATTGCGCAAAGTGCCGTCCTGTGCCCACTTGGCGGCCAGGTGCCTGCTGCCGTAGAGGCTGTCCGTGTCCGACCATTCCCGCACTGCTTCCTCGCCATCGAAGAACACCAGGTAGATGTCATCCTTGTGCGCCCGGCCTTCCAGCGCCGCTGCGAATTCCAGCAGGAAGCCCGTCGAGGAGCCGCCGTCATTTGCGCCCACGAACTTCGGCATCTTCTTGCTGTCGAAGTGGCCTGTGATGGCAATGGCCCGCCCGCTGGTGCCGGGAAACTTCGCAATGATGTTGGTCATCGCGACGGGTCCATCCGGGGTCCGTGCGGTGAACTTATCGTCCGAAACAGTGCAGCCCCGCCCTGCCAGCGACTTGCGGATGTAACCCTGCGTCAGCGTGTTCGCCCTCGTGCCGGAAGCGCGTTCCCCGAAAGCCACCGCGGTTTCCGTGTACTTCAAAGCCGCGGCGCCGGAGAAATCGTGAACGGCCAACATCGCGGCAAACAGCGGGAGCAACATACCCTCAGGGTACCCCGCCGCAAGTCCGCAAAAAGTGATACCGTCCAAAGAGTCTTTATGAAACTCCTGCTCGCTCTTTCGCTTTCCGCGGCCCTTCTTGCCCAGGAACCTGCCAAGAAGGAGAAACCTACACCGAAAGAAAAAGCCCGCGAGCTTCTCGATTCCGCCGCAGAGACCGCACCGGCTTCCCATGCGGACGTCGCTGCCATGGCCTTCGCCTACATCGGTGAAAACTATGCGGAGTTTGACCAGAAGAAAGCTCTCGAATACCTGCGCCGCGCCTTCGGAATCACTGCGGGCATCCCGCCGGACAGCTTCGATGCCAAGTCCATCGTGCAGGGGGAAATCGCTGGCAAGATGGCTGTTCTCTCCATGGACGAAGCCATCGAGATGCTGCGGCAGATCGTCCCCATACAGGCGGAAAACGGCATCGATCCCCGCCAAAGAGCCATCGATAACGTCATCCTCAAGCTTGTGGAGAAGAAGGAACTTACCCGCGCCGTGGAGGTCTTGAACACCCTCGGTGCCACGGCCAATTACCCCTATCTCTCCGCGCAAATTGTGTTTGAGAAGCTGCCGGAGGGCGATGGCAGCCGCGAGGCACTCTTCGGCTATGCCATGTCTGCCTATACTCTGCGCGGCGGGGATGGCTTTACCACGTTTCTGGGCAAGCACTGGAAGGACCTGCCCCGCGTGCAGGCCGAAGCCGCCGTCAAAGCCGTGGTGGAAAACGTTCTGGCGAAGAAGAATGAAGACCAGCAATACTCCACCACACTCTCCGGTCAAAAGGGCTCCGTTACCTTTACAGACCCGCGCGATATCGCCTTCTTTGACTTGATGTACATCGTGCAGGAAATTGACCCCAAGCGCGCCACGGAGATTCTCGACACCCGTCCCGTGCTCAAGGCCGCTCTGGCGAAATTCCCCAGCGGACGCGAATCCATGGGCACCATGCTCAGCTGGAGCACCAACAGCGGCAGCGGCGCAGCGCCAGACGTGCAAGCCGCCAACGGACTCGCCGACAGCCGCCTTGGCGCCGCCATGCAACTGCTCAATTTCGATGACAAAGCAACCGACGAGGTGAAGCACCGGCAGTTCGACAAAGCCCTGGAAATTGCCCGCAGCATCCAACTCCCGGACCGCAAAGCCTCGGCCCTCGGCATGATCGCGGAAGGCCTGGGCGATTCCGATCCCGCCCAGTCCCGCAGGGTTCTCTCGCAATGCCTCGACACGCTCAAAGAGATTAAGGACGTGCAAGCCCGCCAGCCGATTTGGGATCACATCGTGGCCGCCGCGCACGAACTGAAAGACGATAAGTTGGCCCGCGAGGCGGTGGGCCATTCCCTCGACGATGCCGCCGAACTCTACCGCATGGACACGGACGCCGACGGCACCAACACAGCCCTGCGCGATTGGTGGCCTTCGATGAACGCCTACCGCCATGCGGTGATTGCGGCTACAAAAGCTTTTGGTGTGGATGCCGATCTCATCCTGCTCAAGATCGCCGACCCCGATCTGAACGTTCTCGCCCGCCTGGAGATGGCAGCCACCCTGCTCGAACATCCCCGCAACAGCTGGATGGGCGCGGTGCAGCATGCGCCGAAATAGCTACTTCAGCTTGGAATCAAACTCCAGCAGCGTCAGCAGCAGCATCTGCGGACCCTTCCACGCATTCGCCGGTTCAAACCACTCATTCAGCGAATGTGCATTGCCGCCTGCGCCACCACCGCCCATGGTCAGCGCCGGCATTTTGAGGCCAATCGGAATATTCGAATCCGTGCTGCTGTAGCTGAAATGCGGCGTGAAGCCCATCGCCGCCGCCGCGCGCTTCGCAGCCTCCGGCAAAGGACCGTTCTCTGAAGTCAGGCCACCCGGCCGGTCACTCACCACCTTCGTTTCTGCCGTGATCACAGACTTCGAATTCGCCCGTGCCTTGTTCTCATCTGCCACACCCTGCCGCACTGCTTCCAGCAGAAAGAGTTCAATCTTGTCCAACTGCCCCAGGTCTTCACTCCGCAGATCGACTTCAAAGGAGCACTCCTCCGCAATGGCATTCACCGCGGTGCCGCCGGTGATCGTGCCCACGTTGTAGGTGGTCTTCGGCTTCTCGGGAACCTTCAGATCCGCCATGCGGTCAATAATGCGCGCCGCGGCGTGGATGGGGCTCACGCGCCCGAAATTGCCGTAACTGTGCCCGCCAGGTCCCTTCAAGGTCACCCGGTAACGCTTTACTCCCGTGCCGCCGTTGACCAGGCGCGAAGGGTCACTGCCATCCACGGAGATGAATTCCTTGATCCGGTCCTTGAAGACACTCTTTTGCAGCAGGTAGCGGACGCCGTTGAGATCCCCCAAGCCTTCTTCGCCCACATTTGACACGAAAAGCACGGTCTGGTGGGTCTTGATGCCCGCATTGTTCATCGCTTCGCAGAGATTGAGAATCGCCGCCAGACCGCGGCTGTCATCGCCCAGGCCCGGCCCCCACCAGCGCGCGCCCTCCTTGCGGACCTTGGTATTCACGCCCACCGCAAATGAAATGTCCAGATGGGCCGCGATGACGAAGGTATCCGCCACTTCGCCCGGACGCCAGCCGAGCACATTCCCCTGCGGATCAATCTCCACATTCTTCAGGCCCAGCTTCTTGAATTCGCCAGCCATGAACTTCGCCCGTTCCCCTTCGTGGAACGTCGGCGCGGGAATCTCCGCAATCTGCACCTGTTTGGCCAGTGTCTGTTCGTGGGTGGCCTCAATGTATTTGAGAGCCTTCTTCACCTCAGGCCGCTGCGCGACCGGTGTTTGAGCACATAAGCAGGCAGCAAACAGCCCGGAGAGAAATAATAGACGCATGTTTTTATTGTCGGCGCCGGGCCGTGGCAATGTAACCGACCGTGAAGTTTTTTTCTTTGTCCAGGCCGTCAAACAAAGGCAGTACAAGTGCCAGCGGTGCGAAGAACAGGCCGAGCGGGAGAGAGAATTGCACACCATTCAAGAGCCTGCGGCTGAGCAAGCGGAAGTACCCGCCGCCGGGCTCGATCACGATATCGGCGAAACCTGCTTTTTCCAGCAGATAGCGCAGTCCGTGACGTGTATACCGGTAGAAATCATAGGGCGACTGGTGCACTTCCCATTCATGGGGCACGGCGATCAACAACCGGGCGCCGGGCCGCAGTGTCCGCGCGATTTCCTGCAGCGCCCGCAAGGGTTCCGGAAGATGCTCGAGCGTTACGATGTTGATCGCCGCATCGAAGGTGGCATCGGCGAAGGGAAGCGCGCAAAGGTCCGCTAGCGCGTCCAGTTCTCTGTAGTCCCAGCTCTTGTCGCCGATTCCCAGATCCACGCCGGTATAGCGGTGCAAGGCGAACCAGCCTGCGTATTGTCCCTCGCCCGCGCCCGCGTCAAGAATCCTTGAGCCATCCGGCAGGGATTTCGAAAACTCAGCAACCGCCCTTTCAATCAGGCACTCGAAGTGGATCAACTGCCTGCGCAGGAACGGCGGCAGAGCCTTGGCAATGGTAGTCGCGCTCATCGGGAGGGCTTCGCCTCAATCATCACCGAACTGCCTTTCCCCAGGGCGGCTTCGAGCGCGGCGAAGGGGAGTGAAAGCACTACGAGACCCAGATAGAGCAGGTCCTTGCAGAGCTTCGCCACGGGGCCGCTATCCAGCTTCCGGACCGTGCGCGCCACGGGTTCCAGTTCGGGCATGAGGCTGGTCGCGAGACCGGCCGGGTTATCCCGCCAGCTGAAATGTTTGATGCGCACGATCTCGTACCCGGAGGATTCCAGCATACGCTTCATGTCAAAGGTCTTGAAGCAGTGCAGATGTCTCGGGATATCGAGGCCGCTCCATTTCGCTCCGAGCCATTCATATTGCAGGCAGTCAATGTTCGGCACCTGTGCGATCAGCGAGCCGCCGGGCCGCAGCAAACCTCTGGCTGCGCGCAGAAACGATGCCGGGTCCGGGACATGTTCCAGCACGTGATACATGGTGATGAGATCCATGCTGCCCTGCGGATAGGGGGCGGCGCGCAGATCTCCAATAGCGACCGGCACATTGTTCTGCCGCAGTGCCACGGACGCTGCTTCCACGGAGACATCCAGGCCGTAGACCTTCATGCCGGGTGTGCGAAGTTCGCGCAGAAACAGCCCGCCGCCGCAGCCCACATCGAGCACCCGCGCCGGTTGGCAGGCCCGGGCGAAGGCGACATGGTCGCGGATCATGAGTTTCCGGTAGATCTCTTCCAGGTGCCCGGCGAGACTCGGCTTCGGCTGGAACCAATACTGTTTCGGATAGAAGCGGTGCAGTTCCCCGGCAGGCGGCTGCGGGTCCATGCGAACCAGTCCGCACGCATTGCAGCAGACCACGGAGAATTGCTCCGCCGTGGTGGCATAGAGCCGGTCCGTGCCACGGTGTAGCGGCCGGGCTTCTGAGGTGCCGCAGAGGATGCAGGTCAACGGAGAGCCGCCTTGGTGTGGAGTTCTTCGAGGGAAATCGTGTTCGAGCGAATCAGAGCCTTCACTTCTTTCGCGGAGAGCCGCTTCGGCACCTTGGAAGTTGCCCGCTTGTACAGCGTTTTTGGCAGCATCAGGATGGCTTCCAGATCGCCGCGCAATAATCCCGCCAAGAGGCGCAGTTTTCCAGAAATGCCCGGAAATAGTGCGGTTTCACCTTCCCCCTTGGAAGCGGCGATGGCCCCCGAGAATAATCTCAGAAAATAGTAGTACTTGTTTAATGCGAGCAGGCTCCAGGGAAAATGCCGGACCGCGAGAAGCACACGGTTCCGTTCAATCAAGGCGAGCCGCCGGATGGAACGCTTCCCCAGTGTGGAGCCCCGGTGGTGCAGCACCACGGCTTGGGGTGAATAGATACAATGCCACCCTGCTATTCTCGCCCGGAGGCCCAGTTCCGCGTCATCCCCGTAGGCGAAGAGATCTTCGTCAAAGGCACCAATCTCATCCAGCATGGCCTTCCGGTACATGGCAGCGCAGCCATCCGGCCACAACACTTCTTCTTCGCGGTCATATTGGCCGCTGTCGCGCTGGCCGGTTCCGCGGCCCCGGTTCTGGCCGTCGGGGTAAATCAGATGGCCTACTTTGTCGATGATGGACGGTTCTTCCCAAACCAGTATTTTCGAAGCCGCCATGCCGGTATCGTCATGTGAAAAGCAAGCCAGCAGAGCTTCCAGCCATTCCGGTTTCGCCTCGGCATCATTGTTCAACAAGGCGACGAATTTCCCGGCGGCCAACTGGATTCCCTGATTATTTGCGGCACAAAAACCGTGGTTTCGGGTATTCAGAATCCACTTCACTTCGGGAAATTGTTCGGCCAAGCCCGGCGAGTTGTCTGTCGAGCCATTGTCGACGACGATGATCTCCGCCGCAATTGTCTGTTCCTGGAGGGATTGCAATGCCCGTTTCAACAGTTCGCGGCGGTTCCAGTTGACCACCACAACCGATACCTCTGGCGTGCTAACTTTCGATGAAACAACAACTTGCCCCAAGAACGTGTTGTACCATAATCGGTGAAGGTTCCCAAGTTGCCATCTCCATCCATCGGTGCCCGGCTTCGGGCGGAGCGGACAAAGAGAGGTTGGTCTCTGGAGGATGTAGCCCAGAAGACCCGGATCTCCAAGCGCTTCCTCATCGCATTGGAAGCCGACGATATGTCGGCCATGCCCGGTGTTGCCTTCGCGCGTGGCTTCGTTAAGACATACGCCAACCTCATGGAATTGGATGGCGATGAACTCGTGGCGATGATGCCGCGGCCTGATGCAATCGTCACGCCAGTGCAGGACCCACACGAACGCGACCCGTTCCTCGGTTCCATCTCCAGCAGTTCCTGGGATGGCCGTTGGGACCCGCGCTGGAATGGACCGCTCGCTTCCGTGGCCTGGGTCTTACTGGCGGTGCTGGTCACGGCAGGCGCGTATTACTACTTGAACCGGCCAGCGCACACCGAAACCGCTGTCGCTTCAGCAAAGACGGAGCCCGTAAAGCGCGAAACCGTCAAGATGGTCCAGACGCCGCCCGAACCCAAGGTGACGGTTGCCGCGCCTGCACCTCAAACTGTTTCTCAACCGGTAACCCAGCCCGCACCGGCGGCGAAGCAACCCGAACGCACCTTCACCGCGACTTCCAATAAACCCGTGCAAGTGGTGCTGACCGCGACGGAATCCTCCTGGCTGAATATCATCGCGGACGGGAAAGCAGCCTTCACCGGTGTGATGAATGCAAATGAACGGAAAGAATTCGACGCCAACAGCAATGTGAAGATCGTGGCGGGGAATGCGGGCGGAGTCCGTATTCTGCTCAATGGCAAGGTGATTGACCCTCTGGGTGCGCACGGTCAGGTGCGCACGGTTAAGCTGACGGCCGACGGGCCGCAGCTCTAGCCGCCCGGGCTGCTGCTCTCTGTGCTTTGCGCTCCGCCGCAGCCGCGCGGTATTCCGCGATCAGCACTTTCCTCCGCTGCCGTTCTGCATTCAACAGTTCCTGCCGGCCGCGCTGCTTCACCGCGACATCCACTCTGCGCCAGAACTGATTGAAGTACGCCACGGCGGACCACATCGAGAAGACGACGACAAGATACATCGACCCGTGAGCCCACAGCACGAAGCCGGGATGACGAATGCCCAGCAGGGCCAGCGAAATCGCAACCACTTGCAGAAAGGTCTTGGTTTTCCCCAATTCGCTGGCCTGAATGGTATAGCCCTCTGCCGCGGCAATGCTGCGCAGGCCGGAGACGGCAAATTCGCGGCCTACGATTACGACCACCAGCCAGCCGGGTACGACCTGAACCTGGACCAGCGAGATCAATGCCGCAGACACGAGAAGTTTATCGGCAATCGGATCGAGCAGCGTGCCAATCGTGGTCACCTGCTGCCACCGCCGGGCCAGATAGCCGTCGAGCAGGTCAGTGGCTGCGGCAATCCAAAAAATTGCCAGCGCAATCACGTCATTGCTGATGACAGCGCCATTCCAATGGAGTAAGATTTTCTCCTGTACGAGGACGGCAACCAGCAGCGGCACAAAGAAGATTCTTGCCAATGTCAAGCTGTTGGGAAGATTCACAGTAGTGCCCCAACTGTGGAAAACAGCAAATTTTCCAGCGCAAAGGAAATCTGCGTCAGCGGCTTGAAATCCGGTTTGAGATTTCGCTCTAACATCCTTGTTTGTAAAGGTTTGCGCCGATTGCTGCGGAATGGTTCAATCGCGTTAAGCTGGCATAAAGCTGCCCGCTTGTAAAGAGGGTCCTCTACTTCTGCACAGAATTTTCCACAGGTTTTCGGCCCTGTGCGGACTGGTACCGGCTGAGCTTTCGCCTGAGAGATTCCGGTGCTTCGACCTCCAACTCGCATGTCTCTCCATCATAGACCTCTGTAACTACTCTGCCATTTTGGTGCAGCAGAGCAATGGCAGCGCCGTCACCGGCTGGAATTCGGAAGATGGCCTTTTCCACCGGATCGAACGCCAGCATTTTATCGATTTGCGCCAGCAGATCCCCGATGCCGGCTCCGGTTTTGCCGCTGACAAGTACTCCGGGCGTTGCCGCATTCTGTTCTGCTGCCGCAAGAAAGCGTGGCACCAAAATACCCGCATCGGCCTCGGTTCCCTCGAGTCGGTCAGACTTGTTCAGCACCAGCAGTTGAGGCGTTTCCTTCGCCCCAATCTCGCCCAGCACCCGGAATACTTCCTGAATATGCGCCGGGGCTTGCTCTGACGAACAATCCACCACATGGAGGATGATGTGCGCTTCGGCAACTTCCTCCAGCGTGGCCCGGAAGGCTTCAATCAGCGTGGTGGGGAGATTGCGCACGAAGCCGACGGTATCGCTGAGCAGGATCTGCCGCTTCGAAGGGAGCGTGATCCCGCGGACAGTCGGGTCCAGCGTTGCGAACATCCGCGCATCGGCCAGCACGGAAGCCTTGGTAATCCGGTTGAACAGCGTAGATTTCCCCGCATTGGTGTAGCCCGCCAGCGACACCGTGGGCACGGGTATGGAATCACGGTTCTCCCGGTGCAAGGCACGCCCGGCCCGGACTCCTTCGAGTTCCTTTTCGAGTTTCTTGATCCGGATGGAAATGCGCCGGCGGTCCGTCTCCAGTTTCGTTTCCCCGGGACCTCGGGTGCCGATGCCGCCGCCAAGACGCGACATCGACGCGCCATGGCCGGAGAGTCGCGGCAGAATGTACTTCAACTGCGCGAGTTCTACCTGCAGGCGCCCTTCTGCGGTTCTCGCCCGCTTCGCGAAGATGTCGAGAATTAGCTGTGTACGGTCGATCACCTTCCGCCCGACTGCTTTCTCCAGATTGCGCTGCTGCGTGGGCGACAGGTTGTAATCGACAATCACGACATCGGCTGACGCAGCTTCGGCCAGTTCCTTGAGTTCGATGACTTTGCCGGGGCCAAGCAGCGTGGCGGCGTCGGGGTCCTGCCGGGATTGAAAGAGTTCTCCCGCAACTACGGCACCCGCACCTGCGGCGAGTTCACGCAGTTCCGCGAGAGATTCCGAGGCGTCTGTAGCGGAAGAGGATGCGGCTCCGCGGCGGCGTTCAAACCCTGCAAGAACGGCCTGTTCCGGTTGCTTTTCCAGATTGATCGTGGGCGTAATCCCCTAGGATTCCTGAGCCGTACCCGCACCGGCGGCGGCCAATTGGGCGGTGGAAGGGGCGGAACCTCCCGGCGCGTGATGCGTTAACGGGCGCATGGTTACAACGGTTGAAATCGCGTGCTTAAAGATCAACTGCTCCTGATTGCTGGTTTCGAGGATCAGGGAGTACTTGTCGAAACTCTTGATCCGTCCGGAGAGCTTCACGCCGCTCAACAGATAAATTGTTACAACGCCTTTGTCTTTGCGCGCATTGTTTAAAAAGCTGTCTTGTATGTTCTGCGCTGGTTTGTCCATGGTGCGGCCTTCCAAAACGGTGAAGGAAAAGTTGAAACATTCTGATTGTAACGCAACTCACAAGCGGTTGATAAACTTCGAGTTAGCGGAAAGATACAGGGGCTGGAAGATAAAGATTATATGTCGAATTACGTGCGATTTGAATACGCAGGCAAGTCTGCCTATGGCGTCCTGGACGGGGACCGGGTGGGAGAACTGAGCAGCGGCCTGTTTGAGGCGCTGGAAGCCACCGGTCGCCAGTTCCCGTTGAATGATGTGAAGTTGCTCGCGCCCTGCGTTCCGCAGAAGATCTTCGCGGTGGGTCTCAACTACAAGAGTCATTTGAATGGCCGTCCGGAACCTGCAAACCCGGAGATCTTCTACAAGCCCGTCACCTCCCTGCAGAACCCCAACGATCCGATCCGTATCCCCATCCAGGCGGAAGATGTTCATTTTGAGGGCGAACTCGTCATTGTCATCGGGAAACAACTGCGTTACGCGGACCGCCAGCAGGCCGCTGCCGGTGTTTTCGGCGTCACCTGTGGCAATGACGTCAGTGACCGGAATTGGCAGCGCGGTCCGGGGGCCGACAAGCAGTGGTGGCGCGCGAAGGGTTGCGACACCTTCGCGCCGCTGGGTCCGGTGATTGTGACAGACCTGGATTATTCCGACCTGCCCTTGCGCACCCGCGTGAACGGGGAAGTGCTCCAGGAAACCCGCACCAGCGATCTGATCTTTGACGTGCCTTCGGTCATCAGCTTCATCAGCAACTGGGTTACTCTCATGCCCGGAGATTTGATTTACACCGGTACGCCGGGCAATACCCGGAAGATGAAGCCGGGCGATCTCGTCGAAGTGGAAATCGACGGCATCGGCAAGCTGAGTAATCCGGTCACCGCGGATTAAGCAGGGAACTGCCGCCCGGGTTCCGGTGTCTGATCCGGCATGGCGATACAAACCGGAACCCAAAGAGGCGTGCAGGCGGCAATCAACATGACTCCCATGATCGATGTGCTGCTGGTCCTGTTGATCATCTTCATGGCGGCAGCACCCGGGAACACGCTGGGCCTTGCTGCCGCTATTCCGCAGACGTCCCCTGCCGCCGCACCTGAAGCTCCCAAATCTACGATCATTCTGGAACTGCGCAAAGACGGCTCCCTGCGTTTGAATACCCAGCGGCTCAGCCCCGAAAACCTTCCGCAGCGGCTGGCGGATGTGTTCCAGCTCCGCTCTGACCGGACGATGTTCCTCAAAGCAGCGCCGGAACTCGAGTACCGGGAAGTGGCCGCACTCATCGACGTTTCCCGCCACGCCGGGGTGGACCGGGTGGCGTTGCTGCCGGGGCATTTCTGATTCCTGACCCGGTCGCGCTAAACTCGCCTCAATGATTCACATTGACGACTTCGCCTCGGGGTTGAGTGCCATTGCGGAGGAAGACTTCACTCACGGGCGCGTCCTCGAATACCTGCAGCAGAATCCGGTGGACATCGCTACCCTGTCCCCTTACCTCTACTTCAGTGAAGAGCACTATACCCGCAACCTGATCTGCCACACAGACCTCTTCGATCTGATCGCCATCTGCTGGGAAAGCGGACAGAAGAGCGCGATCCATAACCACACCAATCAGCGCTGCTGGATGGGCATCGCCTATGGCCGCGTGCAGGTACAGAACTTCCAACTCCTGCGCCAGGACCCTGACACTGGCTTCTGCGAACTGGCACCCACCAGCCACTTCATCATTGATGCCGCCAATCCTGCTGAAGTTGACCCCGAAGAGCCGATCCACTTGGTCGTCAACGCATCATCGTTCGGCTCGCGCGCGGTCACTCTGCACATTTACTCGAAGCCATTCGACGAATGCGAGGTCTATGACCTCAAGGCCCGTACCTACCAGGTGGTTCACCTCAGGAATACGAGTGAATTCGGTGTGTTGCGCGAGGGCTTGGCGCTGCAGCGCGCTCACCTCACATAGTGGTCTGATTCACAAAGCTTGAAGTTCGTGCGCCATTCTCGCGCGCGTGCCCAGGCAAGACAACTTCCTGAAACAGGCGGTGTATACATCCACTTCCGTGGCCGGCACGGCCATAGCCCAACACGCGGCTGGCAGCCGCGTCTGCCCAGTCTCCGCCGAAACGCGGTTGCCGGCCGCGCGTCCAACATCACAACTGATCGTGACTGTTTATTCCAGGCATTGGAATAGTCACCATTCTGTGTGAAGCACTCCACTAGTGTGTCGTCATGGCGACGGCCATCGCCAGCAGGGACTTGATGCCCGGAATGATGCTCGAGGCTTCGGCGGATTCCTCGAGTCTGTGCGGCATCGACTGAACCACGGCACCCACGGCAACCGCCGGGATTCCCATACTGACGGCGATATTGGAATCATTCGCTCCCGCGTCCACTGGCATAATCTCCGGTGTGCCCGGTTTGCGGAAGTAATTCGAAGCCGCCAGCGCGGTTTGCACCAGGGGATGCTTCAGCCGCTCCTCGCGTGGTTTGGCTTTCGAGTAATCAATCCCCATCTTGCGCTCCATCTGGAACCCGACGCCCTCTTTTTCGGCAGCTGCTTTGACGGTGGAGATCAACGCCGTCTCCAGTTTGTCCTGTGTCGGACTGTCGGTGGAACGCAGGTCCACCGTAAACCACGCTTCGCGGGGAACAGCATTCACCACAGTGCCTCCGCCCAGCATGCCCACGTTCATTGTGGGGAGTTTGAATGAGCCGAAGCCGGGTTCGAGCGGGGGCAGCGGGATTTCGTAGAGCCCGTTGATGGCCTTGGCAACTGCCTTCGCGGGGCTTGGCGCTCCACGGCTTTCCAGCGTATGAGCGCCCGGGGAAGTGAAGATGAACTTGAACTGATCGATGCGCAGTGCACCGTACCAGAGTTGCAGGGAAGAGAGATCCACCGCCACGAAAAGGTCGGGCTTGTAGCCGCTGGTTTCCAGCCAGTGCTTGGCCCCCACCAGACCAACTTCTTCCTGCACGGAGGCCAGGAAAATCAGATCGCCCTTGGTTTGCACGCCGCCGCGGGAAAGCGCGCGGAACATTTCGAGGGTCGCCATAAGGTTGGACGTATCATCGCCGGAACCCGGGGCGCGCAGGATGTCTCCTTCGCGCTTGACCTTGAGATTGGTGCCTTCCGGGAAGACCGTGTCGGTGTGGGCGGCGAAGACCACCGTGGGTCCGCCGCCTGTGCCTTTCCGGACCCCTGACACGTTGAAGAGATCATCCGTGCGGATGTCGGTCAGGCCGATCTTTTCCATCTCCGCTTTGATATACCTTGCGCGCACCTGCTCTTTGCCGGAAGGTGCCGGGGTTTCGATGAGCTTGATCCATTCGTCGATGATGCCGTCTTTGCGGGCGTCTATCGAGGCATAGGCCTTCTTGATGGCGGGTTGTTCCAGCATTGAGGGCTGGAACCACGAGGTTTGAGCTACAAGCGGCAGTGCGGCAAGAAGCAGAACGAGACGGTGCATGTAGGTGATTGTAGCTACTCAAAAGTCAAAGTATGCCGGAACGGTGTGAGTCCGGTGATGTAGACGGATTTCCCCGGCAACTCCGGCTCCGAGCCCCGGATCTGGGTCCAAGTGTGAGGGACGGGCAAGTTTCCGGGGCCAAAGGTGATCGTGCTTCCTCCGGCTCGGTACGCAGCGTATGTCTTGTTGAGCACCGCAGGGCAATCGAGCGTGCCTTCTGCGCGGAAACTGATCTCCACCGCGAGCGGCACGCCATCGGTGCCCCGGGAATCGAAGGTAAGCGAGAAGCGTCCATTGCTCTCCGTCACTTCCACGGTTTGCTGCAAGTGGCAGACCTCGCTTTGTTTGCGCTCCTGCCGTGTGGCATCGTAATTCGCGGCCGTGATCTTGCGGGGCGGGTCAAAGGGCTGAAAATACGGGCCATCGAGCACCTGCGTGAGCCTCCACCCGCCGGGAATCTTTTCACTCCGTTGCGGGATGAATTGGCCTTTGCCGAAGAATGAACTTGCGAAGCGGACGGCCTGGATTGCGGCTTCGCCCTTATGCAGCGAGAATATTCTTGCTCCGGGTGCCAGGGATAGGGTGGCGCTGGTGGCTCCCCGCCTCCAGCGGACGGTCTGGGATACAGGGAATTCTTTGACGAAATTATCCGGCAATGGGGACCCGGCAGGCAGCGGCTGGTTCAACCCGGGATAAATCATAAGCGCCGCGAGGCTCGCGCCCCGGACTGCGGCAATGTTCGCCATGGTGGCGTAGCGGCCATTATTGTCCCGGATTGCGAGATAGCGCAGCGGCATCCAATAGTTGGTTAGGTCACCCCGCTCGTTACGGTCCTGCCGGCGGGAGATTTCCGTAACCACCTCGCCGTTGGCATGCAGAAGATACTGCATCGCATCCAAATTGCGCCGGACAGCTTCCAGCAACTCCGGCCGGTTGAGCTTGATCGCCAGTACCGTCAGTGCGCGGTTCACCACGGTGTTGTAGATGGACGTGCTGCGTTCGGTGTATTGCCCGTCGCTGTCAATGTCGATCCCCTCCGCGAGCCATTGCGCGATGCGCCGCTGGTAGCGCGGGTCCGGCAGCACTTCATCGATCATGGCCAGCGCTTCGCTGATCACCCAGCGGTGGTTTGGAGTATGAACTCCACCCACGGCAAGAGCCGCGCCTGCCTTCCGCAGAAAGTTGGCCGGGATGGCCGCCAGTTCTAGATGCTGGTGCAACTGCGCCATGCGGATGGCATTCGCAATCGGGAACGACACGAATCCCGTATCCGGCGGCGAATTGAAGTTGGTGGAGAGCAGGTTGATGTTCCCGCTTGGCAGTTGTATTCGTTCGAGAAAGCCGGATGCAAGACGGATACTCTCCAGCAGTTCACGCTGCTGATGGTGTTTCGACTGCGGACACAGGAAAGATGCGGCCAGACTTTCGATCATTCCGGCGGCAGTGCCGGCATGGTGCAAGCCGAAGGTATCCGGAGTGCCGCCCCGGCAGGGACTCGCCGGGTCAGTCACCTGCGCCTGCAACATGCGGGACACGCTTTCATCATGCCGTTCTACGAGATCCACGGGATACGCGGGCGGCGCAGCTTGCAGTGCAACGGCTGCCAGTGCAGCAATCGATTCACGACGGGTGATACGGGACATGTTGAAGGCCAATCTACCACCCGGAACGAGTTGAGGTTAGACTCTCGGATATGCGTTTGTCACGGGCGATGCTGTATGTGAAGGATTTGGCGCGTATGAAAGCTTTCTACCACGGGACTTTCGCGCTGGAAGCACTGCCCGGGGAAACGGACCAATGGGTCGAACTGAATGCAGGCGGGGTGCATTTTGCGCTCCACGCGATTCCTGCCGGGATTGCTGGCCGGATTCAAATCCTGGATCCCCCGGAACCAAGGTCCGAAACGCCCTATAAGTTGACTTTTGAGGTGGAAGACGCCGATTGGTTACGGAATAAGTTGGAAGCCAGCGGAATCCAATGCCTGGCCCGTCCGTGGGGAGGCTATGACTTGGTGGATCCGGAAGGGAATATCGTCACTGTCGCGACCTTGCCCGCTACACCCGCACGATATTGATTTCCGGAGCCAGTGCCAAAATGTCCCCCGCGTCACTGGTAACAACAGTCTGTCCCGTCCGTACTGCGCAGAGAACCACGTGTGCATCCGCGATGTCCGCTGTTCCAGAGACCGCCAGCAATCTCCCCACCGCGGCCGAAGATGCTGCATCCAACACCTGCAAATCCACGTTGACCTGGCGGATGAACCGCATCAGCCGTGCCTGTCGCGCCGGGTTGCGTATGGCCTGCGCCAGTGCCGTCGCCGGAATCGTAATCTTCAGCCCGAGTTCTTCCGCCCTTGCAATCAGTGCAATGACACGGCGGTCATTGCGATCCAGCGCGATCAAGCCGCCGGCATCGAAAGTAAGACCGGTCAAGCCGCCGCCTGACGGTGTTTCGGAGGTTGCGGCGAGAGAATGGCATCCGCCCATTCGCGCTCCGCGGTAGTCAATGGCCCACCGGTTTCACGCAATGCCTCATCGAGCATTTCCTTCCAGCCCGCCGCATCAGACAACGCGACTGAGATGGCATGGCTTGCAAAGGCGGAGACACTCGCTGCCCGGCCTGCACTGACCATCGCACGCATATCAGCGAGCTGCTCAGATGGCACAGTAATTGTAATTTTTTCCATCGCCATACCAATTACCATAACATCCCCCTCCCTTCCCGTCAAGCCCCCTCAACATGATCTATCCAACGCCCCCTCTCTTCCCCGCCGTGTAATGCACCCGTATCCCTTTGACAACCGCCCGAATCCCGCATACCCTGATCCGATGGACCGCCGCAAATTCCTTGCCTCCTCCGCCGGTATTTTAGCCGCTTTTCAAGGGGATTCCCTCGCCCGTGCGCAATCCGCAGTGGCTTCACTGGGCGGGCGCCCCGCTGACACTGTCGCCCGCGATGAGGACTTTTGGTTCAATATCCGCCACGCCTTCACCGTTGACCGCAACATGATCAATCTGAACAATGGCGGCGTCGCTCCCTCGCCCAAGATAGTTATGGATACAGAAATCCGTTACCTGGAGATGGAGAATCTGAACCCCTCCTACTACATGTGGCAGGTGCTTGATCCGGGCCTGGAGACAGTGCGCCGCCGCTTGGCACGCACCTTTGGCGCTGATCCCGAGGAAATCGCGATCACACGCAATGCCAGCGAAGCTCTTGAGATCGTGCAACTTGGCATGAACCTGCAGCGCGGGGATGAAGTTCTGACGACGAATCAGGACTATCCGCGCATGATCACCACCTGGCAGCAACGGGAACGCCGCGAGGGCATCGTGCTCAAGCAAATCAAGTTCCCCGTGCCGCCGCCCAGCATGGACTATCTGGTCAAGATCTTCGAAGACGCCATCACGCCGAAGACCAAGGTCATCCATATCTGCCACATCACCAACCGGACCGGCCAGATCTTTCCCGTCAAGAAGATCTGCCAGATGGCCCGTGCCCGCGGCATCGAAACCATCGTCGACGGTGCCCATGCGTTCGCACAGTTCCCGTTCACGCACGCCGACCTCGATTGCGACTACTACGGCACCAGCCTGCACAAGTGGGTGCTTGCGCCCATCGGCACTGGCATGCTGTACGTGCGGAAGAACAAGATCCCTACCATCTGGCCGATGATGGCCGCGCCGGATTCCATGCAGGACAACATCCGCAAATTCGAAGAGATCGGCACGCATCCTGCTTCCCAGCGCAATGCCATCACCGAAGCGCTGAACTTTCACGAAAGCATTGGGCCTGAGCGCAAAGCCGAACGTTTCCGCTATCTGCGCAAGCGCTGGTCGAACGCGCTGCGCCCCCTGCCCGGTGTGAAGATCTTAAACAGTGAAGATCCGGAGCAGAGTTGCGCCATCGGCTTCGTCAGTGTGGAAGGTTTCGACCCCGGCAAACTGCACGATTACCTCTGGTCCAAATACCGGATCTGGACCACCACCGTGACCACCCCCGGTGAGTATTCCGGACTGCGGATCACCCCCAACGTCTACACCACTCTGGAAGAAGTGGACACGTTCATTGAAGCCATGACGAAGGTCATCAAGAGGGGTTCGATTCCTGCTTAGCGGGAATATGATAGAGCCGGATGGAACTGCCTGCGATAACCACCGGCTCATACTCTTCCAGCCACGCGAAGCCTGAACCACTTAGTTTCTGGTGATAGATGCTGATGGCCACCCAGCCGGTTTGCGGCGTGCCAGGCAGTAACTTTTCATACGAAGTCAGCCCCAGTGCTTCCGGTGCCGCCGTACCGTGGTAGGAAAGCTTGAGCCCGCGGACGCCTCTCCGCTCGCATTCCTGTACCAAACGTGCCAGGTCCTGTCCATAATCCAGATCTGTATCGACACCGAATTCGCCGGATTTTCCATCCACCGCAGCGTTGAACCAGGCCATGTAATCCGGATGCGCCAACCCGCTTTCGACCAATAGACCCGCGGCGCACAGCGTTGCGAAAAGACCTCCCTTGCTGGACCTTGCGAGAGCAACTCCGGCCATGGCGGTGAGTACCGAAAGCGGCAGATAAACCACAAGCACATGGCGGATGCCTGTATTCACATGACTGAGCAGGCCCGCTGTCAGCACGGCTGCGAAGACTGCGCAAGCCGATAACTTCCGCCAGTCCGGACGCCTGGTTACCGCTAACCCCGCCGCACAGAGGAGTAAGATGCTGAGCGGTGTTTTGACCGCGAGAATGATGGGATAGAAATAGAACCAGCCCCGGTAACTTGCTTCGCCGAGAAAGTAATTCGGTTCGGGCTCATGGTTATGTCGCCACAGTTGCCCGAGTCCCACAAGAAGTTCCGGTGCCGGCACTGGAAGCACCTGCGCTTTGTAACGCAGATAGCCAGCCAGGTTCTCCTGCGCCGTAACGGGTGCCGGGGGATTCCAATCCGGCACGTCGAAGCCCGAGAGATGTGCCGCAGCCTTCTCCACGCCAAACGAATGGAAGGAAAACCGGTAGCCCGCCCAAACGAGGAGCGACGCGCAGAAGACCGCCACTGCAACGCCCTTCAGTCGCTGTGCAATCTGTTTTTCCGCCTTGCCAAGCCACACAAAAAGCACCAGCAATGCCGGGCAACTGAAACCCAGGAAGACCAGCGAGGTGAACTTGCACAAGACTGCCAGTCCGCAGGCCAATCCCAGCAAGACCGCGCGCCGGATGCCGGGTTTCTCGAGCCAAAGGCAGAACAGCAGCAGCGCCGCTGCCACTGCGGACGCGAGTGGCATATCCGTCATGGCCAGCCCGGCATTTCCCAGTACGGCGGGTAAGTTCGTAAAGACAAAAACTGCAAGCAGACCTGCCCCCGCTCCCGCAGCCCATGCCGCCCAACGCCAAACCACGATGCAAGCCAGCACAAAGAAGGGAAGCAGCGCCGCCCGTGCGCTTCCCAAATTCCTCCAGTATTCGCGGCCAGTGCCCAGAAGCGCCGTGCCTTCGACCCGCGGATCGTGTTCGCCAGCGCCGCGCTTCCCGGATAGATACAACGGCAGTGCCGCTAAAACTCTGCCCAGCGGCGGATGCTTCGGGTCATGCCGGTAGACATGCTGATCCAGCCACTCCATCCCGCAGGAGATCGTGAAAGGCTCGTCGTAGACCTGATTGAAGACCGGATATGTTGCTGCAATCCGCAACAGCCCCGCCAAAATGAAAATCGTTCCCAGCGCGACCCTGCGCCATGCGTAACGGGTCATCTCAGTAAGCAATCGTACAGTGTAGCCTTTCGCCGCGGTCCACCGTACTACACTGTTTGGATCATGCGCCGCATCAGTCTGCTGCTATTACTCTGTCTCACGCCCGTTTTCGGGGAAACTTACAATCCCAAGCTCTGGTCCGGGATGAAATACCGTATGGTGGGGCCGAACCGCGGTGGACGGGTGACTGCGGTAGCCGGTGTGGCTTCCCAGCCCTTCGTCTATTACATGGGTTCCACGGGCGGCGGCGTTTGGAAGACCACGGACGCGGGCCACACCTGGAACAATGTCTCCGATGGCTTCTTCTCCGTGGCCTCCATGGGCGCGCTGGATGTTTCGCTGAGCGATCCGAACGTTGTTTACGCCGGTACAGGCTCCAGCAAAATCCGCAGCAATGTCTCCATCGGGCGCGGGATCTACAAATCCACCGATGCCGGCAAGACCTGGAGCTTCATTGGACTTCGTGATGTTGGCCAGATCTCCACCGTCCGCATCCATCCGAAAGATCCAAACACGGTCTATGTCGCGGCGCTGGGCAATCCCTTCGCCCCCAACAAAGAGCGCGGCGTTTACAAGACCACCGATGGCGGCAAGACCTGGACAAATGTCCTCCATATCTCTGACACCGCCGGTGCCGCCGATCTCGAACTGCTGCCCGGCACTCCCGACACCATCCTGGCCTGCATGTGGCACGGCGAGCGCAAGCCCTGGACTATCATCAGCGGTGCCATGGAAGGCGGCATCTATAAGTCCACTGACGCTGGGAAGAACTGGAAGAAGCTCACGGGCGGACTGCCCAACGAACTCTTCGGGCGCGCCAATGTTGGTGTCACGCCCGCCGACCCCAAACGGCTTTACGCTCTCATCGAAGCCAAGCCCGGCGCTGGCTTATACCGTTCTGACGACGCTGGCGAAACCTGGAAGTACATCAACAAGCAAGGCAATCTGATCACACGCCCCTTCTATTACACGACGCTCGGGGTGGACACGCAGAACCCGGATGTTCTTTACGTCGGCAATGAAGGCTGGTACAAGAGCACGGACGGTGGCATCAGCTTCCGGTCCGCGCCCGTTCCGCACGGGGACAACCAGGACATCTGGATCAATCCGCTGAACTCCAGCTACATGATTGAATCGAACGATGGCGGAGCGAATGTGACGCTCGACGGCGGCAAGAGTTGGAGCGCGCAAGACAACCAGCCGACCGCCGAGTTATACCAGATTGCCGTCGACAATCAATATCCTTATCACCTCTACGGTGCGCAGCAGGACAACACAACAGTGATCGTGCCCAGCCTCGCGCCGCCCAACGGTCAGCCGTTCCGCGTTGGCCCCGGCTGCGAAACCGGCCCCATCATTCCGGATCCCGTGAATCCTGATCTGGTGTACGGCAGTTGCAAAGGCCAGTTCAGCCGTTTGGATCTGCGCACGAATAACGAGCAGGTGTACTGGATCGGTGGACAGTCTCTTTACGGCAACCCCGGCGGCGACTTGATCTACCGCTTCCAGCGTGTGTCTCCCATGGAAGTTTCCCCCGTGCAGCCGAATACCATCTATTACGGTTCGCAGTTTGTCCACCGGACCCGCAACGGTGGTGAGACCTGGGAAGTGATCAGTCCGGATATGACCGCGCACCCGCTCGGCACGCAGGGCGCGAGCGGGGAACCCATCACCCGCGACGCCACTGGCGAAGAGGTTTACAGCACGCTCTACACCATTCGCGAATCCCCGATTCAAAAGGGTCTGATTTGGACCGGCTCCAACGACGGCCCCATCTGGGTGACCCGCGATGATGGCAAGACCTGGACGGACGTCACCCCGAAGGGTCTGCCCCCGGGTGGCCGCGTGCAGAATATCGAACCCTCGCCCCATCGCCCCGGCACGGCGTATGCGGCCATTTACCGCTTCCTGCTCGGCGACTTCGCGCCTTACATCTACCGCACTGACGACTACGGCAAGACCTGGACCAAGCTGACCGATGGCACCAACGGCATCGCGAAGGATGAGCCCACGCGCGTGGTGCGTGAGGACCCCAGCCGCCCCGGTTTGCTCTACGCCGGCACGGAGTTCGGGATTTACATTTCCTTCGATAACGGCACCACTTGGCAGAGCTTCCAGATGAATCTGCCGGTGACTCCGGTCACGGACATCCGGATCACGCGCAAAGATCTCGTGCTCTCCACGCAAGGCCGTTCGTTCTGGATTCTCGACAATCTCACGCCTCTGCATCAACTGGATGCGAAGGTCTCTTCCGCGAAGGATGTTCTCTTCGCACCCCGCGATGCCGTCCGTGCTCCGGCCCGCGGTGGCTTCGGACGCGGCACTGCGGTGCAATATCCCAGAGCCGGTGCCATGCTCGATTACTATGTGACCGCAGCTTCGCCGGAGGGCATCAAGCTCGAAATCCTGGATGCCGGCGGCAAAGTGGTGAAGACCTTTACCAGTGAATCCGGCACGGAAGAAACCCCTGCTGACGCCGGTGGTGGCGGGGATGATGAAGAAGGCGGCGGCCGTGTTCGCGGCGGTCCCACAAAGCTGGATAAGACCCCCGGCATGCACCGCTTCACCTGGGATATGCGCTATCCCGGACCCTGGATGAGTGCGCAGCGGCCGGAAAGTCCAAATGGCCCTGTGGCGGTACCGGGCAGATATACAGTCCGGTTTACCGACGGGGCCTTCTCGCAGTCGCAAACGCTAACCATCGTGGAAGACCCGCGCATCCTGCAGTCCGGTGTTTCCGTGTCGGATTTGAAAGAGCAATTCGAACACAACATCCGCGCGCGCGACCTGGTGAGTGAAGTCAACCAGACTGTGGCGAAGGTCCGGGCCGCCATGGCGGATGCCAAGGGCCAGACCCTCACACAGTTGAAGGAACTGGCGTCGCAGTTAATTACGCCGCCGATCCGTTACAGCAAGCCGGAATTGCAAACGCACATCACGTATCTCTACAGCATGGAGAACACGACAGACCAGAAGGTTGGCCGTGATGCCGTGGAGCGCTACAACGCCTTGAAAAAGGAGTTGGAGGCACGGATTGCGGAGTTGACAAAACTAACAGGCGGAAAGTAGCGCGGCAACTGGATTAGTTGCCGGTCTCACTGAGCGCAGGGTAATCGGTATAGCCTTTTTCCGTGCCACCGTAAAACGTGGAGCGGTCATAGGCGTTCAACTCCGCACCCAGGCGGAAACGCTTCGGCAGGTCGGGATTCGAGATAAACCAACGTCCAAAGGCGACGGCATCGGCGATCCCTGCACCCAAGGCTGCCTCCGCCGATTCCGCGGTGTAGCCTCCGGCGGAAATCAGTACGCCGGGGAAGGACTTCTTGAAGATCTCCGCATTGTTGGGCGCGGTGTTGTCCATGGCCGCACCGCCGCCGGCATTGCCCGCGCGCGATTCCACCAGATGGGCGTAGGCGATGCCCTTGGCGGAAAGTTGTTCCAGCACATAGCTGAAGAGGGCCACTGGATTGGAATCTCCCATATCGGAGAAGGTCCCAAACGGCGAAAGACGCACACCGACCCGGCCTTTGCCCCACACTTCGGTAACGGCATCGACCACTTCAAGCAACAAGCGCGAGCGGTTCTCGATGGAGCCGCCATAGCTGTCGGTCCGGTGATTGGTCTTGTCTTCAAGGAATTGATCAAGCAGGTAGCCGTTGGCGGAATGGATTTCCACGCCATCAAACCCTGCCGCTTTGGCATTCGCCGCGGCCTGCGCATAATCCGCCACAATGCCGGGCAACTCTTCCAGGGTCAACGCGCGCGGCGTTTCAAAAGGGACTTGCTGAAAATGGGATGTCAGCGCCATGCCGCCGTCATTCGGAGCGATGGCGGAAGCTGAGACCGGCAAGCCCTGTTCGGGGTGAAGGGAAGAATGCGAAATACGGCCCACGTGCCAGAGTTGCAGGAAGATGAATCCGCCCTTGGCATGAACAGCCTCCGTGACCAGCTTCCAGCCTTCCACCTGTTCTGGAGAATGAATGCCGGGTGCCGCCGGATACCCTTTGCCCTGCAGTGAGATCTGCGTGGCTTCGGTGATAAGCAGGCCGCCGGGAGTGGCTCGCTGCTCGTAATAGAGGGCATTCAGCGCATTCGGAATATCGCCGGGCTGCGTGGAGCGCATGCGCGTCAGGGGTGCCATCACAATCCGGTGTTGCAGTGCAAGGTCGCCAACGGTCAGGGGCGAAAACAGCAGGGGAAATTTACTCACGTGACATTGGATGGAGAGACGCACGATATCGACGCAAGGCAAAACAAAAAGGCCCGCCACCCTGCGAACAGGAGGCGGGCCTTTTTCTAAACAACCGAAGCTGTTTTCTAGAACGTCATCTTCGCGCCAAGCTGCACCACGCGACCGCCGCCCGTACCGTTGACGCCGGTGCCGGAACTGACCGTGCTGGAGATGATGCCGAAGCTCGCGCTGCCGATGCTGGACGTGTTCGGGTTGGAGAACCACGCCGTGTTGGTCACGTTCAGCGTTTCGAGACGGAGCTGCAGTTTCACCTTTTCCGCGCGGAACCCGATGGTGCGGGAGAGCGAAGCGTTCAGGTTGAACATACCGGGTCCGTCCATGATGTTACGGCCGGTGTTGCCCTGCACGTTGGTGGCTGCCTTGGCGAAGCTGCCGATGCTGAACCAGGGGTTGCCGGTGTTGATGCCGCCCAGGATCTGAACGGGGGCAATCTGGTCGAGAGTCGCAGTGCCGCCGGAACCGAGGTTCAGGCTGTTGCTGCCCGTGAAGGTCAGCGGGCTGCCGCTGCGGCGGGACATAATGCCGGAGACTTGCCAGCCGCCAATCACGCGGCCAAGTGCGCCGTGGTTGAGGAAGCGCTTGCCGGGGCCGATGGGCAACTGGTAGACGTAGCTCTGGACGAAGTTGTACTTGCGGTCAAAGTCGGCGCGGGCGTAGTTGCGTTGAATGCCCTGGCCGGCGTAGAAATCCAGACCGCCGTCATCGCCACTCTGGAAGTCCATCGCTTTGGAGAGCGTGAACGCCGTGGTGACAGTGAGGCCGTTGGAGTACCGCTTGTCGAGCTTCACCTGCAGCGAGTTATAGCTGGAGGAGAAAGCGGCGAAGTACTGGGTGATCGAGGATGTGATGCCGTACTTGGCATAGAACGGTTCACCAGCCGAGCCCGCACCGATGGTCTGGCCAGCGTTCAGGTTGATGGCGGCAGGAGTTCCAACGCCATGGCTGCCAACGTAAGCAACGTCAATCGAGAACTTGAACGGCAACTGGCGCTGGATCGCGAAGTTCCAGGTTTCGATGTAGCCGTTCTTGTAGTTCTTGGGGATGTAAACCTGCGCCGTGGTGGTGCTGGGGTTGGCCAGGATGCCGTTGGACGGAATCGCCACCGGAACCGGCAGCGGGAAGCCGTTCTGGAACGTAGGCGGCAGACCATTCGGCAGCACAGCAGGAGCGTAGGTGTCCGCACCGCTGGGCGCGACATACGAGTTGTTGGAGCGCACAGGGTAGTTGTACATCCAGCTATTGTCCGGGAACGGAGTGTAGCTGATGCCAAAACCGGTACGGACGACGGTCTTCTCATTCACGCGGTAGGCGATGCCGAGGCGCGGTGCAAAGTACTTGTAGTGCGCCTGCAGACCGTTGTTCATCGGGTTGTTGCCAACACCGGCGATTTCCAGTGTGTTGTTCGACGGGTTGTAGTTGGAAAAGCCACCCGCAAAGTGCGGGGTCGGCGGGCCATAGTATTCCCAGCGAAGACCGGCATTGACGGTCATTCTGGGACTTACCTGCCAGTTATCCGCAACGTAGCTGAAGATCTGCCACTGCCGCAGGGCAGGGAAGTAGCTGTTGACGTCACGGGCTTCCTGGTTCGGAACGTCCAGCAGGAAGCTGGCCATGTCATTCGCCAAACCCTGCGAGGAACCCGAGCAGCTCTGTGCACCGGTGGCAGAAGTGCTGCAGGTCTGCTTGGCGGTCTGGTTGGTGCCGAAGTAAATGATGCCGCGGGGCGAGAACGTCTGGTCCTGCAGCAAGTCATCACGAACGCGGCGCAAGTCCACGCCCCACTTGATCTGATGATTCTTCCAGATCTTGGTCCAGGAGTTGACGACGTCGATGTTGGCTTCCGCACGGTCCCAGGGGAGGCTGGCGGAGTAGCCGGTCAACGGCGCGGAGTAACCGCCGATCTGGATGCCAACGAAACCGCTGGTGAAGGGTCCAAGGTTCACACCGGGGATGCCGATCGCCGTGGAATCATTCTTGCCGTAATCCGAGGGATAGGCTTCATTGTGATAGTGAGCCACGCCGACGCGGAGTTCGGTCAACAGGGTCGGGCTGACCACGCGGTTATAGTTGATGCCGCCCGAGTAGGTCTTCTGGATGCCGCTGCCTTCGAAGTTGCCCTGTGCGGGACCGCCAGCGTCACCGAAGATCGGTGCCTGGAAGATCACGGGGCGTGCGAATGCGAAACGGCTGCTCAGACGGTCCTTGTCGGTCAGAACGTAATCGATCTTGGAGTCGGTCTGGTTGTTGACCTTGGACGAAGGCAGCAAAGCGAAGTAATCGTTCGTCTGGCTGGTGGGGGTGAAGGGTTGGTTGGTCGCCGGCAGAAGTGCAGCGATCTTGGCCGAGACAGGGTTGATGCGGCTCGGAGGAATGATGTTGCCGGGGAACGGATCGCGGTTCTGGCCGGTGCCATCCGTGGTGCCGGTGGTGGGATCGTAAACCTGGTGGCCGGGGTCGCCCGAAAGATCACCGCTGCGGAACGGCACGCTCGGAATCGTGATCAGATTCGTGTTCGCTTCGTGGTCTTCCGTACGCACATAGTTGGTGAAGAAGAACATCTTGTTCTTCTTGATGGGGCCGCCAATGTTGCCGCCGTACTGGTTATAAGCCAGGTGGCCGACCGAGGGGTTGAAGAACGCGCGCGCATCAAAAGCGCTGTTTTGCAGGAATTCGTAGGCCGCACCGTGATACGCGTTGGTGCCGCTCTTGATCATCACGTTCACCACGGCACCCGTGGCGCGGCCGAGTTCGGGGTCATGGTTCGTGGTGGAGACGCTGACCTGCTGGATGGCTTCGGCAGGGGTGATCATGATCTGCAAAAGACCGGTGCGCTCGTTGTTATCAATGCCTTCCACCTGATAGTTGTTGCCCATGCGGGGCTGGCCGTTGACGTTGGTCTGCAGCGAGCTCGACGCATTGAAGAACTGGGAGTGCTGGAAGGTTTCGACCGAAGTGCCGGGCACCAGATCCAGCAGGCTCTGGAAGTTGCGGTTGACGCCGAGCGGCAGTTCCTGCACCAGCTGCGAGTCGATGACGCGCCCGGTATCGGCACGTTCGGTCTGCAGAATGGCCGTTTCCGCCGTCACTTCCACGGTCTGGTTCACGTTGCCGGGTTGCAGTTTCAGATCCACGCGCGGGCTGGTGTTGGCTTCGAGGACCAGGCCATCCACGACTTCTTTCTTGAAGCCGGTGACTTCGCCGGTAATTTGGTACGTGCCGGGAGGCAGTTCGAGGAAGTTATAGCTGCCGGTGTCATTCGTTGTGACGCTCCGGACGATCTTGGTGCTGGTTTCTGTGAGTGTGACCTTGGCGTTGGCGATAGTGCCACCCGAAGCGTCAGTTACGGTGCCTACGATGCTACCGTTTACAGCCTGTGAAAAAGCCAAGCCAGCGGACACCATAGCCGCGGCCAGCATGATGCAGATCTTACGCAGATCTCTCATTGGCAAACCCCTTTTAGACGAGCATTGGCAGAGCCATTGCAGACCCCGCTTTGCGGGAACTTTATCACAGTGAAAGGGCCATGACAATTTGGCAAAGATCAAGGATTTGCTTGCTGTAACGCTAACGTTTTTGGATTCAGTAATTTGCCCTATAGAAATTTTGAATCAGGCAGGACTGAAAATCGTGCGGATTTTTCCTGTCACATGCGTCGAATGGGTTACAAGCGCTTGTCACCCTTCGGGGTGCGGCCATCCTCAAAATTCAGGGTAAAAAGGTACTGCGTGATATCCAGCATCTCTATTAGAAGGCTTTTCTGCGCCTCATCGCTGCTCGCGATGGCGGCAATCCAGGCATTCAGCCAATCCACCGGTTCCGTCAATGGCAGCATTGCGGATGCTTCCGGAGCCCCCATTGCCAACGCTGCCATCACTCTTACTGGTGCGGGAACGGGCGTGGAGCGGAAGACGGCGAGTGATTCCGCCGGCCTTTACAACGTTCCTTCCTTGCCGGTGGGTGACTACCGCGTTGAAGTCAAAGCTGCCGGCATGGCCACCAAAGTGGTGCCGCAGTTGACTGTTTCGGTCGGTTCCAGCATGCAGCAGAACTTCACTCTCTCCGTCGCTTCCACCTCAGAAACGATTGAAGTGGCAGCTTCCGGCGGCTTGATTGAAACCACCTCGGTCTCTCTCGGCGCGGTCGTCAACCAGACCACCGTGCAGGAAGTGCCGCTGAACGGCCGTCACTTTGTGGATCTTGCTCTGCTGATTCCCGGAACGGTCACTCCGCCCGCGAACGGTTCGCTGACTGCGCCTCTGCGCGGCCAGGGTTCTTTCTCCTTCAACTCCGTCGGCGCGCGCGAAGACAGCGTGAACTTCATGATCAACGGGATCAATCTGAATGATCCGATCCAGAACCAGATCACGTTCCAGCCCACCATCAACACCGTCGATGAGTTCAAGATCGACAATGCGACGTTCAGCGCGGAATACGGCCGCAACTCCGGTTCCATCGTCAACATCGCCACCAAGGCCGGTATCAACACCTGGCACGGGGAAGCGTATGAGTTCCTTCGGAATAACGATCTCGACGCCCGCAACTTCAGCAACCCCACCAACACCGGCAGCGGTTCTACCCTGACTTCGAACCCGCAATCTCCGTTCAAGCGCAATCAGTTCGGCGGTGACGGCGGCGGCGCCATCAAGAAGGACAAGACCTTTGTCTATCTCAGCTATGAAGGTCTGCGGCAGCGCCAGGCGGTACCGATTTCCACCACCACTCTGACCGCCGCGCAAGTGGCACAGGCGCAAAGCTCCAGTGATTCGATCATCAAGTCTCTGGTCAGCCTGATCCCTGCAGCTAATTCCGGCACCAACCAGTATGTGTCCGCGGCTGTCGCTCCCGTGAACATCTCACAGGGCACCGCGAACGTTAGCCAGATCTTCTCCACGGCGCACCGCCTCAGCGGCTATTACGCCATCCAGAAGGATGAGCGCAACGAACCTCCTTCCACCGATGGCAACAGCTTCCCCGGGGGCGGCGACAAGCGCAACGGCACCCGCCAGTTGCTCACCCTGACGGATTCCTACGTTCTCAGCCCCTCGCTGGTCAACGAAGCCCGCCTCGGCTTCAACCGCATTCATATTACCTTTGACCCCGCCGCCGCCGTGACCGCTTCCAGTCTCGGCATCAACAGCGGTGTGGCATCGAACGTGAGCTTGCCGCAGATTACCGTCTCCGGTGCCTTCACCTTCGGCGGCATCAGCGGTTTCCCCCAGGGCCGTGGCGACGTTACCGCGGTTCTCTCCGATACCCTGAGCTGGGTTCGCGGCAACCATACCATCAAGTTTGGTGGTGAATACCGCCGGGCGAACTCGGATAACTTCTCCTTCACCCCGGGCACCTTCACCTTTGCCAGCGTTACCGCCTTCCTTGCCGATCAGGCAACGGGCTTCAGCACCACGGCTTCCAACCGTTCCAACCGCACTTACGTCAACTCCGTGGGCGCGTTTGTCACCGATTCCTGGAAGATCTCCCCAACCCTCACCGCCCAACTCGGCGTGCGTTATGACTTCTACGGCACACCCACTGAAGCAGGCGGACGCTTTGTGGTCTTCGATCCCGTGACGGTAACTCTGCAGCATGTGGGCTCCGGCAGCGGTCCCGCGCATGCTTATCAAGAGAACAATACCTTTGAACCCCGCGTCGGTCTCGCGTGGGATCCCTTCAAGAACGGCAAGACCGTCATCCGCAGTGCTTTCGCGATCATGACGGATCAGCCGAACCTTGGTCTGGTCACCGGTCTCGCCGGCAACCCGCCGTACGCGTTCCCGGTTTCCTACTCCCCCACCACGGCTCTTCCCTATGTGAGCTTCTTCAACGCCTATCCTGCGGCCGGTGGTTCGGTGGCCCCGGTTTCGGTGGCTCAAAACTACAAGGATGCCTCGGTGGCTGAATGGAACATCAACATCCAGCACCAGTTCAGCAATGACATTGGTGTGACGCTGGGCTATCTCGGAACCAAGGGTACCCATCTCAACATTGAGCGCAACTACAACCAGCTGGTCAACGGCGCCCGCCCCTATCCGGCATTGTCCGCTTCCAGTCCGATTGCTCCGGGCGCTGCACTGACCAACATCCTGGTCTATGAGAGCGACGGTAACTCCTCTTACAACGGTCTCTTCCTCACCGCAACCAAGCGTATGTCGAAGGGCTTCCAGTTGAACGGTACCTACACGTGGTCCAAGTCGATTGATGAAAACTCCCGCAACCAGCAGGGGCTCGTCATTCAGGACAGCAACAACATTAAGGGAGACCGGGGTCTGTCTGACTTCGATGCCCGCCACCGCTTTGTTTTGAACGGTGTCTACAACCTGCCGTTCAAGGGCAACCGCTTCAAGGAAGGCTGGGAAGTTTCCGGTCTCTTCCAGGTGCAGAGCGGCAATCCGCTGAACATCAAGACGTCGAATTCGGCCTTTACCGGTTCGGCGAACCTGCGTCCGAACGTGACTGGCACCGTGATCACCGGCCTGGCTCCGGCCACCAACGGCAGCGCGTCCACCGTGACCTGGATCCAGAACCCCTCGGTCTTCGTCAACCCCGGCAATGCCTTCGGCAACCTGGGCCGCAACGTGATCATCGGACCCGGCTTCAACAACACGGACTTCTCTCTGGTGAAGAATACGAAGATCACTGAGCGCCTGAATTATCAGATCCGCGCGGAAGCCTTCGATCTCTTCAATAAGGTCAATTTCGCGAACCCTGTCACCACCGTGGGTTCTTCCACCTTCGGCCTGATCACCGGCGGCACACGCTTCCCGGCAGGCGACGGCGGTACGTCACGGCAGATCCAGTTGGCGATGAAACTGATCTTCTGAGTTAGAAGCAAACAACAAAAAGGCCTGCCCGGTTCGCCTGGCAGGCCTTTTGTTTTTGGATGGCCTTTCGGGTGTATGGTTGGGTTGTGTCCGTAAGGAGACACCGCATATGAAACGCAGAGCTGCCATCCTCCTTGTTCCGGCCATGGCTGCCCTCTTCGGCATGTCAGCCGTCGCGGGAATTCGAATTTCAGTGAACATCGCGCCGCCCCCGATCGTTGTGTTCGACCAGGACCCCTGTCCCGGGGACGGCTACCTCTGGACGCCCGGCTACTACCAATACGGTGACTACGGCTACTTCTGGGTTCCCGGCCACTGGGTTCTGCCTCCTGCCGAGGGCATGCTCTGGACCCCCGGTTACTGGGGTTTTGAAAGCGGAAATTACCGCTGGCATGAAGGCTATTGGGGACGCACCGTCGGCTTCTATGGTGGAGTTAACTACGGGGGCGGCTACTTCGGCTCCGGCTTCAACGGCGGCCGCTGGGAAGGCCATGTCTTCCGGCACAACACCGCGGTAGTGAACGTGAACGTCAACAATGTCCACAACACTTACGTGGACCGTACCGTGGTCAGGGAAAACCGCGGACCCAATCATGCGTTCAACGGCCCCGGCGGGATACAGTCCCAGCCCTCACGCGCAGAGCAGGAAGCTGCACGGGGTCCGCATCAGCCGCCAACCCGCGTGCAGGA
Source organism: uncultured Acidobacteriia bacterium (assembly GCA_903923395.1). Taxonomy (GTDB): domain Bacteria; phylum Acidobacteriota; class Terriglobia; order Bryobacterales; family Bryobacteraceae; genus BOG-234. The sequence goes on from CAIXXM010000031.1 coordinate 102,674, forward strand.
AGATCACCGGCAGCAGGCG
>CAIXXM010000032.1 GCA_903923395.1 uncultured Acidobacteriia bacterium
ATCGAGGCTGGATCGGTCGACCTGAGTCGTCCCTCTGATTCCATCACTCAAACAAATACTGAAACCCATTGTTCTGCACATCGATATGCACCCGGCTGATAGCCTTTGCATCTGCCACCGCCTGCAATAGCTGACGTCCGATTTCAGGCAAGATGCCGTTGGTGATCACCGCGTCCACCATGCGCGCACCCCGTTCCAACTCCGCGCACCGCTGCGAAATGAGCTCGGCGACCGCCTCCGTGTACGAAAAGGGCACCTTGTGGTTGCGCTGGATCCGGTCGCCCACGCGCGCCAGTTGCAAGCGGATGATGCTGTGGAGCATTTCTCGGCTAATCGGGTAGTAGGGGACAACGACCAGGCGATTCAACAGGGCATCGGGGAACACTTTGGTGAGGGGGCCGCGCATCGCTCGCTCCAGTCCCTCCGCGTTGGGCATAAGCTCGGGGTCCTTACAGAGATTCACAATCACATCCTGCGCCGCGTTGCTGGTGAGGATGATAATCGTGTTCCGGAAGTCAGTGTTGCGTCCGCGACCATCCTCCAGTTCGCCTTTATCAAAAACCTGCATGAACAATCGATGGATGTCCGGATGGGCTTTTTCGAATTCATCCAGCAGCACCAGACAATACGGGCGTCGCTGGACGTAGTTGGTCAATATGCCGCCGTCTTCGTGGCCGACATAGCCTGGAGGCGCTCCCTTGATCTTGGAAACACCATGCGCCTCCGTATACTCGGTCATATTGAGAGCGATCATGCTGTCCTCGCCCCCGTAGATGGCCGACGCCAGTGTCAGCGCCGTCTCCGTCTTCCCGGTACCGCTCGGGCCGACCAGCATAAACACGCCGACCGGTTTGGTCGGGTTATCCAAGCGCGCCCGGCTGGTTTGGACTCGCCGAGCAATGATATCCAGGGCGTGACGCTGCCCGATCACCCGCTTCTCTAGGTGGTTCGCCAAATTCAGCACATGTTCGATTTCGTTCTTAACCATTCGCCCCATTGGAATACCAGTCCAGTCGGCCACCACCGCTGCCACCGCTGCGCGGTCCACACCGGGAAAGATCAGCGGCGTCTCACCCTGCAGGTCGGCAAGCTGTTTCTGGAGGCTCTGGAGTTCCGCAAGCAGAGCATTCGGTCCGTTTGCCTCGATTTGGGTTGAGGCGGGGGCCTCTTTGACAGGATCGACTGGCTTTCCATCCGCACGGAGTTTGTCTCGGAGATCAAGCACTCTGACCACCAGTTCCTTCTCCGCATTCCAGTGCTTCTCCAATTCTACCAAACGAGTGCGATCATCTGCCAGAGTCGTCTCCAACTCCTGTTGCCGCTTTGCATGGTCGATACCGATGCTCTGTTCGCGTCCGACGATGGCCTTCTCGCCTTCCATCGCCTGAATGCGTCGGCGAAGGTCATCAATTTTCGCTGGAACAGCGTGCTGGCTCCCGGCGACGCGCGCACAAGCGGTGTCGAGCAGACTCGCCGATTTGTCCGGCAGTTGTCGGGCCGGGATATAGCGGGTGGAAAGTTGAACAGCCGCCTCGATAGCCTCATCCAAGATTTGGACCTTGTGGTGTTTTTCGAGCATGCCAGCCATGCCCCGCATCATCAGGATCGCCCTCTGTTCGGACGGCTCGTCTACTTTGACCGTTTGAAAACGGCGGGTTAGCGCCGGGTCCTTTTCAATATGGCGTTTATACTCATCCCAAGTGGTTGCCGCGACCGTTCGCAGTGCTCCCCGCGCCAGGGCCGGCTTGAGCAGATTGGCGGCGTCTCCAGTGCCAGCCGCTCCACCAGCACCGATCAGAGTGTGAACCTCGTCAATAAACAAAATGATCGGCTCGGCTGATTCCTGGACTTCATCGATCACCGAGCGGAGCCGCTGTTCGAATTCCCCCTTCATGCTGGCACCCGCCTGAAGAAGCCCGATGTCCAGCGAGAGCAGGGACACATTCCGCAAACTGGGTGGAACGTCCCCGGCGACGATGCGCAACGCAAACCCTTCGGCGACCGCTGTCTTACCCACGCCAGCTTCGCCGGTCAGAATGGGATTGTTCTGACGGCGGCGCATCAGGATATCCACGCATTGACGGATTTCCGCATCCCGACCAACAATCGGATCGATTTCACCCTTTCGCGCCTTTTCGGTTAGATTGGTGGTAAAGCGTTTGAGCGCCTCCTGACGTCCGAGTTCCGCCGGCGGGATGGCTCCGGAAGCTTCACCCGGCGTCGCTCCGGCACCCGATGATTCAACCGTTGGAGTTGCTTCAGGTGATCCGTTCGTGATGGTTTGAAATTGCTCTGCAAGCCGGTCGGGATCGATCTTGGCAAGTTCTTTGGATATCCGTGCAATAAGCGGACGGAGTTCGGCACTCTTCTGAAGGGCAATGAAGAGATGTCCGGACCGGATTCGAGGTGCGCTGAAATAGACCGACGACCAGAGAAAGGCCTGCTCCAAAGCGGCAAATATGGTCGGGGAGAACGAACTGATTGTGCTGGAGCCTCGAGGTAGTGACTCGATTGCGGCGGTGGAATCGTACGCCAGGCGTTCAGGTTGAATTTCAAACGCCTTGGCTATCAGTGGCAGGTCTAGATTGGGGTCACGAAGCAGTTGGTCTACCCAGTGGGCCAGTTCCACATGAGGGTTGCCCCGTTGTTTGCAGGCCACCACAGCCGCCTCAAGTGCCCGATAGGTCCCGGGCGATAGTTTCGAAAAGAGGGCGGTTCGTTTGATCTCAGCCATGGGTCGTGAAGATAAGTCGGGTTACGTTGGGAAAATTAAGCTTCGAGTAATGCCATCCGTGCCAGTTCCCTAACTCGATCGGCTAGGGTAGGGGGCACCTTACCAGAATTCGTTTCTGCCGGTGGACGGTGTTCGGTCTCCCAGTCTTGGAGCTCGGCCAAAGTACGCGTGCCATCCAACAGTCGCAGCATTTCCCGGCCTTCGGCGTCATCCACTCGGAGATTGTCACCCCGGAGTGTCGTGATCATCGATCCCTGCGAGGCCTGCCAGCGGGCATAGGACCAAACCTTCGGACGTTCGGAAAGTTCGGGGTAACAGGCGACGCTTGCCGCCCGCAATTCCAGGAACCCCGCGAAGTAGGTTTCAAATAAGAATCCAGCCAGGTTTTGAATCTCCTTGGCCTTCTGCTCTGGAGCTAGTTCGCTCACCGAAAAATCACACAGTTCATGGAAAGAGACTGTCGCAGGCCACCGTTGGGAAAGCATTCGAAGCGCTTTTTGAGCCGAAGGTAGATCAATTTCGAGTGAGCCACCCTTTGGTAGGGTAAAGCACTCAATCATGCGTCCATCGGCCCCTGGCTTTGCATCCGAGAAACTTGCCTCGCAGCTTGCATGGAGCAACGGTACAGCCTTAGGGCCGGGCGGGTATTGAACCGGATAATCAGCGCGGCAAAGCAGGGTCTGGCGAAAACGCCGACACTTGATAAAGTCCGAGTATTGCTCGCGCGTCAGTCGGTCGTTACCCAGCCCAGCTAGGGCTTCACGGGCTTCTTCTGAAAAAATACGATCTTGCGTTTCAAATAGATCGGCCTCAGCGACGTACTGCAAACCATGCGTTGCCGCTTGGGCCGCGAATTCGTGAAAATACACCGGATGGTTTATCTCCGCTAGATCGTCATGAAAAAGGTGACCCGGACCGTGGCG
>CAIXXM010000033.1 GCA_903923395.1 uncultured Acidobacteriia bacterium
CAGGGCGGCAATCCGCTGCTCTGTGCTCCATTTTTCGGATGACTTCACTGCCTTACTCCTTGTCAGCCTTACGAAAACATTGGGAAAAGAGCGCTAACGGACCGTACGGGAAGGTTCCATATTGCTCGCCACATGGGTATCATTCGCGGGCGTATCCAGATGACGTACCTGGTCACGGACGGGTTCAGAAAGCCGCTGCTCAACCGCCAGTGCATTCAAGCGGCCGGGACTTTCGAGACTCGCGCGTTCCACCTGCAATTCGCGGTACCGGTTGCGCAAAACGCGGTTGTCAGCCTTCACTTTTTCAATCGCTGCAGTGGCCGTCCGTGCGGCAATTCCCGGCCAAACCATGCTGCCACCGAGGAAAACGGCAGCCACTACAACCGAGGCCACGGCGGACAAAACCTTGCCCGTCTCCTGTTTGTCATGCTGGCGCGCGACCCGGTTTTCAAACTTCTTGGCGACCAGAACCAGGTCATCAAACGGCATGGGCCGGAGGCGGTAGGGATCATCCTGCGCCACCGCCGCAGTATGCGTGGCTGTGGTGCGAACGGCGTCGCTGCGCTTGAAAAATGTAGTGAATGTCGCCATGTGACTTACTCCTCCCCGCCCGTCTTTCTTGTGCTATTCTTCGTTGTTTACAGCAGAACTTTTGCGCTTCGGCCCTTTGCGCAGGTAGAGGTCCGGTTCCGTGGAAGGGGCCGTGAGCTCAACCGCCCGGAGCTTTGCGCTGCGCGATGGCGGGTTCTCGCGAACCTCTTTTTCGGAGGGTTCCAGGGGCTTCTTCGTCAGCAGAATGGCTCTGCCTTAGGTCGCCAGCTTCCGGAACGATTCTTTAACTTTGCCGTCTTCCAAACTCATGAACGAGATCACTACAATCCGTCCACCGGTTTTCACCATTTTCGGCAGCAATTCGAGGAGAGAATCGAGTTCTTCCTGCTCCCGGTTTACCGCCATTCTTAATGCCATGAATGTTTTTGTTGCAGGATGTAAATGACTCGTCTTCGCGATGACCCCCGCCACCACACCCGCCAGGTGCAGCGTGCTCCGCAGGGGCCTCGCTTTGACGATTGCTCTGGCTATCTTCCGCGCTCTCCTTTCATCACCTAAATTAAAAATAAAGTCGGCCAGGGATTTCTCCGACTCGTAGTTCACTAAGTCGCTTGCAGTGATGCCCTGCGACTGATCCATCCTCATATCCAGGTCCGCATCTACCCGGAAGGAGAACCCACGCTCTGCATCTGTGAGCTGGTAGAGGCTGATCCCAAGGTCAGCAACCACTCCATCCAGCCCCACTGGCGCATCTTGCGCCAACTGCGTAAAACTTCCGTGGCGAAACTCAATTCTGTCCGCCCACTCCGCCGCTTTCCTCCGCGCGAACTCCAGGCTCTGCGCGTCGCGGTCATTACTGATCAGCCTTCCGCCGCCGGTCAAACGGCTTGCAATCGCGGAAGTGTGCCCGCCCAACCCTGCGGTCACATCGAGATAGGTTCCGTCCGGCTTGACCGCCAGGTACTCCAGAACCTCCTCCAACATCACGGGAAAGTGGCGGGGAATCTCCATCGAGTCCCTAAAGCAGGTCCGTCATCACGGCACCAAGCTCATGCTTTGCCAACTCCAGAAGCCGGGCATTCTCTTCGCGCAGGGTACGCTCGCTCATAATGTCGATGCGGCCACCCGGCTTGCAGAGAAGCACCAGATCCTGCCCCTCAAACCCAAAATCCTTCCGCATCTCGATCTTCAAATGGATGCGGCCACTGTCGTCCAACTCTTCGTCTTTGCCGTAAAAAATCGCCCGGTTCAGAATCGCCTCCGCCTTCCAGTCGCCCGCCTTGGCTTTCGCCTGCAGCAGCGCCTCGTTGACATCCCACATCTCAATGGGATACAGTCGAGCAGATTTGCCGTCCATTGTGGTCAGAAAGAAATGCTTCTTCCCGTCCAAAAACTTGAGAACCTCAGAGGTGAGCTTCAGCCGCCCCTTGTCGTCGACTTTCGCCGACGAGGAACCGCGTGGAGCGCGCTTTTGACCCGAAACTGGCTGCTGATTTTCCACGCCTGGCCACTCTCGGCCACCTCATACTGCTAATTGTAGTTGGATATCGGCAGGGACGCAACAGATTTGTTGAGGGAAGCTGTGTCTTTTCAAGAGGATAAATCGGGGTACTACCAAACGGATACCCCAAACCAAGCCCACCAGATATTGTGGTTCGCGGCGAAGACGAGGCGAAGTTAAGGCGAAGCCAAGGCGAACAAATTCTTACAGCGAAACCATGAGACAGAAAAGGCCGGGACGAGCGCCTTGCGATGGGCGCCTTCCCGGCCTTTGCTTTTC
>CAIXXM010000034.1 GCA_903923395.1 uncultured Acidobacteriia bacterium
CATGCAGAAGCACTGGGATGTGATGCGTACCGATAACGCGGGCGATTTGTGGGTCAAGATCAGCGGGGATTTGCCCTCGGATTTCGGCTTCCCCATTCAGGTGCACGCACATGAACCAGAGACCGTTTACGTGGTGCCGCTGAAGAGCGACGGCGACCGTTTTCCGGTGGATGCGAAGCTTCGCGTTTTCCGCAGCCGCACCGGAGGCAATACCTGGGAGCCGCTGACCAAGGGCTTGCCCCAGGAGAACTGTTACGTCAGTGTGCTGCGGGAGGCGATGTCCGGCGATACGTGTGATCCCTGCGGCATTTACTTCGGCACCACAGGCGGACAGATCTACGGTTCATCCGATGCCGGGGACACCTGGACGGCCATTGTACGGGATCTTCCCTCCGTCTATTCGATTGAAGTGCAGACGCTGCCGTGATTGAAATTGAACTGCCTGCTCATTTGCGCACGCTGGGGAAACTGGGCGGTGGCAGATTGTTCCTGGTGGTCGAGGCCCCGCATACGCTGGGGCGGGCCATGGATGCGCTGGAGAAGCAGTGGCCCGATCTCCGCGGCACTTTGCGGGATCATTTGACCGGCAAACGGCGGCCATTCATCCGCTTCTATGCCTGCGGGCAGGATCTCTCGCTCGAAGCCTGGGATTATTTGTTGCCGGAGGAAGTGGTGTCCGGCAAAGAGCCACTGCTGTTGATCGGTGCGATTGCGGGCGGGTAGCGGGTTTACAACTCCGCGAGCCGGATGCCGGAGAAGGTGAAACCGAAATTCGCGTCCGTGGCCTGCAGTCCGATGACGCCGCTGGGGCGGATTTCGGAATCGCCGCCAGTCCAATCGGTTTGCTGATAGCCTTCCACCCACGTGGAAACGTGGGGGCCGTCGGCGATGATGGTGATTCGCATGGGAATCCGGTTGCGTGTGAAGATTTCGCGCGCCGGCTGTTTCCCGTATAACCCGCCCGTCCCGTAATCGACCGGCTTTTTGGGGTCTTTGGCTTGAAAGCGGTTATCGAGCACCACTTTGATCCCGCTCCACATTTTGTCCGCATCGCCGCGGAGGAAGAGTCCGCCCCACATTTCGGGCTTCGTGCGGAGGGTGCGGATGTCAGCGCTGCATTGCAGGACAAAGTCGCTGAAGCGGTCCGTCGTAACGATTTCGGCGGGCCCGCCTTCCATGTGGATGCGCCCGTCCTGTGTGCGTGAGAAGAAAGCCGGACCCCGTTTCACCGGCACCCAACCGTTGACAGGGTGCAGGGAAAGCGGGTGCGCGAGGATTTCGGCAATTTCGACGCCGCTGTTCTCCGCCGTAAGCCGCAGCGTGCCTCCGGAACCGCTCCCTTCGACCCACTGCCATTCCGTGGCCTGCGAGGGCAGCGGAAGGTTCTGCTGACACGCACCACCGGGTACGCAATCCAGGCCAAGCGCCCCCTTCGCCCCCGTGCGGTTTCGAACCCGGATTCGCACGTCGTACTTGCCGAAGCGAGTGGTGGTTTGGATGGAGCCGCCAGAGGATTGCAAATTGCCCTGGATGGCTTCCGTCCAGCCGGAGCCTTTCCAGCCGAAGAGGGATGCACCGTCGAATAGACGAATCCAGCCCGCGGCCAATTGTTCCGGGGTGAGTGTCGTCCCGAGATCGGCCGCGGAAAGCAGGGTGGTTGCCAGCAGGAATGCGGTCACAACTCGAATGGGGCTCACGGGAGCAACATATCACTGCAGAACCTGTATTGGAGCCGAATGGCGGTCAGGGCGGTGAAAACGTCAGCCCAACTCTTCCAACACCTGATCAACCGTCTTGCCATCGGCTGGGATGATGTGCACCGGAGCGCCCTCCGGCCGCCAGCGCTGGCGGAACTTTTCGTTCGGTGCACCGGCGAAGACCACCGTAGCCTTCACACCCATGGCTGCTGCGGCATGCTGTCCCGCGGAATCATATCCGAAGTATTCCGCGCAGGCACCAATCACCCCCGCAAACTCCGCAAAGGAGCCGTCACAGAATTCGAAGCTGCCCCCTTCCTGTTCCACGGCGGCCGTCACGCGCTCGCGCTCTTCGCCGCCCGCGCCCCGGTCAATGAAGATCCTCCCGAACCTCGCCGCCAGGCTTTGCAACCAGCGGACTTCGAAATTTCCTCCGATCCGCTTTGTCTGGTTGCCGCCGACGCCCAGACTGACCGCAGCGAACGGCCGCTTGCCGGGAAGATCCGCGCGTCCAACCGCGATATACCCAGACGCTTTCACGCCCAATGTCTCTTCCGCCCACTTTGCCGCAAGAGCGCCGAGTGGCAAGTCACTATCGCTGCGGTACGTCCGGCTGGGGAAATGGAAGTAGCGTTCCGCGGGGCAGGGCAGCAGCAGACCAAGCTGCGTGAAGCGGGAATCAGTATCTAGTACGATGCCGTCTTCGAAGTGCAAACGGCGCAGAAAGTCGAGGCGGTCCTGCACGGAGCCGCCGCGGGGATAATCGGCCCGCAGCCACTGCACGCGGGGATCGCCGGCAAAGAGTTCGGCAGATTTCTGCCCGCCGACGAAGACAATCTCTGCTTCTGGATATCTCTTTTTTGCCGCATCCAGCAGAACGCTGGTGATCTTGATATCGGAGCCCAGGGTCACACGCGACAGCACGTAGACTTTGCCCGTTTTATCCGGGGGGGCGGTCGCTGGGCGGGGTTCCTGTGCGGGAATCCAGGCGCGCATGAGGCGCTCATAGGCTTTCGCTTCCCGGGGCAGGAAGGAATCACAAAGCGGCTCAATTACATCGCGGAAGAACTCCGCCGGGTGGGCATCACCAAACGCACGGATCTCTTCGAGGCGCGGCTCGTCATCCCAGCCGCGCACCCGTGCGAGCAAATCTCTTGCCTGGTTGGAAGCGCACAGGCCAGCGTTCGCGGTACTTATTTGCTCAGGCATCCCGCAGACTTGTTCGCGAATGGCGGGGCCGTTGTGCGCGCTTTGCTCAAAAGTATTTCCCGACAATCTTTTCCAACTTCAGCTTCGTCGGTTCCGGCACCAGAGCCTTGTCCGTGATGATGGCATGCTTCAGCGAGGAACCGCACTTGCAGGTCCGTTCGGCAGGCATGCGCTTGACGGCTTCCGCCACCACCTTGGCGGCATTGGCGGCGTTCTGTGTGAGGACGCGGATGATGTCGGTCACCTCCACGGCATCGTGTTCCGGGTGCCAGCAGTCATAATCAGTCACCATGGCGACGGTGACGTAACAGATCTCTGCTTCGCGGGCGAGCTTGGCTTCCTGCAGGTTGGTCATGCCGATGACATCCATGCCCCAGGAGCGGTAGATGTTCGATTCCGCCTTGGTGGAAAACGCCGGGCCTTCCATGCAAAGATAAGTGCCGCCCTGCTTGCCCGTGACGCCGGCGTCGCCGCATGCGGCTGTCACAACGTCAGAAAGCTGCGGGCAGATGGGGTCGGCAAAGCTCACATGCGCGACGAGGCCTTCGCCAAAGAACGTGGAAACACGTCCGCGCGTGCGGTCAAAGAACTGGTCGGGAATCACAAATTCCGTGGGGCGGTGCTCCTCTTTCAGAGAACCAACGGCGGAGAGCGAGATGATGCGCTCCACACCCAGCGTCTTCATGCCGTAGATGTTGGCCCGGAAATTGAGTTCGGAGGGTGTGATGCGGTGACCGCGCCCGTGCCGCGCGAGGAACGCGACCTCCTGGCCTTCCAGTTGTCCCACCACAAAGTTGTCCGAGGGCAGCCCGAAGGGTGTCTCGACCGACACCTCCTCCTGCCCCGTGAAGCCGGGCATCGAGTAGAGTCCTGAGCCGCCGATAATGCCGATTTTCGCCAAAGAAAGTCCCCTTTTTACGCCTGAATCAGTTCCCATAGTACGCCACCGGAAGAGGCCGGATGGACGAAGACATACAAATGACCGCCCGCGCCGCGTTTCGGTTCGCCCAGCAGCCGGACTCCACTGGCTTGCAAACGGGCCGCGGTGGCGCGCAGATCCTGCACTTTCACTGCGACATGGTGTAGCCCTGGGCCGCGTTTCGCAAGATACTTGCCGATCACGGAATCCGCATGAACCGGCTCCAGCAATTCCACGCGGGACTCGCCCGCCGGCAGCATGGCGACGTGCACGCCTTCATGCGCCACGGTTTCGCGCGAGGTTACCGTCATGCCGAGACTCTCGCAAAACTCTAGCGCTGTATCAATGCTTTGGACGGCGATGCCAAGGTGGTCCAGCACAAAGGCTTCGGGGCTGGCATCTGTCCGTTTCGTGCGCACCGTCAGCGTATTCACCAACTCCGCCACCCCGGTGCCGTCGATGGCGACGGTCCGGAAGATGGGGACCTGCGCGTCGCCCAAAGAGAGCATGGACTCCAGTTCGCGCTGCGTAAGATCGGCACCGGGGCGGTCGGCTTTGTTGATGACGAAGATCTGGGCGATCTCCATCACTCCGGCCTTGATGGCCTGCACATCATCTCCCATGCCGGGCACCAGAACGACCACCGTGACATCGGCCAGACCGGCAATTTCCACTTCATCCTGGCCCACACCCACGGTTTCGACGATGACATAATCAAACCCGGCGGCTGCGAACAGGCGCGAGAGCAGGCCGCTGGCTTTGGCGAGTCCGCCATTGGCACCGCGTGTAGCCATGGAACGGATGAAGACACCGGAATCGGCATGGTGTTTCTGCATGCGAATCCGGTCGCCCAGGATGGCGCCGCCGGTGATGCGGCTAGTGGGGTCAATCGCGAGGATGGCGACGGTTTTGCCGCGCTGCCGGAGTTCCGCGGTGATGGCGTCCACCAGCGAACTCTTGCCGGCACCGGGCGGCCCAGTAATGCCGATGCACAAGCCTTCGCCCGCGGGCATGGAGGCAAGCGCGGCAATGGCATCGGGATCGCCATTCTCCAGGCCTGTGAGCAAGCGCGCTAATTCACGAGTGGAGAGCAAATAGACAGTATCCCGCGCCGGACCTATTGCTTCTTGCGGAAGGGCAAATGCCGCTTCACATCCGGCCAGAATTCCGTGATCAGATTGGAAACCACGTCATTGCCGACTGCCATGCCGAGACGTTCCAGCCCTGCCCCGGCGGAGCGCGCGTCGGGATAGTAGAGCGTGGTGACGGCAATCACCCCCGCGTTGCCGGCGATTTCCGGAGTATTGAAGCACATGCGGCCGTCGTCCTTGCGTGTGATCACGACGCTGGCAATCGCATGGAATGCGCGGTTGCCGAACGTGCCCTTGCCGACGCGGAAGAAGCGGGGATCTTCATGCAGCAAACCGGGCAGCACGGCTTCCGTGACGTAGCTGCCAATGACTTGATCGCCCACGGAGCGTGCGTAAAATTTCCCGAAGCCCGCAGCCGCACCGTGCTTGAATCCGCCATCTGCCATCTGGGACTGTGCGGCATAACCGATCAGCAGCACGTAATTCGGCCAGTCAAAGCTGTCGCTCTTGGCGATTTTGTATTTTTCAGCCGTGGTGAGAGGAACGTATTGCTCCTGCAAATTGTCGGCACGGTAATTCGGGATCACGCCGAAGAGGCGCTTCTGGTTTGGCAGATTGAGGAGTTTGACGCCGGGCGCGGGTGCGGGAGTGAGATCCGGAAGAGTGTTGACCGGAGCGGTTTCGTGGGTGCTGTCCGCGGTGTCCTGCTGTGCGGACATGGTGCAGACCAGAGCTGCTGCCAACAGCACCACTTTCGCCGCGTCTTGGAGTGGAAAACGTCTCACCGCCCTGTTGAACCCGCGCAGATCTATGAAGTCGCGGAGGGTGTCGTAAAGGTGAGTAAAGGTTTTGGGGCGGCACTGCGTGCATGCCGTTGTATTGAGGACGCAGTGCCCCCCAAAAATTACACCACCTTTTCCCCCGCGACCCAAACCGCCTCCACGGTGATCTCGCCGCCAGCCATGCGGAAGGCAGTCAAGTCTGCCCATTCCCCAGCGAACAGGCCGCGCTGTCTACCCGGGAGCGCGATGCATTTCGCAGGCTGCACAGTGGCCAGACGCACGGCATCACCTAACTCCAGACCCGCGATGCGGACTAAGTTCGCCACACCTTTGTGCATCTTCAACGCCGAGCCTGCCAGCCTTTCCGTACCCACTAACTGCACTTTGTCATCTGGAGTAAGATCCACCTGCTGCTCCCCGAGCCAGTAGCGCCCGGGTTCACATCCAGCCGGTGCCGCGGCGTCCGTCACCAGAACACTGCGCTCCAGTCCCTTGGCGCGCAGAGCCGTCGTCAGAAACGCCTTGCCCAGATGAATGCCATCCACGATAAAGCTCGCAGTCAGCCGGTCTTCCGCCATCTGGTCGAAGAGATAGTTCGGGTGCCGCCGCATCACGCCGTGCGCTCCATTGCCAAGGTGGGTGGACATGGTGGCTCCGGCATCGACCGCTGCCTGGATCTGTTCCGCCGTCGCGTGCGTATGGCCGATGCTCACCGTCACCGCATCCTTCACCAGCGCGGCGATGTAGTCGGGTGCTTCCTCCCAATGCGGCGAGACCGTCACAATCCGCACATTGCCTTCCGTGACTTCCTGCCAGCGGCGGTATTCGGCAAGATCAGGCTTCCGCACCCAGCGCAGAGGATGCGCGCCGCGTGGACCCTCTTCACCGGAAATATGCGGGCCTTCCACATGAAAACCGGCAATGGCGGGCATACGCTTCTGGGCTTCCCGCAGAACCTGCAGGCACTCGACCATGTCTTCCGGACCGCCGGTGATCACTGTCGGCAGGAAGCGTGTGGTGCCGGTCAAGTACAGTGCCTCACCGGCGCGAAGCACCTCTTCGACAGTCACTTTCGGGTTATTGAAATCAATGCCGAGGTAGCCGTTGATCTGGATGTCGACGAAGCCCGGCGCCAGCCAGAGTCCTCCGGGGGCGTCTTCTATCTCTGTTACCGCGGTGATCCGTGAATCGAATTCCACTTCGACCGGACGACCGGTCATTGCATCCCAACCTGAACACGTCATGCAGTCTCACGATACAACAGAGGTAGGAGAACCATGCTGCCTCTTGTGCTGCTCTCACTGCTGGCCGCGGACCTGCCGACCGACGCGAAGATCGAATTCGAGAATCCGAGCGTGCGGATTGTCCGTGTGCATTACACCCCTCATATGAAGACCGCCCTGCATGACCATCCGGCCGCCGCCGTGGTTTATGTCTACGTCACCGATGGCGGGCGGCTTCGGATTGGCCACGATGGAGAGGAACCCGTCACGCGGCCGCCGGTGAAAGCTGGTGGCATCCGCTACCAGAAGCCTGTGGCGGAGTCGCATGTCGTCGTGGAATTGGATGGCGTGGAAAGCGAATACATCCGCATCGAATTGAAGACCAGGCTGGTCGATCTGCCTGCAGCGGATGTTCGAATCCCCCCTGCGGAGAACCAGCCCTACGAATCCGGTTTGCTGCGGATTGAGCGGGTCACGTGTCCGCCGAACGGTGCCTGCCCGGTATCCGCGCATCCAGAGCGCCCGGCCGTGGTGGTCATCGGCAAGACGGCCCGCTGGCTGGAACCGAATGCGAGCGTGCTTCTCAACACGGCAAATACTCCGATGCAGCAGGTTCGTGTGGAATTGAAGACGCCGCCCGCGGCGCAGCCCTAACGGACCTGTTCTTCGACTGTTGTCACCACGGCCTTTAGTTCCAGCGCCTGGCCGCTCAACTGATTGCCGGAGGTTTTAGTGGCTGATCCGCGTGAAAATTCCACGAACATTTGCGGCGCGTTCTGTATTATTCACAAGTTTTCAACACTGGCTCCACAGCGATGATGCCGCAAGCTGTTGAAAACAGGAGAGATCAAAGCTGTGGAAAGTGTGGAAAAAGCACTCGCGAAGAGAGCACCGTTCACGTTACAACGTTAAGTACGGATTGGCTGGCGCGCGATACCCTGTGCGAGATCTCGGGGGAGAGCAAACACGGAGGTCGCGCGCGCAGCCGTCTTATCCGCTCCGTTTCACTCCAACGTTAAAATCTGGCCCAATGCTTCGCATGCCTGCGCGAATGCCTCGTCTGGCACCTGCCTCCAAGGGTGCCGTCGTGCACCGCGAGCCCGCCAGTCAAACGACTTCGGCTGATGGCTGAGGATGTAACTCTTCTGTCCCTTTGGACCATCAAAGCGAATGGCGAACGGGTTTGTTTCGTTGAAATCTGCGGTCGTCATCGGGAGGCCGATGACGATCCCAGTGCGCTCATTGAATTCCCTGGGAGAGAGGACCAGCAGCGGGTGAATATCCTTCATCTCCCTGCCTGCCTGAGGATTGCAGTCAATCCAGATCATTTGCTGCCGTTCGGGAACCCAGTGTTTCAAAAGATCTCGCTCCCCACCGGTCTGGATGCCATTGCTTCACCTCCGTGCAGTTCGGCGTCGAATAGCTTCAGTTTCTGAGCAAGTGTCAATTTTCGCTCGCCGACGGGCGAAACTTTCAGGCCAGGCGTTTCCAGTGAGATTTCCACGGGTTGTCCCTCCTTGAAGCCCACCGATCTTGCGAATGACGCTGGGATTCGCACGGCAAGACTGTTGCCCCATTTCTGAATTTTCAGGTTCCGCATCGAGATCTCCTTGTATCAACAAGTATAAACAATTTTCCGGTTGCTCATCTTCCCGCCCTCATGCTTCCTTCCACGCTGTAGCCCAAAGCCGTGACCGCCCAGTTTGTGCCGGCCATGGAAATCCACTGGTCGTGATCATGCGGGAAACCGCTTTGGAAGTAGGGCTGGAACTTCGGTGCCCGGCTGACCACGTGCCAGGACCCATCGGCTTGCTGTGTTTTCAGCAGGAAATCGATCCCCTTGCGGTAGGCCGGGTCTGAGACGGGAATGCCTGCCTCTTTGAGGGCGACCAAACTTTGACCGGTGGCGTAGGCATCGCTCGTCAGGAACGGTGTTTGCGGCCAACCGCCGTCTCTGCGCTGTTGCGCGATTAATGCCCGCGCTAGAGTACGCAATTTCGCCGCATCCGCGCCGGCGTAACGCAAGCCAAGCAATTGCATCGTGCGGTCATCGGTGGTCGCCGGGGTGTGCGACGCAAGCCACGCAGCGGCGCGCGCCACTCTCGCATCGAGCTCTGGTTTTCTGCCCGCCGGGCCATAGGCTGTGATGGCCCGAATGGCAAGCATGGTATCTGCAAAGGCACCTTCGCCCATGGGCGGGCGGGCGAAGCCGTCATCATGCCAGCTTCCATCCAGTTGTTGCTGGGCCGCGATGTTCTGCACAAGGGCGTCCGTCAAAAGGTCCGGCTTGGCATTTTCGGCAGCGAATTCGAAAGTCACCATGCCGGTCATACTCGTGCCGCCCGGCGGGTCAAAGCGCTGCACCAGCAACTGGTCCTGGCTCTTCCATGTGCCTTGCGTCTGTTTGAAGTGATCGCTGTGCGTACTCACATCGGAAGCCAAGCCCGCGGACTTCGCCGCAGAGATCGCCATCGCTCCGAGGTTGTGCGAGTGACAAGAAGAACAACCACCCTCCACGAAAAACGAGCTCTTCGTTTTCTCAAGCAATGCCGTGCTCTTTGCCAGCGCCTCCTTTGCAGGCAGCGGCTTCGCGGCGAAGACCGGTTCCGCCGCTTTGGTCAGAGGCAGGCCCAGCAAACTCATGATTTCGGGATTCTGGAACTTCTTCGCCCAATCGGCCGCCGTCTCGCCGTTCTTTGAGCGGAGATTCCGGTTGGCACCAGCGTCCAGGAGCAGCTTCACGGTTTTCGGATTCGGGTGGTCCATTGCCACGGCCAGCATCAGCGGTGTCAGTCCGCGGGCATCTGCGTGGTTCACGTCCGCCTTGTGATCGAGCAGCAGTTTCACCGCGTCCGGACCACCAAAACCAACTGCGAGCGTGAGCGACGTAAACAACCCCAGCTGGATATCGCCATTTTTCACCTTCCCGGTGGAGGGCGGGCCAGCGAAATCCACGGGAATGCCACTGTCCAGCAGGATGCGCATGATATCTGTATAGCCGCTCGCCGAGGCGGACATGAGCGCAATACCACCAGCCGGCATCTGCGCCGAAGCGCCATGTTCCATCAGCAGGCGGAAGGCGGCTGTGTTCCCCACGCCGGCCGCAGCGGTCAGGGGTGTGGATACCGGGCTCTCACCGGCATTCTTCACGTCTGCCCCATGGTCCAGCAGGTATTTCACGATTTCCGTGTTTCCGGGTGACAGGGCGGCAATCATGAGCGCCGAACGCCCCTGTTTGGATTTCGCGTTTACCTCCGCGCCTTTGGAAACCAACAGCTTCACTTTGCCGGGATCCGTGGCGCACCACATCAAAGCAGTGGCGTCGAATGCGTTTTTCGCATTGACGTTCGCACCGCCGTCAATCAGCAATTGCATGGATGCCAGACTGCCTGAGAGGGCTGCGTACATCAAGGCAGTGGTCTTGCGCTCGTCCTGAAATGACGCAGCGGTTTTTAAGTCGCGCTTGAGTGCTGCTAAATCGTTGTTTCTGATGGCCTCAACAACCTGGGCCTGCAATGCTGCTCCGAACAGCAGTGCTGTCAATAGAAATCGCATGCCGGTGAGTATACTTACGTTGCCCTTATCAATACAAGTGGCGCTTTTGATAAAGTTGAGCGATGCTCCAAATCCAGCGATCTCCCGGCGTCGGCGACGTCGTTATCATCGGCTCTGGCGCCGGTGGCGGCACAGCGGTCAAAGTCCTCACGGACATGGGGATGAACGTCACGCTTCTCGAAGCCGGTCCCATGCTCAACCCTTTCAAGGACTTCAAGGAGCACATGCTGCCCCATGAAGTGGATCACCGCGGCGCGGGTGAGGCGGCGGAACTGTATTTCGGACGGCAGCAGTGGGGTTACTTTTCAGCGCCGAACGGTTACTGGGATGTGCCGGGTGAGCCGTTCACCGTGGCACCGGGGAATGAGTTCAAGTGGTTCCGCTCCCGCATTATGGGCGGACGTACGAATCATTACGGACGTATTTCGCTGCGCTTTTCTGACTACGATTTCAAGCCCCGCCAGTTCGACGGTCTGGGCAATGACTGGCCCATGACTTATGAAGACATGGCGCCTTACTATGACAAGGCCGAGGAGTTCATCGGTATTACGGGGACGAAGGAAGGCATGCGGTCCGCGCCCGATGGCAAGTTCTTGCCCCCGATTCCTCCGCGTGTGCATGAGCAACTGGTGCAGAGGGCAGGGAAGAAGCTGAATATCCCTGTCATCCCCTCGCGCATGGCGATGTTGACGAAACCCGTGCATGGGCGCGCGGCCTGTCATTACTGCGGACAGTGTGGCCGCGGTTGCAAGACGGCGTCGGCGTTTTCGTCCAGTCAGGCCATGATCTTTCCGGCCATGAAGACGGGCAGGGTGAATGTCATCTCGAACGCGATGGCGCGCGAAATCCTGGTGGATGACCGCGGCTGGGCCAAGGCTGTCTCTTATGTTGACAAGACGACGAAGCAGGAGAAGACCATCCGGGCCCGTGTGGTGATCATTGGCGCAAGTGCCTGCGAATCGGCCCGCTTGCTGCTGAATTCCAAGTCCGCAAAATATTCCGCTGGTTTGGGGAATTTCTCGGGTCAGTTAGGCCGTAACCTGACGGATACGGTTGGTTATGCGCTGAATGGTCACGTGCCCGCGATGGAAGGGATGCCTCGGCATAACTCCGATGGCATTGGCGGCATGCACGTCTATGTGCCGTGGTGGGAACTGGATAAGAAGAACAAGGAATTTCCGCGCGGGTACCATATCGAGATCGGCGGCGGGTTTAACATGCCGGGTCTGGGCTCGAACCGCGTCGGGGAAGGATATGGTGCGAAGGTCAAGGAACAGATGCGGCAGAATTACGGCGCATCCATCCACTTTGCAGGGCGCGGCGAGATGATTCCGAATGAACACTCTTACTGCGATATCGATCCAACGGTTGTGGATCAGTGGGGCATTCCGGTGCTGCGCTTCCATTTCCGGTCCAGCGAGCATGAGATCAACATGGTCAAGCACATGGACCGGACCTTCCGTTCGCTCATTGAGACCATGGGCGGCAAGGTGACATCACCTGCCTTCCCCGCCGATGCGTCGAAGGCTGTCTCGCCGGGTGGCTTCATCATCCATGAAGCGGGTACGGTGAAGATGGGCAACGATAAGACGGACAGCGTGCTGAACCAGTATTCGCAGGTGCATGAAGCGCCGAACGTGCTGGTGGTGGATGCGGGTCCGTTCAACAGCAACCCGGATAAGAACGTAACTCTGACCATTGTGGCCAACAGTTGGCGCGCAAGTGAACATATCGCAGAGGAGATGAGAAAAGGCAATGTCTAACCCACAAGTTACCCGCCGGGAGGCACTCGTCGTCCTGACTGCTGCCGGTACGGTTGTGCCGGCAGTCGCGCAGCATACACATGAAGCTCTGGCTGCGGCCAAGAGCCTGAACCAGGGCGCGAACTACAAGCCCAAAGCACTGGTAAAGCACCAGTTCGATACCTTGAAGGCGCTGGGGGATCTCATCATTCCCGCCGATGCCACTTCCCCTGCTGCCTCCGAAGCCGGTGCTGCCGAGTTTATTGACTATCTCTGCAGCAAGAACGATGAGCTGAATAACATCTTCACCGGTGGTTTGTTCTGGATGGATAACTACATGCAGTCGAAGCACGGCACGACTTTTCTGGCTGCGAAGAAGGCTGACCAGATCGCGCTGCTCGATAACATCGCCTACCGCAAGTTACCCTCACCGGAGTTTGCGCCGGGCCAGAAGTTCTTCATGTGGGCGCGTAACATGGTGATGGATGCGTATTACACCAGTCCCGTCGGCATGAAGGATCTTGGCTTCATGGGCAACGGCGCGATGAGCGAGTTCAGTGTGCCGAAGGAAGCGGTGGATTACGTCATGAAGCGCAGTCCGTTCGGCGCGTAATCAGCGCGCGTCCACGGGTGTATCTTTCGGCGAAATTCCGTCCACAGGATTCACTTTCGCTCCCGCCGGGGCTTTCACAGGCCCCCGCAGCAGTGGATCATTGGTGCGCTTCATCCAAGCCTCCAGGCGGCCCTGCATTTCTTTCAGCACTCCAGGATTCGACGCGGCAAGGTTCGCCTGCTCATTGGGGTCGAAGACCAAATCATAGAGTTCTTCTGAAGCGAACTGCTTCTGCTGCCAGCCTTGTTCCAGCCACAGGCTCTTACTCGGGCTGTCATCGCAATTCGGCAGCACCTGCGTCTTGCGTCCATCAAAACGGCGGATGTACTTATATCTTAGCGTCCTCACCGCGCGGGCGGGTTCGTAAGAGGCGTGATAATTCACCTCCGCGAAGACCTCCTCGTTGATCTCCTTCGCCTTGCCGGTCAGCACGGGCAGCATGGATTTCCCTTCGAGCCAGGCGGGTTTGGGCAGGTTCAAGACCTCGCAAAGCGTGGGGAACACGTCGAGGTGGGAAACCATGGCGTCCACCACTTTGCCGCCGGAGAACACGCCCGGGCCGCGCATGATGAGGGAAACGCCCCAGCCTGTATCGGTGAGGTTGCACTTCATCCGGGGGAAGGCGAGGCCGTGGTCCGTAGTGCTGATGACGAGCGTATTTTCGGCATAGCCATTGCGTGCCAGAGCCTCCAGGATCATGCCGATGCCGCGGTCCAAAATGCGCGCGCTGGCATGGAAGCCAGCCATATCGGCGCGGGTTTCCGGTTTGTCCGGCATGGGCGTGGGCGGCTGTATGTAGCGCGGATCATCTTCCGGCGTGGGGTTGGGGAATTCGCGGTGGGTTTCAAAGAAGCCAGCGTCGAGAAAGAAGGGTCCGGCGGGTTTTGTATCAAGAAAGGCGACCGCTTGCGGGGCAACATCGCGCGCGCTGGTCGACTTCGGCTTCCGGATTTCATCAAAGCCTATAGTCTCCGGCTTGGCGGCGATATGTTGTAATCCTGCGAGAACTGACTTATACCCGGCAGTACGCAGCGTATGTAACAGGTGGTGCTTGTAATCTGTCATTGAAAAGCCGCGGTGCGCCAGACCGAGCATGCCATTCTGATGTGCGCACTGTCCGGTGAGCAGGCAGGCGCGGCTGGGGGAACAAGTGGGCGCGGCGCTGAAGGCATTGCGGAAGAGCACGCCCTCCGCGGCCAGTTTCTTTAAGTTAGGCGTCGGCACCGGATAGCCGTATGGCGCAAGATAGCGCCCGGAATCATGTGAGTGAAGATAGACGATATTCAACGGCTGGTTCTGTGCCAGAAGTGTCGGCGCTGCGGCGACAGTAGATAGAAATTCGCGTCTTGAGTTCACCGGCTGTACCCCTGTTGCTGGTATTGTTCGAGCAGTTTGGTAAGTTGTGCTACGATCTCCGGCCTCTGCTGGTAGAGGTTATTGGTTTCCGCGGGGTCGGCTGCCATATCGAAGAGTTCTCCCGCGGGTTCCCCCGGTTTCGGCTGATATTCCGCCGGAGCGGAGAAGCCGCCCGAACCCCGGCCAATATTCAGCTTCCAGTTCCTTTGCCGTATGGAGAAGTGGCCCCCGTTGGAGTGGTGCACAATGGCCTCGCGCGGGCCCTTTTTCCCCTGCAAAGCCGGCAGCAGGGTGAAGCTGTCTTCGCCTGCGCCGGCAGGCAGTTTTGTAGCGGTGATATCTGCCACGGTAGCCATCAGATCGGTCAGGCAAACCAGTTCATTCGATACAGTGCCGGGTTGAATTTTGCCTGGCCAGCGTGCGAGGAAAGGAATGCGGTGGCCGCCATCCCAGATATCGGCTTTCTGGCCGCGCAGACCGTCATTCGCGCGGTGGTCCCACTTGGCGATCTCTGCCGGAAGCCAGTGGGCACCGTTGTCGCTGGTCACAATCACGAGTGTATTCTCCGCTTGGCCGCTGCGGTCGAGCGCCGCGAGGGTTTGCGCAATGGTGTCATCCACCATGGTGACGAAATCGCCATAAGGACCGGCCTTCGACTTACCGTTG
The DNA here is from genome assembly GCA_903923395.1 of uncultured Acidobacteriia bacterium. Classification (GTDB taxonomy): domain Bacteria; phylum Acidobacteriota; class Terriglobia; order Bryobacterales; family Bryobacteraceae; genus BOG-234. The sequence continues at coordinate 14,854 of CAIXXM010000034.1, forward strand.
AATTTCTGCGTGGGCAGCCACGGCGTATGGGGCGCGGTGAGAGCCAGATAGAGAAAGAAGGGCTTGGTCTTGCCTTTCCTGCTCTCCAAGTGGGCGACGGCGTGTTCCGTGATTTTCGGCAACACTTCTTCGTGCTTGAAACCGGGAGCTGCGGCGCCTCCGCGATAGAAGATGCCGCGCTGTTCACGGCGCTCGTCCACGTGGCCGGTGGGCTGTTCCTGGATGTGGTCATTTTCGATATAGACGTAAGGATCCATATCGAGCGAGGCGGGAATGCCGAACCAGGAATCGAAGCCGAAATCAAGCGGCCCGGGATGCAGGGGTTGTGTGTAGTCCGTCTTCGCGTTGTTGCCCAGGCCGAGATGCCATTTGCCGATGCCCGCGGTGTCATAACCCTTGCTCTTGAGCAGCGAGGCAACCGTCATTCGGCCAGGTTCAATCAGGCTGGGCGATTCGCCGTTGAGGACGCCCTTTTTTAGCTTGGTGCGCCAGCAGTAACGGCCCGTGAGAATGCCGTAGCGTGTCGGCGTGCAGACCGCGGAGGGTGAATGCGCGTCAGTGAAACGCATGCCCTGCGTGGCGAAACGGTCAATCGCTGGAGTGGGTGTCTTTGAGTCTTTGTTGTAGCAGACCGGGTCGCCGTAGCCGAGGTCATCGCAGAGGATATAGACGATGTTGGGCAAGGGCCGGGCCTGGGCCGAAGCCGTGATGCCGACAGCAAAAGAAGCCAGGAGTTCGCGGCGGGTAAGCATGGAAGCAACCATGCTATACCGGGGGCTGTTTTTGTGGCTGATATTTGGCTCCCCATCGTGGACACATTTCGAACTTTTGCGGTCTGCCCTCCGCTGGCAGTGAAAATCGCGTTCCAGCAGTTGCAACGGCTTGCCGACACTATGGCTGTAATTTGACCCTCTTGGGCGTCGACAAACAGGATGAGTGTGCAAAGTTCCCGATCAGAAACAGTTAGCTCCCCGTCGCGGAAACGCTTCGAACCTGCTGAATTCAGGCCGGCGATTGTTGATGCGAATAGCCTCTCGAGTTACGCTGCTATACTTCAACGGTTGAAGGAGCAGGTGAGCGCATGAGGAAATCCTTGATATTTGGCGCAGTATGGGTCGCGACGCTTACCGCGGCTGAATATCCAGGCGCCCATTGGGAAAGACACACCCGGCTGGGATGGTCGGAACCGCTGCTCCAGGCGGCGAGAAACTACGCGGCGACCAAAAAGACCACCGCAATGATGATCGTGCAGGGCGGGCAGGTCGTGGACCAGTGGGGCGATGTAAACAAAAAGATCGAGGTACGATCGATCCGCAAGAGTTTCCTCAGCGCCCTATACGGAATTCACGTTTCCGAAGGACACATCGACCTTGGGAGAACGCTGTCGGAACTCGGCATTGACGATCGGCCACCAGCGCTGACTGTGATCGAAAAGCAGGCCACAATCCTGGATCTCCTGCGCGCCCGATCGGGGGTTTATCACGACGCGGCGCGGGAAACGGCGGCTATGCGCGCCAAACGCCCTGTGCGGGGCAGCCATCCGCCGGGCACCTTCTATTACTACAACAATTGGGACTTTAATGCGCTTGGAACAATTTTTGAGAAACTGACAGGCAAGGGGATATTCGAGGAGTTTGCGCGACGGATTGCAGCGCCGATCGGGATGGAGGACTACGTTGTCGCCGACGGGCGATTCGCCGCGCAGGAAGGTTCCACGGTAGGAGGTGACTCAATTTAACCCAACTACATCTTCTCGATGACAGCGCGGGACATGGCGCGGTTTGGATACCTCTACCTGCGCAGAGGGCGATGGGGCGATCAGCAGGTGATACCGGCTGAGTGGATCGATCGCAGCACGACCTCCTATTCAGACGTAGACCCATATAGTGGAATAGGTGGCGCACAAACCGGTTACGGGTTCCTGTGGTGGAAAGAGGAATGGGGCTATTCCGCAGTGGGAGCTTCAGGGCATATGATTGCGGTGATTCCCGCCAAGGACTTGGTGATCGTACACCGGGTGGCGTATGATCCACCGAAAGAAGATGTAGTCTCATACCGCGATATTGACGCGATGATCCGAATCGTTATCGCAGCAGCGCCTCCGGTTGATGGCCGTAGATGACCGCCCCGCGAGCCACCGGGACCCGGGCGCAGTGACCGAACGGGTTCATTCCTTGCTCCCCATCGCGGACCACATTTTAAACTTTTTCGATTTGCCCACCGGCAGCAGTGACAATCGCTTTCAAACAGATGCGGCACCTGACCGCTGCGTGGGAACACTCAGGCTGTAATCTCGGGCTGCTTGACGCATGAGTTAGAAACAGGTTCGAGTCCTTGATGGGGTCACCGGAAAAGTAGGCGCTTCAGCGCAAATTGGCCCCATCCGGTTCTAATGGAATCAGTCAGATAGAGCCGACCTGCGGCACTGATATTTGGCTCCCCATCGTGGACGCGTTTCGAACTTTGGTGGTTTGGCCGCCGCCAAAGGTGAGGATGGCCCTCCAGCAGATTCAGACACTTGCGGCCGCGTGATTTCTTCCATGGGGCGAAAGGCCAACGAATTGCTCCCGGATGCGCCGCATAGACCCCCTGTACACCTCTACGCCAAAGCTGCGATCAGCGGAGCCTTAGCACTTGACCGGGTTCAACGGAATTGAGCGCGTGGAGCGCCGCAGGCACCAGCAGCTTCAGGTCCGCCAGGCGGTTGGTGTTGGCGCACAGTATGAGGATCGAAATCTGTCGACCGTCAAGATTCTGCTGGTACGGGATCTCCTGGTCGGTGGTGATCAGGATCTCGAAGTTGGCAACTTCAGCCGCAGCAAGCAAAGCGCCATTCTTCAAGCCGGTCAACTTCGCGTACGCCGCCGTTTGGCAGTCATGTTCAGCAAAGGCAAGCCGCAACTTCTGGTCGACGCATTCGTCCAGGAGGATTTTCATCGGCCTAAGGGTGCTTCAAACTCGCGCGAGACGAAGTTCCTTACATTCCTCCAGAACCTGAACGGCAAGCTCTCGGCTGATCGTGGGGAAGCCTTCCAGAAATTCATCGAGCGAATCACCGTTCTCGATGTAGTCGAACAGGGTCTGCACGGGAACACGAGTCCCGCGAAATACCGGTGTCCCATGCATCACTTCGGGATCGCGTGTGATGACTTCCTGCATGTTCCCATTGTCGCAAATACCGCAACTTCGGCAGCGAAGCATTGATCCGGGCCGCTCCTCGGCGTACGTCTGGCCATCGAAGCCTTCATAAAGCCGCGTCATGACAACGGATGCGTTAGTTTGCGCCGGGATAACTGGGGCCGAAATCAATGAAATCCCTGCCAGAACTGCGGGAACATAGCATTGGGTGTTTGATGTCATGGTTTAGGACATCGACGGCAGATGAGACGCGGTACTTCCGGAATGGCCCGATTCGTGCGCCTTTTGACCTTAGTCCGAAGGAAACAGAAAAGTCCACTGCGCGGTGGCTCCGCTGAAAACGAGTTCTGAGGTGTCTGAGAACCGGTACCGGAGATCGCCCGTTTTGTCGCGGTTCAGGGCAAGATTCAGAACGAGTTTTCGCTGCATTTCCGGCTTTCGAGGCGTGAGAGTGAAGGTTATCTCCGGTCCCGAAGCAATCTGATTCTTGCCTTGCTTCTCGATCCGGTAACCGCTGGCACGGAAGCTCTTGATCAACTCTTCGGACTCGGCGGGAGTGACCGACAGCGTCAGGCCCGTAATTTCGTTGAGAAGCCGGTCGGGAAGATAGCGATTCTCCAGTTGCGTCGCTCTGGTGATCCCGTCCGGATAGAAGCCGAATAAAGTAAAGACGATGGCAGTCTCAGCCGGACCAGGGGAGGCTTTCCGGGTAACAGTGTCCCAGGTGGGCAGGTTGGTTGTCGAACTGGTTGTGGTCCGGATATTCAGAGCCGAGCCCGTCTCCGCCACAAGGCGATCTCGAACGGCAGGCATCCGATTCCGGTCGTCAATCGACATCCCAAGCATGATTGCGCCCGTCTTCTTACTGCGGGTGGGGTCTGAAATGAGATATACCTTACCATCTTCGAAAAACTCCAGATAGGTCTTGCGACCTCGAAGATAGATACCCGTGTAGGACCACGTATTGCCAGCCGCCTGTCTTGTTGTATTTGTTTTCTCTGCGAAGCTGCACAATTCATTCTTCACGAAGGGAGATTCCTGCAGCGCCGCGTATACGGGGCTGGGAAGCACGATCTGGACATGATTCAGGAAGACCGGAGGCAAAGTCGCCTGGCCGCTCAGAAGCATGCCGGCGGAAATGCCCATAGCTAGCAGCGGGGAGGTTCGAAAAATCATGGGTGTGAGTGTAGCACGCACTTTGCAACCGCCTGCAAAAAGGCACCACACCGCCGGCTTCCTCGCCCTCGCCACCCTCGCCATCGACCCCGACGTCACCCCCGCGACCGTCGGAATCGGAGGAGGAGGCCGTGGCCTCAGCCCCCGGCGCCCCTTCTGAAATGCGGGGAGTTAAGAGAAGTGTATGGCTCCCCATCGTGGACACATTTCGAACTTTTTTGACGGGTACCGGAATTTCGGACCTGGAAGAGATCGCAAAGCTGGCCGCATGAGGCGAATCCTATCCAGGTCTGATACTGTTGGGAGAGGATCTGCATGCCTGAAATCAGCCGTTTCTTCGGTATCGTGGTTCAGATGTATTATGCCGATCACGATCCGCCACACTTCCATGTCAGGTATGCGGAGCAGCGGGCTCTTATTGCGATTGAGTCTCTTGCAATTCTGCGTGGTAATCTTTCACCGCGCGCGTTGGGACTCGTCACCGAATGGGCAACGCTGCACCGCGCCGAGCTGATGCAAGACTGGGTACTTGCCCGAGCAGAAGCGCAGCTGAATCCGATCGAACCACTGGAGTAGAGCCTATGTTGAAGGACATCATTTTCGCAAGTCCGCTGGAAGGTCACCGCCTCCAAATCCGCTATGAAGATGGCGTGGAAGGTGTAGTCGACTTGGGGACACTTGTCACCTTTCGTGGAATCTTTGCGCCGTTAGAAGATCCGGCATATTTCTCCCAGGTGAAAGTTGACGCGGAACTCGGCACCGTGTCGTGGCCAAACGGCGCGGATCTCGATCCAGATGTCCTCTACGGACGACTGGTTCCAGGCAGCGACGAACTCGTGTCTTTTTGACGATTAGGTTGAATTTTCCTGCAACCCCAGTCTGGACGCGTTTCGAACTCTTGCGGTTTGCCCGCCTTCGCAGCTGAGGGCGGTATTCCAATAGATCCAGTCGCTAGTTGCCGTGTGATCTCCACGGCAGATCTCCAACGGCGCCCGAATTCCGGCGATTGTTTCCGGATTCGGCGTGATCCCAGGGGCAATCCGGACAGAGCGCTTGTACGACAAGCGACACGGCTACGCGGGCCTAACACCCGACCATTCGCGCTGGCCGTATACTTCATGTCATGCGGGCAATGTCTATCCTATTTTTACTTGCACCTTGCGTCATCGCCGCAAACCAACCAAGGTTTACCTATGCCGTCCCCGCCAACACTACAGTCGCAGCCATGGCCGTGGACACCGCGGGGAACACATACCTCACCGGTTCGACGACCTCTACGACCTTTCCGGTGACTGCGGGGGCGCTTCAAACCCAGTACAGTGGCGGCAATTGCTCGGAGATTCTCATAGGCTTACAACACATCCCCGTGATGGTTCCGTGCTCGGATGCGTTCGTCATCAAGCTGGACCCGGCGGGGAACGTCGTATTCGCGACCTACTTCGGTGGCAATGGTAGCGCGACAGTCGCGAGTGCGATTTGCGTGGACGCGAGCGAGAACGTCTACCTGGGCGGCACCACGGGTTCCAACGCCTTCGGCCAGCCGGACACCTTTCCGGTTACAACCAATCTCGCATCTGGCGCCGCGTTCGTCGCTAAACTAAGCGCGGGAGGAACGCAGCTCGTGTATTCGACTCTTCTGCCAATCCACGTTCCGACGCGGGGGTGGGCCTTGGCCATGGCGGTAGATCCCGGAGGCGAGGTCTACATTGCCACGAGCACCGCCGGGACTCAGCCATTCCCAACCACGCCCGGTGCGTTTCAGTCGACGCCTTCGTACCCAGATGGTTCTGGCGTGGTCGCCAAGCTGAATGCATCCGGGTCGGCGCTGGTCTATGCAACGTACCTCGGTGGCAGCAGGCTAAGCCTTCCGCAAGGGATCGCCATCGACGCAGCGGGCGATGCCTTCGTCGCCGGGTACACCGAAGCGCCCGATTTTCCGGTCACGGTCGGAGCATTTCAAACCGAATTCTTTCCGAGCACGCAGTGCATGGAGTTCGTGACCAAGCTGAATCCGCGGGGAGCCGGCTTGGTTTATTCCACATTTCTCGGCGCCACGCTAGATGCCGAGTCGGACATAAAAGTGGATGCACAAGGCGGTGCGTACGTGTCGGCGCAGGGCGGGGCGGAGCTTTCGCAAGGCGGCTATCTTTCGCACCTCAGCGCCGATGGATCGGCCCTCATCTACTCGAAATACGTCCCTTCTGCGGCCGGGATCCATTTAGACCTGGACCCGGCGGGCAGCGCGTTCGTTGCCGGCGCGTTGGGGACTGCGCTTCTAACGGCATCTCCGGGAGCATTTCAACCCGGGTTAGTAGGATCGACCGGCAACGTGATCGCGGCGAAATTCACCTCCGATGGACAGTTTGCTGGTGGTACCTATGCTTACGTATCGCCAACTGCCGGCTCTGGGCCATTGATCGCGGTGGCTGCCAACGGCGAGATCATGCTGGCAGAAGGGGACCCCCAGATGACGGTCAGCAGCATCTTCCCGTGGCTGACAGTCGAGAATGCGGCGAGCGGCGCCGCGAGCACTGTCGCACCGGGAGAGATCGTCACCCTGCGTGGTTACGGGCTTGGTCCCGGGACGGCCGCGGTCGCGCCCGATCAAGCGCCGGTGGACCAGTTGGGAGGCACTCAGGTCACCTTCGGCGGATTTACGGCTCCAGTGTTCTCCGCGCAGTCGCAACAGGTCACTGTGCAGGTGCCGTGGGAGATCGCCGGCCAAACATCCACCGAAGTCGTCGTCACTTACAATGGTGGTCCCCCGGCCGGTTCGACGGCATCGGTACCGGTGGTTGTTGCGTCGGCTCAGCCGGGTATTTACGCCGTCGCGAATTCCGACGGGACGCTGAATTCTCATTCGAATCCAGCAAAAGCTGGCAGTGTAATAACGATCTACGGAACGGGCGGCGGCGTGACCAATCCCCTCGCAACGACCGGGCGATTTTGGCCGATCACTGCATCGCTTGCGATGCTAACTCTGCCGGTGTCAGTGTCGATCGGGGAGATGAATGCCATTGTTCTCTATGCCGGATCGGCTCCCACCCTCGAATCCGGATCCTTCCAAATTAACGTAGCTCTGCCTTCGGGCCTCAAGGCTTCGTCGGCGCTAGTGAATCTTCAGGTAACGGTCGGAGACTCATCAAGCGTCGCTGTTCCGATTTCTATCCAGTAGCCCACCCATTACCAGTTCGAATCCACATTGGGGTCAGGCAAAACGACCTAATACCGGCAAAAACCGCTCAGATCAATCCAATTAAATGAGCAAAATAGCGGCAACTTCGAGAATTGATAACTGGCTCCCCATTGTGGACGCGTTTCGAACTTTTGCGGTTTGTCCACCGCAGGAGGTTCGGGTGGTCTTTCAGCAGATTCAAATTGCTTTGCTGCAGGCGCATGGGGCTAGCTGCGGTTCTTGGTGATTTTTCGGGCCGGCCCTCCCGGACGCTGACGCCTTCCCCAGTAGCGAACCTTGTCTCATGACCTTTCCGGGCGCGCGGAAAATTGCGGTAGACTGAGGCCATATGGCGCTAGCCGTGATCGTGGCTAATCCGAAAATCATGATGGGTAATCCGGTCGCGCGCCCGCGATGCGCTCTTCCATCCCAGGGAAGCCCCGTACGAAATCACCAATCTCCTGGGAGACCCCTCAGTTGGCGTGAAATACCGAGCTAAGGGAATGAAATGAACGACGGCCTCATCTCGTACCTTGACCGCTCGGGCTCACTCCTCAAAAGCACTGTCAAGGAAAGAGACCCTGCGTAATATGCTGACTCGCAGAACCTGCCTGCAAACCATGCTCGGCGGCCTCGCCGCTCCGCTAACCGCTCCTCTTATTCGCTCCGCCGAGCCCCCAAAGCGCCCGAACATCCTCGTCATTGTGTCCGACGACCAAGGTTACGGCGATGTCAGTTCGTACAAGCATCCCAAGGAAGTCAACACTCCGCAGATGGACCGTCTCGCCAACCGTGGCATCCGTTTCATTCAGGGATACGCCGGCGCGTATGTGTGCGCCCCCAGCCGCGCTGCCATCCTCACCGGAACCTATCAACAGCGTTATGGCTTCTACACGGCGGCCGATTCGCGCGTCGGCCTGCCACTGAGCCAGACCACGATGGCGGACATGCTGAAGAAAGAGGGCTACCGGACCTGCGCGTTGGGTAAGTGGCACCTTGGCATCGACCTTGAGCACCATCCAATGAAGCGCGGCTTCGACGAGTACTACGGCTTCCTCGGCAACGGCGCGCACGACTACTTCGACCTCAAGCCAACCGGAAAGCTCTCCAACTCCATTCTCCGCGGCTATGAACCGATCGACGAGACCGGCTACCTCACCGACGATATCGGCCGCGAAGCCGTCAATTTCATCGGTCGCAATGAAGAGAACCCCTTCTTCCTCTATATTGCCTTCAACGCCGTCCACTCCCCGATGGAAGCGCCCCAGGATGTGATCAAGAAGTACGATACGGGCAACGAAAAGCGCAACATTCTGATGGCCATGCTGGAACGGGAAAACGACGCCATCGGCAAGGTCATGGACGAACTCCAGCACCGCAAGCTCGACGACAACACGCTGGTCGTCTTCGTTTCAGACAACGGCGGCGCGCGCAATAACGCCTCCAACAACGGCGATCTCCGCGATTACAAGCAGAGTGTATACGAGGGCGGCATTCGAATCCCGTACATGGTCAGTTGGCCGGGGCACCTCAAACCAAAATCGGTTTCGAACGAGCCCGTCACGTTCATGGACATCATGCCGACCGTCGCTGCAGCCGTGGGTGCGCAAATGCCTCCAGGACGCGAAGGCCGCAACATGCTCCCCATTCTCACAGGGAAAGCCAAGGGACCCCTGCACGAATGTCTGTTCTGGGACGGCGCCGAGGAAAAGACCGCCGTCCGCTGCGGGCCGTGGAAGCTGGTCAACACTCACGGCAAGGTCGAGCTCTTCAACCTCGAAGAGGACCTCGGCGAGAAGAACGACCTCTCCACCCAGAAGCACGAAATCGTCGCCGACCTGCAGGCAAAGTTTGCCGCTTGGACTAAAGGCAATGCTCCCCGGATCGGGACCGGCTCAGATAATGACGACGACGACCAGCCCGGAGCTAAGAAGGGCGGCAAGAAGGCCGCCAAGAAGAAGGGTGAGTAGTGGGAGCGTTTGCTGAAGATGTGTTCAGGCGAGGACGCAATCGGGACCTGGACCATCCTGGCAAGCTCAGGTAAAGCCCCTGCGACCGATTCTATGATTTTGGCGCTCACCGGCGGGGTGATCCTGTTCGGAATCCGTAAACTGCGGATCAGTGACGGTTCCGCAACGGGACTATGAAAGATCCCCTCCCGTAACCCTCGACCCGACGGCATGTTGGAAGATACGGAACGGAACATCCGTGAGGCAATCGAAGGGCATCTGGAAACGCTGCGGGAGTTTGGCGAACCGACGCCGGCACGGACCACGATTGCGCGGGACGTCGAGATTCTGTCTGCGGCCTCATGTCAAAAGGAATGGAGTCGTTCCCGAACAGCCGCGGCTCCACGCGGGCTTTATTGCTGGCCCATATAGAATTCGAATCCACGTTGGGGTCGAGCAGGCACGGACAAAAACCATCGAAAATGACTCAAGAACTTCTAATAGAATCAGTTAGTTAGCGGCAGGTACACTCATTGATGTTTGCCTCCCCATCGTGGACGCATTTCGAACTTTTGCAGTTTGCCCGCCACCGTCGGTGCGCCTTGTTCTCCCGTGGGTGATACCTTTCGCAGGCCGGGTATAGTCCTTGACACCTAGCAGGTAAGACGATATCTTACCTGCATGAAGACCACCGTCTCGTCCAAGGGGCAAATCGTTCTCCCTGCCGAGTTCCGGCGGATGGACCGTATTGAACCGGGGCAGGAGTTCGACGTCGACCGCCTGGATCGGGGGGACTATCGCCTGGTTCGGCGTGCGACTCCGCCGAACGAGGGTGCGATTGACTGGCTACTCGCCTGCCCGGAAAAGGGCTTCTTCGTCCGTGTGGAGTCTGAGTCGACGGATTCGTTGTGAAGTTCCTGGTCGATGCTAACGTTTTGAGCGAGCCGACGAAACCAACGCCCGATGCGCGGGTCGTGGCGTGGCTTCGGGCACATGCGCCGGATATCGCTGTCGATCCCGTGATTCTCGGCGAACTCCGATTCGGGATTCTAATCCTGCCCAGGGGAAGAAGACGAGCCTCCCTGGAACGCTGGTTCGATGAGGGAATCGGGCGTCTCCATTGTCTTCCGTGGGACGCGGACACGGGGCTCAAATGGGCGGAACTGCTGGCGAATCTTCGCTCAGCCGGGAAGGCAATGCCAGTCAAGGATAGCCTCATCGCAACAACTGCGCTTGTCCACGGTCTGGCCGTCGTCACGCGAAATCGTGCTGATTTCTTGAACGCCGGCGTGCGTATCGTCGATCCATTCGCTGGTTGAGGTTCCAAGACAGATCAATGCCTCCCCATCGTGGACACATTTCGAACTTTTGCGGTATGCCCGCCGCCGGAGGTTCTGGTGCTCGTGCAACACATTCGACAACCTGCGATTGCGTGATTGCTGCGTTGGGCACGATCTCCGCAACTAGTCACCAGACTCGGCGCACAGCGTAGGAGTCAAATATCGTTTCGTTGCTGACCAGTGGAATATTTTCCGCCAGCGCCTGCGCGATCAGCATGCGATCAAAAGGGTCCTTGTGTGGCCCGGGCAGTTGCCCGGCGCGAATGCCGTGGTCAACCGAAACGGCGAGTGGTTCGAAGCCTTCCCGTTTCAGCCAGCCTTCGAAATCGGCCACCAGTTGCACCGCAGTTGGAAGTCGTCCGATCCGCACTTTCGTCGCAACCTCCCACGCGGAAGCCGCGCTGACCAGCATTATATTTGCCGGATCGGAGATCAGTTTCGCAGCGGTGGGCGACAAGGCCGGATCGGCTGCCAGCCACCACAAGAGCGCGTGTCCAGGAGGGCGCGCATGGAGCCCTACTCCCAGCCAGCCAGTTCTTCGGCGGGCAGCGGCTCAAAGAATTGAGGGCCAACCGACAGCACTCCCTTTAAAGCACCTGGCTGTCGTTTCCCTTTGATCCCGCCAATTGCAACAAGACGGGCCACTGGCTTGGGGCCCCGGGAAATAATGACCTCTTCTCCGTCAGCAGCGTTCTGAATCAGTTTCGAGAGCTGCGTCTTGGCTTCTTGAATGGTAATTTGTTTCATGGCAGGTACCTGGCTAACGCAGTTTAGCTTACCCGAAAGGCTGAATCGGACAGAATACGCACCGGTGTTGTGCCGGAGCCAGCGAGATTCCCGTGTCACAACCGCTGGCCAAGCGCCAACACTTGCCAGATGGGGCAACCAGGCCGGTCTCCGGATAGTCGCCCACCCAGGACTGACTACGCCGAGAGCTCCCCTCGCGAGCTTTCGTTCGCGAACGACTTCAACTCACGAAAGAGAGCTTATTGCTTCGGAGTTCGAATCCACGCTGGGGTAGACGAAACAAGACCAAAAAACCGCGAAGATCGCTGAGGTGATTGAGACGCTCACGGTGCTGCGTGGAAGTCTTACGCCGCGCGCTCTGGCGCTCGTTATCGAGTGGGCCACGTTGCACCAATCGGAATTGATGGCGGACTGGGATCTCGCCCGCAGGGAAGCTCAACTCAATCCCATTGCGCCACTGGAGTAACGAGATGCTGAAAGATATCGTATTTGTAAGTCCACTCGAAGGTCATCGACTTTGCCTGCGTTTTGAAGATGGTGTCGAAGGTGTCGTCGATCTCGGCACGGTCATCAGTTTTCGCAGGGTGTTTACTCCGCTCAAAGATCCGGCCTACTTTGCGCAGGTTCGGGTCGATCCTGAACTTGGTACTGTCTCTTGGCCAAACGGTGCGGACCTCGATCCGGATGTACTCTATGGACGGCTGGTTCCTAACAGCGATCAACTCGTATCGTGAATAAGGTCGGTCTTCCCTCGCTCCCCCTCGTGGACACATTTCGAACTTTTGCGGTCGGCCCGCCGCCCGAATTGAGAGACGTGTTTCAGCGGACTCTTAAACTTGCGCTCGGGTGATCGATGTGGGGCTCCCTTTTTGGATAGCCGATATATTGTCGATGCACGTGATTCGCGAGCCCGGCTGCAGCAATCCATAAAACAGCGCTGCAACGGCGAAGAACTTCCCTGCGGCTAACAGTCGCTCCTGCCAGCCCTGCGCGGGATCAAGACCATTCGATGTGGTGGTACGCAAAGACCTCTCCCAAACCTACAACAACCAATTTTGGGAAGCCCGTTTTGTCGTGAAAGGATTGGAGCGGGGGACGAGGCTCGAACTCGCAACCAACAGCTTGGAAGGCTGTGACTCTACCATTGAGTTACCCCCGCTCAAAGGAGTAACAACAAACTCGATTATAGCCTAAGCCTCTTATTTTGTGGCGGGCGGCAGGAGTGGAAGTATGGCTTCCACCACTTTGTTCGCCAGCAGCGCGCTGCCTTCGGCGTTGAAGTGAATATCGTCGGCGTGCAGGTCCGTGTGCGGCAGCATCAGGGCGTGCAAGTCATCCACAGGGATGCCGTGTGCGGCGAAATACTCGCGGGCAATGGCGTTGCGGCGCACAATGCGGTCATTGGCAGCACCCTTCTCGCGGTCTTTGCGGACGGGCGTCGTCATCCCCCAGACCAGCTTGGCTTTGGGCGCGGCTTTGCGGACTGCTTCCACCACTTCCGGCAGATATTGCTTGTACTCGTCTTCGGTGTAATCCCACCCGTGCATGCCGATATTGAGATGCACCACCTGGAACTCATTTTCTGACATCAGCAGAGCCAGTTCCTGCGGCAGGGCGGGGTCACCGATGGCTTTCGACGTCGCGATGCGGCAGACATGCGCCTTGGCGGTCAAACCTTTTTCCACACCGCCGAAGTACGCGCGGGTGATGGAGTCGCCGATCAGCAGCACTTTCGGCAGTCCATCACTGGCGTTGCTGTTGGGGAACCACGCGTCGGTCCACTCGGTATTTTCGCGGTGGATCTTGCGCTCTGCGGCGTCCGCTCCGGCCTGGAGTGACGCCGCGACGGCGAGTACGAAGACGAGTTTCATAGGGTTACTTCCCGTAGTTTTCAAGGAACGTTGCGATTTCCGCGATTTCTTCGGCGGAGAGGCGGAACTCCGCGGCACCGATGATGCCTTCCACCTGTGCGGGCGAACGCATGCCGACGATGGCAGCGGTTACCTCGGGGCGGCGCAGGGTCCAGGAGATGGCCACTTCGCCGGGGCCGCGGCCATGGCGGGCACCGATTTCACGCAGCAGTTCCACCAGCGCGAGATTGCGGCTCAGCAGCGGTTCCTGGAAGTTCGGGGTGCGCTTGCGGAAGTCATCATCCGGCATGGTGGCAATGCGTTCGCGGGTCATGGCGCCGGTGAGCATGCCGCTCTTCATGGGCGAATAGCCGATCACGCCGATGTTGTGCTTCGCGCAGAAGGGCAGCACGTCGGCTTCGATCTCGGCCTGAATCATGGAGTAGGGCGGCTGCAGTGAGGTGATGGGGGCAATGGGCTGCACGCGGGCCAACTGCGAGGCGCTGAAGTTCGAGACGCCGATCCATTTCACTTTGCCTTCCTGCTTGAGTTCGGCAAGCGTGGCCCAGCCTTCTTCGATGTCTTCATCGGGTTCCGGCCAGTGGATCTGATAGAGGTCAATGATCTCCACGTTCAGGCGGCGCAGGCTGGCTTCGCATTCCTTCTTAATGGAGTCGCGCTTCAGGCACTTGCCGATCTGGCGTTCTTCATTCCAGACGCGTTCGCATTTGGTGAAGATATAAGGCTTCTGCGACATGCCTGCGACGGCGCGGGCGACGACTTCTTCAGAGTGGCCGAGTCCATAGACAGCAGCGGTGTCGATCCAGTTGATGCCCTTGTCCAACGCGGCATGGATGGCGGTGATGGAATCGTCATCATCCTGTGCGCCCCAGCCGAACGCCCAGCCGTTGCCCCCCATGGCCCAGGCTCCGATGCCGAGCGGGGTAATGTGCATGTCACTGTTGCCGAATTGTTTGGTCTGCATGGTTGTGGAAGAACTTTCAGAGTAACCCCAGTCGGTGGCCTGAGGCAAAATATTGGGTCAAAAACGGATGCTGAGCAATCCCCTGTTTTCTTTCTCGAATTCAGTAATTCTGACGGCGTTGCGTCTGAGTTGCTCTTCAATGACTCTTAGAGGGAAATCGCACTGTTCCAGGTGAATAATCTTGGGTGGCCAGCCGCGCTGCAGGAAAATTCCAACGAAGTCAGCGTCAGTGGTGACGATGGCAAATTCATTCTGTTCCGCCCAGTTCCAGATTGAGTGGTCATTGGCCTGTTTCAGACCCACTTCGCGAACATGAGCGATGCCGGGGAAGAGTTCACCGAGTCTATTCAGCAGCCGTGGGGAGAGGTTTTCGTCAAGCAGCAGCTTCACGCGAGGTGGGCGCTGCGGCCGTTTTCGGCGGCGAACTGGTATAGCGCCGGGAAATCATCCTTTTCCAGGTCTGGGTGTTCGCTGAGGATTTCCTCTTCCGTCATGCCTGTGCCCAGCCAGCCGAGTACATCCCAGACCGTGATGCGAAGTCCGCGGATGCAAGGCTTGCCAGCACGCTTGTCCGCCTCAATCGTGATTCTGTCGGTGACCATTGACATGAGTCTTTGCTTAAATTATGCCACTTTCAGGTCCCAGCTTCTGCCCTTGCGTCTCCCCGCTAAATCTGCAAAAGTAGAGTTTAGGCGAATAAAGGGCGAATATGGGCGCGAGTGTTCTGCAACTGCGGGAGGTGTTGGCTGCACGGTTTGATGTCCCCGCCGGGCTGCGGCAGAAGCCGGAACAGGACGTTCTGCGCACCGGAATTGCGCCTGTCGACAAGCTGCTGGGCGGCGGTGTGCCCAAAGGCAGTCTGACGGAGATTTGTGGTGCTGCCTCAAGCGGACGGACTTCGGTTGCCATCTCTCTGCTGGCCAACGCAACACAGCAGGGGGAGTGCTGCGGCTGGGTTGATGCGGGTGGGGTTTTTGACCCGGCTTCCGCCGCCGAAGCTGGTGTCGAGCTCGGCCGCGTTCTCTGGGTCAACTGCCAGGGGAATGCCGAACATGCATTGCAGTCGCTGGATCTGCTGATCCAGGCAGGCGGCTTCGGGCTGCTGGTGCTGGATCTCGGCGATACTCCTGTGCGGGAAGCCCGGCGTATCCCTCTGGCCAGCTGGTTCCGTCTGCGCCACGCCGCCGAACGGGCAGGCACGGCGCTGGTTGCCTTGGAGCGGGAAATCTGTGCGCGCTCCTGCTCCGCCGTGCAACTGGAACTCAGCCGCAAAGCTCCTCTGTGGACCGGCAAACGCCTCAGCGGACTCGTCTGTCAGGGCGAAAGCCGCAAGCACTTCCGCGCCCAGGTGACGGATTTTGAGGTGGTGCGCTGATGTACGCCTGTATCTTCGCTCCGGGCAATCTGGAGGTTCTCATCGAATGCGCGGAGGGTTTTTCTCCCCTGATTGAGGCCCAGCCGCCGGATATGGTGGTCTTTGATGCCAGAGGGCTCGACCGGCTTTATGGTCCACCGGCATCTTTGGCGGCTGAGATTGAACGGCGCGTGGGTGTTCCGGCGCGGATTGCGGTGGCTTCGAATCCGGATGCGGCGGTGCATGCGGCCCGTGGTTTTGCCGGTGTTACGGTGATTCCCGCCGGGGAAGAAGCCCGTGTGCTGGCACCATTGCCTTTGAATCTGCTTGGCGGCTCGCCGGAAGTGGCGGAATTGCTGCATCTCTGGGGCATCCGGAACTTTGGGGAATTCGCCAAGCTGCCGCCGCTGGGTGTGGCTGCGCGTCTGGGGCAGGAAGGGTTGGAACTGCAGCGGCTGGCGCGGGGTGAAGCCTCGCGCCGCCTGAAAACCATAGAAGAACCGCTGGAATTTGAGGCTTCGCTCGAACTGGAACATCCAGTGGAACTTTTAGAGCCTTTGTCCTTCATTCTAGGGCGTTTATTGAATGAGATCTGTGAGCGTTTGACGTTCCGTGCACTGGCCGCAAATGCGCTGCATCTGCGCCTAAAACTCGAAGGCGCGCCGGATCACACCACCACTCTGCGTCTGCCCGTACCCATGCTCGATGCCCGGGCTTTTCTGAAGATGCTGCAGCTTGAGCTCAGCGGTAATCCCCCGGCGGCCGCGGTTCTGCTGGTTTCCCTGCGCGCGGACCCTGCCAAACCCCGCCGCACCCAGCATGGACTCTTCCTGCCTTCCTCGCCAGAGCCGGAGAAGCTGGAAGTGACCGTGGCACGCGTCCGTCATCTGGTGGGCGATGGCAATGTCGGCACGCCGCGCCTGCGTGACACACACCGCCCGGACAGCTTCGAGATGCGTGGCTTCGCACCCTCGGCCTATACAGGAACGGCAACGGTGATGGATACCCCGCGCGCGCCGCTGCTCTCCCTGCGCCGTTTCCGCCCGCCCCGTTACGCGCAAGTGCTGGTGGTGAATCAGGAACCCGTCCGCGTATCGTCCCCCACGGTCAACGGGCGCATTGTCATGGCGAAAGGCCCCTGGCGGACTTCCGGGGAATGGTGGCGCGAAGATGCCTGGCGGCGTGAAGAATGGGATGTCGCGCTCGAATCCGGGGAGCTTTACCGGCTCAGTATGGAAACCGATTCAGGAAGGTGGTTCGTGGAGGGAAGTTTCGATTAATTTCGCGCTAAACTCTGCGCGCTAAACTTTGTACGATGCGTTACCTCTCTTTCCTCCTCGCCACCGCAGTGTTATTGCCGGCTGCCGATCCGACGTTTTACAAGGACGTCCTGCCGGTTCTTGAAAACCGCTGCATCGAATGCCACCGGCCTGGCGAAATTGGCCCCATGCCACTGCAAACGTACAAGCAGGTCCGGCCGTGGGCTGCGTCCATGAAGGAGCAGGTGGAGACTGGCAAGATGCCGCCATGGGATGCGGATCCCAAATACGGCCATTTCGCGAATGACCGTTCGCTCACCGCCGCGGAAAAGGCTACCCTCGCGGCTTGGGCCAAAACCGGTGCAAAAGAAGGTGACCCTAAACAAGCTCCGCCGCACCGCCAGTTTGTCGAGGGTTGGAATATCCAAAAGCCGGATGTGGTGTTGTCCATGCCCAAGCCCTTTCCGATTCCCGCCAGCGGGCAGGTCGATTACCAGTACATCGTCATTCCCACGGGCTTCAAGGAAGACACCTGGGTGCAGGCGGCGGAAATCCGCCCCTCAGACCGCTCGGTCGTCCACCACATGGTGATCTGGATCCGCGAACCCGGCAATAAGTGGCTGCGCGGTGAGGCCAATCCGGGCGAACCTTTCGGTCCGCCGAATGGTTTGCAGCGCGGTGACACAGGCGGACTTGGCAGCGAGATTCTCAACATCTACACCCCCGGCATGGTGCCCGATGTCTGGAAGCCCGGGCAGGCGAAAATGATTCCGGCCGGCAGCGACATCGTTTTCCAGATGCACTACACACCGAATGGCAAGGCCACGCAGGATCAGACGAAACTCGGCCTGGTGCTGGCGAAAGAAAAGCCCAAACAGCGCATCATCACCCTTTCTTCCAGCAACACGCGCTTTGAAATTCCGCCGGGCGACCCGAATTACGAAGTGATCACCACACTGCAACTGCGGAATGCGGCCACCATTGAGAGCTTCTTCCCTCACATGCACCTGCGAGGCAAGGATTACACTTACCGGATCACTTACCCCGATGGCAAAGTGGAAACGCTGCTCAGTGTTCCACGTTACCGCTTCAACTGGCAGCTGGCTTACAAGCCCGCGCAGCCGCTGCTGATTCCGGCAGGTTCGAAGATCGAAGGCATTGCGCACTTCGATAACTCGCCTAACAATCCGAATAATCCAGACCCCAAAGCGAAGGTCCATTTCGGCGAACAGAGCTGGGAAGAAATGGCTGTCGCTTTCATTGATGTCGCGGTTGACGTCAACACCACCAGGCGGGACTTCATGCGCCGTCCGGCGTCGGGCGATCACGAATAGCGGCGGGCGTTACCATCGAAGAGGATGTCGCAAACACCTCTCTGGCAGCAGTACCGCCACCAGTTCCCCGTCACCGAACGCCTGACCTATTTGAACCATGCCGCCGTTGCCCCCCTGTGCCGCGCGGCTTCTGATGCCATGCGCGGCCTCGCCCAGGATGCGCTCGAATTCGGCAGCTTCCATTACATGGACTGGATGGAATGCTATGACGGACTCCGCAATTCGACAGCGAAGTTGATCAATGCCGAAGCGGGCGAAATTGCCATCGTCAAAAATACCTCCGAGGGGGTCGCCACCATTGCTCTCGGGCTCGATTGGCAGCCCGGTGATGTCATTGTGGCCTTCAAAGAGGAGTTCCCGGCTAACTATTTCCCCTGGCTGCAGTTGGAAAAGAAGGGCGTGGTCATCCGCTGGCTCTCGATTTACGATGAGCTCGACAAAATCGATGCTGCCGCGAAGGGTGCCCGACTGCTTGCCATCAGCTTTGTCAATTACCTCAGCGGCTACCGGGTGGATCTTGAAGCGATCGGTGAAATCTGCGCCCGCCACGGGGTCTTCTACTTCTGCGATGCGATCCAGGGCCTCGGCGTCTTTCCGCTCGATGTCCGCAAGTGCAAGATTCATGCGCTTGCCGCCGATGCTCACAAATGGCTGCTGGGACCGGAAGGCTGCGGCGTTCTCTATGTGCAGCAGGACAAGCAGGACGATATCTTCCCCGTGGAATTCGGCTGGACTAACGTTGCGAAATACAACGATTATTCCTCGCGCGACATGGCCTTGCGTCCCGATGCCGGCCGCTATGAGTGTGGCACGCTGAACACCATCGGCTGCTATGGCGTCCGCGCGGCCATCGATCTGTTGTTGGAAGTGGGCGCGGAACGCACGGCCCCTGCTGTGCAAGCTCTGGCCGATCAGGTCTGGGCCGGGGTCAAGGATCTGGGTTGCGAGACGCTGGGCATCCGCACGCCGGAAACCGGGGCGGGTATTGTCAGCTTCCGGCACGCGGATGTGGATTCGTTGCTCATCGTTCGCAAACTCAAGGACAAGAATTTCACCATGGCTCCCCGCCAGGGCTGGGTGCGGGTCGCCCCGCACTTCTACAACAGCCCGGATGATATTGACCGCCTGCTGGTGGAACTGAAGACTGTTATTTCCTGAAGATCAAGATGTGTTGCTGCGGCAGCACTTCGCTCACGCGGTCGAACTTGAACCCCTGGGGTTCAAGTTCGGCCTTCACCTGCGCCACGGTCATCTTGTGCTCGGGGCGGATGGGCACGTTTGGATCTTCCGCGCGATACTCCAGCAGCACCAGGCGGCCTCCTGGCTTTAGGGCTTCCCGCATCCGGTCCAGCATCTTCTGCGGATCACCGAATTCGTGGTAGACGTCCACCAGCAGGATCAGGTCGATCTGTTCTTTGGGCAGCTTTGGGTCCGTGAACGTCCCGAGCACCGGACGGACGTTTGTCACCTTCTTCGCCTTCATGTTTTTGGTGAGCTGATCCACCATATACTGTTGAATATCCTCTCCATACACGATGCCGTTCGGCCCCACACGCTTGGCCAAACGGAAGGTGAAGTAGCCCACTCCGGCACCGATATCGGCAACCGTGGAACCGGCTTCAATACCAATCGCATCGAGGGCCTGTTCGGGATGTTCTTCGGATTCACGCTCGGGGCGAACCAGCCAATCCGCACCACCGGGACCCATCACTCCCGCATAGGGCCGCTTCGTGATGGGGTGCACGCTCTGCCCGGAACAGGCAAAGGCAAAAAGACAGAGGGTGAGTAAGAGACGTTTCATAGCTTTGTATATTAAAGCCCAGCCTTCTTCCAGAGAGCATCCACGCGGGCCTTCACATCCGCGGGCATCTTGATGGTATCCGGCCACTCGCGCGTAAAGCCTTCGCCCGGCCACTTCTTCGTGCCATCGATGCCCATCTTACTGCCAAAGTTGGCCAGGCGGCTCGAATGATCCAGAGAATCCACCGGACCGAGTGTGAACTGGATGTCGCGCTCGGGGTCGATGTTGTTCAGCACAATCCAGGCGACCTCGCTGGGATTCTGAATGTCGACATCTTCATCCACCACGACAATGACCTTCGTGAACATTGCCTGGCCGAGACCCCAGACGGCATTCATGACTTTGCGTGCATGGCCGGGGTAAGACTTCCGGATCTTGACGATCATGAGGTTGTGGAAGACGCCTTCGGCGGGCATGCACATATCCACCACTTCCGGCATGGTCATCTTCATCAGGGGCAGGAAGATGCGTTCGATGGCCTTGCCCATGTAGAAGTCTTCCATGGGCGGCGGACCAACGATTGTCGCCGCATAGATGGGGTCTTTGCGGTGCGTCAGGCAGGTGACGTGGAACACAGGATACTGGTCAGCGTTGGTGTAGAATCCCGTGTGATCTCCAAAGGGCCCTTCGGTGCGGGTCTCGCCAATCTCGACGTAACCTTCCAGCACGAACTCCGCATTCGCCGGGACTTCGATATCCACGGTCTGGCACTTCACCATTTCGACCGGCTTGCCGCGCAGGAAGCCGGCCATCATCATCTCGTCGATCTCCGGCGGCAGGGGCAGGATGGCGGAGTACATCACGGCGGGGTCGGCACCAATGGCGACAGCTACGGGCATGCGGGGCTTCTCACCGGTGGCCGCCAGTCGCCTGTAGTGCTCGGCACCCTGTTTGTGTGTCTGCCAGTGCATGCCGGTGGTGTTGTCATCAAACACCTGCATTCGGTACATGCCGCAGTTGCGCTTGCCCGTCTCCGGGTTCTTGGTGAAAACCATGGGCAGCGTGATGAAGGGTCCGCCATCATGAGGCCAGCAGGTGAGTACGGGAAGTTCGCTGAGGGAGAACTCGCCTTCGCGCTTGATGACTTCCTGGCAGGCGCCCTTCGAGACGATTTTCGGGAAGACGGCACCCATCTCTGCCAGCATGGGCAGCATTTTGAGCTTGCCCAGCATGCCTTCGGGCATCTTCATCTGGATCATGTCCGCGATGCGCTGGGCGATGGAGTCGATATCATCCACCTGCAGGGCGATGCGCATGCGTTCCATGCTGGCGAAGGCGTTGAGCAGGACGGGGTATTTGTAGCCCCTGGGGTTCTCAAACAGCAGCGCCGGGCCGCCGTTCTTGACGGAGCGGTCGGCAAATTCCGTCATCTCCAACTTCGGATCGACTTCGATCTGGACGCGCTTCAGCTCCTTCTTTTTCTCGAGAGCTTTGATGAATTCACGGAGGTCTTCGTAGGCCATATGCGTCGATTTACTATGATTGCAATTTGTAGATGACAAACCGTACAGCACTTGTAACTGGAGCCAGCCGGGGAATCGGCCGCGCGTGCGCGCTTGCACTTGCCAAGGGGGGCGCGAGGGTTGCGCTTGCCGCCCGGCAGATGGACAAACTCGAAGAGACCGCCGCGGAGATACGCGCCCTCGGGGCGGAGGCTTTCCCTGTTTCGATTGACCTGAGCAGCCAGGATTCCATCAAAGAGGGGTTCTCGAAGGTGGCCAAGGAGTTCGGCCGGATTGACATCCTCGTCAATAACGGCGGCATCACGCGTGACGGACTCGCCATGCGGATGAAGAAGGATGACTTCAACGCCGTGCTCGAAACCAATCTCACCGGCGCTTTCCTTTGCATCCAACAGGTCCTGTCTGGAATGATGCGGGAACGCTGGGGAAGGATCGTAAACATCGCATCCGTGGTCGGTCAGGCGGGGAATGCGGGCCAGGTGAACTACGTGGCATCGAAGGCCGGGCTGATCGGGATGACGAAGTCAATCGCGCAGGAGATCGCGTCGCGGAACATAACGGTGAATGCGGTGGCACCGGGGTTCATCGAGACCGATATGACCAGCGTGCTGAGCGATGAGGTGAAGGCGAAGATCCTGACGGGGATTCCGCTGGGGCGCATGGGCTCGGCGGACGATATCGCAGCGGCGGTGGCGTTTCTGTGCGGGGATGGCGCGGCGTATATCACCGGGGCGGTGATTGATGTGAATGGCGGGATGTATATGCGGTAGAAGGAAGTCCGGGTACAATTTGGAGTATGGCGAAAATCATCGATCCAGCGACGATGCCTGACTCGCAGATCATGATTCCCGGATTGAAAGGCCCCATTCTCGACTTTGGGCCCGGTGAAGATTTCCCGACTTCGGAAGTGGATGATTTCCTGCGTATGATCCGGGACACACGAGCCAGTGAAACCACGCCACGTCAAGACTGATGAAGGTCCTCATGGCGGATACCAATGTGGTGTCCATCCTCTTCAACAGAAAACATGAACTTCGCGACACTTGAATCCGGGCGTTGGCTGGGCATGACGTCGTGATCTGTTTTATGGTCGCTGCCGAGTTAGGTCGCTGGCCACTTACGAATGATTGGGGGGGA
>CAIXXM010000035.1 GCA_903923395.1 uncultured Acidobacteriia bacterium
CAACAAAGACCCCGCCTGGCCGGCTGCCAGGCGGGGTTAAGCGGGGTTTAAACTGCGGTTAACGGCCGGTCGCTGGAACCCCCAAAAAGGCGGAATTCTCAAACCTATTCAAATTTTTCCCAAATCGGCCGCGTTTTTACATCGCTCACGTTAAAACCAACGTCGGCTCAGCCTTGAACAAGGCGCTGGAAGCCCTCGAAGACGCGAATGTAGATGCTCTCCAAGATGTCCTCAAGCACATCAACTTCAACCGTAAGATCGGGCAGCGCACTCTCGACGACGACACGCTGGCCAACTTCGTCCAGAACTTCGAGAAAATCCCCCTTCGCGACGAAAACTTCGAGTTCCCCGACCTATTGGGCGCGGCGTATGAGTACCTGATCAAGTTCTTCGCCGACTCCGCCGGGAAAAAGGCCGGGGAGTTCTACACGCCTGCGGATGTCGTCCGGGTGGTTGTCGAAATCATCGATCCCCGCCCCAGCATGACCATCTACGATCCCACGGTTGGGTCCGGCGGCATGCTGATTCAGTCCCGTGACTACGTGACCGAGTGCGGCGGCGATCCGCGCGACCTGTCGTTCGCCGGGCAGGAGTCCATCGGCACCACGTGGTCCATCTGCAAGATGAACATGCTGCTCCATGGCATCCAGCACGCCGATATACGCCAGGAGGACACCCTGCGCCACCCCCAGCACCGGGATGACCATGGCGAGCTCAAGCGCTTCGACCGTATCGCCGCCAATCCGCCCTTTAGCCAGAATTACATCAAAAAGGACATCGAGTATCCGGGGCGGTTCCCGGTCTGGATGCCGGAAAAGGGCAAAAAAGCCGACCTGATGTTCGTCCAGCACATGCTGGCCGTGCTCAAAGCGGACGGCAAAATGGCCACCATCATGCCGCACGGGGTCCTCTTCCGGGGAGGTGACGAGCGGGAAGCGCGCAGGCACTTCATTGAGAACGGCTGGCTGGAAGCCATTATCGGTCTCCCGGCGGGGTTGTTCTACGGCACCGGCATTCCGGCGTGCATCCTTGTGATGAACAAGCTGGATGCCGCAAAGCGCAAACACGTGTTCTTCATCAATGCCGATCGCGAATACCGCGAAGGAAAAGCCCAGAACTACCTCCGCCCCGAGGACATCGCCAAGATTGTCCACGTGTACCGGGAGCGGAAAGACGTGGCGGGCTATGCCCGGCTGGTGCCCGTCAGCGAGATCGAAGCCGAAGACTTTAACTGCAACATCCGGCGCTACGTGGATAACGCCCCGCCCCCGGAACCCCATGACGTGCGCGCCCATCTGCACGGCGGCGTGCCGGTGGCGGAGATCGAGGCGCTGGCGACCATTTGGAAGAACTATCCTGGCCTGCGGGAGCGCGTCTTCACGCCCCGGCCCAAAGATGCCGTCTACGTTGACTTCGCCCCCGCTGTCACTGACCGGCGGGCCTTGGCCGAACTGGTCAAGGACGACCCCGGTTTGGCCGCCGCCCACGCCCATTTTTTGCGGACGCTCGACGGCTGGTGGCAGGAAAACGTCCCCCACGTCGAGGCGCTGGCCCCCAAAAAGGGGAAGCAGGGCAACGTTTACGAACTCCGCCGGTCCCTGCTGGCCAGCATCTGGGACCGGTTCGCCCGGCAGACGCTGCTAAACGAGCATCAGGTGCGCGGGGCTTTTGCCAGCTACCTTGAATTATTCAAGCCCGACCTGAAATCAATCGCGTTCAGCGGCTGGAGCGCGGAACTCATCCCAGACGACGAAATCATCCAGAGCCAGTTTCCCGAAGTGCTCGCCGAGATGGAAAAAAATCAGGTGCGGCTGGCGGAACTGGACGCCCTTTTTTCCGCCGCCGATGAAGAGGATTACGAGGACAGCGACGATACCGGCGTACTGCCCGGCGACGAGGTGAAACGGCTCAAGGCCGAACTCAAGGAGGCCAACGCACAGGCCAAGCTGGCGAAACGGGAAAAACGGGATACGACAAAGTTGCTGGCTGCGGCGCAGACAATCGAGCAGCGGTTGGCCCGGCACAAAGCACTGGAGGACGAGGCCAGACAATTGCAGGCCGACCTGCGCGCCACTGAGCAGAAGAAGACGGAATTGGTGGCTGCCGCGCGTGCCAAGATTGACCGGGACGAAGCCCGCCGGGTGATTTTGGCCCGGTTTAAACGGATGCTGCTGGAGACCTACGTGGGCTACCTGCGCGCCGACCAGCGGTTCGCGCTGGCTGCGCTGGAAAATCTGTATGCAAAATACGCCGTGACGGCCAAGACTATTGAGGCCCGGCGCGATGCCGAGGCGGCCAAACTCAAACGATTCCTGAAGGAGTTGGGATATGAGTAAATGGTCGGAAACACGGCTAAAAGATGTTGCTGAAATCAGGTTCAGCAATGTAGATAAAAAGGTCAATTCAGTTGAAGTGCCGGTACGGTTATGCAACTACATGGATGTTTACAGCAACGGTGGCTATGTCACCGCTGAACTACCCTTCATGGAAGCTTCGGCCACGAGTGCAGAAGCTGAACGCTTTAGTGTTAGAATGGGTGATGTAATCATCACCAAGGACTCGGAGACACCGGACGACATCGGGATTCCGGCCGTTGTGGTGGACGACATTCCCGGTCTTGTTTGCGGCTACCATCTCGCGCTCATTAGACCTAATCGCGAAAAAATTGATCCGCTGTATCTCGCCAAACAGCTCGGCAGCAAGCCGACAGCAATATATTTTTCCAAGTTGGCAAACGGCTCGACGCGTTACGGATTGTCATCTTCTTCCATAGCATTGACAGCGATTCCGCTCGCACCAATGCCGCAGCAGCAGCGCATAGCGGAGATACTTTTAACGGTGGATGAGGCGATCGAGCAGACGGAGGCGCTGATTGCCAAGCAGCAGCAGATCAAGGCCGGGCTGATGCACGACCTGTTCACGCGCGGCGTCACCCCGGACGGCCAGCTCCGCCCGGCCCGCGCCGAAGCGCCCCACCTGTACAAGGAGTCCCCGCTGGGGTGGATTCCAAACGGATGGAAAACCGAACTGCTTGATGACATAGCATTACGTGGTAGCGGGCATACTCCAAACCGTAACCAACCAGCGTTTTGGAATGGCGGCATCAAGTGGTTGTCATTGGCAGATTCATGGAGACTTGATCGGCTCTACGTTTCCGATACGGATAAGGAAATCAGTGGACTGGGTATTGCAAATTCGTCTGCGGTGCTGCATCCGCCGGGAATCGTTGTGTTGTCACGTGATGCTGGCATTGGAAAGAGTGCCATTACCACATGTAGTATGGCAGTGAGTCAGCATTTCATGTGCTGGCGGTGCGGTCCAAAGCTGGACAATCACTTCCTGTATTACTGGTTGCAAGATCACAAGCGTGAGTTTGAAAACATCGCAACCGGCACAACCATTCCAACGATTGGCCTCCGTTATTTTAAGCGCTACCGCATAAATGTCCCGGACGACATCGACGAACAGAAACTTATCGGCGAAGTATTGCTGTCATTGGACAAAACAATCTTTGCCGAGGAAAACCAACTCGCCAAACTCCGTGCCCAAAAACAGGGCCTAATGCAGGATTTGCTGACGGGACGAGTAGCCGTCAAAGTTTCATAAAATTAAACTCAAGGATACTCCGTGGCTAAAATTGAAAATCACAAATACACCATCGAAGAGGCGTTTCGCGAGTGCTTTTACATCGTTCCAGACTACCAGCGTGAATATGTCTGGACGGAAAAAGAGGTGCAGCAACTGCTGGACGACATCAACGAGCAGATTGATGGCGGAGTCACCCGCGAGTATTTTATCGGCACGGTGCTCGTCTCGCCGACCAGTCAGAAAAACCATTATGAAGTCATTGATGGTCAGCAGCGTCTGACCACATTGTTTCTGCTGCTGTGCGCGCTGCGGCATCTGTTTCGGGGCGAATCCCAATGTCAGGTCATCAGCAGCCTGATTTCCACCAGCTACACCACCAGCGCGGGTGAAACGCAGACCAGCCTGAAGCTCGAACCCCGCTATGAAAATGCGGGCGAAGTGATGCAAAAGCTTGTGGCGCTGGACGCCGATCCGCAGGCGACACGCAGCGGCATCCAAGCCGCCGGAATCGCCAGCTTTGGGTCGCTGGAGAATCTGGTCAACGCTTACGGTACGCTGTTCCGCCACCTGAAGGATAATTACGACGACAAGTCCAAGCTCCGGAGGTATTGGGGGTATCTGGCCACCAACGTGGTGTTCATCCAAATCTCCACGGATGTCAGCAGCGCCCTAAAAATCTTTGAAACCATCAACGAGCGCGGCGTGGGGTTGAACTCGATGGATTTGCTGAAAAACCTGCTTTTTACCCATGTCCGGACCGAAGAATTCACCAAACTGAAGGACGAGTGGAAAAAGATCACGAAACCGCTGGAAAAGGCGAAGGAAAAACCACTGCGCTTCCTCCGGTATTTCCTGATGGCCAACTACAAGATCGACAATGCCCGGAAAGACTCGGTCGTCCGCGAAGATGAAATTTACGATTGGCTGACCAACAAGGACAACGCCCAGCTGTGCAACTATCAGGAAAAGCCTTTTGAATTCGTCCGTAAAATCACCCGGAGCGTCGAGAAGTACCTCGGCTACGCCGGTAGGCGCGGCAATGATGGTGAGACAAGTATACCGATGGAAAATCTGGCTTGGTTGACCGGCGGCGCGTTCAGCTTGCACTACGTCCTGTTGCTGGCCGTCAGCAATCTGCCCAAACCGCTGTTTGACCACTTCATCAACCAGCTGGAGAGCTTCCTGTTTTACTACATCTTTACGAAGACACCGACGAAGGATTTGGAACTCAACTTTTCTATCTGGGCCGACGAACTGCGCGCGATCAGCGAAGAGTCAGATCCCAGCATGCAAAAGCATAAGCTGAACACGTTTATTGCGGATCGGTTCCAGAAAAGCATGGCGGACAAAGAGGCGAAGCTGAACGATGCCTTAAAGCGCTATTCCCTGTTTACGATGCAGCGGTACCGCACCCGGTATCTGCTGGCCAAGCTGACGCAGTTCGTTGACATGGCCTACACGGGCGTCCGGGCGTCCGGTCCGCTGACCGGCTACACGATTCTGGAAATCGAGCACATCCTGCCGAACACCCCAAAAGACGACCTTCGCGCCGATTTTACGGCCAAAAACCTGAAGGCAGCTTACGATGACTGCAAGAACAAGCTGGGCAACCTGACGCTGTTGGAAAAGCCCATCAACATCGTTGCCAGCAATGACTTTTTCGCCGCGAAAAGGTCCGAGTACGCAAAGTGTAAACATTATCTGACCAGCAGCATCGCCGGACTGACCCCGGTGGGGAACAACAGCTCGATCACACGCATAAATGAAAAGTTGGCTGCGTTTGACGAGTGGACAGCGG
>CAIXXM010000036.1 GCA_903923395.1 uncultured Acidobacteriia bacterium
AGCAACCGTCTGCCCTTCCTTGCTCGTGACATTGACGGCCGAGCCGACAATCACCTGCTCCACTTCGAGCAACTCGGCCAGCATTGCCGCCGTGATCAAGCTAGCGGGAAGATCTGCCGCACCGGAGATACGATTCTTCACGTTCGGGTTATTCCGAAGTGCGCGGAAAACCGGACGAGACAGTAACATCCGATTGGGCATCTGACCAGTCGCCAGAACGATGGATTCCTTTGCCGAGTCAATTGCGGCAATCGGATCGACACCTGTCTGGTCCCACGCATTCGCATAGGCGCTACCGCTGAGATCCGTGGGGCTCATCGCTGCAGCCAGAACGGATTCGAGGACCACTTCACGCTGCAGGAAGATCTTGTCGGTCAGCTGCTCCGTGGTGTCCGTATCCAGATTGAGCGCCGCATCGAAGTTCTCGCGGGATTCATCCGGGATCCAGGCATGCAGTGCGTGCCCATCCGCAAAATACGGACCGGTGGACAGATTCCACTGCATTTCATTTGAAATCGCGCCTGGACGGCGAAGATCGTCATCGGCGCGGAGGTTATCCAGACCGTAGACGTAGTACTTATTGGACTGTTTGTCGACGGGCAACTGCGGGAACACTTCTTCGGCCACGAACTGCTGATTCCGGTACATGACGCTGACGTTTGTCAGTGCTTGGTCTACGTGGCCTTGTTGTGGGGTAATCACTGTCTTTTTGCTCCTTTTCCCCTAACTTTTGGCTGGACGGTGACCGGTGTCCGCGACCGGTGCTCCCTGATCAGTAACCGTCCTTACTTGCCACTTTCTGGGCCAGGATGCAGGCCTGGCCCAAAACCATTCACGGAACCGCAAAACGGCCTAACTAACGGCGATATTGACCGAGTAAGGCGCAATGTGCATCGGGAAGATATCGCCCGACACCGCAGATGCCTCGGCCGTGCCGATCACGTTACGCACGCTGGCTGTACCAGGCGCGGCCGTGATGATTGCCTCGACCGACTTCACGTCGCCAGCTGCAGAGTTGATGGCCAAGCGATCGCCGCGAGTAATGGTGCCACCCGCGACCACACGCACAATGCCCAACTTACAGACGGAGACGCCCTTGTTTTGATTGGCTTGCGCCTCCGTGGTGACCCCCACGAAGCCCGCGACATCGGCGGCAGTCGGCTTCTTGCATCCGCCGTCTGTCGCGCCCTGCACGACCGCCACATACTGCCCGACTCCTGCAGCATCCTCGATCTTGTATGTCTTGACGAACAGTAGGCTTTGTCCGGCCATTATTCTTCCCCTTCCGTGCCCACCATGACGGCCCTGCGGGCCAGCTTGGTGCGCTGCTTATTGAGTTCCGGATGCTCGCTGGCCACCAGCTTGAGTGCCGCGCCGTAGCTGATCTCATCGGACTTCGCCCGGGCCGTCGCCAGGTCATGGATCTTGGCGTCCAGCGATGCCAAATCGTTGTTGTCGGTCTTCCCGTGACCCCGCTCGCTGAGATCCACGGACTGCATGTCCTTCGTGATATCCCGGAATGTCTCGATGTCGCTGAGTGCGACCTTCAGGTATTGCTCACGCTTTGCGGGCGTGATCTTGCCAGCCGCGATCGCGGACTCGACCTCGCTGAGAGCCACGCGCTGGCGTTCGCTCTCGCGCAACACCGACACGGGCACCACATCTTCATCGCTCCATCGCGACAAGTCCACATTGCCCGACTTATCCCGACTTAGCTCGCTGAGTGCAATCCGCCGAGGCTGTGCCGACTCGCTAGCGGTGAGCTTTTTCATGTCACCGGCATCGCACTTCGGGCACAGCATCTGAGTGCTGCATTCCGCGCATTTCTGCTCGTTTTTTGCCACTTGCTGTTCTCCTTCCGTCTCTTTTTCCCAGCCGGCCTCAGAAAGGCAAATCGCTGGCAT
>CAIXXM010000037.1 GCA_903923395.1 uncultured Acidobacteriia bacterium
AAAGCTCGCCGAACTGGCCCCATGGTTTCGGTCCATCGCCCCAGAGGTTGCCCGTGAGTTTTATGACTGGCAGTTTGAGTTTGAGGCTACCCGCAGATTCTTCGAACGTTTTGCGAAGGCCCGGAAAACCACGCTGCAGGAACTGCGCCGGCATCTGGAGCGCGCACAAACCGAGTATCTGACACAGGTGTTCGAAGGCGTTGACGGCGACTTCGGACTGGCCTATTTCGAACGCCGCTTGAAGGTCGGCGTGCTGCACGAAACCATAAGCCTGCCGCAGAAATGGGTGGTCGGCTCCTATCCCGAGTGGCAAATGCTGATTGCACGCAGACTCCGGGACAAGATCAAAGACCCGGCGGAACTCGAATACACCGAGCGCGCCATTTCCAGAGTGATGAACCTGGACCTGCAACTGTTCGTTGACGGCTTCCTGCTGGCGACATTCGAATCCATGGGCTTCAACGTGGCGGCCATCGAATCCGATGGTGACCGCACGGACAATCTGGGCGGATTGCGCCGTTCCGTGGAAACGTTGATCAAGCAAACCGAAGCACTCGCCGCCGGTAATCTGGAAAGCCCGGCGCTCGCCACCATCGGCAGCGGCATGGACTATGAAACCGCGGGCGTGCTGGCGCGCAACATGTTCGATCTGGTGACCACCTTCCGTACCTTCATTGACGAAATGAAGAACATGGCCGATGAGCACAACCTGGGTGACATCGACGTCGTCATCGCGGCCGATAAGTTCGAAGGTGCTTATGCCGACATGGCAGCGGGAGTGAATGAGATGGTGGGCGCGCACATTGCCGTGAAGAAGAAGGCGATGAGCGTGATGGCGGAATTCGGCAAAGGGAATTTCGAAGCCCACATCGAAAGGCTTCCCGGCAAGAAGGCCTTCATCAACGAAATTGTGGAAGCGGTTCGCGCCAATCTGAAGGGCTTGATGGCGGACGTTGATATGCTCTCCGCGGCCGCATCAAAGGGCCATCTGAACGTTACCGCTGATGTGGAGAAGCACCAGGGCGGCTATCGCAGGATAGTGGAAACCATCAACAACACAATGAAGATGGTGGTGGAACCCATCCGCGCGGTCTCAGAAAATGCCACCGTACTGGCGTCTGCTTCCGAAGAACTGACCGCGGTGAGTCAGCAAATGGCAGGGACGGCGGAAGAGACTGCAGTCCAGGCCAGCGCCGTCTCAGCAGCCAGCACGCAGGTGAATGACAACATCTCCGTAGTGGCCTCGGCGGCGGAAGAAATGCGCGCCTCCATTGCGGAGATTGCCACGAACGCCAACAATGCAGCCAGGGTGGCCAAGAGTGCCGTGACGGTTGCGGCCACCACCAATCAAACGGTGCAGAAACTTGGGGAATCCAGTCACCAGATTGGCAATGTGATCAAGGTCATCACTTCCATTGCACAGCAAACCAATCTGCTGGCCCTCAACGCGACCATTGAAGCGGCGCGGGCCGGGGAAGCAGGCAAGGGCTTCGCTGTCGTCGCCAATGAAGTGAAGGAACTGGCCAAGCAAACGGCCAAGGCCACCGAAGAAATCAGTCAGAAGATCGAGGCAATCCAGGGTGACTCCAAAGGCACGCTCGATGCCATTGGTCAGATCGCCGCGATCATCAATGAAATCGATGGGATCTTCAACACCATCGCCTGCTCCGTGGAAGAACAAAAAGCCACCACGAGCGAGATCAGCCACCGCGTCAATGAAGCGGCGCAGGGCAGTGCGGATATTGCAAAGAACATCGCTGGCGTTGCCGAAGCGGCCAAACACACCACGCAAGGGGCTTCGGATACCCAGATCTCATCGAAGCAACTCAGCAATATGGCTGCGGAACTGCAGGCCATCGTCTCACGCTACCGGTTCTAACCGGGCAGGACACCGAAGGGAGGAGGACGTTCGCGTCCTCCTATTCCCTCGGCAGTACAATCATGCAAATGATGTAGGCCAGCAGGCCGATGTGGGGCGGCATCAGCAGCAGCGCCACCCAGATGATCCGCATCAGGGTGACATCCACCTCAAAGTATTCCGCAAAGCCGAGACAGACGCCGGCAATTTTCTTGCCCGCGCGGACCTTCCTCAAACGCCGCGTGGCAGCCGCTTGCGCGCCCGTGTGTCCAGGGGTCGTGGGTGCGCCGCAACTGGTACAGAACCGCGCCGAATTATCAAGCTTCGTCCCGCAACGTGTACAGTACATGGCCGTCTGCATACATTTAACTACGTTGCCGGTTACAGATCTGTTCAATGAAGGAAAGGCCAGTCAGAAAATCAGCTTCATCGCAATTTGCACGTATCGCGGGAAGTTGCTCTGCTGGACCGGCAGCTGCCCAAAGCGGGAGCTGTGGATGTCCGTGTCCGGAGGTCCAAAGATCGGCGTGTTGGTGAGATTGTAAGCTTCCCCGCGGAGTTGCAGCAGCCAGCGCTCTCCCAGCCAGAAGGTCTTCTCGACGGAAAAATTGATCTGCGGAGCGCTCGGCACCCGGATATTGCTGAAGCGGTCCTCTGTGGTTCGAAGCGTATATAGCGCCCGGGATTGGTAGCAGTTCGGGTCGTTATTGAACCAGTGCGCGGCGGTCTGCCCTCCTGGAGCGAAGTAACTCCCGCAGGTGAACACCGCATCCGGTTTATTCACAGGCACGCCGGAGTAATACGTTGCAATCCAGTCCACTGCCCAGCCGTTGACGAACGCGGCGGCGACTGGCCCGATGTTCGGCAGAAACTTGCGGCCCCAGCCCAGGGGCAGATCCCAAGTCCCGGCGAAAGCAATCGATTGCGGCTTGTCCATCGGACTCAACTCGTGCACCGGCGCTTCCGCCAGGTTCCAGGAGTTGAGCCGGTTCGCGGCCTGGAATGACTTGGAGTAGGTATAGCTGAAGACAAACGACAGGATTCCCGCCGAAGAACTGGCATCCAGCACACGCTTCTCAAGCTGCGTCTGCAACGAATCATAGCGGTATCTGGCCCAGGGCGTATTGTTGATGGTGACCCCGTTAAACAGCGGGAAGGGCCGCAGCAGGTTATACGCCTGGATCTGTGTCGGCGAACCAAGTGCCGTCGCCGGGTCAAAGATACCAGCAAAGGGATCAGGAAGAGAGCGGTTCAGGTAAAAGGGATCGGCCTGGCCTTTGAGGAAATCGGAAGAAGAGACAGAGCCTATGTCCACCGCAAAGGGCGCGTGCACCGTTATGCTGCCTGAGTAAGAAGCGTCGAGCAGCATCTTCCAGGGGAGTTCGCGCTGGAACCCCACCGAGTATTCATAGGTCCGGGGCAACGGCCGGTGACGGTCATCCACCGCAATCGCCTGCCCCACATTGGAGCCCAGCCCACGGCCCGGAAATAGCAGTCCGGAAGGAAAAGGATTCACCAGTGAGTACGCGCCATTGATACTTCCTGAAGGGGTTAGCCCGCCATCCAGACTGCTGACGTAACTTGCCGTTTGGCTGAAGCCGTAAGTTGAACCGTAGGACGCCGGGGATTGATAGAAGATCCCGGCGCCCGCGCGCAATACGGTCTTGCTCATAAAGTTCCAGGCCACGCCGACTCTGGGTTGCACGTCTGTGAAATCAGTGTTGTAAGGACGGGAATACTGCCCGCCGCCGAAGAGGATCCCTCCGTTCAAAGAAGCCGGAACGTCCGGATACGGGTAACGTGGATTCGTCGCATCATACTGCGCCTTCAACACCGCCCAGTTCGCCAGCACAGCGCTGCTGTAAGGATTCTGCTGGTTGACGGCGAACCCGGTATCGAAACGGTTGTAGCGGTCTTTATAGGGAACCTGCACGTCGTAGCGCAGACCCAGGCTCAGCGTCAGGTTGTGGCGGATCTTCCAGGCGTCCTGGATATAGCCCGCGAAGTAAGGTGCAGTGCGGTAGAAGTTGTCATTGAAATCCACGGCACCGTTGTAGGGCAAGCCGAGAAGCACATCGGCGACACCATTGCCATCGAGCGGCCCCCGGTTCCGGAAAGCGTATTCCTGCGTCCACTGGTGGGTGAATGAGAAGTCCCCGTTGGCGCGCCCCGGGCCGCCGCTGCCCACTGCGGCATACGCAAACTCCGCACCCACGTGCAGCACATGGCCGCCCTTGATAAAGATCACGCTCGGGGCCAGGTCGAGCTGGTTTTCTGTATTCCACGAGTAAGTGCCGCCGATAACAGACGAATACTGGTCGATGTCGAACTGTGGCGCGAGACTCCCGGCGTAACCGGGGGGCTTGGGAAGCTGGGTGATCCCCAACTGTTGCGGCGTGATGCAGGCCGAGCAGTTGTTCTGCGGAAAGAATTCCGTAAAGCGGCCGAGAGAAGCACGGAAATCCCAAACCCTGCTGGCGGAAGAGATGTGGGTCCATTCGGCGATGTAGTTCTGGTCCTGACGCTCAGTCGTCCCGCTGCCCAGTGCCGAGGGACCGGGGAAGCCCGTGGAGTTCTCGATATCAGTCCCGTGCTGGAAAGTCAGAACGGCATAAAAACGGTCTTTGTCGTTGAAGTTGTGGTCGTATCTGGCCACGGGCTGCAAGTATTTGTAGTTGCCCGTATTCCCGCCGGCAATGTAGTTCTGCGTCAGCCCCGACGCATTTGGAGTCGGGTACAGCGCCAGAATCGACTTGCCAATCGGACTGATGCGGGACGCCGGGATCGTATTGGCTGGAAACGGACTCCGGATATAAGTGCTGAAACAGGCCTGCCCGATGGGGGTATCAATGCCGACCCTGCAGCGGCGCGTGGTCGTCGGGTCATAGATATGAATACCGTAGTTCGTAAAGTGGCTGCCATCGCGGAGATCCAGCGGAGGAGTGTCTGACACCACCGGCAGAGGAGCAACTTCCCTGTAGCCTTCCAGACTGACAAAGAGAAAATCCTTTTCCTTCCGCAAAGGACCGCCTGCAACACCTCCAAACTGATTCGTGATATGTTTCCCGCGCGGAGCCCCCACCAGGTTCTTATCGAAGGCATTGGCATCCAGGTAGGCGTTATGAAAAAAGTAGTAGTCTGTACCATGCCAGTCATTGCCACCCGCGCGCAACGTCGTGTTGACCGTGCCACCGCCGGTTCTGCCGAACTGCGCATCGTAGGTATTCACCATCACACGGACTTCCTGCACGGCCTCCACGCTGGGTGAGATCTGCCAGCGTCCCGTAAGACTGACCGGTGCGCCGTTGAGCAGGAACTGATTCGTCCCTTCCAGACCGCCATTGATAATGTACTTGCCATTGTTATCCCAACTGCGCAGACCCGTAAAGCCATTCGAGCCAAACTGTTCCTGCGTGAAAAGCACGCCGGGAGTGAGGCTGATGAGGTTATAGGCCTGGCGGCCCAGCAGGGGAAGGCTTTTCACTTTGGCCTGGTTGATGGTCTGCGAGCGCGAGGCCGAAGTGGTATCCACCGTGGGAGGATCGCCCGTGACATCCACCTTTTCAGCCACCTTGCTCAAGTTCAGATGAATCGGAAGGTCGACCGCATCTGAAGAGTGCAGAACAATGTTGCCCTCTTTGAAGCTCTGGAAGCCTTTGGCGGAGACTTCCAGCCGGTAGACTCCGGGCAGAAGGAAGGAAAGCGAGAAACGACCGTTGGCCTCTGAGTGCGTCTCGGAAACCTCATTCGTCTGCGAGAGCGTTGCCCGAATCAGCGCGGAAGACAGTGCGCCGCCGCTCGAATCAGTAATAGTACCCGTGATCGTCACCCATGCTGTTTGGGCGCACGAGAGAGATGCCCAAGAGAGCCATAGCGCAACGAAAAGGAATCGGGGGAAGAGTTTCGCGCGAATCCTCAGATTATATCCGCTTTCGCGGGTGCGCGGGCGAAGGAGCGCGTTTCATCACCTTCGCAGCGGCAAGTGCGGCCCGGTAATAGGACTATAGAGGCGTTGTTTGCGTACACTGATTTGTTCAACCACGGAGGAGTAATGAAATTCTCCATGGCAAAAGCCCTCCCTTTGCTGGCACTCCTCTCCGTTTCGACAGCGTTCGGGTCAACGGCTTACACCTTCACCAGCAATTCCGGTTCGAACAGCTATAAGGTGATCATTACCGTGGATAGCCTCGGCATTGGCGGCACCGGCGATCTGATCGTGCAGCTCATCAACAACACCGCTGCATCGACGAACGCTGCCGACACCACGATGCTCTCCGGCGTTTACTTCACGCTCAGCGGGTCAGTTGGCGCGCTGAACACGCCCACCAGCTGGTACAGCGGCACCTCATCCTCGGACACGAGTGATCCCGTTGTTACGTTGAGCCAGGATGGCACCTACACCACGACGTACACCAACCTCAGCCAAATGAGTTCCTCCGCACTCCGCTGGAAGAATCTGGGCAGTGGAGATAACGTGGACCTCAGCACTCTCACTGGCGGCAGCCCCAATGAGTTGATCATGGGCGCTCTCGGTGGAACCTTCAATCCTTCCGTGACCAATCACAACCCCACCATCGTGGGCGGTGCCACGTTCGTGTTCGCGAATGTCGCCGGAATCTCCAGCGCAACGACTGTCAGCAGCGTGTATTTCGATCAGGGCACCGCAGCTTCCCCCAGCAATGCCAACGGCCCGAATACGGAAACGGCAGCACTTACCTCCACCGTCACCACGGCAGCGCCGGAACCCGCCAGCTTTGGCCTCATCGGCCTCGGTCTGGCTGGTGTGACCATGCTCGCCCGCAAGCGCCGCGCTTAATTTCTACCGACCGGCACTCAAACGGTTTCCCAAAGATAGAGGCAACCCGGCTGCGATGATTCGCAGCCGGGTTTTTTCGTGATCATAGACGGTCCGGTGGAAGCTCACACTGCTGCTTTCCGTGTCATAGATCAGGTAGGCGGCGCGGTAATCGGAATCTCTCGGCTGCCCAACCGACCCCGGATTGATCAGATAGGCTGCGTCCGGCGACAGCATCAAACGGCCTTCCGTACCCTGCGCGCAGGGTAGATAGCGGGCATCCACAGCGTCGCCCTGCCTCGAAAAAACGCACTGGATGTGGGTGTGGCCAAAGAAGATCAGACTCTTTGGCACGTACGGAAAGACGTTCGCCGCTTCGTCCCGGGTGGTGACATATTCGTCTTCGTCCAGGGGCGAGCCATGCACCAGAGCAAATCCATCCAGTTCCACAGGGCCCCGCGGAAGATCATGCAGGAAAGCCAAATTCTCGCTGGAAAGCTGCCGCCTCGTCCAGAGGGCCGCAGTCTTCGCCGCGGGACTGAACCACTCCAGATCATCGAGACCAGCGCAGGCCCGGTCATGGTTCCCGCGGATGACAGCTGTCAGAGATGTTCTGGCCCAGTCCAGCACGGTATTGGGATCAGGTCCATAACCAGCCAGATCCCCGCAGCAGAGAATCTGGTCATAGAGTCCATTGGAATCTTGCAGGACGGCTTCGAGAGCGTCCCAATTGGCATGAATGTCGCTAAGAATGAGATATCGCACGGGTTGGCAGCTAATTGTTATGACCGGCGGAGCTTGAGAAGCATGATCTCCGGCGGTGCGCCGATTCGGACTGGCATTCCAATGGTACCGATTCCCGCAGTCACATAACAGGCTTTGTTGTTTTCCAGATAGAGCCCGGCCACGTAGCTGGTCAGAAAGCGTGCCACATTGGTGTACCGGTTCAGGATCTCAACCGTCACCTGCCCGGCATGCGTATGGCCCGCGAGAGTGACATCGAAACCGAGTCGTGCGGCGACCGGAAATACATCCGGATTGTGCGACAGCAAGACGTTCGGCATTCCGTTGCGAAGCAGCTTCTCCGCACCTTTCAGGTAGCGCTGCCGTTCCTTGAAGGGCTGAAAATCAACGCCCGCAACATTGAGCGCCCCGTTCCCTCGCCGGATTTCGCGGTTGCGCATCCGCAGAAAATCCATACCGTAGCGGGCGGCTTCGCGCTCCACGTAGGCCTCGGCATCGCAGTAGATTTCATGGTTTCCCAGGCAACCCAAAACGCCCTGGTCGGCACGAAGCCGGGCAATTTCCCGGATGGTGGCATCCAGAGGATCCCCGGGATAAGAAATCAGATCTCCAGTGACGAAGGTGAGAAAGGGCTTCAACTCATTCGTCATGTCCACCGCCCTCGCCAGTTCTTTGATCTGCAGATAGGGGCTCACATGCAGATCACTGATCTGGGCGATTCGGACACCCTCGAAATCGGCGTGCAGGCCCGGCACGGGGAGCTCCACTTCCCTGACTTCAAAAGCGGTCCGTTCCAGAAAAGTGCCGTAGCCGATCGCAGCGAACGGGGCCGCCAGTGAGGCGGAGGCAACCCGTTGCAACAGCACGCGGCGGGACGGCGACACTTCTGCCGCTGGCAAAATCCAGCGCCGGACCAGAAAGTACAGCAGCAGACTGGCGGTGCTCGCAAAGCTCCATACAAGATAGAAGCCCTCCATCCAGGCCCGGTACTTGCCCGGCACGGAGATGCCCGTCAACGGGCGCACCAGCGTCGTGATGATGCCCGGCAACATCAGCAGCGAGGGAATCAGCGCGGCCCAAAACACCAGGCGGAATTGGGCCATGGAGAGCCTTGGCTTAACGATTCGTTGCAAGATGCGGTAAATACCGGTCTGTGTCAGAATCGTTGCGCCAAGGAATACAAAGTCCAATACGTGCGGAGTCTTCACACTATCCAGACTACTGAATGGCCAGTGTGACTGCGTTCGCCGTCCGTGTGCCGGAGGTCACAGTGACCACCTGCGGACCGCTGGACAACCCCGCCGGAATCTGGCAGTTGATCTGGTCCAGACCACTGTAGGTGGGGTTGCGTCCCGCGAAATTGACGATGCACGCTTTGCCGCCAACGGTGACCACCGGTTGCACGTTGGCATAGGCAAAGCCTCCTTTGGTGGTGGCGAGTCCCAGTCCGGTGAGATAGAGGGAGACATAATCCCCCGCGCGTAACGGTGAGGCAGACGTCACCAGCGAACCCGTCACGGCATTCACCGCCGCAGCAGGTCCGGCACCGGAGGCATCCTGCGTGAAGAGAGCAGGCACAGAGGCTTCCACCAGGACGTTGATGGTGTGCTGGCCAGCCGAATTCTTCAGGGTCAGCGAATACAGGCCCGGCGCAAGATCCGGGAAGATGATATTCACCTGCGTTGGCCCGGCGTACTGCACTGGCACCGCGGTGTTATTTACCGTCACCTGCACATCGCCAAGCTGGGTAGGATAAGGCTGCACGGCAGTGTTGGCGGTCGTGGTGAGATTGGCGCCGTAGAGTGCGGTAAAGCTGCCTCCCGCGATGCTGTACGGGAAGACCGCCGCGGCTGCGGGCAACACACGCGCGATAAAGGGTCCGTCTTTCAACGTCAGCGCGGCAGTGGTGCCACCGGTAAACGTCCTGGTCGTGGACACGGAAATTCCACCTGCCGTGGAGAGTTTCAACGCGAGCGAACTGCCGGCCGGAGCATGTTCGGAAAATGCCGCAGTGCCGACGCCCAGCGACGTCGAATTATACGTTCCGGAAGCAACACTCAGGGGCTGTCCATTGGCCGTAACCGCTTTCAGCAACAAGCCAGTGTTGGTGGAGCCAAGCGCGTTGGCTTCGACCGCCTGGCCAATCGACTTCCAATCAGGCGTCCCGGCCAGGAAGGAAAGAATCATCTTCGATTCATCCGCGGCGGGATCAGTGATCTTGTTCAGTGCGGTACCGCCCGGGCACGAAAGGGCAATCAACGGATTCCCTGTGTGGCAGATCGGCAGCAGACGTGTGCGCCCGGGCAGAGCGAACGAAATCGAGCTGCTGGTAATGCCGACGACACCGTCATCAAAGTTGGGCAGTCCGGTAGCAAGGCCGTTGCCGGTGTTGCCGCCAATGGCGAGAGCATCAATCCCGCGCAAATCATCCGTGCCCTGATTCCAGGTGGCGAGATCAAAGAGAAAACTGCTGCCGAGGGCCATTTGCTTCGATTGCGTATCGTTTCCGAACGCCAGCGAGGCAACCGCTGTCCCGAAGTGCGGTGTGCCCAGGAAGATCGCCTTGCGAATCGGCACCGTCACCGGGGGAATAAATGGAGCAGTTCCCGAGGCCTGTTTGCCCGAGAGGTAACTCCGGAGAATCAACCCGCCCATGCTGTGCACAATCACATCCACCTGCGTGACCGCAGTGCCATCGTCATATTTCAAGCCAGCCAGAAAAGTGCCAAATGCCTGCCCCAGCACCTCAATCGCAGGATTGCCCGGTACAGTGCAGTTGCCGAAGTAAACACTGGCAATATTGGCAGTCTGCAGAACCTTATCCGCAGTCGCAAAGTAGGACGCAAAGTCAGAGGCCGACGTACAACCGGATTCGTAACCGTCCAAAAAAACCACAGGTGGGCTGGAACGCTTTGGAATGGGTTGTCCGGCGGGAATCAATTGAGCCGCAGCAGGGACGGCAAACAATGCAAAGACGGCGATTAAGAAACGCATAGAGCCATAGTACCTTCATTACTACCCGGTAGTGTCCCTATAGCGAAAGGAAGTACACCAAAGACAGGCTTGTCTCCGCTGCAGGATTTCCATACATGTAGTACATGGTCCGAAGTCTCTTCCTGCTCCTCTTGCCGGCGCTTCTTTGCGCCCAGAACCTGCGCGTGGTCAATGCTGCGTCATTTCTGGATTCCGACGCCGTGATCCCCGGTTCAGTGATCAGCGTCATCGGAAATAATGGTGCCACGGGAATTGTGGTTTCGCCGGACCCCGTGAAACTCCCCACCACACTGGGCGGCGTCACGCTCAAGATCGGGACGCTCCAGATGCCGCTGCTGTTCGTGGCCCCGAACCAGATCAACGCACAGATCGACCCCAAGACACCGCTGGGACCCAACACTCTGGCCGTCACCACGCCGCTGGGAACCTACTACATTCCGATTCTGGTCAGCACCACGTCGACACCCGGTCTCTTCTCCTTCCCCGGCACCGGAACCCGTGATGCAGCCGTGCTCAATGGACTGACCTATGCCCTGGGACCTTACACCGCAACCACGCAGGGCATCCCCACCTACCTCGCCCTCTACGCAACCGGTCTCGATGTCACCAGCCTTCCCACAGTGACGGTGGGCGGTGTCAATGTCCCGGTGGTCTACGCGGGTTCACCCGCCTGCTGTATCGGGCTCCAGCAAATCAACATCATGCTGCCCCCTTCGCTGGCGGGGGCAGGCCGGGTGGAAATGACAGTGACGGACCCCTCTGGCAAGACCAGCAACGTGGTGGAAGTGGTCATTCTGCCGAGTCCCGGCCAGGGAGCGTTTCCCACCACTGCCGAGGATACAGCCAGAAACCGGGAAGCTGCCAATGTCACATGGATTCCGGGAACCTCCACGGTGATCGTCGCCGATGAGGCAGATGATGTCCTGCGCATCGTCGATATTGTGAAATCTAAAACGCTCACCACCATTGTGCTGCCCGAAGGTGCCCACCCCAACGCGATAGCAGTCACGCCCGATGGACTCACGGCGGTGGTCACCGAGCGGTCGCGCTCCAGAGTAGCGCTTGTCGACCTGGTCAAACTGACCGTCACCCAGGAAGTGGTCACAGGCTCCGGCCCTAGCGCTGTCGGGATCTACAATGGCACCGCCGCGGTGGTGAATCAGGATTCGGATTCTGTTTCGCTGGTGACGATCAAGACCGGCGGCGTCCGGTTGACGGTGCCGGTGAAGCGCGGGCCACGTTCCATCGCGATTGATCAAGCCACCGGCACTGCCTATGTGGTGAATCAGGATGC
Source organism: uncultured Acidobacteriia bacterium (assembly GCA_903923395.1). Lineage (GTDB taxonomy): Bacteria > Acidobacteriota > Terriglobia > Bryobacterales > Bryobacteraceae > BOG-234. The sequence goes on from CAIXXM010000037.1 coordinate 11,686, forward strand.
CGGCTCGATTTCCGTCATCAACCTGGCGAACGGGCTCATCGTGAGCACCCTTGATCTAGGCGCGAACACCCGCCCGCAATCAGTGGATTTCTTCACCTCCCTCAAGCTGCTGCTGGTGACCGAACCCAGCGGACCGGCGGCCAGTAAGGCAGTGGTGGTTGATCCGGCAACGGGCAAGGTCTACCCGACCAGCCTCGCGGTCAGTGCCGCCGCCGGGCTTGACGCCGTGGTGGTGAATGGCTCTGTCGCGTATATGCTTTCTCCTGCTGGAGGGGCCGTCCTGGCAGCCAGCATTTCTCTGGTGAAGGGAGCGCCCGCGTTCACCACCAGTGAGATCAAAGTGGACCTGGGGCCGCGCGGCCTGGCAGTGGATACGAAAGACAATCTGCTGGTGGTGGTGAATGAGGGTGACGCCACGCTGGTGAGTGTCGATCTGAATTCTTTGAACGTGACCGGCCGCGTCAGTGGAGTGCAATCCGAAAATGAGAGTTCGCCGCAGAATGACAACTCTGACCGTGCCTCGGCCCCCAATATTCCGGTCATCACTTCCATTACGCCCGCCGTTCTGCCCTCTGGCAGCACGACGACCATCACCGTTCTGGGGAAGAACCTGACCGGAATCACGGACGTGTGGTTCTTCATCCCCTCGCTTGGTAATTCGAACGGCAGCGGCTATGGCAATGGTCTCGGCTCGCTGGCGAAGGCGGATAGCAACCTTGTGGTGAACAAGATTCTGATAAACGCCACCGGCACACTGCTCACATGCAGTGTTTCCGTTGACCCCAAGGCGCTGAAGGGAACCAGAGTGATGCGCGTGGGCAGCCTGAACGGCTACTCCTCCGTGCAGACCCTGCCCGTCAACACAATCTCAGTGCAATAGGTAGACTTGAGCGTGATGCTTTCGCGCGCGTTCTGTCTTTCCCTGCTGCTGAGTGCCGCTGCCTGCGCGGACGAAGGGTATATCGAAAAGATATTCCGCGCTGGCACAGGTGAAGTCCCCAAGCTCGGCTGGTTCGTACCGGACAAGGGCTTTGCCGCGAAAGAAGATGCAGCCGGCATCCTGATTTATGCGCCACTCGGCTTGCCGGTGGCCGGGCGTAAGGCATCGGCCTTGACCGCCGCCGGAGTCAAAGAGATCCAGAGAACTTACGGCGAAGCCTGCGAAGTGCAGGAAAACACGTCTCTAACGGTTTACGCGGCAGGAACCGGGGATGAAGAAGGCCGCGCCCTTTATACACGCAAAGCTTTACCCGGCGAAATGCACTTCGGCCTGCTCACCATGCCGCTCGAATTGGCACCGGTCAACAAGCTGCTGGGCTGGCCGGAACGCGGTACGCTGCGGCGCGATGAAGCCGTCGGCGTGCGCGCAAACTCCGCGTTTTATTCGTTCCACCGGATCTATAACGCCAAGACCGGACTGCTCAGCCAGGAAGCGGTGGTGCTGCATGACAAAGAGGGCAAAATCCTGGCCCACTTCGTTCACCGTGCCGTGGAAGGCGAGGTGCAGTGCGATGACTGCGGGAATGCGAATTACCTGGACCCGAGAAGCGGCATCTACATCCCTTTGAACATGTTCGAGTTGCCGGGTCTGCCCTATCCCGTCGTGTTGCTGGATACCGGCACTGTGACCGCAGCCGGCTTGTCGATGATCACGTTCACACCGGAGGGGAAACTCGACCAGTTCCACCTGGAAGAGAACGTCGCAGGCTGCAAGTAACAAAAAACATCCTCCGGGTTGACACAGAACCTCCCGGAATCCTGTTTTCCCTGGTGAGATGAAAAATATTGCGCTCGCCGCGGGGACGCTTCTGCTGGGACTCTTCTCTGCGCAGGCCGAAATCGTACCCATCGTCCTCACCGGGTGGAATCAAGACGTCATTGCGGAGAACAATGCAGGAAGCACGCCCCTGCTGGAAACAACAGCAGCCACTCCGTTCGGCTGGTCATTCTTCGCGCAGGGAGCGCCCAATTCCAGCGGCTTGACCGGATTGCCGGTGAATGGCACCATCCAAAGCGCCTTCAATTCCGCCGTGACCTTCCAACTGCAGCCCTTCACGGGCAACAACGTGATTCTGAACAGCGGTACCCTGACACTCAGCACACCCGGGCGCTACGCAGCGCTATCCTTCCTCTCCACGGGCACGGTCCACACTGACAGTGCCGTTCTGAACTTCTCTGACGGAACCAGCACCACACTTTCCGCCTCTGTTCCCGATTGGACCCAAAACGGGAACGTGGCATTCCATGGCACCGGCCTGCTGGTCACCCGTGGCTCCAGTTGGAGTGGCTTTTGGACCGGTGGACTCTCACTGTTCGAAGATGACTTCACGCTTTCCGCCGTGGACCAGGCGAAGACGCTGGACTCGATCAGCATCAACTCCACCTCCGTGCTCATGGCCGTAAGCGGCACAAACCTTTCGACGGCGACGCCCGAGCCATCCACCTTCCTGCTGCTGGGCACCGTTCTTACTGGCCTCGGCATCATTCGCCGCCGCAAGAGCGCGTGACGTTTTCCACCTTTCGCCGTCGAAGTCTTTGCAGGAGAAATTGCAGATGATGTTCACGGTTCGATTAGTTGGAATTGGTCTGGCAGCGATGGCTGGGTTATCCGCGCAGGAATTGCCATTGCCCGGTTTAGCGATGCAGCAGAGCGCACCCCGCGTGACGCGGACTGTTACCAATATGCGCACGGGTTCCACTTACCTGGGTGTGGGAGTGGTGGAAGTGACTGAGGAACGGGCTAAGGCACTGAATCTCAAAGACGCGCACGGTGTTGAAGTCAAACACGTGGAAGAGAACAGCCCGGCGGCGAAAGCCGGCGTGAAAGAAGGCGATGTTGTTCTGGATTACAACGGGCAGCGCGTCGAAGGCGTGGAGCAGTTCATCCGGCTGATCTCAGAAACCCCTGCCGGGCGCAAGGCAAACCTCAATGTCTGGCGGAACGGCAGCGCCCAAACCCTCTCTCCGGTGCTGGAGATGAAGAACCGGTCCATGAACACCATGGTTATCCGGATGCCGGATGTTCCCATGCCGCCATCAACGCCGGAATTATCGACCAGCATCCGCAGCATGATGAATGATCAGTTCTCCACCATGTCGCTGGCAAGTCCAAGAGTAGGTATTGAAGCGGAATCTTTGACCGGGCAACTGGCGGACTTCTTCGGCGTGAAACAGGGCGTGCTGGTCCGGTCAGTAACGGCGAAGTCCCCGGCGGAAAAGGCTGGCATGAAGGCGGGTGACGTCATTATCAAGATTGGCGGAACACCCGTGATGACACCGCGTGAAATTACCGGTGCGGTCCGCAACGCCAAGGGCAAGGTTTCGATCACCGTGGTCCGCAGCAGGAAAGAAGTTACGCTCGAAGTGGAGATGCCCGAAAATCACGGGGCAATGCTGACTCCAGACCGCCTGGTGCTCGAGTAAGTACTTAGTTCTTCCATGGGGCGGCAAGTTGTGGCTTGCCCCATGCTTCGTAGAGGCGGGCAAGCCAGGTGCGAACCAGACGGACATCCTCAAGGTCTGTCCCGTGTAAGTTCGCCTTACCCGCCTCAAGAGCCTTCCAGCCCGCCATCAATTCTTGCTCCGCTTCCCCAAACTTCCCTTCCAACGTAAGTGCGGCACCAGCCACGGCTCGCGCAAATGACAGATGCCATTCCTCCGGGTTCTGCCCGCCCGCATGTATAGCCTCTTTTGCGAAGCTTTCCGCCTCCGCCGCTTTTCCCTGCAGCAAGAGCAATAAAGATAGTTCCACCGTGGTCTTCGCCACTTCCGGATGCACCGGGCCAAGCTTGTTTTTTTCGGCTTTGAGCGCAGACCGTACAAGAGTTTCGGCCGTTGCCAGCGAACCCTGTTTCCGCTGCGTCACCGCGAGACCGCGCATGGTGCCCGCTGTAGCGGGGTTATCCGGACCCAGCACCTTCTTCCGCAATTCCAGCGTCTGCTGAAATAACGTGGCGGCTTCCGCATACTTGCCTTCCGCGAGATAAGTTTCCGCCAGCCCACCCATATCATTGAGCGTGTAAGGGTGCTCCACTCCTGGAGAAGTCCGGTGCGCCGCAATCGCTTTGCCGTAAAGCTCTTCCGCCGAAGCATAGTTACCCATCATCCGGCGGACCCAGGCCAGACCGGAGACCGCCATGATTGTGGAAGGGTGCGAAGGACCCAGCTTTGCCGTGCGCAATTCGATGGTTTCGAGATATAGCTTCTCCGCCTTGGCATATTGACCGGAAAGCAGATAGTTATCCGCCAAATGTCCCATGGTGCTCAGCGTGCTGGGGTGGGATGCCCCAAGAGTCTTCCGGCGCAGTTCCAGGGTTTCCAGAAACAAGGGTTCCGCCTCGGAATACCGGCCAAGGTCATAGCGGCATTCCGCGAGATTATTCATCAATACGAGTGTGAAGGAATGTTCCACCCCGCGCAGCTTGCGGCTCAACGCAAGAGCTTCCTCATGCATCTTCTCCGACTCATGGAGTTTCCCTTCCGTGCCGTAGATCGCAGCCAGCGTGCCCATGATCTGCAGTACCAGCGGATGCTCCGCGCCCAGGATTCGGCGACGCGTCCCGTGGACCTGGACCGCCAGAGCTTCCGCCCTCTGAAACGAACCGCGCATCACATAAGAGATTGCAAGATTCTCCATCGCGGAGAGCGTGTTCAATCCGTCTGGACCTTCCGTCTTGAGAAAACCTTCGAGCGCTTCTTCTCTGACTTTTTCCGCCTGTGCACCTTTGCCCTGCGCGAGATAATTGTTTCCCAGATTCGTGAGCGTCATGAGGGTCTCCGTATGCAGCTTCCCCAGCACCTTCTGCTGGGCGGCCAATACGGAAGTCAGTTCCCGCTCCGAGTCAGCGAACTTACCCACGTCATAGAGAAACGCCGCATGCAAGAAGCGGGCGTGCAGCGTTTTCGGATTTTCCGCTCCCAGACTCGCTGTATAAAGCGACGCAGCCTTCTCCGTCTGCAATATTGCCTGCTCGCCTACACCCAGACTGTGGTAAGTGCTGCCGATCGTCTCCCGGATAGCGGCTTCCACTTGCGGCTGATTCGCAAATCTGGTATCGATTCGCCCGGCCGCGAGATCGAGCGCGCTCCGTACGGTGATATCTTTATCGAGACCTTTGGCCCCGGGGTTCTGACGATAAATATCCGCCTGCGCCAACATATCGTTGCGCAGAAAGCTGGTTACAGCCAGCGCGGAAGCAGCCTCCGCATCGGCCCTCTGCTTTTCCCGCAGTGCCGCAATCTTTTCACTCCGCGCGACCGCTTCCGCCGCCAGCGCGAGATTCCGTTCCTCTTCAGCCGCACGGCGCTCCCTCTGCGCGGCCTCCTGCCCGTTACGCGCCAGCTTTTCCGCTGCCAGTGCCCGCTGCTGTTGCTGCAACGCAACCCGCTCCGCCCGAACAGCCCGCACTGCCTGCAGCGTGCTGGCCACAATACCCACGGAGAGAACCAGCATGACGCTCGCCGTCGCCCCGACTAACACCCTGTGCCGCCGCGTAAATTTCGAGATCTTATAAAACGCGCTGGGCGTGCGGGCGAAAATTGGCTGATCGGTCAGGTGCCGGCGAAGATCCTCGGCTAACTCACCAGCCGATTGATATCGCCTGGACTTATCCTTCTCCAGCGCCTTGGCAACGATGTTTTGTATGTCCCCGCGGTAACTGCCGTTGATACTGCTGAGCGGTGCCGGGTCATCTTCCCGGATCGCCCGTAACATCTCCTGCATCGGCAGGTTCGTATCATGCGGCAGTTTCCCAGCCAGCAGTTCGTAAAGAATCAGTCCGAGAGAGTAAACATCACTGCGGCAATCCAGTTCCAAGCTATTGCCAAGCGCCTGTTCCGGACTCATATACGCAACCGTACCCACCAGTTGCCCGATATCTGTCTGGCGCGTGACCTGCGTCTCCGCATCCACAATCCGGGCAACACCGAAATCCAGAATCTTGGGCTGGCCCGTGCCATCCACCAGAATGTTTCCCGGCTTCAGATCTCTGTGGATGATGCCGCGCTGATGGGCATGCTGTACAGCGTCGCAAACCATGGCCATCAGTTCCAACCGTGTGCGCACCTTGACGTGGCGCACCGCCGGGACACTCTGCGGCCGCGCTGCACCGGAGAGTTCGATCATCGCGGTGACGCCCGGCATCTGGCTGGGCGGGTCTTGCGCTTTGGCATATTCCGTCAAAGGCACACCGGAGATGAACTCCATGGCGAAATAAGGCTGCGGACCAAAGCCCGTATCCGCCGTGCCCGCATCATGAATTTGCGCGATGCCGGGATGCTGCAAACGTCCCAGCGCTTCCGCCTCCAGTTCGAAGCGCCGCAGCACTTGTTCACTGCTGAAACCGGCCCGGATCACCTTGAGCGCAACAGTGCGCCGCGGTGTCTGTTGTTCGGCCTCATAGACCGTACCCATGCCGCCTTCCCCAATCACACGGCGGATGCGGTAAGGCCCAATCGTCGCGGTCTTGCGCGTCGAAGGTTGATTGCCGTCCCCGCCCATCAGATCGGCGGCAAGACGTGCCGGCGGACCGCCCAGAAACGAAACGTTGGCCAGTTCAGCCGCAAGCAGAGCTTCCACTTCCCGCCGCAAATGCGGCAGCGCAGCCAAACTTCCTGCGGCGAAGGCACGGTCAAGGAAGGCGACCCGCTCTTCGGGTGGAAGGTCCGAAGCCTCCAGGAATACCGGTTCAATCTGCTGCCAGTCGCCCGAACTCAAGCCGTTGGACCTTTGTGGAGTTCCAATTCCCGGGCCAGCCAGGCGCGGGCGGAGCGCCATTCCCGGTTGACCGTTGCGTCGGAAATGCCCAGAGCCTCAGCGGTTTCTTCAATACTCAGTCCGCCGAAGTAGCGCAATTCCACTACCACGCATTTGCGCGGGTCAATCTCCTGCAAGCCGTTCAATGCTTCATGCAGTGCCAGCACGCTTTCGGCTTCTTGATACACCGCGATATCGGCCTGCATCAAGGGAACCTGAACGTCACCGCCACCCCGCTTCGACGTCAGTTTCGCCTTTGCGTGATTCACCAGCACCTGACGCATGGCCCGCGAAGCGAGGGCGAAGAAATGCGTGCGGTTCTCAAAGGCCCCGCCATGACTCTTCAGTTTCAGGAAGGCCTCATGGATCAACACCGTGGGCTGCAGAGTATGATCGCGCCGCTGCCCGCCCCAGTGATACTGCGCGATCCGGTGCAGTTCGTTATAAACCAGCGGCATGAGTTGTTCCAGGGCCTGCGGGTCACCGCCCTTCCAGGCTTGAAGAAACTGCGTAACGTTGCCGTCTGGATTCTGACTCATTTTCCGCCTGCTGTATTATCTTTCATTGCCCCGGGCTTTGGATATGTTCATTGCTGTGCCTGTCCGTTCACGCTGGAACTGCTCCTCCCAGCCCCGCACCAGAACCGTATGATACCGGTCGGCAGCATCCATCTTCAGATCCAGTAATTCCAGGCCCTGCAGCCCGGTGGAGAGCGGCAACGCAGCCTCTGCAAAGCGCTTCTGCCCCGCCAGTCCGGCGCCGAGAATGCCTTCGGCAAAGTAATATTGCCAACTGCCCTCCTTGAGTTTTGCCCGCCCGGAAAGCGCCTGCCGCGCGAGGTTCTCCGCTTCCACGAACTTATTCTGGCGGAGACAAACCGCCGCCAGTTCCACCACAATCTCAGGCGCACTCTCATGACGCGTCACCGCGGAGCCCCGCTGTATCTCCAGAACCTGCCGGTAGAAAGACTCCGCCTCGCCGAAGCGGCCCTGCAGCGTGAAACTGCGGGCCATCTGCGTCATCACAGTCAGAGTATGCGGGTGCTCCGGCCCGCGGACCCGCCGTTCCAATGCAAGCTCCTTGCCGCCCAAAGCATCCGCCAGCGCGTACTTACCCTGCGCGATATAGGCTCCCGCCAAACCATACATATTGTCGATGGTGGTCGGGCGGTCAGGCCCTGAGATACGCGTCTGTATTTCCAGCGTCTGGCTGTAAATCGCTTCGGCCTCCGCGAACCTGCCCTGTTTGTAATAAGCACCGGCCAGACTGTTGAAGCTGAGGATCGTGCTCGGATGTTCCGGCCCCAGTGTGCGCCGCTTGATCTCCAGCGTCTGCCCATAAAGAGCCACTGCCTCGGGGTACCGACCGAGCGACGTATATGTGCTGGCGAGATTGTTCATCGTCCGCAGAGTATCCGGATGTTCGGGTCCCAGTGTCCGCTTCCGGATCTCGAACGTCTTCTGATAAACCTGCTGAGCTTCTTCATAATGGCCTTGCGAGTAACTGGCATTGCCCAGATTGTTCATGTAACCGAGCGTTGCCGGGTTTTCCGGGCCCAGAATCCGCGTGGCTACCGCGAGAGCTTCCCGGTAAAGAGCGGCAGCCTTCTCATGGTTCGCCTGCAAAGAGTAAGCATTCGCCAGATTGCCCATGGTGCGCAAAGTATCTGGATGCTCATTGCCCAGGCTGGCACGCCGGAGTTCCAGCGTCCTGCTGTTGATCGCTTCAGCCTGCGCGTACTTACCCTGCAAGCCGTAAGTATCCGCCAGGTTTTCCATGCTGGCCAGAGTATCTGGATGTCGCGCTCCCAGCACCCGTGTCTGCACTGCGACGAGTGGAATCCGGATCTCTTCTGCCTTGGCATATTTCGCTGCCGCCGAGTAAGTTGTCCCCAGCGCCGCCATGGTGCGCAGCGTATCAGGATGCTCCGGCCCCAGCGTTCGCTTTTGCGCCGCGAGTGTCCCGGCCAGTATCTCCTCCGCCGCGGCGTACTTCCCAAGATCATGCGCAATGATCCCGAGCCGTGCCGCCGTCAACAGAGTAAGTGCATGGTCACGGCCCAGTAACTTCACCCGCAGTTGATGTGCGGTCTCCATCTGCCGCTGTGCCTTATCAAAGATGCCGATATTGCGGTAAGTCCAGGCAATGGTCTCCCGCAGGGCGGCTTCCACCAAAGGCTGTTTATCGAAGCGGCCTTCAATCCCCGCTGCCGCGCGGTCCAGCGCAGTCCGGACGCGGATATCGGGGTCGAGTGCCGCCTTCAGGCCTGTCTGGTTGCGGACGTCAGCCTGCGCCAGAAGATCATTCTGCAGAAAATTCGCCACGGCGGTTGCCGTTGCTGCCTCCAGATCTGCCCGCTGCTTTTCCTGCAGCGCGAGATTCCGTTCGCTTTCCGCCGCGATGCGCTCCCGCAGCGCCATTGCCTGGCCTTCGAGCGCCGCCTTGCGGGCATCGAGAGCGCGCGTCTTTTCGACCAGCGCTTCCCGTTCCGCCCGGACCGCGCGGATTGCCTGCCAGGTGCTGGCAACGAGGCCGCCCACCAGCAGGATGACCATCGCCCCTGCGCCGGCCACCACAGTCTTGTGGCGCTTGGCGAACTTCTGTATCCGGTAAGCTGTGCTCGGGGTCCGGGCAATAATCGGCTGATCACTCAGATGCCTGCGAAGATCTTCGGCCAGCGCCGCGGCGGATTGATAACGGCGCGAAGCATCTTTTTCCAGCGCCTTCAGGACAATCGTCTCCACGTCGCCCCGGTAGCTGTGATGGATACTGCTCAGCGAGGTGGGTTCGTCTTCCCGGATCGCCCGCAGCACATCCTGCATTGGCGCATTCGTAACGTAAGGCAGCTTGCCCGCCAGAAGCTCATACAGAATCAAGCCCAGCGCATAGACGTCACTCCTCGCATCCAGGTCGCGCGTGTTGCCCAGAGCCTGCTCCGGACTCATGTAGGCCACCGTGCCAATTAACTGCCCCAAATCCGTTTGCCGGGTGACCTGCACATCCGAATCGACAATCCTGGCTACACCGAAATCAAGAATCTTCGGCTGCCCCGTGCCATCCACCAGAATGTTGCCGGGCTTCAAATCACGGTGGATGATACCCCGCTCATGGGCGTGCTGCACGGCGTCGCACACCAGGGCCATCAGTTCCAGCCGCAGACGGATTTGCTTGTTCCCTGCGCCGCCCGCGGTATCGTGTATGCTCGAACGGACTTTCGCCGCCTCCAGTTTCGCCGGATAATCCAGCAGCGGCAGCCCTCCGATGTACTCCATCGCGAAGTATGGCTGTAGTCCATAGCCGCTGTCGGCGGCACCGGCATCGTAAATCCGCGCAATGCCCGGATGCTGCAAACGGCCAAGGGCCTCGGCTTCAAGCCCGAAACGCCGGAGCACCTGGTCGCTCGAGAGTCCCGGCTTGATCACCTTCAACGCCACGGTGCGGCGCGGTGTCTGCTGTTCGGCCTCATAGACGGTGCCCATCCCGCCCTGCCCAATCACGCGCCGGATGGCGTACGGCCCAATCGAAGCGGGTCCTCTGTAGGAAGGGGAGTCTGGAGAGCGCTGCAACAGATCCGCCACCAGCTTCGCGGGAGGCGCGGAAAGGAACGAATCCTGTTCGGCCGCGAGCAAGCCCTCGATCTCAGCCCGCAGCCAGAGCTTGTCAGCGAATCCGGCACCGGCGAAAACATCATCCAGAAACGCAGTCCTGCTGCCGGGAGGAAGATCGCCCGCCGCCAGATAGACCGGTTCTATTTCCCGCCACTCGCCAGAGGTCACGGCTGCTGGCCTGGATGTGTTTGTTTTGTCACGTTCAGCAGAACCTTTTGACTGCTAATTTATCGGAAAAGTCTTTTTTCTTCAATCTCTTGGGAATAAGAAAAGGACGGACAAGGTGCCTTTTTTCATTTGCGGAGACAAGAATAGATGCTTCCCGAAGCCTCTCTCTCATGAGGAAGCGGGTTCTGTCAGAAAAGGGGACCAAACAAGGTCAGCCGAGCACGTTGATGGTGCCGCGGCAAATCTTTGAACCGCACTTGCAGGGCACGCGCTCCACGTCTTTGCTGAAGTGGTAGTCAATGGTGAGTTCTTCACCGGCCTTGATGTCGCGCCGTGCCACGTAGAAGATCCGCCCGCCTGTGATCAGCGCCTGCAGGTTCGGATCGCAGCAGTGGTTCACCCGCTCCGCCCCGCTGCCGCCAACTGCACCATCCAGGCACCAGTAGGAATCCACGGTAAACAGGTAGATCAGCTTGTGCTGCAAATCGCTGCGGCGCTTGGTTTCCCGGCGGCTGATGCGCTCCCCGGTGTACTCCATCACGCGGCGGCGCTTGGGAATATCCTCTTTCGCGTACACGCCCCAGCGGTGGATCTTGCTCGGCCGGATCTCCAGATCGAAGTAGGCATAGTCGCTATTGATGACGGGTGTCTCTTCTATCTTGCGCCTGGCCATTTTTTGCGATTGTAGCGCGCCGGATGTTTTCGCGCACATACTGGAAGCGCATGCTGGTGATGCTGACCGGACTTCCCGGCACAGGCAAATCGACCCTCGCCGCGCAGATCGCGGAACGCTGCGGCGGCATCATCCTTTCGAAAGATCGAATGCGCGCGGCCCTCTTCCCGGGCGACCTCACCGAATACTCCAGCCGCCAGGATGATTTCTGCTTCGATCTCATGCTGCAAACCGCCCGCTGGCTCTTGGAACAACAGGGCCGGAAGCTCATCCTGCTCGACGGGCGCACGTTCTCGAAGCAATGCCAGCGCGACATCGTCATCCAGTTCGCTGAAGCACTAGCGCTGCCGCTCGTCACGGTCGAGTGCATCTGCAAACCGGAGACCGCCGTGGCCCGTCTGCAGGCGGACCTCGCCGCCGGAACGCACCCTGCCAGGAACCGCACACCCGAACTCTACTGGCAGGTCCGAAGCTCATTCGAGCCCGTCCAGGCACCCAAGATCACAGTCGACACAGATTTGGCAGTGCCCGAATCGTTATACTCGAATTTCCGTGTTTCATAATCTGGAAAAACAAATCCAGGCGGTGTTTCAGGCCCGCCTGCGCGAACATTTCGACATCACCACAGAGATCGTCATCGAACAGCCGAAGCAGGCATCGTTCGGTGAGATCGCTCTGCCCGTGGCTTTTCAACTTGCCCGCAGCTTGAAACAGGCTCCGCGCAAGATCGCGGAGGAACTGGTCAAACTGGCCGGGGAGATTCCCGGCGTCGCCGCCATGGAAGTGGCAGGCAACGGCTATATCAACGTGCGTTTTGACCGCGGCAGCTATGGTGCCGGATTGTTGGCCGCGCCGGAAACCCGCGGCGTCAGCGGCACCAAGACCGTGGTGGAGCACACCAACATCAACCCCAACAAAGCTGCCCACATCGGGCATCTGCGCAATGCCGTGCTGGGCGATACCTTCGTCCGCATGATGCGGTTCCTCGGCCAGCGCGTGGAAATCCAGAACTACATCGACAACACCGGCGTGCAGGTAGCCGATGTCGTCGCCGGGTTCCATTTCCTGGAAAAGAAGACCACCGCCGAGGTCGCCGCGCTGCTCAACGGCGAACAGAAGTTCGATTACCTCTGCTGGGATCTCTACGCCCGCACCTCGCAGTACTACAAGGAACATCCCGAATCCCTGGCCTGGCGCGCGGAAACCCTGCACTCGATTGAAGCCGGACACGGCGAACTCGCGGAGATGGCTCATTTGGTGGCCGACGCCATCGTCAACTGCCACCTCGCGACCATGCTGCGTCTCAACATCCAGTACGACGTGCTGCCCCGCGAGAGCGAAATTCTCCATTTGCAGTTCTGGGCTTCCGCCTTCGAACAACTCAAAGAGCGGAAGGCGATCTACCTAGAAACCGAAGGCAAGAACAAAGGCTGCTGGGTCATGCCGTCATCCGCCTTCCGCGGCGAAGATGATGCCAATGAAGACAGCAAGGTGATCGTCCGCTCCAACGGCACCGTGACTTACGTGGGCAAAGACATCGCCTACCAGATGTGGAAGTTCGGTCTGCTGGGGAAAGATTTCCATTACAAACTGCTGACCCGCTATACCGATGGTCATCCGGTGTGGGTCTCGACCGCCGAACCGCAACCCGCCGGTGCCCCGGCATTTGGCGGAGCGAGCCGCGTCTATAACGTGATCGATGTCCGCCAGTCTTATCTTCAGGATGTGGTGGTCGCCGGCTTGAATGCTCTCGGCTACAACCAGGCAGCGGAAAACTCCATCCACTTTTCGTATGAAATGGTGGCTCTGTCCCCGCGTTGCTGCGTGGATCTCGGCATCGAACTTTCCGAAGAAGATGCGAAGCGGCCCTACATTGAAGTCTCCGGGCGCAAGGGCCTCGGGGTGAAGGCAGATGATCTGATGGACAAGCTCATCGAAACCGCGCTCGCGGAGGTCGTCTCGCGCCATCCCGAAGACAACCTCGCCGCCCAGAAAGCCGTAGCCACTGAAATCGCCATGGGTGCCTTGCGTTACTTCCTGCTGAAGTACACACGCAACACCGTGATTGCCTTCGACTTCCAGGAGGCACTGAGCTTCGAGGGCGAGACCGGGCCCTACGTGCAATACGCCGCGGTTCGCGCGCAGCGAATTCTCTCCAAACTCGAAGACCGGGGCGAAGCACTGCCTGACTTCGCAGCCATCCTCACCCGGGACGCCCTCGCGCGGCAGCTCAAAGATGAGGATTGCTGGCAGGTCCTGCTGGCCGCGTCCAAAGCCGAAGCCGCCGTGGAGCGCGCCGTTGCCTCCGGCGAGCCCGCCCACGTCGCGAAATATGCGTTCCAACTTGCACAGGAATTCGCGTCGTTCTACCAGAAGTTCAAAGTGCTGGATGAACCCGACGCCGAACGCCGCACCCTGCTGCTCTGGATGACCCATTTCTTCCGGCAACAACTCGAAAAGACGCTGGCCGTGCTCGGCATCGCCGTGCCTGCCTACATGTAGGACTGGACATCATGCTTCTCGCCCTGGACGCCGGGAATACCAACGTCACCATCGGACTCTTTGAAAACGGCACCCTGCTGGACCACCGTCGTCTCCGCACGGTCCGCGAACAAACCTCCGATGAATGGGGCATCCTGCTGACCAGCCTGCTGCGGTATTCCTCGCTGGACCCCGCCACTGTGGACGGCATGATCATCTCGTCCGTGGTGCCGCCCATCAACGCGCGGCTCACCGAAATGGCCAAGCGCTACTTCGGCCTGGTTCCCCGCTTCGTCAATGCCAATACGGACACTGGCATCCGGATTCTCTACGACAACCCGGCCGAAGTCGGCGCGGACCGGATCGTGAACGCCGTCGCCGCATTTCAGAAGTACGGCGGCCCCGTCATCGTGGTTGATCTGGGGACAGCCATCACCTTTGACACCATCTCCGCCAGCGCCGAGTATCTCGGTGGCATCATCGCTGCCGGGATCGGGATCTCCGCCGAAGCACTCTTCAGCAAGACCGCGCGCCTGCCCCTTGTCGATTTCCGGAAACCGAAACGCGTCATCGGCACCAACACTGTTGCCAGCATGCAGTCCGGCTTGTATTACGGGGCCATTGGTGCCATTGACGGCATGATTGAGCGCCTGATGGAAGAACTGGGGCCTGAAACCCGCATCGTCGCCACCGGCGGGCAGGCGGAACTGATCGCCAGCGGCTCCCGGTATGTCAGGACGGTGGATGAAAACCTGACGCTCGAAGGGCTTCGTATCATCTGGGACCGCAAAGCGTGAGCGAGCCGTTCAATTACTTCAACTACTTCACTGAGATCGAGGAGCACTTCCAGCGCGTCCGCGGCACCAGTCTGTTCCTGCTTTCCCCGCTCGACTGGGCGCTGATTGAAACCTGGAAGAACTCCGAAGTGCCGCTCGAGGCGGTGCTGCGCGGTATCGACACAGCCTTTGAAAAGTGGCGCTCGAAGAAGGTCAAAACGCAGGCTGTCAATTCGCTGGCCTATTGCGCGCAAGCCGTTCTCAGCGAAGCCCAGCGCATGGCCGCCGCTCCGGGCCAGCCAGGCTCCAAACCGGCCGAATCCCCATTTCCCGAAGCCGATATCCGGAACTTCCTCGAAGCCAATGCCCGGCAGCTTCGTGCCACGGAAGTGCAGGACTTTGGTACCATCGCCGAGCAACTGGAGTCCCTGGTGGCCAACCTTCCAGAGCTGTTCAACGATCTGGAACAACTGGAACAGAGGCTCACCGCACTGCACGGAAAAATGATCGCCACCGCCCGCGCACGGCAAAACGAGGAAGAGGCTTTCGAAGCACGCAGGCAGTTGGACGGCTACCTGCGGCCCTACCGCAGCAAGATGACGGCGCCCCAATTGGCCATGCTCGAAGCCCAGTTCCTGGAGCGCCAAGTTCTGGAACAATCGAAGCTGCCGCATTTAAGTCTCTTCTACCTGCGATAGAGGACGCTTATTTGCGTTAGAATTAGTACGGTGAGTACCTTTCGGTTTCTTACACTCTTCGCCGCCTTCGGGGCAGCCGCCCTTGGGCAAACGTGCGTGACGACACGAAACATCGCCACCGCGGCCACTGTTACCGGCACTCTCGATGCCACCAGTTGCAATCTGTCGGACGGCACGCCCGAGGAAAGCTTCCGGCTGGTTCTGCCCCGCCGCGGCACTCTGCACGCCGCCATCACCTCAAAGAACCCCGGGTTCGCGGCGCTGATCAGAGCCTCTGATTCTTCTCTGATCGCGACCGGGGCCACCATCGACCAGCACATGGAAGCCGGAATCTACACCGTTGTCGCCAACACTGCTCTGCCCTCACAAACTGGCGATTACTCTCTCACCACCAGCTTCCGGCCGGACGCGGAAGACCTTTGCCATTACTACCCGCTCACGGGAGTCGGCTCGGCGATTCACTATGCGCTCTCTGACGCCAGTTGCGTGCTGCCGGATTCCAGCCGCGCCGAAACGTACCGCATGACCGTCTATGGCAGCGGCACCCTGACCGTGACACTCGACTCTTCCGTCTTTTCCCCATACTTGATCCTGCGCTCTGAGGACGGGTATCCAGCAGCGGTGTCCGATGCGGCTGGCGGCAACGAAGCCTCGATTTCGATTCCTGTGGCTGGCGGCCAGACCTACTCCATCGTTGTCTCCGGCTCCACGGCAAATGCCCAAGGTGCTTTTGATCTCAGCACTTCTTTCTTGCCCGATGACGATGTGAACTGCCGCGCCTCCGGAGCCTATACAGACACGCAGGATCAAACCGGCAGCTTCGATACCACCAGTTGCACCTTCAACCTGCCGGGCCGCGATGACGCCGCACTGTTCAACTACTACGACGTGACCGTGCCGCAAGCCGGCGTCCTGAACTTCCAGCTGAACAACGCCACGTTTACGGGCTATCTGCTGGTGGTCGATTCGGACGGCAACACCATTGCCGAGGACCATGGCAGCGGAGACGGCGGGATTCCGTTCATCCAGCAGCAACTGCCCGCCGGTCAATACCGTGTGTTCGTCTACAACGGAGACTCCTTCACCGGCACGTACACGCTGTCGTACACGTTTGCCGCCCAGAACCCCGGCAACTGCGCCGTTACCAACCTCGCAAGCGCACAATTGGTCATCGGAAACCTGAGTGCCCGCACCAGTTGCCGCCGCGCCAGCCTGATGTCAGATACCTACCAGATTTCGGTGCCCGCGGATGGACTGGTCACAATTGGAATCTCCTCCGGCGACTTCACGACTGTGATCGAACTCCATGACACCAAGGACAATCTCCTGGTATCGGGAGACCAGTCCACGGACGGGACCAGCGCACAGATTTCCACCAAACTCCCGGCAGGGCTTTACACGCTGGTGGCATCCAGCGATGACCTGGCGGGCGGTTATACGCTTTCGTTCACCACCTCGCCCGCAACACTTCCCGCCTGTAACAACCCTGTCAATGTTCCGCCGAACACCGGTTATATTTCGTTTTTCGGCCTCGGGAACTGCACCATGCCAAACGGTCAGCAGACGGATTTGTATACATTCACACTTCCCTCTGATGGCATGACAGCACTGGTCGTGACATCTTCGGCCATCGAAGGAGTACTTACTCTGCTCGATGCCAAAGGGAATGTGCTGCGCTGGAATCAGGATGGTTATATTGGCAGCAATCCAGCGATCTTTCAATATCTGCCCGCGGGCACTTACAACGTCCAGCTGCGGGGAGCTTACCCCTCCACTGGTAAGTACCGCTTCGATGTTCTCTTCAACGGCATTCCCACGCTGCCGGGTTGCGCTGCCACGCCGTTAAGTCTGGGAGCGAGCCAGGCTGGCGTTCTGGGTTACTCCTCCTGCAGATATCCCGATGATACGTTCGCACAGTGGTATCAAATCGTACTTCCGTCAGCGCAATCAGTCCAGATGCAAATTACATCTTCGAGCTTTGTACCAGGGATGATTCTCTTCGACGCGAAGGGGAATCTTGTGGCCTCGGGTGATGCCGGCGGAACAGCAACAGCCATTCTTACCGCAGATTTAGCCGCTGGAAGCTACTATCTGGTCAGCAAAGCGTCCGACGATGCCAGCGCCAACGGCAACTTCGCAATTACGCTTTCCCCCGTGCCACAACCGTAATATTTCTGCTTATTTTTGCTTGCAGATATCATTGGTTATCGTTGACAAGTTGTGGTATGTTGAAATTTGAGGTGACGATTGGGTTTCACCTCTTCTTGAGGGTGAAACTTCCAACGAATTCAAGCGTCTATTGAGACGTAGGCTGGAAGCCTCAAACAGTTTCTCCGAGTGGAACCCCCAGTCATTATTTCTGGGTGGTCCAGCCAGTAGACGCAAACCTCCGAGCGTCTAGTGGCTTTCTGGCAGAGCCGGCAAGCATACTCCTCCGATAGCTTGCCGGCCTTTTTATTTCTCCGCCTCAAAAAAATTCGCGCACCGCGGACGGCGGCCTGTGCGCTCTGCACTACCAGCCAGAAGAACCAGCCTCACCCTTGAAGGGCCCCACGATATCCGCAGTGATCCAGCCGCCGTAAAACCCGCCAGGCTGTGGAACCACACGTTCTTCTTCCACGAAACACTCATCCACACGGCTCGCATAGAACGCCAAGTGCCCACGAATCGCCACAAACGCAGGCGTGGGAGCATCATACGACCACGCAGCCTTAGGACTCTTCCGCCCCCCGGCCACCACGGTCCAATACGACGCTTCCCCCTTCCATTCGCAGACCGAACAACCGGCTTCCCGTTGCAGGAAGCGGGTCTGGATATCCTTGAGCGGAATGTAATAGACCGGAGGATGACTGGTTTCCAGCACACGGTACCCCGCCACGGTATCCGCAATGGTCACTCCCGCAAACACCACGCGGAGCCGCTTCTGTGTCGCTTCCAGCCTCGGCGGCCGCGGATAGTCCCAGACAGATTCTTGTCCTGGCTTTGGTTCGATACGCTCGTTCTTCAAGATACTTTGTCCTTCCGCAGGCTCAATACCAGACCGGCACCTGACACAATCGCGATGCAGACCGCCCAGGCAGCCAATGCCTGCTGTTGAATCAAAGCTCCCGCAATTACGGGAGCAATGATCGAGGAGACAGACGTCAGCGATTGCGTCAGTCCCAAAACAACGCCCTGTTCGCGCTTCGGGGCTCTGTGCGTGATCAAAGCAGTCACGGCCGGCCTCACTACCCCGTTGCCATAGGAATTGACCATGCTGGCTGCCAGCAACTGTGGCACGGTTTGGGTCCAGCCCAGCGCCCCATAGCCCACGGCACTGGCAAGAAAACCCGTCCACACCAGTTTGGCTTCTCCAAAGCGCTTGACCAACTTCCCGATGAGAAAGCCCTGCAGGATGATCCCGAGAAAACCAACAAAAGCGAACACATAACCCACTTCCCGCGCGCCGAACGGATGGCCCTGCCACGAAAACCGCTGCGCGGCGTATAGCGAGAATCCGCTGATGAAAAAAGAAAACGAAAAGGCAAAACACAGGAACTGCCACAACAGCGGACCAAGCTTGGCATCGGCAAAATATTGCGCATACGCCTTCCAATCCAAAACACTCAAGCGTCGCCCGCCCGGACCCGGCGCGCCGTCATCTCCGTGCGGCCGAACGGCAGGCAACAAGAATGTCGTACACAGGACGCTGGTCATTGAGAGTGCTGCAGCCGCCAGAATCGGATAACTGTAGCCATACTGCGCCAGAAAGCCGGAGACCGCCGGGCCGATCAGAAAGCCAATGCCGAACGCGATCCCGATGACGCCGAACGACTTAGCCCTCTTCTCTGGCGTCGTCACATCCGCAATATAGGCTTGTGCAAGCGATAGATTGCCGGCAGTAAGTCCATCAATGACGCGCGAGACAAAGATCCAGAAGAGTGACGGGGCGGCAGCAAGCACCAGGAAGCCAATAAATGTGCCGATCTGACTCACAATCAAGAGAGGCTTGCGGCCAGTGCGGTCAGAAAGCTTGCCCAGAATGGGGCCGGCGATTAACTGACAGAAGGCGTAAGTCGAGACTAGTAAGCCGACCGTGGACGCCGATGCACCAAAGTGCTGTGCATAAAACGGCAGCAGCGGCAGGATGATCGTGAGGCCGAGAATATCAACCAGAACAACCAGGAAGATAGCGAGCAGTGGAGATCTTTCTTTTGGGTTGGATGGGGATGAGGACAAACTCTATTGTAGAAAACAAAAAGCCCCGGCGCGAGGCCGGGGCTTCTGTGAACAGGTCGGTGACCGTCCTACTTGCAGGTAGTGCCGGAGCTGATTCCGACGATGCATCCATTACCACCACCACTTGCTGACACACCAGCGGCTGTGCCGACAACTGCGGCAGCAGCTACACCAGCGACGACTGCGGTGGTTGCGCTGATACCAGCTGCGGCAGCACCGGCTGCAGCGGCACCCGCCGCACCAGCGGCACCGGCAGCCCCTGCTGCGCCAGCAGCACCTGCTGCGCCCGCAGCTCCGGCTGCACCCGCCGCACCAGCGCTCGAAAGTACGGCGACAGCCGGTTTCTTCGAATCAGCTTGGAGCACCTGGGTTGCAGGAGAAGTAGGAGCGGGGTTGGGGCTCTGCGCGTTCGTACCGGAAACCTTCACGCGGGTACCAGCCTTGAGATTGGAGAAGCCCCGGAGTTCGAAGGTTACGTTGGAGGTTTCATCCGTGAGCTGGAAAGCAGAGCCAACCTTCTTGACGGTTCCGATCACGGTGGTGGCTGCTGCTGCACCCGCGTCCTGCGGGGTCAGATCAAGAGCCTTGCCCGGAACGAGATTCGCAACATTCACGCCATAAGCGTTGTACACATGAACATTGCCAGCAATCGAAGCGACTTCAACCGTGGCCCCCTTCATCATCACGGTTGCAGAACCAGCAGCTTCCGTCTGAATCTTCAAACCATTAGCATTTGCCGTGTACCCATCCACGCGTGCGGTACCCTTTTCCAGGACCACACGATCACTGTAGAACTTTCCGCGTGACTCAGCGCCGAGCTGAACCCGGGAGCCGTTGTTCATACGAACCTGGCTCGCAGCGTTCTGCGTCTGAATCGTGCTTCCATCGAATACCGTTGCGTTCGCGGCGGTCTTCGCATCATTCAGCAAAATATTGCCATTCGAAGTAACGACACCAATGGCGGATGTCGCAGCCAGTGCAATGGACAAGCTCGCCGAAACTGCGAGCGCCGAAACGGCCTTAGCGGTGAATCGAATCATACTGCCTCCCTTAAAAACCATAATCAAATTCCATGATCCCGGTAGGGCTCTGTTGAAGTCAAGTGCCTTAATATTAAAAACTTGCGAACAAAACAGCCTATACAGCCAACAAAAAAAGGTTATAGGCCGGATCAATCGGGCGGGCAGTATGGGGACGGACACCTTACCGCAGCGGCAAACCGTTTAATATCAAGGACTTAATAGACACACGTAGAGCGGGGCCTTCTTGGGCCGCTTCAGCTTCATGGCCGCGCTACACGTACGATACACCACTTTACCCCTTCGTGCGCAACATTACGCCAAAGAAATCCTAGGAGTAATTAACCACTGCAGTTCCCCCCGCGGCACCCCGCGCAACCCCAAAACGTCGATTCTCATGATCGACGCCTTCCGAACTTCTACCCGCAGCGCCGGACTGTTCAACAGAAAACCCATCAACGCGCCAAGCAACGGCTCATGGCTCGTCAACAGAATCGAGCCCGCTTCCGGGAACAGCCGGATCTCCTCCCATACCTCCTCCGGCGACCCATGCGGCACCAGCGACGGAACCACAACCGTCTCTCCCCGATGCTCAAGCACCTCTGCGGCCACCTCCGCCGTCTGCAGCGCGCGAAGGTAGGGGCTCGTCAGCACCAGCCCGGGGTCCATGCCGCCCTGTTGGGCCAGCCGCACCACCGCCGCCGCCTTCTCGCGGCCTTCCAGTGTCAGTCTCCGCCCGGCGTCAGGCTGCCCTGCCCGGGGTTCTTCGGCGATGCCGTGGCGCATCAGGTACAGTTCCATTGGTTCTACTCCGCAGGTTCGACTCAGCCCGTATGATACCGATTAACTATGCCGCGTTATGCCGCCATCGACATCGGGAGTAACTCGCTCCGGATGGAAACAGCAGAAATACTGGACGGCCCCCCGAAAATCCTGGCCTCCGAACGCCAGGTCACACGCTTGGGCGCCAGCGTTTTCAAAACCGGCAAAGTCAGCCAGGAATCCATGGATCTCGTCTGCGGCATCCTGGTCCAAATGGCCGCGTCCTATCGAAAACTGGGCGTCGATCAGGTTCGCGCCGTCGCCACCGCCGCAATCCGTGACGCTGCCAATCAGCAGGAATTCCTCGCGCGTGCCTCCGCGGCACTCGGCACAGACGTCGAGATCATCTCCGGGCAGGAAGAAGCACGACTCATCCACCTCGGCGTCCAAAGCCGCTGGCCCCACCCGAAAGAACGCTTCCTCATCATCGATATCGGCGGCGGCAGCGCCGAAATCATCCTCAGCGAGAACGAAAATCTCTCCCAGGCCTCCAGCAAACCGCTCGGCGCGCTGCGGTTGTATGAAATGTTTTTCAAGTCTGACCCGCCCCGGCCCGAGGAACTCCACCAGATGGAAGAGTACATCGCGGAAAAGATCCAGCCGGAACTGCGCAAGGTGAAGCACCTGGGGATTGACCGCATCATCGGCACGTCAGCCACAGCGTCCGCAGTCGTCTGTGCGGCCAACAGTATTCCCCGGGCCCGCCGTGACGAAGCCGACAAGAAACGCGCCACCACGGCGCAAATCCGCAAGCTCTACCGGGAACTCACGATGCTCGATGTCGCACACCGCCGCGATGTGGTCGGGATCGGCCCCCGGCGCGCGGAGATCATCATTCCCGGGACTGCCGTGCTCCTACACGTGCTCGCCGGGCTGGAGATGGCGGCCCTGCACTATTCCGCCGCGGGCGTTCGCGACGGCATCATTGCCGACCTCGCGCAGCGGCGGTCCGGCGATGATTCCGCCAGGCTCTCCTTCGAGCAGCGCAAGACGGCAGAAGAAATGGCGGAACGCTACGGCGTCTCGCTCCGCCACGCACGCAAGGTGGCCAGCCTGGGTGCCGATATCTTCCGTACCCTGCAGCCATTGCACAAACAACCGGCCACTGCAGCGCGACTCCTGGAGGGTGCCGCGTACCTGCATGACGTCGGTCATTACGTGAGCGACACGCGTCACCACAAGCATTCGTATTACCTGGTGGCGAATTCCGACATGCCCGGCTTCACGGAAGAAGAACGGGAACTGGTGGCGAATCTCTGCAGGTACCACCGGAAGTCCATGCCAAAGCCGGAACATGCGAATCTGCAGCCGCTCACTGCGGAGGGCCGCAGGACCATCGGTTTGCTCATCCCTTTGCTGCGGTTGGCGGACAGCCTGGACCGCAGCCACGGCCAGCGCATCCGGTCTGTGGAGTGCAAGATCCGCGAGACCGATATTCTGGTCCAGCTCAATGGTCCTGCAGCGGCAGATTTTGATCTGGAGATCTGGGCCGCGGAACGCCAGAGCGACGTCTTCCGGCAGGTCTACGGAAAGTCGGTGACCGTTACCAGGACCGCCGCTTAGCCAATCGTCTCGTCGAGTTCAGGCGCAGGGTCCAGGTGATCCTGCAATTCCTTCCGCAAATCGGCAATCGCTTCCTCGCGGCGGCCATCTTCGTTGAGGTCCTTCTCCAGGCGGCGCAGCGCCACACCCAAAACGTCGCGGTGATGCAGCTTCGAACCGAAGACTTCCTCGGTCAAGCCAAGCCACAAACGGTGCGTCAGGTCGACATCTTCGGGCCACAAACGCGGCGGATGCGGTCCCAGATTGACGAACAGAGACGGACGCCCCGGCGCAATGACTTCGAGCGAGAACGGCTGACGCGGCTCCGGCAAATGCTCCCACGCCTGCCCGATACGCCGGGCCAGTTCATCGGAATCCATGCGCAAGGAGGCACCGGTAACCACTCGGGAAGCAGTTAATTTGGCGGCTGTGTGCACAATGGCATCGAAGGGGTCAACGCTGGGAACCACCAGCAGCTCCACCGTCTTGCCTTCCTTTTCCGCCATCTCCACGACCTTGGTGAACAACTCGCGCTCATAGTCAGTGAAGAGCTGGTTTTCAGCCAGTTGGTATTCCCCGGCACCGGAAGATACCTGCCGTACCGTCATCACGATGATGTCGTGCCGGCGCAGATTGGTCTTCTGGAGAATCGACCGCAGGTGCGACAAATTCGTGGTATCACGCACCGCCACAAGAATACTGCCCGGGCGCGCCCGCAGACTCGCCTCGGCAATCTCAGGCTGCATGTCGAGATTGAACTCTTCGAGGGCATGGCCCTTGTGCCGCTTCTTCTTGTTGTTGATGTGCTCAGACACCGTGAACACAACGAACAGTGCGACGGTGAATATCACGCCGTAGATCGTCGCGTACTTCTTTGAGAACAGGTTCGCAATCGCAACAAAGCCCAGCAGAACCGTAGTCGCCGCCAAACCGACCGGGAGTTCCAGCTTCCCAATCTGGATATTGAACGGGAACTTATATTCCTGGTCATGGCGGTGGTAGCGCAACACCAGCACCCCCAGTGACTTCAGGAAGAAACTCCAGACCACACCGAACGCATAGGCTTCACCCAGCAGGTAAACATCGCCCTGGCTGAGCACAATGGTGATGATCTGCAGAATCGCCACCAGGTTGATGATGCGCGACGTAGTGCCGAATTTGCGGTGCGGCTTGCGGAACCAATCCACCAGAACGCCGTCCTCCGCAACCCGGTTCATCACGCCGTTGGCACCGATAATCGCCGTATTCACAGCACCGGAAAGAATCAGGACGCCCACAATCACAACCAGAACGTGGAAGGCCAGGCGCAGAATTTCCGGTCCGGCCAGATGCATCGCCAACCCGCCGAGCAGGTTGTCCACATAAGTGGGCCGGATCTTGTCCGGAATAATCAATCCAGCGAATAAAGTGATTAACCCCGTGCTCACCGCCGCATAGATACAGACGATGTTCCCGGTAATCTTGAGGTTCTTCAGCTTCGGGTAGGCGATTTCCCGGTACACCTGCGCCAGGGTTTCAAAGCCGCTCATGGAGAGCAGTGAGTGCCCGAACGCGACGAGGATGGCAATCGCGGGAATGGTGGGCCAAATCGTGCCCTGGAACCAGCCCAGCGAGTCTTTATTAAATTCGATGTACTGCGGCAGCGGTGGCGGAGGCACCTGTGCCGGCCCGCGCACCAGCAGCGTGATCGGGCACCAGATGAGGAAGATCACCACCATCACCGTCGTGATCTGCATAATCCGCAGGGCTTTGCCGCTCGATTCATGCATGCCCTTGATATTCAGCCACCAGAAGTAAAACGTGACAATCACCGCAAAGCCGGCGGAAAACCAGTTCGAAGGGATTTCGTAGGAATAGTGCAGCAGCTTGCTGATCTCATTCAGCAACCCGGCCAGATACTGTCCGGCGGACACCACGCTGATGGGTCCGGTGAGAATGTAATCAAACAGCAGCGACGACACCGACAGGCGCGCGATAAATGGCCCCATGGAATCCCGCACCACGACGTAGACGCCGCCGCGTACGAACATCGAACTGCTTTCCAGATAAACAGAACGAACCGCGAAGCTGAACAGCATCACGCCAAGGACGAACCATGGCGCACTGCGCCCGATTGCATGCTCCGCGATGCCGCCCGCGTAGAAGGCAGAAGAGGCGAGGTCCGACAGCACAATGGCTGAAGCCCGCCAGAAAGAGATAAATGCCAGCGCCACAGTGGTCGCGACTACTACTTTCGCGCCTGGACGGCTGACCTGTTCGTTGGCCATAGGGTCAGGTGTTGACGTCTGTCATTGTAGCGGGTTGTCTGCAACGTTAGTACGGGAACTTACGCGTTTACTATGAAAGCGTGACTGGACAACAACTCGCGGAATCGATCACACGGCGCATCCGGGAGTCCGGGGGTGAGGCGTTTTTCGTCGGCGGCTGCGTGCGGGATCTGCTGCTGGGCCGCATTCCCAAGGATTTTGACGTCGCCACTTCCCTGCCCCCGGAACGCCTGCAGTCGCTCTTCCCCGGCGCCGGCCTGGTTGGCGCACACTTCGGCGTTGTGCTGGTGTCACAGGGAGGAGTGAGTGTCGAAGTCGCCACCTACCGCAGCGATGGCAACTACGTCGATGGCCGCCGCCCGGAGACCGTCCAGTTTGAAACAGACGCCCGCCAGGATGCCCTACGCCGGGACTTTACCGTCAACGCCCTCTTCCTGGACCCTTTCACGGGAAAAATAGAAGACTTCACCGGCGGCCAGGCAGATCTGCAAGCCCGCCTCATCCGCGCCATCGGCAATCCGCGCTCGCGTTTTGAAGAAGATCACCTGCGGCTGCTGCGCGCGGTGCGGTTTGCCGCTGTCCTGGATTTCGAGATCGAACCAGCCACCCTCGACGCGATCACGCAGATGGCACCGCTCGTCGCAAACGTTGCGCCGGAGCGCATTCGCGATGAAATCAGCCGCATTCTGACGGGCGCGCACCCCCGCCGCGGCTTCGAACTGCTGCATGCAACCGGACTGCTGCGCCAGATCCTGCCCGAAGTGGAAGCCCTGCGGGGCGTGGAACAACCGCCGCAGTTCCATCCGGAAGGCGATGTTTGGACCCACACGATGCTGATGCTCGACAGTCTGTGCGAACCTTCACTGACTCTCGCGCTGGGCGTCCTCTTCCACGACATCGGCAAGCCCGGCACCTTCCGCATTGCCGACCGCATCCGCTTTGATGGACACGTGGAACTCGGCATGAAAATCGCGGCCGAAGCGCTCCATCGCCTGCGCTATCCAGGCCAGATCGTTGAACAGGCCGTCGCTTTGGTGGAAAACCACATGAAGTTCGCTGCGGTGACCAGAATGCGGGAGAGCACACTGAAGCGCTTTCTGCGAATGCCGCGCTTCGAAGAGCATCTCGAACTCCATCGCGCGGACTGCCTGTCAAGCCACCGCCAACTCGACCACTACGAGTTCGCCAAACAACGGCTGCAGGACTTGCCGCAGGAGGCACTGCGTCCGGCGCCGCTGATTACGGGCCGCGATCTACTGGCGCAAGGCTGGCAACCGGGGCCCGCGATGGGTGCTGTGCTGCGCGAAATCGAGGATGCCCAACTCGAAGGGACACTCACCACCGCGGCGGAAGCTCTCGACTACGCGGCACAGAAGCTCAAAAGCGCACAGGGTGCGGTGCGCACCATCAGAAGTTGAGAAACACCGTCGCACCGCACTCCGTTGTGCGGCGGTTCCGCTAAAGCCGCACAGGCGCAAGGGCCGCGCCCGCAAACTCGATCAGCAACCGCAGTGTTCAGGCGGCCCGAAGTCGTCCGTTGTGCGGCGGTTCCGCCAAAGCTAGTCGCCGCCCGCCGCGAACAGCCGTGGCATTTCATGCACGTCCGCCAGCACCTCCGGCGTTTCCACACCCCGCAGCTTCTTCTCAATCACACGGTTGCGGCGCTCGGCTTCATCAATCGTGTTGCCGGCCTCTTCGATCTTCTTCTTGACCTTGGCAAGCACGCCGCCATATTGCTGGAATTGCGATTTCACCTCGCCCAGCACCTTCCAAACCTCGCTCGACCGTTCCTGGATCGCCAGCGTCTTGAAGCCCATTTGCAGGCTGTTGAGGATCGCGGCGAAGGTCGTGGGTCCGGCGAGAATCACGCGGAAATCCCGCTGCAGCGTTTCCGTCAACCCCGGTCGCCGCAACGTTTCCGCATACAAACCTTCCGTGGCCAGGAAGATGATTCCGAAATCCGTGGTCTTCGGAGGCGCGAGATACTTCGAAGCAAAGGTCTTCGCGCAGCCCTTCACCGCCGTCTCCAATTCCCTGGCAGCATCCTCCACCGCGGCCGCATCGCCCTTCTCCGCCGCCAGTGACAAGCGCTGGTAGGCCTCCATCGGGAACTTGGCGTCAATCGGGAGCCACACATCATCGCCCTTGCCGGAACCGGGCAGGCGGATGGCAAACTCCACGCGCTCTGTGTTGCCCTTCGGCGAAACATTCCGCTCAAACTGTTCCGGTGCCAAAATCTGTTGCAGAATATTCTCAAGCTGAACTTCGCCCCAGGCGCCGCGCGTTGTCACATTACTGAGCACGCGCTTGAGATCGCCCACGCCGGAGGCCAGCGTCTGCATCTCCCCAAGACCGCGCTGCACCTGCTCCAGCCGTTCGCTCACCAGTTTGAAGGACGCGCCGAGGCGGGCTTCCAGCGTGCCCTGCAGCTTCTCATCCACCGTTTGGCGCATTTCATCGAGCTTCTTCTCATTGCCCTGTTGCAGCGCAAAGAGCCGCGCATCCACCAAACCGCGGATCTTCTCGAGCGAGGCTTCCGTGGCCGTGCGGTTCAGTTCCAGCGCTTCCATCAATTCGCGGCGGAGCGCCCGGCTGTCCTCGGCATTGCGGATTTGCGTCCGCCCCAGTTCCTCACGCAGACGGTGCTCCAGCGCTTCCTGCGAACGGAGAATGGCCGCATGGCGCTCTGCATCCAGAGGTTCCGTGTTCACAGGCGGTGGCACTTCCACTCGCCGCGTGCGAAAGATCAGGATGAGGTTCAACAGGACAAGCGCGACAAGCAGGGAGGTGGTGAGGATAGAAAACATTTTCGGTACCGCTTGTTCTAGGGTACCGCGCCGGGAGAGGCCCAGATCGATTGACAGGCCTTCGCCACCGCCGGATCATCCACGCCCGAAAAGCCGAAGCCGTTCCAATGGTAGGCAGCCGTCCGTGTCTCTTTCGAGCCGGGTTGCAGCGCCACAAAGGAATCCTTCCTGTGCAGTGCGCAGATCACTCCATCGCCGCCTGGCAGGATTTGCGCGTCCAGCAGCGGCCAGGCCAGAGCACTGCCGCGCCACTTCGCCACCAGACCGCGCGGCCCAAGCTCATACACATATGGACGGACGCCCTCTTCCCCGTCGATGGGCGAAGCGTGACGCTCCAGAGTAAAGAGCAGTTCCTTGCCATCAAACCGGCCGGACTCCACCGAGAGCAGTGACATCACCTGGGAACGCCAGACACGCTGCGTTCCATTCCAGCCTTCGATGTGATGGCCCGCTTCCGTACTTCCACCGCGTAACTGAATGTCGCTGACTGTTTTCACGGCCAGGTTGACCGGGCAGGCGTCGAGCACGGCCTTCTTCCCGGTAAGTGCGGGAAACGAAGAACCTGCTGGCGTCTCCGTCCCGATCCCGCTGCACTGTAACTTGCCGCCATGAATCCGGCAATCCGCAATCAGCCCCTGCTTGGTTGCCGGATACTTCTGATCAAACAAGTGATTTCCCAGGGAATAAAACACTGGTTTGCCGCTGATGCATTGCGCGTCCTGCACCACGTGCGGATGATGCCCCATAATTACATCCGCACCATTGGCGACCAGCCATGCCGCCATGTCCTGCTGCTGTTGATTCGGCCACTCCAGTAACTCACTGCCCCAATGGATAGAGAGGATGACCAACTCCGCAAGATTGCGCGCCAGGCGCAGCTTTTGACGCATCGCCACGGATGAGATCTCTTCCTTCGCTCCATCCCGCCCAGGCACAGTAGAAACGGCAATGACCGCGACCTTGTGACCTGCCACAGTGACAAACACAGGAGATTGTTCGAAGGAAATGGCCTCCAGCCCACCTTGCTGCAAAGCCGCCGCAGTGTCAAGCACGCCCTTGGGGCCTAAGTCATGGGCATGGTTATTGGATATCCCCATGGCCCGAAAGCCGGCCTGCTGCAACATAGGAATGAGCGATGGTGGAATCGCAAAGCACGGCTGAGATAACTCCGCAGGCAAACAGTCCGCCCCGCTTCCCACTGCACCTTCCAGATTTCCCAGTACCCAATCCGCGCTTTGCAATAACTTCTGCACACCTGCAAATGGGAACTGATGCGTTTGTTCTATCTCCACACGGACCTGTCTCGACAGCAACACATCTCCGGTAAATAAGAAGCGTGCGTCCTGCGCGGATGCCAGCATACAGGCGATGAAGAGAGTTAGAAAGGCTTTCGCGCCGGGCATGAGAGGTTCTTCTCCGTAACATAGGGCGTAACCCATGCAGGCCGCTGCCGGGAACTTACTTGTTTCAGCCACTCCGCATCATTCATCAACCCCGGGGAGGAAAATTCATAGAACGAATAAACCGGACCCTTCACAATCTCGCGTCTTCCGTAGAAAGGCACAACATGATTCCATTCCAGTGGCCGGCCCACAGCGACCATCTGATAGGGCGGACCACCCCGGACACCGGCGATCTCCACAATCTTCGGGATGGGATTCGGAGTGGAAAGTGCCAGATCCTTATTCGCGAGACTCTTGAAGACCAGAAAGTGATGTTCCGCCACACGCCCGAAGTAGAGAATCTCTTCATAGTCCTGCGCGCTGGGGGCTTCGCCGCGGAGCTCCTTCTCGGCAATACTCTGGAACAAACGGGCTTTCGCGGCGGTTTCATTCAGCCGCTTGATCAACCCTTGTTGCAGTGCCGCGCCGTTGTCTTTTCCGGCTTCAGCATCCTTGCCGATCATTGCCGCGGCTGAGGTAAACATGCCCGCGATACTGCCGAAAGTCGCCGGATCCGGTTCCACATAACCGCGCGGCGGACGCATCACAATTGCCTCGAAGCCCGCCTCGCCACATTCCGCACTGACGCGCTCATTGACCAGCACCGTGGCGTGCCGCAACGTCGCCCAGGAGGCAAGTCCCGTCTGCAGCCGCTTGGTGCGCCACAGACCTTCATCGAGTGGTCCGCCAGGGGACGGCACAGTATCGGCCCATTGCTGCGCCAGCGTGGAGAGCCACTGGTCATAGAGGGTTGGGTTCCGCACCGTTTGATTCCTCGCCTGTAACGCAGTGATCGCGCTCTTCAGTTGCGGATGCCGGGCCATATCTTCCCCGAGCAGCGCGATCGCGAAGTTGCTCCCCAGCGCCGCAGCGACATCAAGCGCCGCGGGTTGCAGACGTCCCGTGATGCGTTCCCCGGCCGGCCAATCCGTATGATCGACCGTCGAATACAGGGCTTCGTTGTCAAAACCCCAGCCCAGCGGGAATAACTGCGGAAACAGCTCCGGCCGCTTCACATAACTTCTTGTTACCTTTGGTGAATCATCCCAAAGTAATGGCGCTCTGCCGGGTGCGATGAAGTCCTGATAAGTGGCTGCCCAATTGCGGGCGGCACGCTTTACCTCCGCGGGCAGTTGTTCCAATTCCGCAGTCGGCCACCGAAGTGACGCCACCCGCGTCAGGTAATGGAAGGCCTTGAAGTACTGCGCGGATGCCGTATCTGCCGTGTAATGCCCCCTTGGTTTGAGTTCGCTGTAATCAAACGGCACACCCAGGACAGCAGAGCTGAAGCTCCCTTCTGCCTTCGTGATACGCTGCACCTCCGCACTGCCCTGCTGTTCCTTCCGCAAAGCACCGAGCGTGGCAAATACGTTGGCCCATTTTGAACCGGGATGCGCCTTCTGCAAAGCTGCATGCGCCTGTTCCACGAAAGACCAAAAGGCGGGAATCCCGGCCTGCCTTTCGCGCAGGATAAAGGTGCCTTCGTAAGCGGCTGCGAATAACTCCCAGAAACTATCCGTCGTCACCAGGTAAGGGCGGGTCGGCGTCGATGCATCAAAGTCACCGCAGTAATACAGTTCTGTATCGTAAAGCTGGTAGAGTTGGTCGTGATCCTCACGGTTTCGAAACAGGCCCCCCTGCTTCGTGAATAAGTTCGTGTCAGACGCTGACTCGGTAAACATCCACGCATTCTCCACGTCCGCCAAAGGGATCTGCAGCGGAATGAATTGCAACACGGATGCCGTGGCATTGCGAACCAGGCCCACAATACCGCGTCCATCGGGCACCGAAGAGGGTGCAGAGATGAGCCGTAAGCCTTCTGCCTGCTTCTGCTTCACGGCTCCCCGCTCCAATAAGACCTCGATGCCATCGGTGCCACTTGTCCAATGCAGGACACCCATGCCGTTCGGCGTTGCTGTTACCGTGCCGCCGCAGAAATCTCTGCCAAACATCCGCGCTGACTTACCCCAGTGATCCCTGTCATAGGCAGCAGACTGGAAACATCCGCCACCGTTCTCCCAGATCAACAAATGCCCGGCGGGATGAAAGCCCACGGGCAGAGCCGAAGCCGCGGTCAAAGTGCTGGGAACCACATCGGCTTCCAGCGACTCCGCTGTTGTTACACCGTCCTTAGGGCCAATGACTTGATACTCACGCGTGCCATCTTCGGTAATGGACTGCGTGGCATAGCCGCCCGCATCCAACTTAGTCCCAAAGAAGAGGCGGTACGCTTGCACATCGCCTTTACCCTTCGGGTTCGGCACCAGGAAGGGCCTTGGCCCCGGCACTAAGCGGCGAATCTCACGCTTCGACGAATAGATCTGGCGCGCCTGCCAAGTGTTTCCGGTCCGGTCCACACGCAGGATCACCCACATCCCGTCCCGCTGCCCCGCCACGAAGAACGCATCACCCAGGGGATGCCACGCAATGGCGCGGGCCTGTAGTCCGGCAGGAACATCCCAGGCATTCCGCAACCCGCCAGCAACGATATCCCACAACTGCACCCGCTGCGGCGTCAGCACCGCGACAACCGGCCCCGTTGTTGCCACGTCATAATCCAACACACGCACCCCAGCGGGCAGCGCGATTTGCCGGGGAGTATCTGGAGACGGAATAACCCGGACCGCAGGGGCATCAAAGACAGAAGCCCCGTACAGCGGAGCAAGAAACAGCAGGAATGCCGGCAGCACGCGCATATTGGCCTAGACTACCAAGGATTTGACGCGCCAGACTGTAATTGCCGGACCGCTGCCTCCACCTGCGCGGCAATCGCCGCATAATCCCCGCCCTGGCACTGCATCGGCTTCCCGAAGATCACCTTGGCTCTCCCCGGTGTCGCGAACTTCGCGTCTTTGTGGAGCACTTTGTCCAATCCAACCAGCCGCACAGGCACCACGGGAATTTCCAGACGGGAAGCCAACATCCCCACGCCGGGCTGGAAGGCATTTAGTGCACCGTCTTCCGTTCTCTTGCCTTCCGGAAAGATCAGAATCGACCAGCCATCCGCAGCCATCTCCGCCGCATACCGCAGAGACGACC
Source organism: uncultured Acidobacteriia bacterium (assembly GCA_903923395.1). Taxonomy (GTDB): domain Bacteria; phylum Acidobacteriota; class Terriglobia; order Bryobacterales; family Bryobacteraceae; genus BOG-234. The sequence continues at coordinate 44,000 of CAIXXM010000037.1, forward strand.
TTGCACCGGACTCCCTTTGCGGCAGCGGGAATGTATTCAACAGCAGGCAGGAAAGGTAATACATGAGGCTGCTGCGGAAGCGTTCCCCGAAACCATAGTTCGCCGGATAGAAGTGCGGATGGAAAAACTCCTTCGACATGGCCGTTGCCAAACGGTACCGCCGCGCGGCAGGCAGCGCAGACAAGATACACGGCACATCAAAGTGGCTCTGGTGGCTGGAGGCGAAGATGACCGGACCATCCACCCCACGGAGATTCTCAAGGCCCTCGACCTTCAGCCACGCAAATGCCCTGGCGAGCGGCAGAATGACCAAGGGCAGAGCCAGCCGCCGGACGAATTGCGCGAGGCCTCCGCGGTTCCATTCCGGGAAAGTGAAGGTTTCGGGCGCAGCGGAGGGCTTCAAACGGGCCAGATCTTCCACGGTTTTCGCCTGCGCAAACTGGGCTTCTGTCACGGGCGCGCCGGAGCGGGCTTCCAGTTCCATCAGCAACTGAATGCGGTCGAGGGAACTCAGGCCCAATTCGTCGATGGTGGTCCCGGCGCTGACCGCTCGGCCGCCGGCGAACTTGCTGAGAATCGCCTCCACGGATTCGCCGGAGGAGACCGCGGGTGCGGCGGTTCCCTGCACCCACTGCGATACCGCGGCGCGCTTCAACTTTCCGGTACCGGAGGTTCGCGGCAGGGCGGGTTCGGGCCAAAGTGAGAAGCCGCGCACTCTCTGGTGGCCTTCGAGCAACTGGTTCGCCGCACGGATGACGGTGTCGGCGTCGGTCCCGGGCGCCAAAACCAGCACGGCATGGACGCTTTCCCGCCCGTCGCGCTTCGCCGCAACCACCGCCGACTCCACCACGCCGGGTTGTGCGTTCAAAACCCGCTCCACATCCTGCGGGTAGACGTTCAGACCGTCGGGTGAGACGATCATCTCCTTCTTGCGGCCCAGGATCGTGAGCCGTCCGTCAGCATCCTGGCTTCCGATATCACCGGTGTGGAACCAGCCCTCTTCATCCACGGCAAGCGCTGCGGTTTCGCCGTAATACCCGGGCGTGACATTTTCGCCGCGCAGCAGAATTTCTCCATCTTCGGCAATCCGGACCTTCACGCCGTGGATCGGCTTGCCAACGCTGCCCTGCCGCGTTTCGAAAGGGTGGTTCAGCGTGGCGACCGGTGCCGTTTCTGTCAAGCCATAGCCTTGGATCACGACGAAGCCGAGCTTGCGCCAGAAGGCCTCGAGTTCGGAATCGAGCGGGGCCGCGCCAACCACGAACGCCCAGAACTTCCAGCCGAGCAATTTGTGGACTCGCCGGTATTGCCACCAGGCCCAATACCAGCGCTGGCGATGCTTAGGTTCTGCGGCTTCCGGGCAGGTTTGCAGCACGTAATCCCGCAGCAGTTCCAGCATTTGCGGTACGCAGACAATCACGGAAATCCGCCTCCTGTGCACCAGTCTCGCGACGGCTTGCGGGTTGTAGCCCGACATAAAGAAGACCGTGCCCGAGATCATCGGCGGAATGAAGGCGGCCATCGATTGACCGAACATGTGGCTCAAAGGCAGCAGGTTCAGGAATCGTATGGGGGAGAAAGGCCCCATGTATTTGCGGTACTTCTGTATACCGCCGCTGATGGGAATCAGATTCGCGAGGATGTTGCGGTGCGTGAGGGTGACGCCCTTGGGATCGCCCGTGGCACCGGAGGTAAACAGGACTTCCGCAAGCTGCTCCGCGGGTGCAGGGGGGTAGTTGGGCGCGGCGGTTTCTTCGAGCAGTGTCGCCAGATGCCAAATGGGGAAAGGAAAATCGGCGGCAGACACGCTGTCACCGGTGAGGATGAGTTTTGCCTCCACAATGGCCCCGATGCGGGCCACCAGAGCCGGGGACGAGCGGTAATCCACGGGCACGCAAACAACGCCCGCCAGCAAAGCACCCCAGAGAGCGACCACCCACTCGGCGCGGTTCTCACTCCAAATGAGAATCCGGTCACCGGAGGCAATTCCGGCATTGCTGAGACGGGAGGCGAAGGCAGCGGCCCGGTTGGCGGCCTGTGGATAGGAGATTCGCCGGATACCGAAATCGCCCTCATCCTGGAGGAAGGTACCTGCGTTGCCGCGCCAGATATCGAAGAATGCCGCAAGAGACGGCGGGTCACCAATCACGTGTATTAGGGTAGCCTGAGCACACAACAAAAAGGCCTCCGGGATACCGGAGGCCATTCAGAATTGCGGATCGGACGGGAGTTAGCTGCGGCTCTTGCGGCGCTGACGGGCAGCCACCAGCAGAGCGAGACCCATGCCGCCGATAGCGAGGGTGGCCGGTTCCGGAGCAGCAGAAACCTGAGTGTTCAGAGTGACGCCGTCGAGGAACAACATCGGAGGAACACCGGACGGGCCCTGGGAGAGGAACGACAGCGTTTCACTGGTGCTGTGCGCACCCGTGGTGAATGTAGTAGTCTCCAGCGTCCAGCCGCTGAAGGAGGAACTCACCGCCTGGGACACGCTGTAGGTCGCGTAGCCGTCCGTGGCGTTGCCGAAGCTCACTTGCCAGTCGGCCGATCCAGACGGGCTGAAGCCGGCCTGCGAACCGGTCGCCTGGTAGTACTGCACAACGTAAGTCGTATTGGCTGCCAGGTTCGTGAACGTCTGATAAAGGGTGACGCTGTTGCCGGAATCACCATCGGCGACGACGAAGTTTCCGCCGTCAGTAGACGCTGTGATGTGGCTGGAATCAGCGAGAGCAAAGCCGCCGTACTGATCGTTCACGTTGGCACCGTAGTTGCCGGAATAAACAAAAGCCAGATCCGAGCTGGCGTTGTTGCCCTTCACATTCCAACCCGTGAGGTAGCTCGCCACGTTAAAGCTGCTGCTGCCGAGGCCGCTGTAGTTGTAGATGATACTGTTCGGCGTGACGGTGTTGACCGTGGAGAAGTTGCCGTTCACCACGTAGTTGGCACTCGCGCTCGATGCAGCAGCGAGGAAGGTCAACACAGCGCCCAAATAAATTGATGGCTTCATAAAATCACTTTTCCTAAAGGGTAAATCTCGGCGCACAGCGTTCAACCGACAATCTCAGCGTAAATCTGAAGTGCGGGTCCGCACAATGGCTTGAGTACCATCGACGAAAGTACGGGTACCGGGGGTGGGCGGCGTGGAACTGGGCTGCCCGCGTGGTATATTTATTCAGTCAAGTGAATAAATAACCATGAACGTATTGGTCGGAATTGTCGGCTTCCGCGGCTACAGCGGCGCAGAAGCAGTAAAACTACTTTCACATCACCCAAATTGCGCGCCTGTCTTGCTGGAACACCGTTCCGATGGCGGGGATGAAGCAAGACTTCTGCGCAAATCCACAGTGAAGCGCCTGGGTGCCTCGGCGGAGGTGATTCGCGACAACAATATCGGTGCAGTACTGCTTTGCACGCCGCCGGAAGTTTCCATGGAACTGGTACCCCAGTACCTCTCCGCAGGCGCGAAGGTGGTGGATTTGAGCGGTGCATTCCGCCTGGGCACCGTGGAGCGTTACGCGCGCTGGTACAAAGAGGCACATACGCAGCCGGAGTTGCTGGGCAGCGCACCCTACGGTTTGCCGGAGTTTTACCGCGAAAACCTGCGGGGCAAGAGCTTCATTTCGAACCCTGGCTGCTATCCGACGGCTGCGAATCTGGCGATCCGGCCCCTGGTGGAGGCGGACATTCTGGATCCGGCCGCGGGCGTGATCTGTGACGCCAAGAGCGGTACGAGTGGCGCGGGGCGCAAAGCTTCCCTCAAAACCAGCTATTGCGAAGTGACAGAGAACTTTTCGGCCTACTCCGTACTGCAGCACCGCCATGTGCCGGAAGTTCTAATGAACAGCGGCCTCGACGAAGCGGCCTTCAGCTTCACAGCGCAGTTGCTGCCGCTCGACCGGGGCATTCTGGAGACGATCTACTTCAAGACAGTTGCGCCGATGACGGCCGCGGAAATTCTGGCGGTTTATCAGGCGAAGTACGCCAATGAGCCGTTTGTCCGTCTTTATGAGGCGGGGAATGTGCCGGATCTGCATGCCGTGCAGCGGACAAACTTCTGCGACATTGGTGTGATTTCCGACCCGGCGACGCGCCGCTGCGTGGTGGTGAGCGCGATTGACAACCTGGGCAAGGGCGCGGCTGGACAGGCCATCCAGAATCTGAATCTCATGCTGGGCATCGAAGAAACGGCGGGATTGTTTTGAAAGTTCTGATCAAGATTGGCGGCAGTTTGCTGGATGATCCGGCGCAGCGCAGTGCGGTTGCGGCCCAGATTGCGGCGCTTTCGGGAAACATTGCGGTAGTCCACGGCGGCGGCAAACAGATGACGCGCTATCTGGACGAGCGGGGAGTGGAGAGCCGCTTCGTAAATGGACTGCGTGTGACGACGCCCGAAACCGTGGATGCGGTGTTGAAGGTTTTCGCGGGGACAGTGAACACGCAACTGGTTGCAGCGCTTGGCGTTGCGGGGTCCAAAGCGGTGGGGCTCACCGGCATCGATGCAGGCCTGGCCATGGCCACACAGCTCAATCCGGAACTGGGCTTTGTGGGCCGGGTCACTTCGTCTGACCCGCGTCTGCTGGACGTTCTGACCAGTGCTGGCTATCTGCCCGTGGTGGCTTGCGTTGCGGGCGGGTCTGGCGGGGAAGTTTTCAACGTCAACGGTGATTCGATGGCGGTGGCCTGCGCCTCGGCCTGGCAGGCGGACCGGTTGCTGTTCCTGACCGATGTGGATGGCGTGCTGGACAGCAACAAACAGTTGCTGCCCGTGCTGACGCCGGCGGATTGCGCATCGCTCATTGCAACGGGCGTGGCTTCGGGCGGTATGCAGGCCAAGCTGAACGCAGCCACCGATGCGGTGGCGGGTGGCGTCAGGGAAGTGCGGATCGTCAGGGGTTCGGCGGAGAATGTGATTGCGCGGGTCTTCGCCGGCGAACAACTGGGCACCGCCATTGTGAAAGACAGGAATTAAGTGATCAGCGGACTTACCGAAGAGATGGTCCAGAAGCCGACCGTCACCAGCGCCAATATTGTTGTGCGCAAGGCTTCCATGAAGGACATCGCGCCGTTGCTGGACCTCATTAATGACTATGCGGCGAAGGGGATCATGCTCGCGCGCACGGAGTTTGAGCTGTCCGAGAACATGCGCGATTTCTGGGTGGCTTATGAGGGCTGGAAGCTGATCGGTTGCGGTGCGCTGCACTTCTACTCGCCGACGATGGGTGAGGTCCGGTCATTGGCTGTGGCGGAAAGTCATAAGAAGTACGGCATCGGGCGGCTGATTGTGGATGCGATCGTCCGTGAGGCCTGGGACTACAACCTCGATGCGGTGTTTGCTTTTACGTATGTGCCGGGATTCTTCGCGAAGGTTGGCTTCAATGAGATTGAGCGCGGTGAATTGCCGTTGAAGGCCTGGAAGGATTGTTTGCGGTGTCCGAAGTTCCATAACTGCGACGAGATTGCGGTGTTGCGGGTGCTGCAGCCGGAACGCTGGGAGCAGCGGCAATCAGTGCCAAAGGTGTTTGGCGTGGAAGGCGGAACGGTGGTCCTGCTGCCGTCGATCCGACGCGCGGCGGGCAATTACGGGCTGTAAGGTGGTTTCGTCCCGGGGAAGTCTGGAGTGCTGCGCCGGGCCGTTCGGACAGGGATGGATTGGGCTATACTAGGGTTGTTCGAGTGTTACCGTGAATGTCCTGAGCGGGAGTAATTCAGCGGTAGAATGTCAGCTTCCCAAGCTGAACGTCGCGAGTTCGATCCTCGTCTCCCGCTCCATAAAAAATCAACAACTTACAGAGCCTTGGGAATTCGGCCACGGGTTTTCACTCCAAAGTACACGAGCGCGGCGATGTCGGGTTCAACCTCCTTTACTGTCAAGGCGCGAGTCGGTTCCGTTATTCGATTTCCGCTATGAGTCAATGGCCGCGCTGAGCCTCCAAAATCCTGAATGAACCGGCTCCACCGGCGAAAAGGACACTCTCCAGTAGACGAACCAGTCGATCACGCTCGTCTTTCGTGAGCAAGGCGAGGTTTTGAAGCCTCCAGCGAACTGCGGGAAGATCGCTGGCGGTCGGAACACTCAAGAGGGCCCAGTCTGGTTCACCGCGCTCGAATGACAGGAGAAAGCGGCGATGATGATCCGGGAGTTGACCCACTATCACCGAAACCAATGTTTCTCTTGTCTCGCTCAATTCCTCCAGGGAGACCGGGAGCGTAGTCATTCCGACGAATCCCCGATCAAATTCGGCGGTCAGTGATTTCCGGCTCGGCGCAAGGATCTCTGCCATGGGCCGGTTGTGGCTGAGCAGATAGACAATGAAAGCCGTCCTGAGATCATCGCCAATACCTTCGTTTGCAAGGAGGTCCCGCACATCAAAGAGATCGCGCGGATGCTGGCGATCCAAGGCGGCGACTATCTTCCCGGCATATAGGTCAGCAAATGAAACAACGCGCATTTCCGCGAAGCCGAACGAAGCTTCTACGGCAGGAGAGACCGTCCGAAGTTCTGGCTCAAAGACGCAGCCTCGCAGAACGGGCGTCACTTCGATCTTTACCTGAGTATTCCGTTGCCGAACCAAGACCTTTGTCGCGGTGTTATCAGGCGTGATCGTGGAGAAACTGATCGACACATCCCGCAGCCTGTCCTGGATACGGTTTGCAATACGCCGAAGGGCAGCATCGATAGCGGCGAGCGACTCGACGCGGCCCGCTATCGGCAAATAGGTGAGATCGATATCGACCGACAGGCGCGGCATGTCGCGCACAAACAGGTTGATCGCGGTTCCGCCCTTCAAAGCGAAGCAGTCTTCCATTGCGACCAGTGGAAGGAGTTGGAGCAACAGCCTGACCTGACGCTCGTAGATTTCACTGAAGGCCATCGAGATCCTTGGGTACGGTTATTTGGTAGGTTTTATTCAGCATGCCGCCCCGGACAAGCAGACGCTTTCCTTTTCCGAGATCGATGGCGGTCTTGTTGATCCGTGATAGCCATGCATGCTTGTGCCGGTCGGCGAAGAAAAAGAAGAGGCGCTTCACTTTGACACTTTGGCAGTCGAGCAGAAGCTTTTCTAAACGTCGAGGGCTGAGGTTGGTAAGCCCCTCGAATAACTGATCGACCTGATGAAAGCTCTCGTGATCGGGCAACTCGTCCAGGACTTCGAGCACGGCTCGTTCAGGCGATGAGAGAAGCATGCGCTCTCCGGTTTGCCCCCAAAGGTAGGATGTGACATCGTCGAGAGTGGAATCGGATTCGGTCGCGATGGTCCCCAGATTGACTGTATAGTTCCACAGTCGCCCGCTATTGTGATAGACGAACTTTGCGGGGATAGGCAGCTTGTTTAGCCACGTCGGCGGGTGCTGCGGCCCATAAAGATGCACCTCGGTTTGGTGGTAGCTCAGATAGTGTCCGTAGCCCTTGAGTTCCAAGGCGGTTCGTCCGCCCACAGCCAAATCCCGCTCCAACAAGGTCTGGAGAGATATGACAACTTGCTGCCAGTTCAGTTCGGATCGCGATCTCTGATAGACCTGCCGGGTGGGCTGCACCAGCCAGCCGGAGTCCAAATACTGGCTACGCAGCGAGGTCGAATAGCCTTGCGCTGCAAGCCAAGCCGCATCGACCAGAAACCCCTCGGGCAGGATTCGGTTGAGACGGTTTAGCTTTCCGTTATTTTGCTCAGCCATACTGCGCAAATTAGCAGATTGCCAAACCAAAGACAAGTTTGAAATTATTTCAATACGCTAAGTCCGACTAAGCAAGATCAATGATCGATAAACCGCTGGCTCTCCGGCGGGAAGCTGAACGTCGCGAGTTCGATCCTCGTCTCCCGCTCCAAACCCGCCCGCAGATTCCCATTGTCGCTTTCTATAGCCAGTCCTGTAGTTCCAGAAACCGTGCCTTGACCTCAGTCCAGAGCGGATATGGTCCGAAACACAGCATGCGGCATTGAGCCTCATATTCACTTCCGAGAATGACGTCGATGTCTGATGACGGGAATAGTGCAGCACTCACGGCAAAGCGCATTTCTGGAGGAAAGAAGTAGCCCCTGTCGAAATATTCACGGCTGATACGGTCGTAGTCAGCTTTGATTTCGCCATACTCAGAGGACTTCAGCATTTCGACAACTTCAGGCTTCGCTGCCAGTTGAAAGAGGTCATAGTAGTGTCGGGCATACGATCCGAGGGGCTGGCCGCTTCGTGGCATCAACTCGACCTTGCCGTGGATGGCAAACATCTTTTCGACAAAGGTTCGCCGGTAATGTAAGGGCGCATCATGAATGGCCCTTCATCCTCCGCCCCGAGCGACGTGTTTCGATCTCTCAAGAACTGGCCAAGGTAGGAACTGAGTTCGACGACCGTGGTGGGCTCCCACCCGCTGGCGGTTCCGGCTTCGAGAAGAACGCGGTTTGCGACTTCACCCGGTCCACCGAAACGCTGCCGGTAAGAAAAGCGGTCATTTCGTCCAAATCCGCCAACGGTCTGGCCTTCCCCTTCAACGAACCTTAAGGCCGGGTGCTCGCTCACCGTGTCACGCAACCGCTTGAGTTGTCGGTCAATACCCCGTTTGCCGAGCGGTGGATTGTAGGTAAGAGGGTCGAGGAAGATGTCAATGTCTTCCGAAAAACGCGCAATCAGATTCCAGCCTTTGGTGAGGCTGGTGCCTCCTTTGAACATGATGCTGTTGATGGTGTTGTCGGCGTTGGCAATGGTGCGCAGCACTTCGGTGACGTAATAGTCTTTCTCGATAATGGCGGGTCGCAGACCCTGGGGGCGAAAGTGCGCAGCCGCCTGAATGATGGCCTGCTCAAAGTCTGGATGTTCGAAAAGTCTCATACTGTCACAGTGCTCTTGGCTTGCCACTTCCTTGCGTGCGCCAACCCGGAGAGCAACCCAAAATCATATTTGGAGAATGGATTCAGCAACTCACGAAGTGACTGCAAAGCGCTGGGTTGCTTTCCAAGTTGCTCGCCGATTGCGCCCAACATGGCGCGAACGCGGGGCGGTTCGCTATCCTCTACCTTTAACAGTTGCTCAAAGCGTTCTTTTTCGCCAGCCAGGGCCAGCGTTCTTTGAACGGTTTGTTCCGGTGACAACTCACTCGTTTCCCCTCCGCTGCGGAGGAATTCAAGGAACGCGGCATCCAGCGGTGAAAGCGTATTCCACGCCTGCGGTCGCCGTGTGTGAATGATGGTGTCCTGTCCAACGAGTTTCCGGGGTAGACTCCCGGCGCTGGTTGAAACTTCATTTTGCTTGCCTGTCTGTCTACTGAAACCAAGAAGGTTGGCCGCTGCGAGACCAGACGGGAAAATCGGCTTGTGTTTCGCCGCAAGAGTCTGGATTGCTGTGGGGTTGGGTCGGCTGCTGCCAAACGCCGTCTCTCTGGTTCGGTAGTAAACCCCCTTGCTCAACCTCTCAATTGCTCCCCGACGTGTTAGGCGCGAAAGTGCCTGGGCGACAGCTTCGAAGGGCAAGTCCCGGAAGTCATCCAAACGCCACAACCGCTCGCCCCCGGTCTCGATCCTTTGACGGATGGACGCGGTGATGTGCGCAGGGGATGGCAAAGTGGATGTCTGTCCCATAGCCGGAGTATGAGATCACCTGCCAAGTCTTATCAAGTTTTTCCGCTATAAAACTTGACACACTCGACAAGCCACCACCAGTTGGAAGTTATGCCACGATGCTTCCCAAGCTGAACGTCGCGAGTTCAATCCTCGTCTCCCGCTCCAAACTCTCAACAATTGAGCTCTACGCCAGTTTCCCGGGCTTATCGGCTCGGCCCCTCAGAATCGCTGCCATGGCCCGGGGGCTGCGGTAACGCGACTACCCACAGAGGCTGTTCGGGAGCATATTCAATCAGGTAGTTATATACGCGGATGAATCGCAACGGGCGGGATGTGAGGTCCGTTCGACGGTGGCCTTGTTGCGGAAAAGGGACAAGGGCACCGATTGCATCAAAAATTTCGGTGATTACCCGTTTGGCTGCCGCAGGGCTGTCGTCAGCTATGTACTGGCCGATTTCGTGGAGGTCAGTGTATGCCTCCGGGTGGAGTTCATACCGCCTCATGCCGTGGGGTATCGAGCTTCGATGCTGTCCATCAACTGCGCGTAAGCCAGGTCGCCGGGAATCATCTTCACTTTGCCGCCCTTGATGTCGTCATACCGCTTGTCGAGGGTAAGGCGCACCTGTGTCAACTCATCAAAATACCCGGCTACGGCATCCACAACCAGTTCTTCAGCGGAACGTCCGGTGGATTTCACCCATTGATCGACCTTGGCCTGCAGTTCGGGATCGTTAAAATGCACCGTCATGCCCATGACGATAGCTTTACGTACCGCCGGTGTCAAGAAAGCCCTTTGGTGGAAGTCTCCGCGTCAAACGGTCAACAACTCAGGCATCCTTCAGATCACAGGACAGGCCGGGTTCCTGGGGCGTCCGGTACACGCCACCTTCCACGCGCGCAGCGTGCACAAAATATTCGCGAAGGTGCGGAATGTGCTCAAGGAAAATCACTTCGTGCCCCAGCGCCACATGATTAAAGAGCACCAGGTGTTGATGGATCTGCCCCATGTCGCCCACATGCGGCACCACCGGCAGTCCAAATTTGCGGGCCAGCAAACTCACCGTGAGGAACTCAGCAACTCCTGCCAGCCGGGTGCAATCCGCCTGCACAAAGTTGACGGCACGCGCCTGCATATAGTTCTTGAACAGGACGCGGTTGGGAACATGCTCGCCCAGCGCAATCTTTCCCGGCGCGACACTCCCGGCGAGGAAGCGGTGGGCTTCAATATCATCCGGGTGCGTGGGCTCTTCAATCCAGAATGGATTCACCGGAGCCAGATCGCGGCACATGCGCTCCGCGGCAGCCAGCGTCCACTGCTGGTTGGCATCGAACATCAGCCGGCAGTCATCCCCTGCAACCTCGCGCAGCATGGACGCCCGGCGCAGATCGCGGTCGGCATCCTTGGAACCAACCTTTAGTTTGAAAGCATGGAAGCCACGTCCCAGGGCGCGGCGGACATTCTCCCGAACCACCGCGTCGTCATATTGGAACCACCCGACCGACGTGTCATACCCGGGATAGCCCGTGCCGAGAATGCCTTCCCTCTCACCCCGGCTGCCCGCCTGATTTCGCAGGATATCCAGCGCTTCCCGGGCATCCATCACATCCTCGATGTAACTGAGATCGAGCAGCGCCACCACCTGTTCCGGGGTGAGATCGAGCAGCAGCCGCCACAAAGGCACCCCGCGCGATTTCGCCCAGAGATCAAAGCAGGCATTCGTCACCGAGGCCAGCGCCAGATGCACCACGCCCTTGTGTGGACCCAGCCATCGCAGCGCAGGATCGTCCGCAAGACGCCGGGAGAACGTGCCGAACCCGGCCATCAACTCCTCGATTTCGCACCCGGCCAGCATGCCGGCATAACGCTCAATCGCGTCACAGACGATGCGGTTACCGTCGCCCAGCGTTAGTACGATGCCCGTGCCGGCAATCCCATCGGCAGTTTCCAGACGTGTCACCGCAAGCGCATATTCGCAAGAGGTGTGCACGGCGTCTGATCCGGCTCCTCCTTTCAGTGCAAAGCGCCGGTCTTCGGCGCGAACCGTTTGGATGGTGATTGGTTTCATTGGCAGGACCCCAGTTTCTTTGCAGGCAACATTTGGCTCGTTACTGCTTTTTCTTGCGTGTATCCGGCCACCAGACACGATGGGCGGAGTCGGCGAAGCGGTTCACACAGTGCTCCACGTATTGCCTCGCGACGAGAGGGTCGCTCTCCCGGATCAGTTCGATGATGCGGCGGTGGCGCGGGAGGTCCGGCTGCCAGTGCAACGCCGTCTCCTGCGTCTCCATCATTCGCAGCAGGACGAAGCCAAACAGGGGGCGCAGCAGACGTTGCAAAGCCTCCATAAGCACCGCATTTCCCGATGCCGCAGCCAGCGCCAGATGGAAATCAAGATCGCTTTGGACCATCTCCCGCACGTCATTGCCGGGGGCAGCCGCTTCCATGCGGGCCAGGGCCAACTCCATCGGCGAGAGGTCCGCGGCGGTTTGGGCTGCCAGTTGTGCGGCCAGGCCTTCCAAGGCACCCCGGATTTGGTAGATGCAGCCGACTTGTTCGGTGGTGTATCTGGTGACGCGGGCACTCCGGCCCCCGGCCTTTTCGACAAAACCTTCGGCGATCAGCAGGTTGATCGCCTCCCGGACCGAGGCCTGTGCGACCCCGAATACCGCGGCCCAATGGCTCTCGACAACCCTTTCACCGGGCTGCAAGCGACCGGAGAAGACCGCTTCTTTCAATTGGGCGGCGAGCTGCTCTTTGACCAGGGAGCCAGCGGAGATACCACGCTGCATAAGCGCTTAGAATACTACCATCAGTGATTCCGACTGGCACGCTTGCACAAACCAGCGCTTAAACCTCCTACGCTGAATATTCCCGAATGCGCACCATCAAGCCGAAGAAGCCCAGACCCGCGATAAGCAATGCGGCGACCGGGGCCACCACTTCGAAACCCGCGAGGCGCTGAAAGCCCTTTTCGGCAGATTTGTCGAAGGCGGTCTGATTGATCCCGATGGTCTTGCGGATGGAGCCTTCCAGACGGTCAAAGGCCCAATTGGATTCTCCCGGCTTGGAACCGACGCACAGGGTCACAGCCTCCTTCACCTTGCCTGACTGATTCAGGTCGCGAATCCGGTGATCGATCTCCAGATAAACTTGCCAGTTCTTCAGCGTCTCCAGCGCGGCTTCGCGCTCACCTTCATAGGTGATGTTACGGAGTTCGTCCGCCAACAGCCCTTTGAAATCCAATGGCAGGGCACGGCTCTTGGCGAGGTCAGCTGCTGTCAGCCCTTTTGGCACAGAGGCGATTTGGTTCGAGTGAGTTAGAAAATCCCGCACCCAGGCTCCGGCGTTGGGTGCGTCGAAGAGATAGCGGCTTTCCTCCGCATTGGCGTCGTAAACCGTAGCCATGGTTTTCCAGAGAGCATGTATGGAATCAAAGGCATCCTCTTTCACATGCTTCAATTCCTGCGCCCCAGAGGAAACAGCGCTGTCGGTATAGATCCAAAAGCCTGCCGTAACTCCAGTGGCAGCCAGCAGCATGACATTCAGGAGACGCCGGGTGCGGTTACTCAGGAATGCCTGCACCCACGCCAGCACCAACAGAAGCGCTATCGCAGCGAGACGCAGCACCATCTTACTGACACCGGAAGCGGCCTTCACCTTCTCGTACGTCTTATCGAGTTCCTTTTGATTTGCCTGGTCCAGATCTCCGGCCGCGCGGAGTAACTGTCCCGACATGAGGCCCGCTGCTTCGCGATAAGCGATACGGGCAGCCTCATGATCCTGCCGGAGCAAGTCCCTGGCGCGCTGTACCTGCCGTTCATAGTTACTTAACCCGAAGATAAGCGTCTGCAGGGGGAGCCTCTCCGCGTCCCCGTAAGTAACATTTTCCGCAGCGACCACCAAAGCGTCGCCAACCTGCTTCCGGCGCAATTCGTAAGCCTTCAGCGCTTCCTTGGGATCGGTTGCACCGAGAAGCTCATTGGCCACATTGGCATCCATATCAGACAATGCCGCCCGCATCTGCTGCGCGGCGATGATACTCGGCGCAGCATCTTTCGCGACGGTCTTCAGTGCCTGACGGTGCAGAGAGACCGCCCACAGAGCGGCTGTCATCAAAGCAACTGCCAACACTGCGATTGCGGCCACTGAAAGCCACATCAACTGCGGTGTATTGAACTTTCTCTTCATAACTCCGCCTTGACTTGAATACGGGTCCAGTGTCCGAGAGTGAGGATATCCCCATCTTGAAGCTGAATATCTTCGAGAGGAGTTACCTCGCGACCGTTGAGTAATGTGCCGTTGGAGGAGCCGATATCCCGAAGCCATAACGTTCCATCGCTGTGAAGATCGAGGAGGGCATGGCGGTGCGACACGGCGTCATCATGTTCAAGAGCGATCTCCGGATGGACGGCGCGCTTGGCGCTGGTTCTTCCGATCAAACTGGAGCCAGGCTCTAATTCGAGTTCGAGCGCAGCAAACCCGGCGGGTGGCTCCGGACTATCTTCGTGCCGCACAGCGCCATCGACTGTGATCAGCACCTTCCAGGCCGGCACACGCGGGGGCGCGGGCTTTGCTGCAGGGAGTTCGCCGTGCGCGCCGGTGGTGTAGTTGTAACCGCACACCTCACAAAACTCCGCACCCTCGCGCGGGGACTCACAATCCGGGCAATTCTCAGGGCCGGCCGCCGGCAACTTATCTTCCAGCTTGAGACCACACTCGGAACAAAAGTCGGCCTCAGTAGATTCATGCCCTTTCGGGCAGATTGGCGCGCTCATATTACGCTTTCTGAATCCGCTTGGTCTTGGTGGAGCGTGTTTCCAAAGCCATAGCGTCTTCCTTTGTTACATTCCGCTTCAGACGAACTGTGCCAGTGGCGGCATCATCAATATCCACCACGGCCCGCAATAGTTTCGCGGTAGCTTCATTGCCGGATTCGTGTGCAATGCGCACCGCCTTGCCCAGCAAAGCGGTGGCTTCATCCTCCCTGCCCTTTGACTTCGCTTCCAGTCCGGCCTGGATCGATTCGGCGAGGTCCGCCTGCCCGGTGTAATGGGCGACATGGCGTTCAATGCGGGTGGACTTTGCCTCATCGTCGGTCCAAACCGCAAGAATGCGGGCCTCGGCGATCTTCGTTTCGACACTGTTCTGGGTCATCACCAAGGTGGCGCGGCCTGCCAGCATTTCATCCCCTACACCGCCGGGGTTTACCTCGATAGCAAAGTGATAATCGCGGGATTCATTACCGCTCCAGGCTCCAGTGGGATATTGGAGAGTTCTTGGATTCGGCGAGGATGCCATGCCAGTTAGATCGACCAGCGCGGGGCTCACCTGCTTGCAGAACAATACCTTCGCGCCCGCGGGAGTCCAAAGGCGAATGGCGATATCACTTACACTTTTCCCGACAGCACTGGCAAGAACCGCCTGAAAATCCGAGGCCATGTCAGCGGGTCTGGCGATGATATCCGTTGTGCCGAGCAGACTGTTGCCGATAGCCTTCAACTGCTGGACGTCCCAGTCCGTGCCCACACCCCGGCAATCGCATTGAAAGATACCCTGGCAATGCGCGATGGTTGCCGCGAGCGGGCCTGCATCCGTGCGGTCATTCTGCCCGTCCGTAAGTAACAAGGCCTGACGCACCGCACCGGGCATCATCTGAAACTGCTCAAGCGCCTTCTGCAGCCAGGTGGAGATCATGGTTGCCCCGTCGGCGCGCAGCTGCTTGACTGCCCGCACGGCTTGGGTCTTATGATCAGGGATGGCCGGGGCTGGAGGGACAATCACGGTGGAACCGGTTGCGCCCGCAATCACGAAGAAATGGACATCCGGGGGAATCAACTCAATCACCTTGAGCATGGCATCCTTCGCAGCCTGTAACTTCTCGCCCTCCATGGAACCAGAGACGTCACAGAGAATGCCGAACATCTTTCCACCGGGCAGAAAGGATGGCGGACTCCCGACTGCTGCTCCTTCCGAGGCCACAGTTACAATGGCATGGACCTCACGGGCACCCTGCGGCAGGTATTGATTCTGAAACACTTCAGCACGAAACGTTGTCATTTCCTGATCCATATCGCGGCAGTGATGTTATCCACACCACCGCCGGCATTCGCAAATTCCACGAGCGTCCGGGCGGTGATCAACGCATCGCAGGGCTCGCCCGTCAGCCCTTCGAGATCACTTACCGTTTGCGCGTAGTTCCAAAGGCCATCTGTGCAAAGCAGCAGAAAGCCATCGCCGGGGTATTCGAAGCGCAACACGGAGGGCTCCAGATCTGCTGCATCACGCCCCAGCCACTTCGTTACAGCATGGGCATTTCTGGAGGCGAGTGCCGAAGCTTCATCCATCACGCCACGAGAGACGACTTCATTCAGCCAGGAATCATCCCGCGTCAATTGTTGTGAGGTACCGGGCCCGAACCAATAAGCACGGCTGTCTCCCGCCCAGGCGATTTCTGCGGAATCCGCACCAATTCGGGCCGCGACAATGGTGGTGGATGGCGCATCCGCGTCACTGCGCGCCACCGGCAGAGCCACTACTGCGGCCAAGGCATCGGCAATGGCATCTTGCATTGACTTACCGGCTGCGATAGAGTCCGCCGCCGCATCCCCCGCGGCTTTTGAAGCGAGCATCGCATCCTGCGAACTGGAGACGCCATCGCACACAACGATGATGCCGTCGCGCATTACAAGATAGTCATCGTTCGAAGAATGCTTGCGACCGCGGTCACTTACTCCGGCCATGTTCGGTGACAACTCGATCTCGATATGGTCCCGCTCATGAGGCACACGGCGGAAACCGCAACTGGAGCAGTAACCATCGCTATCGATTTCCTCCGCGCCCGCGTGGCACTTCGGGCAAAGCGGACCAGCAGCGTCCAGAGTCATCGGTGCGCCGCAATCTTCGCAGTAGATATCATCCTCGGGCATGTCAGCAGTGCAAGCGGGACAGAGCATTCTGGATCTCCTTTCGACTTAGAACAAAGATCCCGGGCGCACACGGTTCGCCTCGTCCACCAGTGCGATTTTGTCCGCGCCTGAGGCCAGTTTCGCCGTTTCCCGCAGGCACTTTTCCAACCCCAGACGCAGAGCTTTCTCATCGAGCGGATAGCCCAGCAGTTTCAATTGCGGTGCGGGTGGCAGCTTTTTGGCACAGATCAGTGACAGTGCGGCGGATAAGATCTGACGCGATAGAGCGAGACGGTCCGCGGTATCCAGCAGCAACTTATCGATGACATTTCCGGCCTGCTCAAAGTCAACGGGTTGCGGAACTGCCCTGGAGTTTTCAATCAGTGCACGCGCTGCCTCCACGCGGGATTGCACATAGAGGCCTGATGTTTCCGGTACGCGGGACAGAGCTTCCAGTGCTCCAGCGCGGTTCCCCATCGCAACGCGGGTTCGTGCCAAACCGAAGAGGCTCGCTATGTAATTGGGATCCGTACGGGTCACCAAATCATACATACGCTCTGCCGTGGGGAAAGTTCCGGCGAGTTCCGCCGCGAGCGCCAGGCCTGCTTTTGGAGCAAGTTCGCCCGGCAGGTCGAAGTACGCCTGTTCGAATTGTTCCGTGGCTTTCACAGGGTCACCCGCGGCAAGAAAGTTTCTTGCCCGGTACCAGACGACTCGCCAATCCCAGGCATCCTGCGCGGCCGCTGCGTCGAGAAGTTGGTCCGCTGCTGCGAAATCACGGTTATCCGCCAAAGCCGCCGAGAGTCGGAACTTCGCCTCAATGGATTTGGGGAACTGCTCCAGGACGGCGCGTAACGCGTCTACGCGCCTCGCCTTATCCAGAATGCCCGAAGCGTTTTGGACTGCCCGCATCGCAGTATCAGCGGCATCTATGGAAGGTACGGGCAGATGCAAGTACGAGGGTCGGGGTGGCTCGATATGACTATCATGCGCGAACGCCAGCATATCCGGGCCGAAGAGATTACTGGAGGCCGGACGGGGAATGCCGGTCTCGACGGCCGCAACTTCGCGCAGCACGCCGAGTAACTGGTCCGCCATCTCATCTGCAGTCTGAAAACGGTCATCCGGATGCTCTGCAGTCGCTTTAAGCAGCGCCCTGTAGAGCGATTCCTGCTTCGAGAAGGCTGGATCATCGGGTGCCGGCGGAAGGGTGAAGCGGTTTTCCCGGCTGAAGCCTGGAATGTCCGTGACCAGGACGGCAAGCGTACGGCCGATAGTGAATAAGTCAGAAACAACGGTTGGCCCTTGTCCGGCTTCCGGAGCAGAGTAGCCAATCGTTCCGTAGATATCCCCATTCGGATCATCGATGCGGCGGACACCACCCATGTCAATCAGCTTGATGTCATTGCCCTCCACCATGACGTTATCGGGCTTGAAATCGCAGTACACCAGGCCCGCTGCATGTAGATAGGCGAAGGCGCCCAGCACGCGGTGAATATACGCGATGGCTTCCGCCGGAGGCAGCGGTCCACGCTCCTTCCGTATCTGCTTCAGCGTGCGGCCATTGACGAACTCCATCACGATGAAGCCTTCACCGCCGTGACGAACGAAGTTATAAATGCCGACAATATTGGGATGCTTGACGGACGCCAGGAACTTCCGTTCCGCGACTGCGACGGCGGCGCTTGCTTCATCCTCAATATTCAGCAAACCCTTCAGCACCACATAGCGCGTTAGGGTCCGGTCGAAGGCGAGATAGATCCAGCCCAGTCCGCCATAGGCCATCGGTCCACGGACCTCATACTGATCCGCAACAACGTCTCCGGCCTTGAGGGAAGGCAGGAAGGAATACTTTCTGCCGCACTTGCCGCAAAAGCCACGGTCACGGCTGAGCGCGGCATCGCAATTGGAACAAAAGCGCTTGTGCTCGGGGACTTTAGGGTCCGCCATCAACTGCTTTTCGGGATCGGTGGAGGGCAGTTCCGGCAGTTGGATCAGGCCCGCGCCCAGCACACTGCGACTGCTGCGCGAGGAGGCGCGGGTGGATCTCCGGACACCGGAAGCCCCGGCCCTGCTGCCAGGACTGGAACCCGTGTTACTCATGCCGTGAGAACTTTCCCGAGGCCTGGTCTGTGCCGTGAAGATACTGGAGCGGGTTACTTCAGGCTTTGCGCCGGCCAACCCGCACTCATTGCAGTAACCATCTTCAATAATCCCCTTACAGCCCTTTTTCCCGCAGACATCACCGTCCATTGAGAACCCTTTCGTATTCGCGGACTAACTGCTCCGCGCGTGGCATTGGCGTGGGGCGCTGGTAAAGCAGAGTATCTGCTTCACTGGCCAGTTGCACTAATGCCGGATCTTCGACTGTACCCCGGGCAACTGCTTTCGCACGCAAGGCACGTAACAACCCGCGCAACTCCCGCCGGGCTTGCAGCACGGCTCCGGCGGCATGGCGCGACGCGTTCATTTGCTCCCGCAATACCTCTGCCTGCGTGTGCCAGTGCTGGAGCCCAATGAGAGCAGGCTTGCACTTGCCATCCCCGACTTCAGCCTGCAAGACTTCGAGCCACTGTGCAAGGGCCTGGAGCGAAGGCGGCGCAGACAAAGGCACGCCGCTGGTCTTCTCTGTTGCTTCGAGAAATGCAGCCTGTGCTTCATCCGCAAGCGTATGAAGTTGGACGAGAAGAGCCGCGGCATCTGCCAACCCATCTGTAAGTTGCCGTTTTGCTGCAGCCGCCGCGCCGATGGTCTGCCGCAAGCCTGCCAGTGGACTTTCCACTTCCGCCGCAAACACGGCTGCAGCGGACAGCGGATCAACCTCCACCATTTCCCGAAGAGCTTCCAGCTTGGCGCGGACACGTTCGATCTGGTGCGCGGCACTGGCGTCAGCAGATGAAACCAGTTCCCGCAAGGACCCAGTTTCCGTGTACGCGGCCAGAGTCTTCTGCTGTAATTGGCTCCAGGTCAGATCGAGCACTTCGACCTCTTCCTGGACTTGCCGGATGTCCGCCGCGAGATGGTCCATGGCATCCGGCGTCAAGCGGGCTTGGGCTTCGAGTAACCGCTGCGAATTCCCCAGCATGCCGCTGCCTGCCTCGATAGCCTCATCCGCAAGATCCAACTCGGCATAGATGCGGTCCAGGGCTTCGAATAACTGGCATAACTTATCTGACAGCGCATTGGCCCGGTCCAGTGTTTGGCCGCGCAACGGCGCGCGCGCCACACCGGCCAGGCGCATATAGGCCGGGAGAGCCCGAAATTCCGTAAGTGCCTGCGCGATGGAACCGGCCCGCCGCCGCATTGCGCTCGAAAGCTGTGCCAGAGATTCCGCCGTGATCATGCGAGCCATTGCAGGAATTCCTCCGGCACAAAGCCGAAGTCACTGGCCTCATTTACAGCAAGCCGGATCTGTTGTTCCAGAACCGCGGGCTGCACGGGAGGCCTGTAATCCTTGATGATCCGGACCAGCGCCGTAATCGGCGTACAGCCTGAGGTCTTAACTTCGCGGTACATCTTCGACACAAGAGACTCCGCGGCGCCAGCTGTGACCAGACCAGGCATGTTATCCCGGACGAAGTCGAAATCCCCGGCTCGAAGATCCAGGGCTCTGGCGGCGGCGAGTGCCGCGATGAGTTGATAACTGTCCTCCGGCGTGGCTGCGGGCAGCAAGGGGATCTTCACGTCCACGCGTCCGGGCCGCTTGAGATCCACTTCGATCAAGTCAGGGCGGCTGGAGGCGAGGATCCAGAGAATCCTGCCGCGGCCCGCACTGCTGCCCATCTCTTCGGCAATCATGGAATAGACACGGCCGGAAAGCCCGGAGTCATTCCCGCTTGCCTCACGCCGCCCGAGCGTCTGGTCCGCCTCGTCCACAAAGACGTAACAACGTCCCAGTGCGTGTAACAGACGGAAGATACGTTCCAGGTTGCCCTCTGTACTGCCAACCCACTTATCACGGAAATTCTTCAGTTTGACGACGGGAACACCGGCCTCACCCGCCAGGCATTCCACGAGGAAAGACTTGCCGGTTCCGACGGGTCCACAGAGAAGATAGCCCTTTGGCAGAGCGGCGACATCATTATTACGCCAAAGAGAGATATCCTGCCGCAGCCAGCGCTTCGCGGCCTCCATACCGTGGATGTCATCGAGGGTTCTGGCCGATTCGACGAATTCGATCAAGCCGGCAGAGTCATTTTCCACGATGCGCTTCTTGAGCCGGACCAGATCCTGTGGCTCCAGCGGTGCCTGCTCGTACTCCCGGGATTTCAAGAGCGTCTCGACGGAGCCCAAGGTCGCGCCAGCCAGTTGTTTGGCAAGAGAACCGGGGTCCGCCGCATAACTGCCGAAGGCCAAGGGATAACTTGCCGCGAGCGTACGGAAAGCATCAGCCTGCTCTTCCGGCGGGGGCAGTTCCACTTTGATTTTGGCTGCGCGCGGATTATTCACCAGCAGCGGATTGAGGTCACTGAGATTCTCCACCAGCAGAAAAGTAGCCAGTGGATGCGTCGTGAAAGCACTTTCCACTGCCCAATCCCGCAGCAGAACACTTAGGGCTGAGAGTTCCACATCAAAGCCGCCTTGCAGTGGAGGTGCCAGCAGGTTCGCCTCTTTGACGATGCAGGCCACCTGATGCCGGGTCTGCTGCAACCGCTGCAAATTCCCGCAATAGCGGAAGTAATGAGAGAGAGTTTCCACGGCCTCGCGGGGCTGCCTGGGAAAGGTGGAATGCTCCTGAAAGTACGGCCAGTTCGCGAATAACGCACCGCCGCGCTCCACATGAATCCCGTTGCCCACGTCATAACTCAGAACAACGTCAAAGCGCGGCAACAGTGTTTCGAGCAGGAATTCCTGCAGAGACCCCAGACGGCCGGCGGGCAGCAAGATCCGGTCCCGGATATTGCCATATACGATGAACTGACTTGCCGCTCCGCTCTGATAGAGATTTGTAAGTTCCACTGCCCAATTCGGCAGCATGGCAGACATAGGTTTTGTTACGCGGTTTCTTTACTGCCAGGGCCCATCGATTTCGCACCCGCACCAGGGTTGCTGCCAGTCAGGGGAGAAGGCTCGAAAGAGATGCCTTCGCGGGCCGCAAAATCAGCGAGCGCCTGGTCTGCCAGTGCCTGCTGCTCCGCTTCCTTGAGGTGGATGCCGCCTGTGTCAATACTGTCGCGGGCCACGCGCACGCGTCCGGCGGCTTTCTCGCGTTCCGTTTGCACCATGGTCTGCAGACGGTCCAGAGTTTCCCCTGCCCCGCCGATCTCAGAGACCATGCCGGACGCCATTTCCGTAAGTTCCGCCTGGGCGCGCTTCATCTTCAGATCGCTGATGCCGGCACGCAGACCTTCTATCTTCTGCTTTGCCGCCTGCACGGAGACATCGCGGGCCTTCACAAGATCCCTGTAAGTGGCCTCTGCCTGTTCGCCCTGCTTGCGATTTTCCGCGAGTTCACGCTCCACGGTTTGCAGACGCAGTGCGTACTGCCCGGCGGCTTCCCTGTTACCCACTTTGAGATTTGCGGAAGCTTTGGCGCGCAGATCCTGCTGATCTGCCTCCAGCTTCCGGATCTGACTCATCAACCGCTCACAAAGGCCTGCATGAGACGCAAGGCCCTGGTTATACTGCGCAATCTGTTTACGCAGGTTTTCTGTTTCCACCTCCAGCAGTGCTTCGGGATTTTTCGACTCCATACTTGAGACGAATAACCCAACAAAGCCCCGGAAGAGGTTGCCAATTCTTTTCAGCATGACGTTTTCAGCACGCTCCGCGCTCCCGATTATCGCAAAAGGCCCTTGCAGGGCCTGAACCGGTGCCGAAAGAAGATACGCAGTTTGCAATCCCGCAGTTCAAGAATCCGGAGATTGATATAGTCTACGGGTCAGAAGACGGAAAGGTGTGTGCAATGTTTCGATTGGTTTTCCTGGTGATGTTCGTCCCCGTGGTGCTGGCGCAAGCTCCACCCGCGGCACCTGCGCAGGCACGGCCGGCCCGTCCACCGGCACCCACGCGGGACCCGCACACACCCGGCTATGTCACCGCCGCGGAACTGCCTGACGGCACCATACCGGGAGTGAAGGACGAAGGCAATTTCATCCTCGGCCCCACGCATCCCGCTGCGCCTGAGATGGCATTGAGCGACGCAACACCGCGCGGGAACAGTTGCAGTTTCACGATGGAATCCAGTGACAGCAAGTTTTACCCCGGCGTGGCCCGCGATCAGAATGTACCGCGCGAGCCGGGAGCGCCGCGGGTCATCAGCAGCCATCCGACGCCTTACACACGCAAAGTTACGGTGCATACACCCGCGCAATATGTCGC
Source organism: uncultured Acidobacteriia bacterium (assembly GCA_903923395.1). Lineage (GTDB taxonomy): Bacteria > Acidobacteriota > Terriglobia > Bryobacterales > Bryobacteraceae > BOG-234. The sequence continues at coordinate 66,775 of CAIXXM010000037.1, forward strand.
CGGCACGGTCGCGCCACTCATCGTGGGGGCAGACGGGCCGGACCAGGCTTTATTCACTGCGATGGACAACCTGATCGCACAGAAGCGCCTGCCGGTGATGGTCGCGGTTTCAATTGGCAATGGCAGCGGCGATGGTCCGGGCAGTGAGCGCGGTCTGGAGTATGACACCATGTCCGGCAAGTACGCGGAGTTCGTGGAAGCGGAAGTTCTGCCTCTGGCCGAAAAGCAGTGCAACGTCAAGTTCACCAAAGACCCGGAAGCGCGCGCCACCATGGGAGGAAGTTCCGGCGGTTCGGTGGCGTTTGCCATGGCGTGGTTCCACCCGGAGTTGTACCACCGTGTGCTGACCTACTCCGGGACTTACGTCAACAACCAGTTCCCGGTGGACCCGCAATTGCCGCACGGTGCCTGGGAACTGCACGAGCATCTGATTCCCGCCTCGCCTGTCAAACCGATCCGCATCTGGATGGAAGTGGGCGACCGCGATAACGGCGGTACCGGCGACGTGATGCATGACTGGGTCATCGCCAATGAAAATATGGCCAAGGCTCTTGCCGCCAAGGGTTACCACTACCAGTTTCTGTTCGCGCGCAATGCCGGACATACCGACCGCGCAGTAAGACAACAAACACTGCCGCAAGCCTTGGAGTTCATCTGGCAGGGTTATCAGGCCCGCGGCGGCAAATAAGCACCCCTTTGGTTAACAAGGCCGCCGCTGCGTGACGGGACTACCCCGTTTGTTTCAGGCGGAAATAGCTGATTCTAAAAGTTCTTATTAACAAAAAACCGCCCGGCCATGAGCAGTTCCGGGCATTTCTTCCGTTCTTACCAAGTGAAGGCCAGTACGCCCATGTCCGGCGCATGACTGGCCACCCCAGGAGGAAATGCTCAGATGTTCAAAACCGCGAGGTATCTCGCACCACTTTTCTGCTTGACTGCGCTGTTGGCAGGCGCGGTGCAGGCGCAGACAATTAAGGTTGATCCCGCTTCCATTGGCATCGGCCTTGGTGCGACCCAGAAATTCAACGCTACCGTCACTGGACTGACCAACACCGCCGTCGTATGGTCCGTCAACAACCAGGGTTCCGGCAATGCGACCGTCGGCACCATTGACCAGACTGGTCTTTATACGGCACCTGCCGCGATTCCCGCGCAGGCACCCACGATCTACGCCACCAGCGTGAGCAACCCCACGGTCAAAGGTACTGTCAATCTTTGGTTCCTGACCGCGGGTCCGACGATTACTTCAGTTTCACCGAACCCGCTGCCTGGTGGATCTTATAACATCACGGTAACAGGCACAGGTTTCCTCACAGGGGCGAGAATTGTTGTTGGCGGCGTGGCGCTGGGAACGACGCTCGTAAACTCCACCACGGTGAAGAGCACAGGTAACTGGCAGAGTCCCTCGATAACTTCCACCACGGTCTATGTCAATAACCCGGGGTCAACGAACAGCAACACTTTGGTGATTCCTGTTTCGGGCACTGGTGGATCTTCTGGAAGTGGCGGAGGGGGAAGTGGCGGAGGGACATCGGCACCGGTGGTTTCTCCCGCTGCAATCAGTGTCACTCTGGGCGCAACGCAGCAATTCACGGCTGCGGGAGCAACAGCCTGGAGCGCCTTCCCGGGCACCATAACATCCGCCGGACTCTATACGGCACCTTCGACGATGCCGGGCTCCAGTGCGGTCACCGTTACGGCAAGCAACTCCGCAGGCTCCTCGACGGCGAAAGTAACGCTGGTGAGTAACATCCCGCCGACGTTGTCCTCTGTTAGTCCCACACAATTTCCGCTTGGTATCTTCTCGGCAACCCTTTCAGGCACTGGATTTACCGCTCAATCTGTGGCACAGTTGGGTGGCACCAACCTTGCCACGGGCTTCGTGAATGCAACTACTTTGAATGTAAGTGGCTTTGCCAGTGTCACTGGACCGGTGAATCTCACGGTTTCGAACGGCAGTCTCACGTCCGCGGCGATCCAGGTGCAAGTGGGTAATCCACTCTCGGTCGTCTCCGCGGCGGCCGCCCGGCGTTTCCTTGAGCAAGGTGCCTTCGGACCCACCCCGAGTGATGCCGCCCACGTGCAGGCCGTTGGCTTCCAGGGCTGGCTGAATGAACAGTTTGCCATGCCCGTGCTTGCCCCTTATGTGGCAACTTCGAGTTCCAACGGCCTGTTGCGGCAGCAGTTCCTGACCAATGCCGTGATGAATGCCGATCAACTGCGGCAGCGTGTCGCCTTCGCCTTGAGTCAGATCTTTGTAGTTTCCGAAAACAAGTTGATTTGGGACCCGCAGGTGGCACCGTTTGAGAATATCCTGCTGAATGACGCATTCGCGAATTACCGCAAGATCATGGCAGATGTGACACTTGATTCCTCCATGGGTTACTTCCTTGACATGGGTAACAACGCGAAGGCCAACCCGGCCATTGGCGCGGTTGCCAATGAAAATTACGCACGGGAAATCATGCAGCTCTTCAGCATGGGCACCACGCTGCTCAATCCGGATGGCACCATCCAACTGGATCAGAACAACGTTCCGGCAGCAGCTTATAATCAGTTCAACATCACGGAACTTGCCCGCGTCCTCACTGGCTGGACTTATCCGGGTCCTTATACCTGGAACTCTTACAACCATCAGACCGGACCGATGTTTTCCAATGCCGCATACCATGACATGGGTTCCAAGCAGTTGCTGAACTACCCCGGCGCAGTGGCTGGAGGCGTGGCGCAGGCGAACTTGTCCCCGCAGCAGGATCTCGATTTCGCCCTCGATAACATCTTCAACCATCCGAACGTGGGGCCGTTTGTCAGCCGTCAGCTCATCCAGCACCTGGTGAAGAGCAACCCCAGCCCTGCCTATGTGCAGCGCGTGGCTGCGGCCTTCAATAACAACGGACAGGGCGTGCGTGGTGATATGAAGGCAGTAGTTACCGCAGTGCTGCTGGACCCGGAAGCACGCGCCAATGACAACGGCGGACAGGACCAGGTCACGGATGGTCACCTGCAGGAACCGGTGTTGTATATCGCTGGGATCGTGCGCGCTTTTGGTGGCACCATGACGATGCAGAATTACTTCGGCTTCGACCTGTATAACATGCATCAGGACGTCTTTAATCCGGCGAGCGTGTTCAATTACTACTCTCCGATGTTCACTGCGCCTGGTACCGGGCTGCAGGGGGGCGAGTTCCAGATCTATACTCCGGATATCGCTGTCTACCGTGCCAACATGGTGGCCAATTTTCTGGGGGCTTATAACAATCCCGTCCAGGGCTATGGTCCCGGAACTACGGTGGATCTTACTCCTTTTGTGGCTCTGGCTCCGCAACCCGCAACTCTGGTGGCCGCGCTTGACCTCACATTAACCCACGGCACCATGCCCGCCACGATGAAGAACGACATCATTGCGGCAGTCGCGGCGGAGACACAGGGGAACGTATTCCGCGTCGAGGATGCGGTTTGGTTGATCATTACCTCGGGCTATTACAACGTGTGGCACTAAGCCGCGCAGTTCCCCGCTCAGAAGCATGTAAAAGGCATCCAAGGAGATTTGAGAAATGTTGATTCGATCCAGAAGAGAATTCCTGCGCGACACACTCCGTTCCGTCGCAGCGGTTGGCGCGGTTGGCGCCATGTCCAAGTTCGGTGAAATGAACGCGTTGGCGGCAGGTGCGAATGGCTACAACGCGCTGGTCTGCATCTTTTTGACGGGTGGCAATGACGGCCACAATACGGTCATTCCCATCCAGACCTCGCTGCAAAGCATTGCGGCGTATCAGAAGGCACGCGGCGTGCCTGGCCCATCATCCGTCGCATTGGGTGCCGGATCGCTGCTGCCCATCCACAATGGCAGCGACGTTTATGGTCTGCACCCGATGCTGCCGGAGATTCAGGCTCTTTATAACTCCGGCAAGGCCGCGGTACTGTCCAATGTGGGCATGCTGGTGAAGCCCACAACACGCACGCAGTACCTGGGAAATAACAACAGCGCACTGGTGCCGAACGCGCTGTTCTCGCACTCTGACCAGCAGAACCAGTGGCAGAGTTCCATCCCGACGGGTCTGGGCAATTCGGGCTGGGGCGGACGGCTGGCCGATATCATGCAACCGGTCAACGCGGGGGCTTTGTTTCCCGCCATGACGACGATGTATGGCTCGAACCTGTTCTCCGTGGGGGCGCAGACCTTCGCGGCTTCTGTACCGGCTGGTGGAGCGGCACTGTTGAATGGCATGGGGAACCCGGCCCGCGCGAATGGCATGCAGCAGTTGCTGACGTTTTCAAACGGCATGCAGTTGGTGCAGGCGGCGAACAGTTCACTTTCCCGCGGCGCGGCTTATGCCAACACGCTGACGAATCTGCTGGCTACGGCAACGCTCCAGACGCCGTTCCCGATGACGCTCAATGATGTGGATCACACGCCCAATCCACTCGCCGCCCAGTTACAGACGGTGGCGAAGATGATCAGCGTGCGGAACCAGCTGGGGTTGTCGAGACAGATCTTCTTCTGTGAGTTGGATGGGTTTGATACCCACGGCGACCAGTTGAATGTGCAGAACACACTGCTGCCCATGCTGAGTCAGGCGGTTGGGGCTTTCTACCAGGCGACCGTGGAACTGGGCGTGGCGCAGAACGTGACGACGTTTACCGCTTCGGAGTTCGGCCGTACGCTGATGCCGAGCAACAGCGGGGTGATCGGCACGGACCATGCGTGGGGCAATCATCACTTCATCATCGGCGGCGCGGTGAAGGGCGGGCAGTTCTTCGGGCAGTACCCCGATCTGTCGCTGGGCGGGCCGGACGATGCGAACAACCGCGGAACGCTGCTTCCCACGACGTCGGTGGACCAGTATGGCGCCACCATGGCCAACTGGTTCGGCGTGTCGGCGGCCAACATGCCGCAGATCTTCCCCAACATCGGAAACTTCCAGCAGACCAATCTGGGAATTCTGGGGTAAGACGGTCCCGGTTTGACTTCCCGGCAACGGGTTCGGCGGCGCATGTGGAAAAAACATGTGCCGCCATTTTCATTTTGGAACAAAGAACTTGAGAGATTCTTCGTGAGGAAGCACTAAACCTTTGTAACGTTCCTGCCGATAGAGCAAGTGGGTGCAAGCGAATATGACCAATCTGCCGCCTCAGGCGGTTCTTATGTGCGATACACAGCCGGTGGCTGTTGAAGGTGTTAAGGGGCTGCTGGAGCGGTGTCCGGACCTGCGCGTCTCGGGCGCTGTACACACACTTTCCGCTGCCCTTGAGGTGGCGCGGGCCATGACTCCCGCCATTGTTGTTCTGGACAAATCCTTCGGTTTGTCAGCCATTACGGACTGGCTGCACACGTCTACGCGGGCTGGTATTGCCAGCGGGGCCGTGGTTTGGGGTACCGGAATCACGGAAAGCGAAGCATTGAAGATGCTGCAGGCGGGTGCGAAGGGTGTGGTGCGGCGTTCCGCACAGCCGGAGACCTTCCTGGCCTGTTTGCGGGCTGTTGCTTCCGGTAACACCTGGATGGAAGACGGCATCTTTGGTGATGCGGGCCAGGTGATGAAGCCACGCGAGTCTCATCTGACGCCGCGGGAGCGCCAGGTCGCCGAACTCGTCGAAAAGGGGCTTCGGAATCGGGATATTGCCCGTTCACTCGGTATTCGAACGGGAACAGTGAAGATCCACTTGAAGCATATCTTCGAAAAAACCGGCGTTCGTGGCCGCTATGGCCTTGCTCTGACCGGGTTGCGGGAAAAAGGCGCGATTACTCTGGTGGCCTAAAGAAGCCCGTGCTTCTTCATCTTGTACCGTAGCGCATCTCTGCCGATCCGAAGCGCGCGGGAGGCCTGTGACTGGTTCCCGTTCGCTTTGGCGAGGGCATCCATGAGAAGGCCTTTCTCGTGTTCCTCGAACGAGCCTTCATCCGGCACTGGGCTGGTCGCCGCCGCAGCCTTGGCTGTGCCGCTTTGCAGCGGGAAGCGGAGGTACTCGGGCAGATCCTGCACATCAATCGTCTCGGCCAGGGTCATCATACAGCCGTGTCCGATCGCGTTTTCCAATTCCCGGACGTTGCCTGGCCAGTCATGGCGTGCCAGCAGAATCTGCGCCCTCTGGGTCAAGCCCCGCACCGGTTTGCCGAACTGTGAGGAGAATTTTTCGAGGAAGTGCCGGATCAGCAGCGGGAGATCCTCTTTCCGTTCACACAGCGAAGGGGTGCGAATCTCCACCATCGATAACCGGTAGTACAGATCTTCCCGGAACGCGCGCTCTGCGATCGCGGTCCGCAGATCCCGGTGCGTTGCTGCGATCACGCGGACATCGACACGCCTCGGCGTGAGAGAACCCACGCGCAGCACTTCCTGGTTCTGCAGAACACGCAGCAACTTCGCCTGCGTACTCAGCGGCATATCGCCGATTTCATCGAGGAAGAGAGTGCCTTTATCCGCATGCTCAAACAAGCCCATCTTGTCCTGTTGCGCGCCGGTGAAGGCTCCACGGACATGCCCGAACAGTTCGCTCTCAAACAAAGTCTCCACCACCGCCGAGCAATTCAGGACAACGAAGTGGCCCCTGCCAACTGGGCTCAGTCTGTGCAAGGCGCGGGCCGCCAAGTCTTTACCGGTTCCGGTTTCCCCGGTAATCAGGACGGTCCGGTAGTGCGGTGCTACACGGCGGATGCGCGAAAACACTTCCCACATCGCAGGGCCGCGGCCGATCATACCTTCAAATTTCGAATCGTCCCGGATCTCGCTTTGCAGTGCGATGGCACGCTGCCGGTTCCGTTGGTCCGATACCAAAGCGGCGATCCTTTCGCGGAGTGCGGTGATCGAAACCGGTTTGTTCAGATAATCGGCCGCACCCTTGCGGATCGCTTCTACAGCCGTCTCCGTGGTGTAATGCGCGGTCATCAGGACAACGTCCGTCGCGGGATCAAACTCCGTGATGCGGTCGAGGACGTCCAACCCGGAAAGCCCCGGCATCACCAAATCTGTCAGAACAATTTGCGGATGCTCACGGTAGACAATCTCAAGTCCCTCTTCGGGGTCCTGCGCCGTAAAGATGCGGACATCCTCGCGGGCCAATGCTTCGGAGAGAAGTTCCAGGCTGCCCGGATTGTCGTCGATAATGACCAGCGATATGCTTGGTTCCGGCGCGTTCATATGGTTTCCGTTCTCAGCAATTCCCGAATCAGACCACGCAGCCTTGCCAGATTTACGGGCTTCGTAAGAAATTCGGCGAACCCTGCTGCCAGAGCACGTTCGCGCTCACCCGTCATGGCGCTGGCAGTCAAAGCAACCACCGGAACCGCATTGTAACCCGGAAGCAGGCGCAGACCGGCAAGTGCCTCGAACCCTGTCAGGAATGGCATGTATACATCCATAATCACGAGGTCAGCCACTGTTTGCTGTGCAATTTCCAGGGCATCACGCCCGTCAACAGCTTCAATGACAGCATATCCCGCCGACTCCAGTATGATCCGCAGAAGTTCCCGGCTGGCGTCGCGGTCCTCCACGACAAGAATTGTCTTCTGCTGTTCCACCACAACGATTGTAGGACCATCAGGATTTCAGAGTGTGGAAAATCTTGCGGGGACATGCTGCCGGAGGGCACGCAGCAAGGCTTCTTTTTTCAATGGCTTGCGGAGATAGGCAGTGGCACCGTTGTCAAGCGCGGCCTGGTCCTCATCGAGCACCGAAACGACGAGCACTGGAATGGAAGCAGTCAGCGGATGGCTGGTGAGTTCCCGGAGCACCGCCCAGCCGGTGCGCGAGGGCAATAACAGGTCCAGTGTAATGGCGTCCGGCACGAGTTCGAGAGCCTTCGCCAAGCCCTGCTCGCCGGTCGCGGCCCACTCCGTGCGGATGCCCGCCGGGTTCAGATAGCTGGCGAGCAACTCCCGTCCACCGGGCTCATCTTCAATGATCAAAACCAGCGGTTCCTCGCGCCCGCCACTGGCATCGAGCGGCATGGTGAAGCTGAAGGTACTGCCCTGGCCGGGTTCACTTTCCAGATGGATATTGCCGCCGTGCATCTCCACCAGATGTTTGACGATCGCGAGCCCCAGGCCAGTGCCTTCCCGCACGCCCCGGGTGGTCGAGGAAACCTGACGGAATTTGTCAAAGATCGCTTCCTGGTCCTCCGCTGCAATCCCTATGCCGGTATCGCGAACCGAGAAGCGCACCTTGCGGCCCTCTTTCACGGCGGAAACCAGTACAAAGCCGCCCTCTGGCGTGAATTTGACCGCGTTGCTCAGCAGGTTGTTCAGGATCTCCCGGAACCTGGTGCGATCGGCAAAAACGTGCAGATCGCCCGAGACGCGTTCTTCCAGGGTCACGTTCTTCCCTGCAGCGATTTGCTGCATGCCGGTCAACGTTTCCAAAAGCACCTGTTTCGGGTTGAAGCGTTCGCGGTGCAGGTCCATGCGTCCCGCTTCAATCTTCGAAAGGTCGAGGATGTCGTTGATCAGCGCCAGCAGGTGCAGAGAATCTTTGTGCACGTGCTGCAGAAAGCGCTTCTGCTTGTCATTCAGCGGACCTTCGGCCTCTTCTGCCAGCAACTCCGTAAAACCGATGATCGTATGCAGGGGCGTGCGGAGTTCGTGGCTCATGCTGGCCAGAAACTCGCTCTTCAATCTGTTGGCGCGCTCCACATCGTGGTTGCGCATGGCCAACTGCTGGTTCACTTCCCGAATCTGTTCTTCCGCGGCTTTCCGCTCCGTCGCATCCCGCACGATTGCTATCACGTGCAATCCGTCTTCCGCTTGCACAGGACTCAAACTGATTTCCACCGGGAACTGCGAACCATCTCTTCTCTGTGCCAAAAGGGTACGGCCACTGCCCATCGGGCGCAGAGTGGGTTTCTTCCAGTACGCCTCGCGCAGATGATGATGTCCGCCGCGGGATGAATCAGGAATCAGGTCCTCCACCGTCATGGACTGCAATTCCTGGCGCGAATAGCCAAAGATCCTCTCGCTAACCGCGTTGCAGAGCACAATGCGACCGCCAGGCTCTACCTCAAGAATCGAATCCGGCGCCGCTTCCAGCAGGTCACGGAAGCGTTTGGCCGAGTTGGCCGCGGCTGCGGGATAGTCGAAGCCGGAAGTCAGGGGCATGTAGTCAGGATGCAATGGAGGGGACCAGTGTGACTGTGATAGCAATGCTATTGCCAAAGTCACCTCCTCAAAAATAACAGGTTTTGGAATGGCTGCGCCAAATCACCCAGGGGACCTGCGTGATTTGGCGCAGACCGTTACGCTTCTGAGGAACCGCCGCACAACGGACGACTTCGGGCCACCTGAATGCTGCGTTTGCTGATCGAGTTTGCGGGCGCGGCCCTTGCGCCTGTGCGGCTTTGAGGCACTCGCGCACGGCGACCCGTGCACTTCTACGCCAACTTGGGGACGACGAAACCCTTCGTATAGGGCCGGGTAAACATCGCCGTCGCTTCCGCATCACCGGGACAGGTCCAGGTCTTCGCATCGAAGTTGAGGGTGCGCCCCAAACGGTAGGAGATGTTCGCCAAGTGGACCAGCACCGTGGAGGTAGCACCTTCTTCGATCTCCGCCGTAAGGTGTTTCTGATCCCGCGAACGCACCGCTTCAAGGAAATTCGCGAAGTGATCGCCGCCCTTCTGCCCGGAGGGTCCACTCTTCTGGTCTTTGCCGAGCCAGGTCTGGTACTTCGAGTAGCCATCAATCGCCAGATAGCCCTTCGAACCGTAGAAGATATTCCCGATCGTGTTCGGGTTGAACTTGCCCGATGCCGCTTCGGCGTCCGCGATACCGGCCTCATGGTTCGAAATCCAGTGCCGGACCTCAAAGACCATCATCTTTTTCACGCCGCCATCATTGAACTCATAGCTGGCGCTCATGGTGTTGGGTGTTTCCTGGTCGTCATCGAACATGAAGTGGCCACCCATCGCAGAAACTTTCGTTGGATACTTCACGCCCAGGCCCCAGCGCGCGATATCCATTTCGTGGATTCCCTGATTGCCGAGATCGCCGTTGCCGTAATCCCAATGCCAGTGCCAGTTGTAGTGGAAACGGTTCGCGGTGAATTCACGCTTGGGAGCGGGCCCGAGCCAGAGGTCATAGTGCACGCCCGCGGGCACCGGCGAAACCGGTTTTTTTCCGATGGTGTCGCGCCACTTGTAGCAGAGTCCGCGGGCCATGTAGAGATCGCCGATCTCTCCTTCGCGCATCTTCTGCACGGCCTCCTGCAGTGCGGTGGAAGAACGGCTCTGGCTGCCCTGTTGCACGATGCGGTTGTATTTGCGGGCGGCCGCGACAATCTGCTTTGCTTCAAACATGTTGAAGGAGCAGGGCTTCTCCACATAAACATCCTTGCCCGCCTCACAGGCCCAGATGGTTTGCAGCGCATGATGATGATTGGGCGTGGCGATGGAAACGGCGTCAATCGATTTGTCTTCCAGCAGCTTGCGGAAATCGGTGTAGCCGGCGGGTTTCTTCTTGCCCGCCTTTTCGACCATCTGCATGCCTTTGCCGAGCACCGATTCGTCAACATCGCACAGTGCGGCGATCTCCACATTGGGGGCCTTCGAATAGGCACTGATGTGGTTCTTCCCTCTGCCGTTGAAGCCTATGCAGGCAATACGGATGGTTTCGTTCGGACTCTTGGCGGCATGTGCGGCAACCGGGGCAGCAGCGGCTGCACCCATCAGGAAATGACGGCGGTTCATGGAAGCTCCTCTTCTGGAGGAGAATTTATCACGATTGCAGAGTCTTCGCGGGCCAAAACACGCAAGCCACGGCAACACAGAGCAGCAAGATCATCCAGGCCCAGGCGGAAAGCACCGTGCCCAGCGGACTGAAGATCAAAAGAACCGCACAGCAAGCCGTCACACCGGACCAGGCAATCCAATCGAGTGCGGCAGGCAGCATGCTGGGCCCTGCCGGCAAAGCCCGCGGCATACGGAGAGGTGGCGCGCTGAGCCCGGAGTATTGTGCCGTCAGCGCGGCATCAAGCTCCGCGAATGCTGCTGCCAGCGCCGCGCAGCCAGGACAGCTGGAAGCATGTGCGTCCAGCGGGCCGGTCCCGCCGCAACCCAACTGTTCCTTGAATTCCGCGCAGCCCGGCTGCTCTTTGAATTCCGCGCAGTCCATCATCGCGTTCCTTTCTGCATCAAGCGCCCTGCGGCCATTGTCGCAAGTTCCAGGCGGGCACGGTGGAGCACCGTTTTCACCGTGCCCATCGGGAGATCCAGCATCTCAGCCACTTCCTCATACGACTTCTCCTGCATGTAGAACAAACGGACCACCTGCTGGTACTGGGGCCGCAGCGTGTTCAACATGCCGTCTACGTCATGGCTGGCGCGGGCAGGTGCCGCGAATTTCGCCGGGAGCAAATCCTCATCGAGTTCGCCCGCCGCCCTGGCCTTTCTGGAAGCCAGCACCATCAGGGCACAGTTGCGGGAGATCGAATAGATCCACGTCCGCAACTCGGCGTTCCGCTTGAAGCCGGAGAGGCTCTTCCAAATCCGCAGCAAAGCTTCCTGCGCGGCATCTTCGGCCAAACCTTCGTCAGCCAGGACAGCGAGGGCAATCCGGTAGATCCGGTCGCGGTACCGCGACGCCACAAGCTCAAAGGCTTCCTGCGTGCGACGTGCGTCCAGACACCTGATGACATCTTCATCCATCCCGCGCCCGTTAGACTCCTGAAGAATTACGAAATGTTTCATGCGGCGCACGAAACATTGGGGCCGTCCGTTTGAGTCTAACCGCACGAAAAGGAGGTTTTGCATGAGACAGGGATTTGAAATCTTCGGTACGGTGTTGGTGGCAGGTATGGTGGTGGGGTTGCTCGCCTGGATTGTTGCTTTGCGGCACAAGGGTTTGGTGTTGAAGCATCAGGAACGTCTGCTGGCGCTTGAGAAGGGTTTGCCGATTCCCGCCGAGCCCGTGCGGATTCCTGAGCCTTTCAGTCCCCGCATCTATCTGCTTCGCGGGCTCTGCTGGCTCTTCACGGGGCTGAGCATCTCCGTGATTCTCGCGTGCCTTTCGCTCTCCATTGACCGCACTGTTCCGAAATCAGTCCAACTGCGGGAGATCACGCGCATGAGGGACATGGGAGCCACGGAAGAAGAGTTAAAAGACTACCGCGCGCATCCCGAACAGAACAAGGGAGTTCCCCTTGGCCTGGCCTCACTGGGATTGCTGCCCGCGGGTGTGGGCCTGGCTTATCTCATCTACTACCGCAGAGAAAATGCGGCGGAGATATGATGCGAGGGTGATCAAAGCCCTCATTCCCCTGCTGCTCCTGGCGGCTTCGTGCGCCGCGGAGGCCGCCGACAAACCAGTTCGCGTTGCAGTCGCGGGACTCGTCCACGGTCATGTGGACGGGTTCTTCCGGCTTTCGAAGACGCATCCGGAAATGGAGGTGGCGGGGATCTTTGACCCGGATACATCCCTCCATGAAAAGTACGCGGCGAAGTATGGCTTCAAGAAGGAAATCTTCTTCACTGACCTGAGTGCCATGCTGGCCGCGGTCAAACCAGATGCCGTGGCCGCCTTCAGCAGTACCTTCGATCATGCCGCCATTGTGGAAGCCTGTGCGGCAAAGAAGATTGCCGTGATGATGGAGAAGCCCATGGCGGTGAATATGGCTCATGCCAGGAGAATCCAGAACGCGGTCAAGGCCAGTGGCATCCCGCTGATCGTGAACTATGAAACCACCTGGTATGCCAGCCACACTGCGATCTGGAAGTTATTCAAAGAAGACAATGCCGCGGGTAACATCCGCAAGATGGTGGCAATGGATGGACATGACGGACCGGCGGCGATCAACGTCAGCAAGGAGTTCTTGACCTGGTTGACTGACCCCGTGAAGAATGGTGCCGGTGCCCTCTATGATTTCGGCTGCTATGGCGCGAATCTGATGACCTGGCTGATGAACGGAGAGCGGCCGGTCTCTGTGACCGCCATCGGCAAGCGGCTCAAACCGCAGACTTACCCGCGCGTGGAAGATGAAGCCGAAATTCTGGTGGAATACAAGACCGCGACCGGCATCATACAGGGCTCCTGGGACTGGCCCTACGCCCGCAAGGACTTGGAAGTCTACGCGGAAAAGGGTTATGCCGTCGCAACCGGCGGCAATTCCCTGCGCACGCGCTTGGGGAGCGCGGCCAAAGAGACGGAACAGACCCCTCCGGCCCAGCCGGCTGCGGATAAGGATTCGGTCGCCTATCTGGTATCCGTGGTGCGTGGACGCAAGGTGGAAGGCTTGTCGTCGCTCGAGAACAATATGATTGTTTCTGAGATCCTTGCCGCCGCGCGGGATTCGATCCATACCGGAAAGAAGGTCATCCTGCAGTGAGGCCACCGAAGCTGGAAGTAAGTCAGATCAAAGAACTTGGCGACCCGATTTACAGATACACCGTGCCCGCGAACTGGGCCGATAACAATGGCCATGTGAATGTGCGCTGGTATGCGGTGCTTTATGACGATGCGGGGGATGTACTGCATGACATGCACGCCCTGACGGTGGAGTCGCACAAGGCGCGCAACAGCGGCACCATGGACCTGCAGCACCATACTTTCTTCGTCAGTGAGATTATGCCCGGCGAGGCATTGGCGGTGTACGTCCGCGCACTGGAAGTGAATGCCAAGCGACTCCATTACCTGATGTTCACGGTGAATGAGACGAAGAATCAGGTGTCGAATATCTTCGAGTGCATCAATACTTTTGTCGACCTGAACATCCGCAAGACCGCGCCGTGGCCGCCCGAGGCCAGACAGTTGATGCAAGAGATGATCGCAGCGCATTCCGTCTGCACCTGGCCGGCGCCGGTCAGCGGAGCCATGTCCGTTTGATGACCCGCTGCTAATACGCGCTCACTTTCACACACCATTCCTTCAGTAGAGGGGCCGGACACATACCTGCGCCTCTCCAGGAGGAATGAAGTATGGTTCGAAAACAAAGACCGGCGCTGTGGATACCCGGTGTACTCTGGCTCTGCGCCGGCGCACTGCAGGCACAGAGCCTGGCGATTACGCCATCCGCCTACCCGGCGGTGACCGTGGGAGGGACGCTGCAATTCGCGGCAGTGCCCAGCGGATTCGCCATCTCCAGCATCAAATGGCTGGTGGGCACGCAGCAGGGCGGAACAGCCGCGACTGGAACGATTACGACCGGCCTGAATGGCGGACTCTACACCGCGCCAACGGTCATCCCGGGACAGAATCCGCAGACGATCGGCGCAGTGGTCACAGCGACAAGCGGCAGCAAGTATTCGGCGACGGTCTACGTGACCGTGCTGCCGCAGGCTTCGGTAATTACTTCTGTCTCGCCGAATCCATTACCGCCGGGCACAACGACGGTTAAGGTAAATGGCTCTGGCTTCACCGCGAACTCTCTGATTTGGGATAGCGGTGTGCAGTATGGCACGCAGATGTCTTCGCCGAACACCTTGACCGCAACTGTGTACACGGGGGCGGGAATGGCTTCCGCAACATTCACTGTCGTTACTGCAGGAGCAGTTAGTAACGCGATCACGGTCCCGGTTGGAACTGGTGCATCGCCGCCGACTTATACGTTGACGGTTTTGAACGGCACGGGCAGCGGCACATATGCAGCGGGGACTGCGGTGAATATCGCAGCGAACGCGGCGCAAGCGGGGCAGCAATTCCAGAGTTGGACGGGTGCGGGTGTCGCGAATGCGGGTTCGGCTGCTACCGTGCTGACGATGCCAGCGGGAAACACGACCGTGACTGCGAATTATTCTGCGATTCCCACTTACTCGCTCACCGTGGTGAACGGCACGGGCGGCGGCACTTATCCCGCGGGAACAGCAGTCAACATCACAGCCAGCGCAGCACCGGGAGGACAACAGTTCCAAAGCTGGACCGGAGCAGCAGTCGCGAATTCAACAGCCGCAGGCACGACCATCACCATGCCGGCCGCCAATACTACCGTAACCGCGACATACGCAGCTGTCCCGACTTACTCGCTCACCGTGGTGAATGGCACAGGCAGCGGCAGTTATCCTGCGGGAACAACAGTTAATATCACAGCCAGCGCAGCCCCCGCAGGACAACAGTTCCAGAGCTGGACCGGAGCAGCAGTCGCGAATTCGACAGCCGCAGGCACGACCATCACCATGCCGGCCGCCAATACTATCGTGACCGCGACATACGCAGCTGTCCCGACTTACTCGCTCAACGTAGTAAATGGCACGGGCAGCGGCAGTTATACGCCGGGAACGATCATCAACATCACAGCCAATGCAGCGCCGCAGGGAATGGCTTTCAGTTCCTGGTCAGGCGCGGCAGTCGGACTGGCGACATCGGCCACAACCACCCTCGCCATGCCCGCGGCAAACACCACAGTATCCGCCAACTACTCCACACCGCCCGCGGGTCAGTATACCGTTACTTACTCAAATGGCAGCGCGGTCGCAGGCTTTGGACCCACGGACCCCAACCAATACTCCCCCGGACAGTCCGTAACAGTTGCCGGAAATATCGGCTATCTCTTCAGCCCCGGCCAAGTCCTCACCGGCTGGAATACGGCGCAGGATGGCTCGGGCATGAACTATAACTTTGGCGCCACCCTGACGATGGGAACGGCCAATGTACATCTCTACCCCCAGTGGAATACCCGGAACACGCCGGTCTCAGTGTGGGGTGGCGCGCGCGCCGCAGTTGCACTGAAAGCCGATGGCTCAGTCTGGACCTGGGGCATGAACACGTACGGCCAGCGTGGCGACGGAACAACCGTGGACAACCCGGTTCCCGGGCAGGTGCAGGGTCCAGGCGGGACGGGCTACCTCACGGGAGTCACCGCGATCATGGGCGGCGAAGAACACAACGTCGCGCTGAAGTCAGACGGTTCTGTATGGGCCTGGGGCATGAACAGCTTCAATCAACTGGGCAATGGCACGAACATCTCCAGTTCCACGCCGGTGCAAGTCAGCGGACTCAGCGGCATTGTTGCCCTGGGCGGACGGGCTTATCACACGCTCGCGATAAAGTCTGACGGCACCGTCTGGGCTTGGGGACTTGACAAGTGGGGCGCGCTCGGCAATGGCGTGGCGGATGCCAGTCCAGACTATCCCGTGCCTGTGCAGGTGCAGGGCTTAAGCCATCCAATCATGGTGAGTGGCGGTTATCTCTTCGGACTCGCGCTGCTGGCCGACCATACCGTTGTGGCCTGGGGCGCGAACACAAATGGCCAGCTTGGGGACGGCACGAACACGCCCCATTACACGCCCGCTCCGGTATTGGGACTGGACCACGTGATTTCGATCTCCGCTGGCTGGAAGCACGCCATGGCGGTCAAGTCCGATGGCACCGTCTGGACCTGGGGCATAAACACATGGACGGGAATCTACCCCGGCAGTGGCCTGCTGGGCGACGGCACCACGCTGGACCGGGCAGTTCCCACGCAGGTTCCCGGACTAACGGGAGCGATTCAGGTCTCCGCGGGAGACAGCTTCAGTTCCGTACTCCTGCGCGACGGCACGGTGTGGACCTTCGGGTCGAATGGCGCAGGGCAGTTGGGAACCGGTTCGCTGGCACTGACGCAGAGTCTGGTGCCGGTGCAGGTGCAGGGCCTGAACAACATCGTCTCGATAACGGCGCGGGATCAACACAGTCAGGCGATTCGCAGCGATGGAACCGTTTGGTCCTGGGGGTCCGGGCAGAACGGGGAACTGGGCAATGGAACCAGCCAGAACAGCCCGTCACCGGTCCAGGTGACCTGGCCAAATTAGCAGGTGGTTGGGCAGGGGCGGATCAGGATTTTGATCTACCCCTGTTTATTTCGCTTCGTAGAAGTGCGGATAGGCCTCCGCCATTTCATCGGCCTGCGCCTTGGCGGTTTCGATATTCACCAGTCCACCCTGCCCGATTCCCGGGCACCATTTGCCGGTCTCAAACCAATCCCGGCGGCTGCCGATCAACTCGGGCCAAAAGGGGAAAGTGCGGCATTGGACGGGCTTGACATCATGAATCGAACAGCCACCCTCGGAAAGAAAGGTGCAGTTGGCATTCTTCGGCACACGCAGCCGGGCGGTCTTTTTTGTACGGTAGATGAAGTTCTGCTCAAAGTCAGCCAGCTTCATGCCCAGGTATTCGGAGATCCGCAGGACATCTTCGTCGGTCACATAGACCCAGCCTTCCCGGTCGCAGCAAACCGTGCAGCCGGGTTGGCACTGGAACCGCAGATGGGAGTAGTCTTCGCTCATTTCGGCTGTGAGATCTCTCCCAGTGTCGCCGATGTGACCCGGATATAGTCATCCGGGGCGAGCACAATCTGTGTGCCGCGGATGCCGGCGGAGAGAGCGATGACATCGAAGAGGATCACGGTTTCATCCAGGAACACGGGGTAAGCCTTCCTGGCGGCAAGTGCCGTCACACCGCCGCGGGTGTAACCGGTTAGTGCCTGCACCTCTTTGAGAGGTGCCATTTCGATCTTGCGGTCGCCAGTGAGTTTCGCCAGCGCCTTCAGATCGAGTTCTGCATTCCCGGGGATGACGGCAAAGGCGACACCCTGCCGGTCGCCTCTGACCACAAGTGTCTTGAAGACCTGCTCCGGGGGCAGACCGACCTTCGCCGCGACGGTTTCGGCCGAGAGATCGTCGGGGTCCACTTCGTAATCACGCAATTCGTAGGAGATTTTCGCTTCATCCAGGAGTCGCGCCGCGTTCGTTTTCATCTACTTTAAGAGTACGGAATCCGCATACAGGAGACGCAACACGAATGAAACGCACAGCCTCGGCCCACTGGACCGGTGATTTGAAGAGCGGCGCAGGCAGCCTGACCACCGCCACGAAAACTTTGTCTGAGACGCCCTATTCCTTTCACTCGCGCTTTGAAGAAGGCGCGGGCACGAACCCGGAAGAACTGCTCGCGGCGGCACACGCTGGGTGTTTCACCATGGCGCTGTCCCTGCAACTGCAGCTTGCCGGCTTGAAAGCGGATTCGCTGGAGACCACCTGCACCATCACGATGGAACCCGTGGATGGCGCGCCGACGATCACCGGCAGCCATTTGGAACTGAAGGGCAAAGTTCCTGGCGCAACCGAAGAATCGTTCCTCGCCGCGGCGCAAGGTGCGGAAAAAGGCTGCCCGGTTTCCCGTCTCTACAAGACGGCGATCACCATGAACGCCACGCTCATCGACTAAGTCCGCCAGTTACTATCCGCTAGTGGAGTACTTCACACAGAATGGTGTTTATTCCAATGTCTGGAATAAACAGTCACAATCAGTTGTGCTGTTGGACACGCGGCTGTTAGCCGCGTGTTGGGCTATGGCCGTGCCGGCCACGGAAGT